>NZ_JCALCJ010000001.1:0-783917 GCF_059812295.1 Mycobacterium sp. NGS63
GGGCGACACATCGCCGCTGGGTGCCCGCAAGGGCGACGTCTACCCCGTTGCCGACGGGTTCGCGCTGGACTTCGACGGCGGCCGCATGTTCTACACCACCGACACCGGGGCGAAATTCATCTTCGGGCCGATCCTGGACAAATACGAGTCGCTGGGCGGTCCGGCCGGCAGCGATCTGGGGTTCCCCACCATCAACGAGGTCCCCGGCCTGGCGGGCCCGGACAGTCGCGTGGCCACCTTCTCCGCCAGCGACAAGCCGGTCATCTTCTGGACGTCGGAGCACGGCGCGTTCGTGGTGCGCGGCGCGCTGAACGCGGCGTGGGACAAGCTGGGCAGCTCGGGCGGGGTGCTGGGCGCGCCCGTCGGCGACGAGACCCACGACGGTGAGGTCGCATCCCAGAAGTTCAGCGGCGGCGAGATCTCCTGGAACCGGAAAACCAAGGAGTTCACCACCAATCCCGCGGCGCTGGCCGACCAGCTGAAGGGCCTGCAGGTCGCGATCGATCCGGCCGCGGCGATCAACATGGCCTGGCGGGCGGCGGGCGGCGCGACCGGCCCGCTGGGCGCCAAGCAGGGCGGGCCGTATCCGATCGGCGGCGACGGGATCGCGCAGAACTTCGCCGGCGGCAAGGTGTTCTTCAACCCCGCCACCGGCGCGAACGCCCTCGAGAGCGACATCCTGGCCAAGTACGAGTCGCTGGGCGGCCCGGTCGGCAGTGACCTCGGCTTCCCCACCGCCAACGAGTCCGACGGGGGCATCGGGCCGGCCAGCCGGGTGGCCGCGTTCGCCGCGGCCGACAAGCCGGTGATCTTCTGGACCCACGACCACGGCGCGTTCGTGGTGCGCGGTGCGATGAAGGCCGCCTGGGACAAGCTGCGCGGCGCCAGCGGCAAACTGGGCGCCCCGGTCGGCGACCAGTCCGTGGCCGGTGACGTGGTCTCCCAGCAGTTCACCGGCGGCAAGATCTCGTGGAACCGGGCGAAGAACTCGTTCACCACCGAGCCGTCGAACCTGGCCCCCCTGCTGTCCGGCCTGCAGGTGTCCGGGCAGAACCAGCCGAGCACCGCGGCGATGCCCTCGCACGGCAAGAAATTCGACTGGCACCGGTGGTGGCCGCTGGCGCTGATCCCGCTGGCGGTGCTCGTCGCGCTGGTGGTGCTGGTGCTCGGGTGGCGCCGGCGCCGCGCCCGGCGCCGGCCCGCTGAGGTGACCGAGGCCCAAACCTACGAGCCCACGCCCGACGCCGACG
This sequence comes from Mycobacterium sp. NGS63, assembly GCF_059812295.1. Taxonomy (NCBI): domain Bacteria; kingdom Bacillati; phylum Actinomycetota; class Actinomycetes; order Mycobacteriales; family Mycobacteriaceae; genus Mycobacterium; species Mycobacterium sp. NGS63. Next base: position 1,251 of record NZ_JCALCJ010000001.1, read on the forward strand.
CCGGCTACGAGCGCGCAGACGAGGGGCACTGGCGCTCCGGCTTCGGCGACAGTGGCGACACCGGCGCCGCCGGCGACGGCGGCGACACTGGCGACCTGGCCACCGACCACTTTGCGCGCGGCGACCTGCACCAGCCGCCCGACGCCGGGCCCGCGCGGGTGAGTTGGAGCCGCGGCGCCACCGCGGCCGCGGAGACCGACGAGACCGCCGACGAAGACCCCGATGCCGTGCAGACGGACTCCATCCCCGTCGTCTCGGCCGCCGCCCTGTCCGAGGCCGGGTATGCCGATGCGGCCCCGCGGGGCTATGCCGAAGCCCCCGAGCAGGGGGAGTACGCGCAGCCCGAGGACGCCGGCTACGCCGACGCCGAGTATGTCGAGGCCGAGTACGCGGACGCGGGCTATCCCGGCGAGGACTACGCCGAGCCCGGGTACCCGGACGTCGCCGTCCCACGCACGCGTCCGGAGGCCGCCTACCTCGTTGTCGACGGAGCCGAGGAACCCGACGCCGGGGAACCCGACGTCGCCTACGCCGAGGATGGTGCGGACGACGACATTCCCGACGCCGTGGTGGCCGAAGACCCGGACGTCCCGGTCGCCCTGGGGTCCGACGCGGAGCAACGCGCGGGGCGGCACGCGGCCACGGACGACGAGGAGGTGCCGGAGTCGGTCCCCGAAGCCGCCGGCGCCGCGCCGGCCGCCGGTGGGCGCCCGACGATCCACCTGCCGCTGAACGACCCGTACCAGGTGCCCGACGGCTATCCGATCAAGGCCAGCGCCCGTTCGGGGCTGTACTACACCCCGGGCAGCGAGCTCTACCACGACACGCTCGCCGAAATCTGGCTCAGCAGCGAGGAAGTCGCGCAGGCCAACGGGTTCATCAAGGCCGACTGAGCCGGCCGCCCGACGGGGCTGCGCGGCTCGTCAGACCTTGCGGATCACCGTCACGACCTTGCCGAGCACGGTCGCGTCGTTGCCGGGGATCGGGTCGAACGCCGGGTTGTGCGGCATCAGCCACACCTGACCGCCCGCGCGCTTGAACGTCTTGACGGTGGCCTCGCCCTCGATCATGGCCGCGACGATGTCGCCGTTGTCGGCGACGTGCTGCTGGCGCACCACCACCCAGTCGCCGTCGCAGATCGCGGCCTCGACCATCGAGTCGCCCACCACCTTGAGCAGGAACAGTGTGCCCTCGCCGACCAGCTCGCGGGGCAGCGGGAAGACGTCTTCGACGGCCTCCTCGGCGAGGATCGGCCCGCCCGCGGCGATCCGCCCCAGCACCGGGACGTAGCTGGGCTCGGGCAGCGCGTCCGAGCCGGCGACGTCGGTGACCGGCGCGCGCGCGGTGTCGGCCCCGTCGTCGGCGCCGCGGACGTCCACGGCGCGGGGGCGGTTGGCGTCGCGGCGCAGGTAGCCCTTGCGCTCCAGCGTGCGCAGCTGGTGGGCCACCGAGGACGTCGACGTCAGGCCCACCGCGTCGCCGATCTCCCGGATGCTCGGTGGGTAGCCGCGGGTGGTGACCGACTCGCGGATGACGTTCAGGATGGTGCGCTGCCGTTCGGTCAGCGAGGAATCCACGGAATGCAACCGGCCGTCCGCGTCGGCGGGGGAGCCGGTTGATGGAGTGTCGTTGCTGTCGCCCATGCACTGAATGTAGCCGCGCCGGCGCGAAGAATCAAACATGTGTTCGACTGGCGTGTCGCCGGGCTGCTCCGGCCGGGGCACGGCCCAGGGCCTGGGAAATCACAAGTGTGTAACTTTCGGCCGTGTCGGGTATCCAGGCGTCATGAACCGCGATGTTCAGGGGGCGTGCCCACCCAGTCGTCGGAAACTTGTCGGTGGGTCCGTCTAGCGTCGTGCTTGTGCGACACGCTTCGCTCAAATGTTCGGTAATCGAACACACGAGCGACTATGGTCGAACACACGAGCGAGAACGAGTTGACCGGAGGAAAGCCGATGACCACCATCCACGCAGGCTCGCCACGCACCAGTAGCGTCCGGCGCCCGGTCAACGGGCCGGTGCAGGGGCTTCGTCCGGGCCACCCCGCCGGTCTGGCCCGTTCCCGGCGGCCCGGCCCGTCGCGCCCGGCGGGCGCGCCGACCCGCTACTACGGCACCGGCGTCGCGATGTCGAGGGCCCCGCACCGCAGGCGCCCCGTCACGCTGGCCACCACGCTGGGGCTGGCACTGATCGCCGGGATCATCACCGTGTGGCTCGGCCTGGTCGCCAACATCGGCCAGGCGGTTAACGGCGACTCGGGGGGAGCGGCGGCCGCGGTGCCCGACCGGCTGGCCGTCGTGCGGGTCGAACCAGGGGAGTCCCTACAGGACGTCGCGCACCGGGTGGCCCCGGACGCGCCGGCGCGCCAGGTGGCCCAACGCATCCGCGAACTCAACGACCTCAACTCCCCGGCCCTGGCCGCGGGCCAGACGCTGATCGCGCCCGTGGGCTGACCCGCAGGGGAGCGCGCGGGTACGCTTTCAGTGTTCTTGCGGTTCTTGCGGTTCTGCGACCCCGCAGGTGAGCACGGCGAAGGAGCGGTCATGCACTGTCCGTTCTGCCGCCACCCGGATTCCCGGGTGATCGACTCGCGGGAAACCGATGAGGGCCAGGCCATCCGGCGCCGCCGCTCGTGCCCCGAGTGCGGGCGGCGCTTCACGACCGTCGAAACCGCGGTCCTGGCGGTGGTCAAACGCAGCGGGGTCACCGAGCCCTTCAGCCGGGAGAAGGTCATCAGCGGGGTCCGCCGGGCGTGCCAGGGCCGCCAGGTCGACGACGACGCGCTGAATCTGCTTGCGCAGCAAGTGGAAGACACCGTGCGGGCGGCGGGGTCGCCCGAGATTCCCAGCCACGAGGTCGGGTTGGCCATCCTGGGCCCGCTGCGCGACCTCGACGAGGTCGCCTACCTGCGATTCGCGTCGGTGTACCGGTCCTTCTCGTCGGCCGAGGACTTCGAGCGCGAGATCGAGACGCTGCGCGCGCACCGCAACGTGTCGGCTCCCGGCTGATGGCGCGGGCCGCTCGCTAGTCTGTTTTCATGCCCGACTTGCATCCCGATCTCGAAGCGCTGGCGCCGTTGCTGGGCACGTGGGCCGGTCAGGGCTCGGGCAAATACCCGACGATCGATTCCTTCGAGTACGACGAGGAAGTCACCTTTACCCATGTGGGCAAGCCGTTTTTGGCCTACACGCAGAAGACCAAGGCGACCGCCGACGGGAAGCCCCTGCACGCCGAGGCGGGATACCTGCGGGTGCCGCGGCCCGGTCACCTCGAGTGGGTCCTGGTGCATCCGAGCGGCATCACCGAGATCGAGGTGGGCACGTATTCGGTCACCGACGGGGTCATCGAGCTCGCGATGGCGACGGGCCCCGGTGGGACGATCGGGCTCGCCCCCAGCGCCAAAGAGGTTACGGCGCTTGGCCGTTCGTTGCGCATCGACGGCGACGAGCTGTCCTACACGGTGGACATGGGCGCCGTCGGGCAGCCCCTGCAAAACCACCTCACCGCGGTGTTGCACCGGCGCTGAGCCGAAGTCAGGTGGCGCTGCGTTCGTCGGAGCCCATGGCGTTGAGGACGGCGACGCGGGTGTCGGCGGGACCGGTGACGGTCTGCTCGCCGCCCCCGGTGCGCAGCAGCGCGCGCAGGGCGTCCTGGTCGTACTCGGCGGGCTCGGTGGTGTCGATGAAGCGCTGGACGACGTCGATGAAGCGGGCCGGGTCGTCGTGAAAGGGGAAGTGGCCGGAGCCTTCGAAGATCTCGAGGCGGGAGCCGGGCATCGCGGCGTGTGCCATCCACGCATGACGGGCGGGGACCACCACATCCTTGGTGCCCCAGACGATCTGCACCGGGATGGCCTCGGTCAAATAACATCGGTCCAGCATCGTGACGATCTGCCCGCGCCAGTCCACCACCGCGCGCAGGGTGCGGCTGAACGCCGCCGACGCCGTCGGTTCCGGCAGGTCGTCGAGGATGCGCAGCACGTTGGGCAGGTCGCGGCCCAGCCCGGTCGACCCGATCACCAGGCCGGCCAGCTTGCCCGCCAGCTGAACCGCGGGCAGCACCAGCGGCAGCCGCAGCAGCCCCAGGGCCTCGCTGCCCATCGGCAACGAGGCCAGCCGGAAGGCGACGTTGACGTCCTTGGTGACCCCGCCGGCGGCGACCAGGATCAGCCGGTCCACCAGATGCGGGAACTGGTAGGCGAATTGCATGGCCACCCCGCCGCCCAGCGAGTGCCCGACGATGGTCACCCGCTCGATGTCGAGCACGGACAGCAGGTCACGCATCCCGTTGGCGTAGGCGGCCACCGAGTAGTCGGCGCGGGGTTTGTCGGATTTCCCGTGCCCCAGCAGGTCGGGGGCGATGACGGTGAAACGCTGGGCGAGCTTGGCCTGCACGGCATTCCAGGTGGTGGAGTTGTCGCCGATGCCGTGGATCAGCAGGATCGCCGGGCCGGACCCGGCGATGCGGTAGGCCCGCCGGTAGCCGTGGATGGTGCGGAACTCGAGCGTGGGCGCGGTCACCTCACGCACCGGGCGAAGATTGCTCTTGCGCTTGCGCTCGGTCAACTACGCCGCCCTTGGTGTCGGCCCGCCAGAGGGGCGTTGAAAGGACTCAAGCCCGATCGTCGTCGTCGGGCTTCTTCTCCGCCTGCTGGGCAAGGAAGCGCTCGAACTCGGCGCCAAGCTCGTCGCCGCTAGGCAGATCCCCGTCACGCGTGAGTAACGACCTGTTCTCCTGAGCGTCGATGAAGGCATCGTACTGGCGCTCGAGCGCGGCGACCACTTGGGCCACCTCGGTGCTGGCCTGGACCTGCTCGTCGACCTTGGCGCGGATCTCGGCGGCGGCCTCGGTCAGCGCCGTCAGCGGCAGCTCGAGCGATCCGCTCTTGGCCACCTGCTCGAGCAGCGCCTGGGCGGCGGCCGGGTAGTCGGTCTGGGTCAGGTAGTGCGGCACGTGCACGGTGAACCCCACGACCTCGTGGCCGTGCTGGGCCATCCGGTACTCCAGCAGGTTGGACGCGCTGCCGGGAACCTGGATCTCCGAGATCCAGGGCTGGAAGTCGGCGATCAGTTCCTTGTGGTTGGAGTGCGCCGTCAGCGTGATCGGCCGGGTGTGCGGCACCGCCATCGGGACGGTGCCCAGGCCGATGGTGCGCCGCACGCCCAGCCGCTCGGCCAGCAGGCGCACGGCGGTGACGAAACGCTCCCACTTCAGGTCCGGCTCCATGCCGGCCAGCAGCAGAAACGGGTTGCCGGCGCCGTCGCGCAGCGCGTAGAGGCTCAGCTCGGGGTCGTCGTAGTTGGTGAAGTGGTCGGTCTTGAAGGTCATCAGTGGGCGCCGCGAGCGGTAGTCCAGCAATTCGTCGATCGCGAACGATGCGACCAGCTCGGTGTCCAGCGCGGCCCGCAGGTGCGTGGCGGCCAGGCGGATCGCGTGACCGGCGTCGGAGAACCCCTCCAAGGCGTGGACCAGCACCGGGCCGCGGCCGTCGTCCGTCGACAACTGGGGAGCCGGGAACTCGAGCTCGTACATTCCGGGCTGCCCCGGCTGGTAGTCGTCGTCGTCCGGGCTGTGATGGCGGGCCATCGGGATTTCCTCCTCTCGGGAACCCCTCCAGGGTGCCCTACCCAGTGTCGCCCGAATCGACGGGCACCCCTATGAAACAGCAAACTCCCGGGCGCGCCGTGGCCGCGCGGGATTCTGCCCGCCGCCTCGCGGTCGGGCATGATGGACACCAAATGCGCATACCGATGCTGTTGCTGTGCTCGGGGGTCGGCCTGGCGACGTTGCTGACGTCGTGCACCCGGCCCGCCGAGCCTTCGGCGCGCCCCGTGGTCACCACGCCCGTGGCCACCAAGCCGGTGCAGCGGCTCAGCCAGCCCCAGCAGACGGCGGTCGCCGGCCCGGTGGACCCCGACCGCCGCGTCGGCGCGATCTTCATCAACGACGGCCCGCTGCACGTCTGCACGGGTGCGGTGGTGCACTCGACGACCGGGAACCTGGTGATGACCGCGGCGCACTGCCTGGCCGGGGCCGCCAAGCTGATCTTCGCCCCGGGCTTCGCCGGCGACGCCCCGCCCGCCCCGGCCGACACGTGGAAGGCCGACGCCGTCTACCTCGACCCGCGCTGGACCGCCGGCAAGGACCCGCACGCCGACTACGCGATCATCCGGGTCAGCAACGACGCCGGCGTGCCCGTCGAGTCGCGCGTCGGGCTGGCGCTGACCCTGGGCACCGCGCCGCCGCCGGGCACGCACGTCACGGTGATGGGCTATCCGGCCGGCGTCGGCGGCGCGCCGATCGGCTGCCAGGCCAGCACCTCGGTCAACGACACCGGTTTTCCCGCGTTCCCGTGCCAGGGACTGGTCGACGGCACCAGCGGCGCGCCGTGGGTCAGCGGCACCACGCTGACCGGGCTGATCGGCGGCTTCCAGCGCGGCGGATGCGCGGCCGACGTGTCCTACTCCGCCCCCTTCGATGCGCAGACGGCACAGTTGCTGGCCCGCGCCGAGGCCGGCGGCCCCGGCGACCCGGTGCCCAACGACCTCGACGACAGCTGCTGAGGCTCAGCGCCGGAACTGCGACAGCGCGCGCATCTTGTTGGTCACGTCCAGCGCCGCGACCTTGTAGGCCTCCGAGAACGTCGGGTAGTTGAACACGGCGTCGACCAGGTAGTCGATGGTGCCGCCGCAGCCCATCACGGCCTGCCCGATGTGCACCATCTCGGTGGCGCTGGTGCCGAAGATGTGCACCCCGAGCAGCTTGCGGTCGTCGGTGGACACCAGCAGCTTGAGCATGCCGTAGGAGTCCCCGGCGATCTGGCCGCGGGCCAGTTCGCGGTACCGGGCGACGCCCACTTCGTAGGGGACCGCGTCCTTGGTCAGCTCCACCTCGGTGGCCCCGACGTAGGAGATCTCGGGGATCGAATAGATGCCGATCGGCTGCAGGTCGGTGATGCCGTCCGTGGGCTCGCCGAACGCGTGGTACGCGGCCAGCCGGCCCTGCTCCATCGACGTCGCGGCCAGCGCCGGGAAGCCGATCACGTCGCCGACGGCGTAAATGTGCTCCACCTTGGTCTGGAACGTCTGATCGACCCAGATCCGGCCGCGGCCCTCCACCTCGAGGCCGGCGTTGTGCAGGTCGAGGTGGTCGGTCTGGCCCTGGCGGCCCGCGGAGTACATCACCGTCTCGGCGGGGATCTGCTTGCCGCTGGCCAGGGTGGTGACGGTGCCCGCGGCGCCGACGTCGACGGCGGTCACCTCCTCGCCGAACCGGAACGTCACCGCCAGGTCGCGCAGGTGGAACTTCAGCGCCTCGACCACCTCGGGATCGCAGAAGTCCAGCATGTCGTCGCGCTTTTCCACCACGGTGACCTTGGTGCCCAGCGCGGCGAACATCGAGGCGTACTCGATGCCGATCACGCCGGCGCCGACGACGACCATCGACGCCGGCAGCGATTTGAGGTCCAGGATGCCGTCGGAGTCGAGCACCCGTTCCTCGTCGAACTCGACGCCGGACGGCCGCGCGGGCCGGGTGCCGGTGGCGATGACGATGTATTCGCCGCTGACGGTGGTCATCTCGCGGCGGCCCGGGTCCTCGACGACGATGGTGTGCGGGTCGACGAATCGGCCGTGCCCCACCAGCAGGTCGATCCGGTTGCGCATCAACTGGTTGCGCACCACGTCGATTTCCTTGCCGATCACGTGCTGGGTGCGCGCCAGCAGGTCGGCCGGCGTGATCCGGTCTTTGACGCGGTAGCTGGCCCCGTACAGCTCGCGCTGGGTCATGCCGGTGAGGTAAAGGACGGCCTCGCGCAACGTCTTTGACGGGATCGTGCCCGTGTTGACGCAGACACCGCCGAGCATCCGGCCGCGTTCGACGATCGCCACGGACTTGCCCAGCTTGGCCGACGCGATGGCGGCCTTCTGGCCGCCCGGTCCCGAACCGATGACGACGATGTCGTACTCCTGCATCGAACCCATGGATAGACGATACGGCTCACAGTCGCGACTTTCTCCACAGACGAGCCGCCGGATGTCGTTGCGCGAGCGCGATTCGACGGTGCCGGCCGCCACCGTTGGTGCCCATGACGACTCATGGAGCAGATTTCCAACTCAACCGCCCGGGGACGTTGATCGCCGCGCTGCCCGCCGTTCTCGGCTTCGTTCCGGAGAATTCATTGGTGCTGGTCTCCGTCGACGACGGGGAACTGGGCGCGGTGATGCGGGTGGACCTGTCCGACAACCTCGTGCACGGCGTCGGGCAGCTCGCCGAAATCGCCGCCGCCGCCGCGCCGCGGGCGGCGATCGCGGTGATCGTCGACGACAGGGGCGCGCCCTGTCCGGGATGCAACGAGGAACACCGGCGGCTGTGCACGGCGCTCGCAGAAGCGTTGGCGCAGTACGACATTGAGCTGTGGGCCGCGCACGTCGTCGACCGCGTGGCCGCGGGCGGGCGGTGGCACTGCGTGGACGGCTGCGGCGAGGGCGGCACGATCGACGACCCGTCGGCGTCGCCGCTGGCCGCGGCGGCGGTGTTCGACGGCCGGCGGCTCTACCGCCGCCGCGCCGACCTGCAGGCCGTGATCGCCGTCGAGGACCCGGCACGCAGCGCCAAGCTGACCGACGCGCTGCGGCGGCAGGCGGCGAAGCGGAAGCTGGCGCATCGCTCCGATCCCACCGGTTGCGCTCGCCGCGAGGTGAAGAGCGCGATTGCCGCGGCCGCCCGCGTCGCCGGCGGGGCGACGCTGTCGGCCGCCGAGCTCGCGGCGCTGGGCTGCGCGCTGCGCGACGTGCAGGTGCGCGACACGTTGTACGCCCTGGCGGTCGGCGAGAGCGCCGGGCAGGCCGAGACGCTGTGGGCGCTGCTGGCGCGCACCCTGCCCGCGCCGTGGCGCGTCGAGCCCCTAGTGCTGTTGGCGTTCAGCGCCTACGCCCGCGGCGACGGCCCGCTGGCGGGCGTGTCGCTGGAGGCGGCGCTGCGCTGCGACCCCGACCACCGGATGGCCGGCATGCTCGACCAGGCGCTGCAGTCCGGCCTGCGGCCCGAGCACATCCGGGATCTGGCGGTCACCGGCTACCGGCTGGCCAAGCAACTGGGGGTGCGGCTACCGCCGCGGCGGGCATTCGGACAGCGCGCGGGCTGACCGGCTGGGCTGGGCGTCAGACCTTTTCGACCTTGACGGCGTGGGCCATCTCGTGCGGGAGCGTGACGTTCTCGTGGCCCGGGATGAGGATGGTCACCCCGCCCCCGGCCGGGCTGGTCTCGACGGTCACCCGGGCGTTGGGGACGACGCCGGCGTCCTTGAGCCGGGTGATCAGGTCGATGTCGCCCTGCACGTGCTCGGTGAGCTGGCGCACGACCACCGCGACCGGCGACCCGCCCGGCAACTCGGTCAGCCGGACCAGGTTGACCTCGTCGGCGCCGGACTCCGGGCCCACGCCCAGATCCAAAAGACCAGGGATCGGGTTGCCGAACGGCGAGGTGGTCGGGTGGTTGAGCACCTTGACCAGCCGGCGTTCGACGTCCTCGCTCATCACGTGCTCCCACCGGCAGGCCTCGGCGTGCACTTCCTCCCACGGCACGCCGATGACGTCGACGAGCAGGCGCTCGGCGAGGCGGTGCTTGCGCATCACGGCAATCGCGAGCGCGCGGCCCTTGTCGGTGAGTTCCAGATGGCGGTCACCGGCCACGTGGAGCAGGCCGTCCCGCTCCATCCGCGACACGGTCTGGCTGACGGTAGGACCGCTCTGCTCGAGACGTTCGGCGATGCGGGCACGCAGCGGCGTCACTCCCTCTTCTTCGAGGTCGTAGATGGTCCGCAGGTACATCTCGGTGGTATCAACCAGCTCGTTCATCCAGCACCCTCCATTGACGCTGAGTCTACTTGGCCAGCTGCGCGAATGGGTGTAACGGTTCCCAGGCAAGCAGTATGCCCGCCGCTGACGCGGCGGGCATACCGTCTTGCTACTGGCTTGTGGTTGGGAGCCTCAGCTGGCGTACGACCGGAGCCGATCGGCGCGCTCGCCGTGGCGCAGCTTGGACATGACGTCCCGCTCGATCTGGCGGACCCGCTCGCGGGACAGCCCGAACAGCTTGCCGATCTGGTCCAGCGTGCGCGGCTGGCCGTCGTCCAGCCCGAAGCGCAGGCGGATCACCTGGTGCTCGCGCTCGTCGAGGGTGGCCAGCACGCTGCGGATGTCGGTGTGCAGCAGCTCGGCGATCACCGCGTTCTCCGCGGACATCGCCTCGGCGTCCTCGATGAAGTCGCCCAGCGGGGCCTCCTCCTCGGAGCCGACCGGCATGTCAAGGCTCACCGGGTCGCGGCTGTGCTCGAGCAGGTCGTTGATCTTCTCGACCGGGATGCCCGACTCGGCGGCCAGCTCCTCGTCGGTGGCTTCGCGGCCCAGGTTCTGGTGCATCTCGCGCTTGATCCGCGCCAGCTTGTTGACCTGCTCGACCAGGTGCACCGGGAGGCGGATGGTGCGGCTCTGGTCGGCCATGCCGCGCGTGATGGCCTGGCGGATCCACCAGGTGGCGTAGGTCGAAAACTTGAAACCCTTTGTGTAGTCGAACTTCTCCATCGCGCGGATCAACCCGAGGTTGCCCTCCTGGATCAGGTCCAGCAGCGGCATCCCACGGCCCGTGTAGCGCTTGGCCAGCGACACCACCAGGCGCAGGTTGGCTTCCAGCAGGTGCCGGCGCGCCGCCTCGCCATCGCGCACGACGGCCTGCAGATCGCGTTTGCGGTTCTCGCCGAGGCGTTTCCGCGTCGCGAGCAGGTGCTCGGCATACAGTCCGGCCTCGATGCGCTTGGCCAGCTCGACTTCGCCCGCCGCGTTGAGCAGCGCCGTCTTGCCGATGCCGTTGAGATATACGCGCACGAGGTCCGCCGCCGGGCTTTGGGCGTCCAGATCGCCGTCAAACCTGCTTGTGCTGGCCCTTGTGGTCGAGTCGGCCATGGCGCCCCTCCCGAATCGCTTTGTACTGTCATGTGGTTTAACGACAGATTCGACTTGGGAGTTCCCGCCCCTTTGTGATCTCACACGCCTTGACGTGCAGAAATGTGCCGACGACCTGAGAATGTCCTGAGAACAGCGGCGGGTGCGCGCTTACCGGGAACCGTCTTCGGGGTGGTCACCGCCGCGCGGGTGCGGCGACGGCTGTTGCGGTCGCCGGGGCTCCAGCGACGGCTGCACGGCCCGGGGGAACAGTGGGGTGCGCTGCCGGGTGCTGTCGAAGCGCCGGGGCTCGTCGGAGCGGCGGGGCGGCCGGTCATTGGCGATCAGCACGGCCATCCACGGCAGCGGCACCGAGGCCGCCACGATCAGCAGCGAGATCAGTCCGTTGTGCCAGGCGCCGTACGCGACGGCGGCCAGGATCAGCGCCGGAACCCGAAACGCCATCAGGGTCAGGTACTTACGCACCCGGGCGCGATGCTCCTCCTCGTAGGAGGGGGCGGCGGAGGTGATGAGGACCGGGCGGCCCTCGTCGTCGAAACCGTCGAAACCCAGCTGTTCGCCGCGCTTCATATCTCCACTGTCCCACACCGGATCGATTCCGGTACCCGGGAGTCAGGGGGCACAATGTGAGCCATGCAGACCCAGACGATCGAGCGCACCGACACCGACGAACGCGTCGACGACGGGACCGGCAGCGATACCCCGAAGTACTTCCACTACGTCAAGAAGGACAAGATCGCCGAGAGCGCCGTCATGGGCAACCACGTGGTGGCGCTGTGCGGCGAGGTGTTTCCCGTCACCCGCGCGGCGAAGCCGGGCTCGCCGGTCTGCCCGGAGTGCAAGCGCATCTACGAGCACCTCAAGAAGGACTGATCAGCCCGGCGGCTCTGCCGCGGCGACGTCGGCGACGTCGACGACGTCGCGCTGCGGCGGCGCCGGCTGCGCCCGGAAGTCCGCCACCCGCCTGCGCGTGTGCGCCCGCACCCAGTTGCGCAGCCGGTGCGCGTGCGTCTTGGGGGCGGGGAACTCCTCCTGGATGGCGGCGTTGAGTTCGGCGCCGATCATGATCGCGAAGCCGCCGAAGAACGCGAACAACAGGAAAGCGATCGGCGTGGACAGCGCGCCGTAGGTGTAGCCGGTGCTGGTGATCCACCTCAGGTAGAACCGCAGGCCCAGCGTGGCGATCAGGAACACCGCGGTGGCCAGCACCGCGCCGAAGATCAGCCGGTGCGACGGCAGCGGCACCGGCAGGGCCACCCGGTAGAGGATCATCACCCCGATCATCAGAACGAGGATCAGCGCCGGGTAGTAGCCGTAGCGCAGCACGTTGGACAGGCCGAGCGGGATGTGTTCGCCGATCTTGCGCGGGCCGACGACCACCAACGGCGCGGTCGCGACCACGACCACCAGCCCGACCACGTACAGGAACAGCGCGAAGAACCGCTGCCGCACCGGGTGGCGCAGCGGCGTCTGGTCGTGGGCCTCGACGACGGAGTCGACGAACGCCGAGATCGCCGACGACCCGGCCCACAGCGAGATCAGGAAGCCGAGCGACACCACCTCGCCGCGGGCGTTGTTGGCGATGTCGCGGATGGTGGGTTCGATGATCTCGTTGACGACGCTGGGGGAGAACACGCTATGCGCCGTCGAGATCACCTGGTGCAGGATGCTCGGCAGCATGTCCGGGCCGAACAGCGGCGCCACGTAGGCCAGCGCGCCCAGCATTCCCAGCAGCAGCGGCGGCAGCGACAGCGCCGACCAGAACCCCGCCTGGGCCGACTCGGAGAAGATCGAGTCATCCCAGCTTTTCGACAGGGTCCTGAGACTGATTCGCCAGATGTGGTGGCGGGACGGCTTTGCGACCTGATCGCTCATACCCATCCAGCATTACCGATGACTGCCCCCGCCGCCCACATTGCCGGCGGGTGAGTTGAACGGCCTAGCTTTCGCTGACCACCAGCACGGCGTCCAGTTCGGACAGCTTCGCCTCGTGCTGGTTGGCGTGGTGCTGGCAGAAGAGAAGTTCAAGTCCGGAAGGCAGCGTGGCGCGGACACGAGCGGCGGCACCGCAGCGATCGCAGCGGTCCGCTCTGGTGAGCTCGGGACTGGTCAGCGTTGCGTTCATGGCATCTCCGTTCTCGTACATTCACTCTCTCAGACGAATGGGGTTTTCGCCTTGTTCCCCGATCGTTATCGGGTGTGTCGTTTCTCACCGGTTGCTCAGGTTTAACCGGCGGGCCTTTTAAGGTGGCCGACGTGGCCTTTGACCCCGGCGTTTTGGTGCACCTGTGCGGGCGGGACGAGTGGTCGGCCGCCCGCGCCCGCGGCGGGATCGAACCGGCCGGCGGGGCCGAGTTCATCCACCTGTCGACGCCCGAGCAGGTGCACCTGCCGGCCAACCGGCTCTACCGCGGCCGCGACGACCTGGTGCTGCTGCACGTCGACCCGGCCCTGCTGGACGCGCCGGTGCGCTGGGAGCCGGGGGTGCCAACGGATCCCGACGCGATGCTGTTCCCGCACCTGTACGGCCCACTGCCCGCGCGCGCCGCGATCCGGGTCACCGCCTATCCGCCGCGGCCCGACGGCACCTTTCCGCCCGTCGTGCCGCCGGGCTCGGACACGTAGGCGTCGGCTTCGATCTCCACCAACAACTCGGGCGCGATGAGCGCGGCGACCTCGACCATCGTGGCGACCGGGCGGATCGCGCCGAATACCTCGGCGTGCACCGCCCCGATCTCGCGCCAGCGGGAGATGTCGGTCACGTAGATGCGGGTGCGGACCACGTCGGCGAGCGCCGCGCCCGCCTGCTGCAGCGCAATCTCGATGCGGCGCAGGGCATCTCGCGTCTGGGCGGCGAGATCGTCTCCGGCGCCGGTGGTCCCGGCCACCGCCACGTGCGGGCCGGTGCGCACCGCGCGCGAATAACCCACCGCCGACTCGAATTCCGATCCGGACGAGACGAGGGTGCGGTTGGCTGACATGCGGTCACGGTACGACGCCGAAGCGGCCCCCGCGACCGAATTCTCCCGAGGCGGCCTGCGAGGCCGGAGTTAGCATGCTCGGCATGACCGCACGGGGCGTCTCGCTGGACGCGCTTGTCGCGCAGGAGGCATGCTTCGCGCGGGCGTTCGCGGCCGGCGACCCGGCGATCGCGCGGGACCTCTATCAGCCCGACGTGGTGTACGTGAGCCCGACGGTGCGGCTCTTCGACTGGCCTGAGCGGATCGAGGGCGTCGAGCGCGCGCTCGAGTTCATTGCTCTCACGATCGAGGGCTGCACGGAGATCGATTACCAGGCAACGGATTGCGCCATCACCTCCGAGGGGGAGACGGCGTTCGTGTTGGTGCGCTTCGACTGGACCACGGGCGCGCAACGGCTGCGCTCGACGTACGTGGTGGTCTACCGCTACCGCGACGGCCGCATCGCCCGCCAGGAGCTTTACTACGACCCCAGCGGGCGTCTCGAGCGGCTCGGGGACGGTTGAACTGGACCCGCGCGACCTGTAACAATTTCGTAATGAGGAGTTCGGCGTTCGGCTGGGGCCCGTTATCCGACCGAGCGTGCCTCGAAAAAGTCCGCCCACGACACGATTTCGGGGTGTTCTTTGAGCAATCGCCTGCGGTGCCGCTCGGTCATGCCGCCCCAGACGCCGTACTCGACCTTGTTGTCGAGCGCGTCCGCCGCGCACTGCTGCATCACGGGGCAGTGCCGGCAGATGACCGCCGCCTGGCGTTGTGCGGCCCCCCGCACGAACAGGTCGTCAGGATCTGATTCCCGGCAGAGCGCCTGCGAGACCCAAGCGCGATCGCCCTCGGGTGCGGCGCTGGTCACGGGCACAAGACGTATTCCAGACAACGAGCCAACCCCTTCATCCCCGGCCGCAAGTCCGGCCGCCTCCCATGCTGGGATGTGCGCCACATCGTGCCCGCGCGTGTGACCTGAATCCCTACCGCCAAAGTTAGCGGGTCGGTCTCGATCCCGCAACGGTTTTCTGGCACATTCGTACCTTTTTTTCGGGACGGGGGTTCGAAGGCGGCCGCCGAGCGCCGAGGGGATGGCGGGATCCGCGCTTCACGAACAACCAGTCAGCTCGCGGAGCGGCCGGAAAACTGCCGAGAACACGGTGTTCATGTGGTGTTGGTGGTGGGGAGGAGTTCAGCGAGTTCCAGTCGCGATAGGCGACTCCGGGGAAGTAGGGGCACGTATCGCCGCATCCCATAGTGATCACGATGTCGCTGGTCTCCACCGTGCCGGGGGTAAGGACTAGGGGGACTGAGGCGGCGATGTTGCTGCCGAGTTCAGTCATCGCTCCGACGGCGGCAGGGTTCAGCTGATCGGCGGGTCGGTTCCTGCGGAACGTACGTCGATGCGATCACCGGCGAGGTGGGTGAGCTAGCGCGGCGGCCATTTGGGAACGGCCGGCCCTGTGCGCGCAGACAAACAGGACGCTGGGCTTGCGGCTCATCGACCCGCGCTGCCTGTTGGCGCCGCAAATAGGCGCGGTCGGAAACTTAGGGAAACGTAGACCAGTGCGACGAGCACGGGCACCTCGATCAGCGGACCCACCACTCCGGCCAGGGCCTGTCCGGAGGCGGCACCATAGGTGGCAATCGCCACTGCGATGGCCAGCTCGAAATTGTTGCCCGCGGCGGTGAAAGCCAAAGTGGTGGTGCGCTCATAGCCGAAGCCGAGGACGCCGCCTACGAGGGAGCCGCCACCCCACATGATGGCGAAGTAGGCCAAAAGTGGGAGCGCGATTCGAGCGACATCCCATGGCCGGGTGGTGATTTGGTGGCCTTGGAGGGCGAAGAGGATCACGATGGTGAACAGCAGTCCATAGAGCGCCCACGGTCCGACCGTCGGCAGAAACCGGCTCTCGTACCAGTCGCGGCCCTTTGTGCGCTCGCCGATTCGGCGCGACAGGTAGCCGAGCAGCAGCGGCGCGCCGAGGAAGATCAGCACGGACTTGGCAATCTGCCACGGCGAAACGCTGATCGAGGTTTGATCAAGGCCGAGCCAGCCGGGCAGGACAGACAGGTAGAACCAGCCGAGCGCGGCGAACATGATCACCTGAAACACCGAGTTCAGTGCGACCAGGACGGCAGCGGCTTCCCGGTCGCCGCGCGCGAGGTCGTTCCAGATGATGACCATCGCGATGCAGCGCGCCAGGCCGACGATGATCAGGCCGGTGCGGTACTCGGGCAGGTCGGGCAGTAGCAGCCACGCGAGCGCGAACATCAGGGCCGGGCCGATCACCCAATTGAGCATCAGCGACGTGGCCATGAGCTTGCGGTCGCCAGTCACGGTGTCGAGCCGGTCGTAGCGAACCTTCGCCAGCACGGGATACATCATCACCAGCAGCCCGATGGCGATCGGCAGGCTGATGCCGTCGAGTTGGACCGCGCCCAGTGCCCGGTCGAGACCGGGGAAGGCGCGGCCCAGCAGAAGTCCGGCGAGCATCGCGGCGCCGATCCACACCGGTAGGAATCGGTCGAGCGTGGACAGCTTGCCTACGACGGGAACGAGGGTGGCGGTGGCCGGTGTGCTCATCCGGCGGCTTTCGGGCCGCAGTCGCATGCGCAGGCGTCGGTTTCTCCGGCAGCTGGGTCGGATGCGCTGAATGTCTCGGCATCGGCCAGCTTCGTGTAGACCTCCCACTTTTCGCCGTCCGGCGCGGTGACCCACAGCTTGTCTTGGGTGGCAAAGCAGCAGGTGGTGTTCATCTCCTCCGCGGCGGACAGGCCGGCTGCGTCCAGGCGCGCGATCTCTGTACGCACCGTTTCGCTGGACTCGACCTCGACGCCGAGGTGGTTGAGCGACCCGCCCTTGCCGGGGTTCTCGATCAGGACCAGCTTGAGGTGTGGGTCAGCCACCGCGAAGTTGGCGTAGCCGGGCTTGAGTTTGGCTGGCTCGGTGTCAAACAAGTTGGAGTAGAACGTAATTGCCTCGTCGAGGTTATCGACATTAAGGGCCAATTGAACGCGGGACATGGCGGCAAACCTCCGAGGGTGTGAGACATATATCGAACTAGGGCGTGGGCCCAGCATGCCGTACCTTTTCGATATATGTCAACCTATGTGGCAGAATGACGGGATGCCAAAAGCGTTGCCCGCGATCGACACGAGCGCGCCCGTGTGTTGCGCCCCCGTGGCCTCGGGTCCAATGAGCGATGACGACGCATTGCAGATCGCGTTGCGCCTCAAGGCCCTGGCAGATCCGGTGCGGGTGAAGATCGTGTCGTATCTGTTCAGTTCCTCCGCAGGCGAGGAGATCTCGGGGAAGCTCGCGACGGTATTGGACCTCAGCGAATCCACGGTCAGCCATCACCTGAACCAGCTGCGTAAGGCAGGGCTCATAGCCTCGGATCGGCGCGGG
This sequence comes from Mycobacterium sp. NGS63, assembly GCF_059812295.1. NCBI lineage: Bacteria > Bacillati > Actinomycetota > Actinomycetes > Mycobacteriales > Mycobacteriaceae > Mycobacterium > Mycobacterium sp. NGS63. Next base: position 18,587 of record NZ_JCALCJ010000001.1, read on the forward strand.
ATGAACGTATTTCACCGGGTCCGTCCGGACGCGTTGCAAGCGTTATGCGCCGCGTTGGACCCAAACTGTTGCGCCTAGCGCCACGCCGGTGACGCTGCGCGGTAAAGACCGCCCAGAGGCGGGAAGCGGTCAGTCCAGGTAGTCGCGCAGCACCTGCGACCGGCTGGGGTGGCGCAACTTCGACATCGTCTTGGACTCGATCTGGCGGATGCGCTCGCGGGTCACGCCGTAGACCTGCCCGATCTCGTCGAGGGTGCGCGGCTGGCCGTCGGTGAGCCCGAAGCGCAGCCGCACGACGCCGGCCTCGCGCTCGGACAGCGTCTCCAGCACCGACTGCAGCTGGTCCTGCAGGAGGGTGAACGACACGGCGTCGACGGCGACCACCGCCTCGCTGTCCTCGATGAAGTCGCCGAGCTGGCTGTCGCCCTCGTCGCCGATGGTCTGGTCCAGCGAGATCGGCTCGCGCGCGTACTGCTGGATCTCCAGCACCTTCTCGGGCGTGATGTCCATCTCCTTGGCCAGCTCCTCGGGCGTGGGCTCGCGGCCCAGGTCCTGCAGCAGCTCGCGCTGGATGCGGCCCAGCTTGTTGATCACCTCGACCATGTGCACCGGGATGCGGATGGTGCGGGCCTGGTCGGCCATGGCGCGGGTGATGGCCTGGCGGATCCACCACGTGGCGTAGGTGGAGAACTTGTATCCCTTTGTGTAGTCGAACTTCTCGACCGCGCGGATCAGGCCCAGGTTGCCTTCCTGGATGAGGTCCAGGAACGCCATGCCGCGGCCCGTGTAGCGCTTGGCCAGCGACACCACCAGACGCAGGTTGGCCTCCAGCAGGTGGTTCTTGGCGCGGTCGCCGTCGCGGCAGATCCACATCATGTCGCGGCGCTGGGCGGCGGGCAGCTTGTCGCCGCGCTCGGCCATGTCGGTCATCAGCTGCGTGGCGTACAGGCCGGCCTCGATCCGCTTGGCCAGCTCGACCTCTTCCTCCGCGTTGAGCAGCGCCACCTTGCCGATCTGCTTGAGGTACGCGCGCACCGAGTCCGCGGACGCGGTCAGTTCGGCGTCCTTGCGGGCCTGACGCAGCGCCTCGGATTCGTCTTCGTCCCAGACGAAATCGCCGGAGGCCTTGTCCTTTTCGGACGGCTCGGCGATGTCCTCGTCCTCTTCGGCGGCGGCTTCGCCCTTCGCGGCGGGCGCGGCCGCGGCCTCGCCCTCCTCGGTGTCGGCGGCCTCGAGGTCGGTCTCGCCGTCGGCGGTCACCTCGTCTTCCAGGTCGTCGAGGTTGAGGTCCTCGGCGTCGATGTCGAGATCCTCGACGGGCTCGCCTTCGAGATCGGGTTCGCCGTCGAGGTCCTCGACCGCGCCGTCGGTGTCGAGGGCCTCGAGGTCGGTGTCCTCCGCGGCGCCCTTGCCCGCCGCCTTGGTTCCGCGGGCGGTCTTGGCGCCGGCCTTGGCCGCCGGGCGCGTCTTCTTGGTCGCCTCTTTGGGCTCTGCGGACTCGTGGCCCCGGGTGGACTTGGCGGCCCGCGGCGCCGTCTTGGTGGCGCGTTTGGCGGGGGCGGCGCCATTGGCGGCCTTCGCCGGCGATCGCTTGGCGGGCGCCGATGGAGCCTTCGTGGCGGTGCGTTTCACCGGCTCATCGGTTGCCGCACGTGCCTTGGTCGCTGCCACTTACACCCCTTCGGTCGGACGCACTTTCGGTGGGTTTGGGCATGGTTAACCGAAAGTGTCTGCTATGTCGAATGTCGGCGTTGATATCGGCGTGTGTGTTCGCACGCTTTCTGCTTGGGCGGTCGCCGAGCACCATTGTAACGACAGCGGCCGCTCCTACCCGCCGACCGGCCAAAATTCAGTGCGTCACATCCTCGGTCGCCGCCATCGCCGCGCCCACGATGCCGGCGGTGTTCTGCAGGGCCGCGGGCACCACCGGGGTGCGGTTTCGCAGCAGCGGCACCCACTTGTCGGCCTTGCGGCTGATGCCGCCCCCGGCGATGAACAGATCCGGCCAGATCGCGTTCTCGATGGTCACCAGCACCCGTGTGACCTGCTTGGCCCACTTTTCGAAGCTCCAGCCCTTGCGCTCCTTGACCGACGACGCCGCCCGCTTTTCGGCCTCCTTGCCGCCGACCTCGAGGTGGCCGAACTCGGTGTTGGGGATCAGCGTCCCGTTGTGGATGACGGCCGACCCGATCCCGGTGCCGAATGTCAGCAACACCACCAGGCCGGTCTGCTCCCGGCCCGCGCCGTAGCGCTCCTCGGCGAGCCCGGCCGCGTCGGCGTCGTTGAGAATCACCACCTCCTGGCCGGCGAGTTCGGCGCTGATGATGTCGCGCGCGTTGGTCCCGATCCACGACTTGTCGACGTTGGCCGCCGTCTGCACGACGCCGTGGGTGACGACGCCGGGATAGGTCACCCCCAGCGGGCCGGTCCAGCCGAACCCGTCGACCACCTCGGCGATGGTCTTGGCGACGGCCGCCGGGGTGGCCGGTTGCGGGGTCAACAGCTTGATCCGCTCACCGATCAACAGCCCGGTGTCCATGTCGACGATGCCGCCCTTGATGCCGCTGCCGCCGACGTCGATGCCGAAGCCGCGACGCTGCGGCGTACCGGGTGGCGTATCCGTGGTCGAGTCGCTGGTGGTCATCGGAACTCCTCGGCGAGACTTGGCCTGTCCGCCCACCTTAGCCTCGTCTGTGCTGCGATGGACGGATGACGCAACCGCCCGAAGAGCCGGCCGCGCGACTGCGGTCCGTGGCCGAAAAGCTGGCCGCCGAGGCGGCCGAGTTCGTGCGGCGCCGCCGCGCCGAGGTGTTCGGCGCGGCAGGCGTTTCGGCCGCGGGCAGTGGCGCGGTGCGCTCGAAGTCCACCCCGACCGACCCGGTGACCGTCGTCGACACCGAGACCGAGCGGCTGCTGCGGCACCGGTTGGCCCAACTGCGGCCCGGTGACCCGATCCTCGGCGAGGAGGGCGGCGGCACCACCGCGCCGGGTGACGCGGTCACCTGGGTGCTCGATCCCATCGACGGCACAGTGAATTTCGTCTACGGCATCCCGGCCTATGCCGTGTCGGTGGGCGCGCAGATCGACGGCGTGTCGGTGGCGGGCGCGGTCGCCGACGTGGTCGCCGGGCGCGTCTACTCGGCGGCGACGGGCCTCGGCGCGCACGTCACCGACGACGGGGGCACCCGGCCGTTGCGCTGCGCCGCGGTCGACGAGTTGTCAATGGCGTTGCTGGGCACCGGTTTTGGGTACTCGCGGCGGCGCCGCACCAGCCAGGCGGCGTTGGTGGCGCGGATGCTGCCGCTGGTGCGCGACATCCGGCGCATCGGTTCGGCGGCGCTGGACCTGTGCATGGTCGCCGCGGGCCGGCTGGACGCCTACTTCGAGCACGGGCTGCAGGTGTGGGACCGCGCGGCCGGCGCGCTGATCGCCGCCGAGGCCGGGGCGCGGGTCGTGGTGCCGGAGCCCGACCCGGCCGGCGGCGCCGGACTGGTGGTGGCCGCCGCGCCCGGCATCGCCGACGAGCTGTTGGCCGCGCTGCAACGGTTCGACGGCCTGGCGCCGCTTCGGGACTGAGCCCGTCAGCAGCTGCTGGCGTGAATCTTTTGCAGCAGAAGGGGATCCGCGGGTTCGGTGGCCCCGGGGCGCAGGCCCGCCAGCACCGCGTCGATGTCGTCGTTGTGGGCCAGCGCGGTGAACTCCGTGCCGAGGGCGAGGTCGACGGAGTCGTCGGCGCGGTTGTCGTTGAACAGCTCGCTGCACGGCGCCACCAGCCACACCGCGGCCGCGGTGGCCTGCCCGGCCGTGCCGAAGCGGATCTGGCCCTGGCAGTTGAGCCGGGTGCCGGCGTAGACGGGGTCGTTGGCGGCGGTGGGTTGCGCGAAGCCAAGGTCTTTCATCGCGCCCGCGACGTCGGCGGCCTGCCCGCCGCGACCGCTGGCGTTGAGGACACGGACCTTGGTGTCGGCGAGTTTGGCCGGGTTGACGTCGGCCATCGCGCTGCGCGAAACCTGCTCGCCGAGTTGGGGCACAGCCGAGCCCGCCGACCCGGCCGGCTGGGGCGGCGGGTTGCACACCACGGCCTCGTGCACCTTCGCCGGGCGCGTCAACGCGATCGTCCACACCACCGCGGTCACCACCGCCAGGACGGCCACCACGAAGATGGCGGGCCGGGGGTTGCGGCGCCGAAAGGGCCTACCGTGCTTGTCAAAAGCGGTACCCTCGGTGATTTGTGCGACCACAGGTGCACTCTAAACGGACTGTTTAAGACTCGAGACAAGGGTCAATCCACCCGTGTGACGTAAATCACACCTTAATGGCGCGCGATACGGGCACGAATCGTTTGGTGGATGCGTTCGACGCTGGTACAAAGCGTTGCTTGAGGTAAACGAGGCCTTTGAGGGGATAGGGCAGGGGATAGATATGCCTACCGACTACGACGCTCCGCGGCGTACCGAGACGGACGACGTCTCGGAAGACTCGCTGGAGGAGCTCAAAGCGCGGCGGAACGAAGCGGCCTCGGCCGTCGTCGACGTCGACGAATCCGAAACCGCCGAAAATTTCGAGCTTCCCGGCGCCGACCTGTCCGGCGAGGAGCTGTCCGTCCGCGTCATCCCGAAGCAGGCCGACGAGTTCACCTGCTCGAGCTGCTTTCTGGTTCAACACCGCAGCCGTCTCGCCAGCGAGAAGAACGGCGTGATGATCTGTACCGACTGCGCAGCCTGATCGGTCAGCTGCGTAATGCCGACAGCACCCGCTCCGGGTGACGGCAGCTCACCAGCCAGTACGGCGTCGGGTCGTCTGGGTCATCGAGGACCACCAGAACCATCGGGCCGACCCATGCCCGGTGCAGCACAAAGGCCGCCGGATCGAGTTGGCGGCCCAGCGCTGCCGACTTCGCCGACGGCGCGATCTCGGCGGAACGGGCGATCACGGTGACCGGCAGGTGCGCGTCGCCCGCCCACAGCTCGACGCCGTCCGGGCCGGCGGTGACGCGGATCTCGATGCGGCCCAGCCACAGCAGCGCGCCCGCCGCCACGACGAACAGCGTTGCGTACGGCAGCCAGTCGGGCAGGGAGCGAACACCGAGGTTGACTTCGAAAGCGACCAGCCCGGCCAGTCCGAAGGCCAGCGGCCACCACCACCACGGCACCCATAGTCGTTCGCGATATCGCACACTGTGCGGCGCGACGCGCGTAGAAGACATGCGGTCAAGGGTAGTCTGTGGCCCCGTGTCGACCAGTCTGGCCTTTGAAGTAAAAGTAGTGCGTCTCGACCCCGAACTTCCGCTGCCCAGCCGCGCCCACGAGGGCGACGCCGGGGTCGATCTCTACAGCGCCGAAGACGTCACGTTGGACCCGGGGCAGCGCGCGCTGGTGCGCACCGGCGTCGCGGTCGCGATCCCGTTCGGCATGGTGGGGCTGGTCCACCCGCGCTCGGGATTGGCTGCGCGAGTGGGGCTTTCGATCGTCAACAGCCCCGGCACCATCGACGCCGGCTACCGCGGCGAGGTCAAGGTCGCGCTGATCAACCTCGACCCGGCCGAGCCGATCCTGGTGCACCGCGGTGATCGCATCGCCCAATTGCTGGTGCAGCGGGTCGAATTGGTCGAGCTGGTCGAGGTGTCGTCGTTCGACGAGGCCGGGCTGGCCGAAACATCCCGTGGCGACGGTGGTCACGGTTCCTCCGGAGGGCATGCGAGTTTGTGATGGCGGCATTTGGCAGAGGTTCAGACAAGGACGACGAGGCTGCGGTCGAGCAGAACGACCCGGCCTTCTCGGATGAGCTGGAAGAGCTCGACGGGCCGTTCGACATCGACGACTTCGACGACCCCGCGGTCGCCGAGCTGGCCCGCCTCGACCTGGGCTCGGTGCTCATCCCGATGCCGGAGGCCGGCCAGCTGCAGGTCGAGCTGACCGAGACCGGCGTCCCCAGCGCGGTGTGGGTGGTCACGCCCAACGGTCGCTTCACGATCGCCGCCTACGCCGCGCCCAAGACGGCCGGCCTGTGGCGGGAGGTGGCCGCCGAGCTCGCCGAGTCGCTGCGCAAGGACTCGGCCAAGGTCAGCATCAAGGACGGCCCCTGGGGGCGGGAGGTGGTCGGCACCGCGTCCGGCGCGGTGCGGTTCATCGGGGTCGACGGCTACCGCTGGATGATCCGCTGCGTCATCAACGGGCCGCACGAGACCATCGAGGCGCTGGAGCAGGAGGCGCGAGCCGCGTTGGCGGACACCGTCGTTCGCCGCGGCGACACGCCGCTGCCGGTGCGCACGCCATTGCCCGTGCAGCTGCCCGAGCCGATGGCCGAACAGTTGCGGGCGGCCGCGGCCGCGCAGCAGGAGGCCGCGCAACAGGCCTCGCAACAAGGGGATGCGCAACAGCCGCCCGCCGAGCCGGCCGCGCGCCGCAGCGTCGAGGGGTCGGCCATGCAGCAGCTGCGCACCACCACCGGCGGCTAGTACAGGCGCGCCGAGACTGCGCCCAGTGCGTGTTTTTGTGGCGGATCGCGATCTGTGCGCAGTCTCGATGGCCTTAGAGCTCGGCGAGCGCGGCAAGGCAGGCCGCGCCCAGCGCGGCGGTGTCGACGCCCATCTGGCCCAGCGTCACCGTCCGCAGCGCCGCGCGGGGCGCGGCGGCGACCCAGTCGACGGCCACCTGCAGCGGGTGAATCGGATCGTCGACCGCGGCGACCACGGCCAGCGGCGCGGCCAGCCGGCTCAGCTCGGCGCGGCTGGGCGCGACGTAAGTTGCCGCCTCCTCCATGGCGTCGGGCAGCTGCGGCCACTGCGCCCGCCACGACCGGGCCAGCTCGTCGGCCAGCCACGGCGGGCTGGACGCCCGCATCTGCGTCGTCGTCGCCGCCAAGCCGTCGGCGCGCAACTGCGACGCCGAATACCGGGCGGCCAGCGCGGCCGGGGCATCCTCGGGGGCGCCGGCCCAGGCCGGCAGCGCGGCCAGCACGGCGACCGCGCGATCGGGGTGCGCCAGCGCCCAGGCGGCCGCCACCGCCGCGCCGATCGAGACGCCGCCCACGGCGATCGGGCCGTCGTGCGTGGCGTCGTCCAGCGCGCGCAGGTAGCCGTCGATCAACGCCTCCGGGCGCGGCGCCGGGGCGAGCAGCGTCGCGCCGGCCTCGCGCAGCGGACCCGAAAATGCCCGGTGGACGTAGTCGTGGTCGGATCCGGTGCCCGGCAGCAACACCGTGGTGACACCCCGCAAATCGACAGCCACCCCTCGATATTGCCCGCCGGCGAAGGTGGGTCCAACATCACGTTTGGTTGGTTTGGCGCCGGGGAACCAAGAGGTCTACGGTGTCCGTTGGCATTAGACAAGCCCGAGGCTTACCAAGCATCGTCAGGAGGGGCCATGGGGGCCCAAAGTTACTTGCGCCGGCTGACCCGTCGGTTGACGGAGGACCCGGAGCAGCTTGACTCCGAGGAATTGTCGGACGAAGTCGCAAGCACCGGCGCGCAGCGCGCGATCGATTGTGAGCGTGGCCAGGAGGTCACCATGATCGGCACCCTGCGCAGCGTGGAGATGAACGGCAAGGGGTGCTCCGGCGGGGTCCGCGCCGAACTGTTCGACGGCACCGACACCGTCACCCTGGTGTGGCTGGGCCAGCGCCGCATCCCGGGCATCGACTCGGGACGCACGCTTCGCGTGCGCGGCCGGATGGGCAAGCTCGAGAACGGGACCAAGGCCATCTACAACCCGCGCTACGAAATTGAGCGGTGACCGCTCGCCGGTGACCGCCGAGCGCGTCGGGCCGGAGCGCCTGCTGGCGCAGGTCGGCGGGGTCAGCGGCATCGTCTACTCGTCGCTGCCCGTCGTGGTCTTCGTGGCGGTGTCCGGGCTGTCCGGTTTGTTGCCCGCGATCGCGGCCGCGCTGGGCGCCGCGGGGCTGGTCTTGCTGTGGCGGCTGATCCGCCGCGACTCGACCCAGCCGGCGGTCTCGGGGTTCATCGGCGTCGCGGCGTGCGCGCTGATCGCCTACCTGGTCGGGCAGTCCAAGGGCTACTTCCTCATGGGCATCTGGATGTCGCTGCTGTGGGCGGTGGTGTTCGCGGTGTCGGTGCTGATCCGCCGGCCGCTCGTCGGCTACGCCTGGAGCTGGGCCGGCGGGCGCGATCGCGCTTGGCGCGACGTGCCGCGCGCGGTCTACGCGTTCGACGTCGCCACGCTGTGCTGGGTGCTGGTGTTCGGCGCCCGGTTCGTGGTGCAGCGCCTGCTCTACGACGCCGACCAGACCGGCTGGCTGGGCGTGGCGCGCATCGGGATGGGCTGGCCGCTGACCGTGCTGGCCGCGCTGGCGACCTACGTGGCGATCAAGGCCGCCCAGCGCGCGCTGCCCGCCGCGGAGGACCCCGCTGAAATCACAGCCGACTAGTCGCGCGGCTCGGCGTCGGGCAGCAGCAGCTTGCGCAGCTCCTCCTCGACCTCGGCGACCGCCACGAACAGCAGCTCGTCGCCGCCCTCCAGCGGCTCGTCGGCCTCGGGCACGATGACCCGCGGGCCGCGCAGGATCGTCACCAGCGACGCATCCCGCGGCAGCTGCAGCCGGCGCACCGGCTTGCCGCCCCACGGGGTGTCGTCGGGCAGCGTGATCTCGACCAGGTTGGCCTGCCCGCGGCGGAATTCCATGAGCCGCACCAGATCCCCGACGGCGACGGCCTCCTCGATCAGCGAGGCCAGCATGCGCGGGGTGGACACCGCCACGTCCACGCCCCAGGCGTCGGTGAACAGCCACTCGTTGCGGGGATCGTTGACCCGGGCCACCACCCGCGGCACCGCGAACTCGGTCTTGGCCAACAGGCTGAGCACCACATTGACCTTGTCGTCGCCGGTCGCGGCGACCACCACGTCGAAATCCTCCAGGTGCACCGACTGCAGCAGGCTCAGTTCGCAGGCGTCGCCCAGGCGCCAGTGCGCCGCCGGGATGGCGTCGACGTCGACGTGGTCGGGGTTGCGCTCGATCAGCGTCACGTCGTGGTCGTTGGCGACAAGCTCGCGGGTGACGGAGCGCCCCACCGCCCCGGCCCCGGCGACCGCTACCTTCATTTGCGCTGCTCTCCCGAGTCGAGGTCCTCACTGGGCGGCAGCGCCGCGATCGCGACCGCCTCGGCGGCGCGCCCGGATATCGCGGCGATGTAGACCTGGTCGCCGGCCTGGATGACGGTCTTGGGTTCCGGCAGCACCCCGGTGCCGAACCGGATCAAGAACGCCACCCGCGCGCCGGTGGCCCGCTCCAGGTCGGTGGCCCGACGCCCCACCCAGTCCTCGTGCAGCTCCAGCTCGGCCACGGCGACGGTGCCGGTCGGGTCGCGCCACTTGGCGGTCTCGCTCTCCCGGGTCAGCGCGTTGAGCAGGCGGTCGGTGGTCCACGGCACCGTGGCGATGGTGGGGATGCCGAGGCGCTCGTAGACCTCGGCGCGCTTGGCGTCGTAGATGCGGGCGACGACGCGCCCCACGCCGAAGGTCTCCCGGGCCAGCCGGGCCGAGATGATGTTGGAGTTGTCCCCGGAGGACACCGCAGCGAACGCGTCGGCCTCCTCGATGCCGGCCCGCAGCAACACGTCCCGGTCGAATCCCTGGCCCAGCACCCGCTCGCCGGCGAATTCCGGGCTCAGCCGGTTGAAGGCGGCGCTGTCGCGGTCGATGACGGCGACATCGTGGCCGATTCGGGACAGTCCGTCGGCCAGGGAGGAGCCCACCCGGCCGCAACCCATCACCACCACGCGCACTGAGGTCCTCCCGGCTGGGTCCTGCGCTGTTCAATCGGCAACCCGGGCTGGCCAGCCGATTCGGTACGTCCGCAACATTCTCGCCTACGGAACGCTACCAAGCCCGGGTGGGCTTACCCTTGGCTCTCGTGTCCAAACTTTCGACCGCTGCGCGCCGGCTGCTCATCGGGCGGCCGTTTCGCAGCGACCGGTTGAGTCACACCCTGCTGCCCAAGCGGATCGCGCTACCGGTGTTCGCCTCGGACGCGCTGTCGTCGGTGGCGTACGCGCCCGAGGAAGTCTTCCTGATGCTCTCGGTGGCCGGGGTGACCGCGTACGCGCTGACGCCCTGGATCGGCCTGGCCGTGGCCGCGGTCATGCTCGTGGTGGTGGCCAGCTACCGGCAGAACGTGCACGCCTACCCGTCGGGCGGCGGCGACTTCGAGGTGGTCACCACCAACCTCGGCGACACGGCCGGCCTCGTCGTCGCGAGCGCCCTGATGGTGGATTACGTTCTGACCGTTGCGGTTTCGACGGCGTCGGCGATGTCGAACATCGGCTCGGCGATCCCGGTCGTGGCCCAGCACAAGGTGTTCTTCTGCGTGGCCGCCATCTTGTTGGTGATGGCGCTGAACCTGCGCGGGGTCCGCGAGTCGGGTGTGGCCTTCGCCATCCCGACGTATGCGTTCATCTTCGGGGTCCTCGTCATGATCGGCTGGGGGTTGTTCCGCATCTTCGTGCTGGGCGACCCGCTGCGCGCGGAATCCGCCGGGTTCCAGATGCACGCCGCGCACGGCCAGATCGTCGGGTTCGCGTTGGCCTTCCTGGTGGCGCGGTCCTTTTCGTCGGGCTGCGCGGCGCTGACCGGTGTCGAGGCGATCAGCAACGGGGTGCCGGCGTTCGAGAAACCCAAGTCGCGCAACGCCGCGACGACGCTGCTGATGCTGGGCGGCATCGCGGTGACGCTGTTGATGGGGATCATCGTGCTGGCCGAGAAGATCGGGGTGCAGCTCGTCGAGGACCCGGCGACGCAGCTGACCGGCGCCCCGCCCGACTACTACCAGAAGACGCTGGTCGCCCAGCTGGCCGAGACGGTGTTCGGCAGCTTCCACATCGGCTTCCTGCTGATCGCCACGGTGACCGCGCTGATCCTGGTGCTGGCGGCCAACACCGCGTTCAACGGGTTCCCGGTGCTGGGTTCGGTGCTGGCGCAGCACAGCTACCTGCCGCGCCAATTGCACACGCGCGGAGACCGATTGGCGTTCTCCAACGGGATCCTGTTCCTGTCGGCGGCGGCCCTGCTGGCGATCATCGCGTTCCGCGCCGAGGTCACCGCGCTGATCCAGCTGTACATCGTCGGGGTGTTCATCTCGTTTACGCTCAGCCAGATCGGCATGGTGCGGCACTGGACGCGGTTGCTGCGCACCGAGACCGACCCGCGGATGCGGCGCAAGATGATGCGCTCGCGGGTGGTCAACACGGTGGGGCTGCTGTCCACCGGGACGGTGCTCTTGGTCGTGCTGATCACCAAGTTCGCCGCGGGGGCCTGGATCGCGCTGTTCGCGATGAGTCTGCTGTTCGGGATCATGAAGATGATCCATCGGCACTACCACACCGTCAGCCGGGAACTGGAGGAGCAGGAGGCCGCCCAGCACGACGTGGTGTTGCCCAGCCGCAACCACGCCCTGGTGCTGGTGTCCAAGCTGCACCTGCCGACCCTGCGCGCGCTGGCGTATGCGCGCGCGACCCGCCCGGATGCGCTCGAGGCGCTGACGGTCAGCGTCGACGACGCCGAAACCCGCGACCTGGTGCACAAGTGGGAGGAAAGCGATATCAGTGTGCCGCTCAAGGTCATTGCGTCGCCGTACCGTGAGGTCACCCGACCGGTGCTCGACTACGTCAAGCGGGTCAGCAAGGAGTCGCCGCGCACGGTGGTGACGGTGTTCATCCCCGAATACGTGGTGGGCCACTGGTGGGAGCAGGTGCTGCACAACCAGAGCGCGCTGCGGCTCAAGGGCCGACTGTTGTTCATGCCCAACGTGATGGTCACTTCCGTTCCCTGGCAACTGAATTCGTCGGAGCGGCTCAAGACATTCCAACCGCACGCGGCGCCCGGCGACGCCCGGCGGGGCATCTTCGATTGAGCACCGAGCTGACGCTGGTCGCCGGCGCCCCCGCCAACGGTGGCAGCTGCGTGGCGCACCACGAGGGTCGCGTCGTGTTCGTCCGCTACGCCCTGCCCGGCGAGCGGGTGCGGGTGCGCGTCAGCGCGCAGCGCGAATCCTATTGGCACGCCGAGGTTGTCGAGGTGCTCGAGCCGTCGGACGATCGCATCGCGCCGCTGTGCCCCATCGCCGGGGTGGACGGCGCCGGGTGTTGCGATCTGGCGTTCGCCGCCCCGGCGGCCGCGCGGGCGCTCAAGGGGCGGGTCGTGGCCAACCAGCTGGAGCGCCTCGGCGGGCAGCAGTGGAGCGGCGACGCCGAGCCGTTGTCGCCGGAGGCGACCGGGTGGCGCACGCGGGTGCGGCTGGACGTGGGCGCCGATGGCCGGCCGGGTTTTCACCGCTATCACAGCGACGAGCTGGTCGGCGACCTGCGCTGCGCGCAGCTGCCGCCGGGAATGCTGGACGGGCTGGCCGACGTCGACTGGCCGCCGGGCGCGCATCTGCACGTGGTGATCGACGACGACGGCGAGCGCCACGTGGTGTGCAGCCGGCGCCAGGGCAGGCGGACGGCGACGACGGTGGCCGAGGGCGGCTACGAGGCGGTGCAGCGGGTGGGCGCGCGCCGCTGGCGGGTGCCCGTCACGGCGTTCTGGCAGGCGCACCGGGACGCGGCGGCGGTCTACAGCGGCCTGGTCGCCGACTGGGCGCAACCCGATGCGGGCGCGACGGTCTGGGATCTCTACGGCGGCGCGGGGGTTTTCGCGGCCGCGCTGGGCCAGGCGGTGGGGGAGTCGGGGCGGGTGCTGAGCGTGGACACGTCGCGCTCGGCGACGCGGGCGGCGCGCGCCGCGCTGGCCGACCTGCCCCAGGTCGACGTCGTCACCGACTCGGTGCGGCGCGCGCTGACCGCCCAAGGCGCACCGGCACAGGTCGCGGTGCTGGATCCGCCGCGGGCCGGCGCCGGGCGCGAGGTCATCGACCTGCTGGCCGCCGCCGGCGTGCCGCGCGTGGTCCACATCGGTTGCGAGGCCGCGTCTTTCGCCCGCGATGTCGGGCTGTACCGCGGCCACGGCTACACCGTTGCAAAGATCCGGGTGTTCGACGCGTTCCCGCTGACCCATCACACCGAAAGCGTTGCGCTGCTGACCCGTTAGCCCCTTTTCTCGCCGAGACTGCGCTCAGCGCGTCAAAACCGGGCCGAAAGGCGATCTGGGCGCAGTCTCGGCGCGGCCGTCAGGCCAGCGCGAAATACCGCAGCCACAGGTAGCCGGCCGCGATGGCCACCGAGACCGCCGTGACCACCGCGCCCTTGCGGGTGAACTCCCAAAACGAGATGGGATTGTCTGCGCGCCGGGCGATCCCGAGCAGGACGATGTTGGCGCTGGCGCCGACGGCGGTGAGGTTGCCGCCGAAGTCGGTGCCCAGCGCCAGCGCCCACCACACCGCGCCGGTGTGGTCGTGCAGCGCGGGCACCAGGCCCGCGACGATCGGCGCCATCGTCGCGGCGTAGGGGACGTTGTCGACGATGCCGCTGACCACGGTCGACACGCCCAGGATCACCATCGTCGCGACCATGGTGTTGCCGCCGGTGGCGGTGATCGCCAGATGGGCCAGCTGCTTGACGACGCCCGTCTTCACCAGGGCGCCGACCATGATGAACAGCCCCGCGAAGAACAGCAGCGTGTCCCACTCGACGCTGGACAGGTAGTCGGAGCGCTCCAGCCGGGACACCGCGACCAGGATGCCGGCGCCCAACAGCGCCACCACGGAGGGATCCATGTGCAGCGCCGAGTGTCCGATGAACGCCGCGAACACCGCCACCAGCACCACGCCGCACGTGATGAGCAAGCGGGGATTGCGGATGGCCTCGCGCTCCTCGAGGCCCATCACGTCGGCCACCCGCGCGGGGTCGACGTCGAACGCGCCGCGAAACAGCCTGGGCAGCAACGCGATCAGGACGACGATCACGATGACCACGATCGGCGCCAGGTGGATGAGGAAGTCGTTGAAGCTCAGGCCGGCCTTGCTGGCGATGATGATGTTGGGCGGGTCGCCGACCAGTGTCGCCGTGCCACCGATGTTGGAGGCGAACGCCTCGGCCATCAGGAACGGTGCGGCGTTGATCGCCAGGCGCTCGCACACCAGCAGCGTCACCGGGGCGATGAGCAACACCGTGGTGACGTTGTCCAGCAGCGCCGAGGCGATCGCGGTGACCAGCGCCAGCAGGATCATGATGCGCAGCGGGGATCCCTTGGCGCGCTTGGCCGCCCAGATCGCGGTGTATTCGAACACCCCGGTCTGGCGCAACACGCTGACGATGATCATCATCCCGACGAGCAAAAAGATGACGTCCCAGTCGATTCCGGTGTCGTGTGAGTAGAAGATGTCGTTGGACGTGATGATCGGGAGCATGACCACGATGCCGGCGCCGGCCAGTGCCACCAGGGTCTTGTTGAAGCGGTCGCTGGCGATCAGCGCATAGGCGACGACGAACACGACGACCGCGATAACGCCCATCGAATTCGAGATCAAGGCTTCAGCGCCGCCGCCAGGACGCGGGATGCCGTGACCACCCCGATCAATGCGCCGTCCTTGACGACGGCGACCAGCGGGCTGCGCAGCCGCGCCATGAGCGCGGCCACCTCGATGATGGTGTCGTCGGCCTTGGCCGGCGGGATGTCGACCAGGTGATCGGGCAGCACGTCGCGCACCGTCTTGCCGCTCAGCCGTTCGGCGCAGCGGTCGGCCGCGGATTCGTTGAGCACACCGGCCAGCGACGGGTCGTCCTGCACGTAGCGGGGCACGATGAACCGCACCACCTGGGAGGCGGGCAGCACCGCGTACGGACGCCCCGACGCGTCGGTGACCAGAAGCCCGGGCAGTCGGTGCTCGGCGAGCATGCGGGCGGCGTCCAGTGCGTCCGCGTCGATGCCGACGACGGGAAAATCCTCGACGATGTGCTCGGCGCGCATGGTGTGACGATACGTCCGAAGCGCCGCGGCGGCTGGGCTCATGGCGTGCTCCTCGGTCGGCAGAAGACTTGCCGACCAGGCTTCCCGGCTCACCCGCGGATTGACGCTACCAAAGGTGCGGTGATCGCTGCGTAGACTGACGGGATGCTCGAACAGATCCGCGGGCCCGCTGATCTGGCGCACCTGTCCCAACAGCAGCTCCGCGATCTGGCCGGCGAGATTCGCGAGTTCCTGATCCACAAGGTCGCCGCCACCGGGGGGCATTTGGGGCCCAACCTGGGTGTCGTCGAGCTGACGCTGGCGCTGCACCGGGTGTTCGACTCCCCGCACGACCCGATCATCTTCGACACCGGCCACCAGGCCTACGTGCACAAGATGCTGACCGGGCGCTCGCACGACTTCGAGAGCCTGCGCAAAAAGGGCGGCCTGTCGGGGTATCCGTCGCGCGCCGAGAGCGAGCACGACTGGGTCGAGTCCAGCCACGCCAGCGCGGCGCTGTCGTACGCCGACGGCCTGGCCAAGGCGTTCGAGCTGAGCGGGCACCGCAACCGGCACGTTGTCGCGGTGGTCGGCGACGGCGCGCTGACCGGCGGCATGTGCTGGGAGGCGCTCAACAACATCGCCGCCTCGCGCCGGCCGGTGATCATCGTCGTCAACGACAACGGCCGCAGCTACGCGCCCACCATCGGCGGGGTCGCCGACCACCTGGCCACGCTGCGGCTGCAGCCGGCCTACGAGCAGGCCCTGGAGCGCGGCCGCGACATGGTGCGCTCGCTGCCGCTGTTCGGCCAGCTCGCCTACCGCTTCATGCACAGCGTCAAGGCAGGCATCAAGGACTCGCTGTCCCCGCAGCTGCTGTTCACCGACCTCGGCCTGAAGTACGTCGGGCCGGTCGACGGCCACGACGAGCGCGCGGTGGAGGTGGCGCTGCGCCACGCCCGCGGCTTCGGCCGGCCGGTGATCGTTCACGTCGTGACCCGCAAGGGCATGGGCTACGGGCCGGCCGAGGACGACGAGGCCGAGCAGATGCATTCCTGCGGCGTGATCGACCCCGCCACGGGGCTGGCCACCAAGGTCGCCGGCCCCAGCTGGACGGCGACCTTCTCCGACGCGCTCATCGCCTACGCCAGGAAGCGCCGCGACGTCGTGGCCATCACCGCGGCCATGCCCGGGCCCACCGGGCTGACGGCGTTCGGGCAGCAGTTCCCGGACCGCCTGTTCGACGTCGGCATCGCCGAGCAACACGCGATGACGTCGGCGGCCGGGCTGGCGATGGGCGGCATGCACCCGGTGGTCGCCATCTATTCGACGTTCCTCAACCGGGCGTTCGACCAGATCATGATGGACGTCGCGCTGCACCGGCTGCCCGTCACGATGGTGCTCGACCGGGCGGGGGTCACCGGGTCCGACGGCGCCAGCCACAACGGGGTGTGGGACCTGTCGATCCTCAACGTCGTGCCCGGCGTCCGGGTCGCCGCGCCGCGCGACGCCACCCGGCTGCGCGAGGAACTCGGCGAGGCCCTCGACATCGACGACGGCCCGACGGCGATCCGCTTCCCCAAAGGCGATGTGGGCGAAGACATCCCGGCACTGGAACGCCGCTCCGGGGTGGACGTGCTCGCGGTGCCGGCCGCGGGGTGCAACCACGACGTCCTGCTGGTGGCCGTCGGCGCGTTCGTGCCGATGGCGCTCGAGGTGGCCAAGCGGCTGCACAACCAGGGGATCGGGGTCACGGTCGTCGACCCGCGTTGGGTGCTGCCGGTGTCCGACGGCGTCGTCGCGATGGCCGCGCAGCACAAGCTGGTCGTCACGTGCGAGGACAACGGCGTCAACGGCGGCGTGGGGTCGGCGGTGTCGGCGGCGCTGCGCCGCGCGGACATCGACACGCCCTGCCGCGACGTCGGGCTGCCGCAGCAGTTCTACGAGCACGCCTCGCGCGGCGAGGTGCTGGCCGACCAGGGGCTGACCGACCAGGACATCGCGCGCCGCATCACCGGCTGGGTCGCGGCGCTGGGCGCTAAGGTCACCGACGCCACCGAGGCCGAGATCCGGGAGCACCTCGACTAATTTGCATTGACTCTGCGTCTACGGCGCAAAAGTGCGAGAGCGTCGCGCCGTGAGCGCAGAGTGAACGCAGACTAACCCAGCGCCCGCGCCAGCGCGGGATCGACGAGCTCGCGCTGCCACGACCGCGCCTGCCCGGCGCGCAGAAACTCGTCGATGGCCGTCAACGGGTCGGGCGCGGGCTCCCAGTCCCAGCACAGCCGTCGCACCAGATCGGGCGAGATCAGGTTTTCGGTGGGGACACCCACCCGCTCCGAGACTTCGCCCAGCGCCGCGCGGGCGGCCTCCAGCCTTGCGGCGGCCTCGGGCTTGCGCCTGCCCCACCGCGCCGGTGGCGGCGGGCCGTTCGGCGGCTCGGCGGTCTCCGGCGGGTCCTGGCTTTGCCGGGCGGCCTTGAGCGCGGCCAGCCAGACCTCGGCGCTGCGCCGCTGGTTGCGCCCGCCGAACACCGGCAGCGCGACGAGCTCCTCGACCGTCTTGGGGTCGGCGACGGCGGCGTCGATGATCGCCGAATCCGGCAACACCCGGCGCGGGGCGATGTCGCGGCGCTGGGCGATGCGGTCGCGCGCCAGCCACAGTTCGCGCACCGCGGCCAAACCGCGGCGGTCGCGCACCCGGTGGATCCCCGACGTCCGGCGCCAGCGGTCGCGCCGGGCGGCCGGCGCGCCGTCGCCGTCGCCCGTCTTGAAGGCCCGCAGGTAGTCGAATTCCTCTGCGGCCCAATCGGTTTTGCCCTGCTCGGCCAGAACGTCGGAGATCGCCGCCCGCAGCTCGATGAGCAACTCCACGTCCAGGGCCGCGTAGTTGAGCCACTCGGTGGGCAGCGGGCGCTTGGACCAGTCGGCCGCGCCGTGCCCCTTGGCCAGCCCGAAGCCCAGCAGCCGCTCGACCATGGTCGCCAGGTTCACCCGGTCGAACCCCGCGAGCCGCCCGGCGAGCTCGGTGTCGTAGAGGGCCGGCGGCCGCATGCCGACCTCGGCCAGGCACGGCAGGTCCTGGTCGGCGGAGTGCAGGATCCACTCGTCGGTGCTCAACACCTCGGCGACCGGCCGCAGCGCGGTCAGCGGGTCGGCGCCGTGGCTGACGGGGTCGACGAGCACCGTGCCGGCGCCCGCGCGCCGGATCTGGATCAGGTAGGCCCGGTTGGAGTAGCGGAAACCCGAGGCCCGCTCGGCGTCTACCGCGAACGGCCCGCGCCCGCGGTCCAGCAGTCGCGCGGCCGCCTCGATGTCGCGGACCGTCACCGCGAGATCGGGGATGCCGTCGGCCGGGTGGGGTAGCGGGGTGGGCTCAGGGGTGTTGCCGGGGGTTGCCGGTTCGCCCATGTCAGGCGCGTGACCGCGAGCTCAGGTCGGTGACTCCGGTCGGCGGCAGGCCCGCCGCGTGCTCGAGCACTTCGCAGAACGCCTCCACGTGCGCCCCGACGTCGGGGGTGGTCGCCGTCCACGACGCGCGCAGCTCCAGCTGGTGGGCGCGGGGAGGTCCGGAGATGTCGCCGTAGCGCACCGAGGTGGTGGCGGTGACGGTCCCGCCCAGGGCGGTGGTGTGCTCGAGGCGGGCCTGCAGCGCCTCGACCAGCCAGCTCCACGCGACCTCGGGTAGCAGGGGGTCGACGGCCTCGCTGGGGTCGAGGTCGGCCTGGATGTAGGCGACCAGGCGGATGGTGCCGTCCCAGGCGTCGGCGCCGTCCGGGTCGTACAAAAGGATCAGCCGGCCGAACGCGTCGCCCTCGGAGCGCTCCGGGACGATCTCGAGGTCGGGATGCTTGACCTCGGCGCCCAGCGCGTAGCTGAAGGGCGCCAGGCGCTGCGGCGGGCGGATCGGGCCCAGCTCGATCTCCGGCCGCACGGAGACGGCGTTCATCGCCGCCACCGCCTCGCGGAATGGGGCCGGTTCAGTCGAGCTCACAGCGTTCGACGGTAGACCTATCGACCGACCCGCCGAAACAGGCGCGCCGAATTTCGCGGCCGTCGCGACCAAGCCGTTACCGGGGCCTAGCGGCGCCCTAGTGAGGGCATAAGGCCTGGTCAAGCGAATCGTGCGGGGCGCTTCTCGCGGTGGGCGGCCAGCCCCTCCCGCACGTCGGGGCCGCTGAAACTGAGGAATTCCAGGCCCACCGACGTCTCGAACGTGGGCCCCATCATGCGGTACCAGTGGTTGAGGCTGCGCTTGGTCCACTGGATGGCGTTCTGCGCGCCCTGCGCCAGGTTCTCGGCGATGCGGGTGGCCGTCGGCAGCACGTCGTCGTCGTCGACGCAGGTGGACACCAACCCGATGCGCTCGGCCTCCTCCCCGAGCAGGGTCTCGCAGGTCAGCAGGTAGTACTTGGCCTTGGCCATGCCGACCAGCAGCGGCCAGCAGATCGCGGCGTGGTCGCCGGCGGCCACCCCGAGCTTGGTGTGCCCGTCGATGAGCTTGGCGGTGCGGCCCGCGACGGAGATGTCGGCGAGCAGGGCCACCACCAGGCCCGCGCCCACCGCCGGCCCGCGGATCGCCGAGACGACGGGCGTGTCGCAGTTGATCATGTTGTGCACCAGGTCGCGGGCCTCGCGCATGATGCGAATCCGGCCCTCGTAGTCGCCGATGGTCTCGTCGATCAGGTCGAAGCTGCCGCCGGACGAGAAGGCCTTGCCCTCGCCGCGGACCAGGACGACGCGCACGGCCGGGTCGCGGTCGATCACCGGCCACACGTCGGCGAGGTCGCGGTGCATCTGCGGCCCCACCGAATTCAGCCCGGGAGAGTCGAGAACCAGCGTCAGCACCCCGTTCTGGCCGGCTTCGAAGCGGAGGCTGGGGAACTCGTCATAATTCGGCATGGTCGGATCGCTCCTGGACGTCATGGCAGCATTGACTTCGATGAGTACTCGTCGCGACCTTACCGAGTCGCCGTATCTGGCCACCGTCGCCGGGCGCAAGCCCGGCCGGGTCCCGGTGTGGTTCATGCGGCAGGCCGGTCGCTCGCTGCCCGAATACCGGGCGCTGCGCGAGCGGCACAGCATGCTCGAGGCCTGCTTCGAGCCCGAGGTGGCCTGCGAGATCACGCTGCAGCCGATCCGCCGCCACGGCGTCGACGCGGCAATCCTGTTCTCCGACATCGTGGTGCCGCTGCGCGCCGCGGGCGTCGACCTGGACATCGTTCCCGACGTCGGGCCGGTGATCGCCCACCCGGTGCGCACCGAAGACGACGTGGACGCGATGAAACCCCTTGACCCGCAAGCGGTTCAGCCGATCGCGGATGCGGTGTCGCTGCTCGTGGGAGCGCTGGGCGAGGTGCCGCTGATCGGCTTCGCCGGGGCGCCGTTCACGCTGGCGTCCTACCTCGTCGAGGGCGGGCCCAGCCGCAACCACGCCCGCACCAAGGCGATGATGCTGGCCGAACCGCACAGCTGGCACGCGTTGATGGAGAAGCTGACCGACCTCACCATCGCGTTCCTGCGCGCCCAGATCGAGGCGGGGGTGGACGCCATCCAGGTCTTCGACTCGTGGGCGGGGACGCTGTCGCTGGCCGACTACCGCCAAAGCGTGCTGCCGCACAGTTCGCGGGTGTTCGCCACGCTGTCCGAGTACGGCGTGCCGATGACGCACTTCGGGGTCGGGACCGCCGAATTGCTGGGCGCCATGTCGGGGGCGCTGAAGTGCGGCATGAGGCCCGGGCTGGCCACCGCCGTGGGCGTGGACTGGCGCACCTCGCTCGTCGACGCCGCCGCCCGCGTCGAGCCCGGCACCGCGCTGCAGGGCAACCTCGACCCGGTGATGCTGCTGGCCGGCTGGCCGGTGACCGAACGCGCCGCGCGGGCCGTCATCGACGACGGGCGGCGTGCCGTCGACGCCGGTGCCGCCGGCCACGTCTTCAATCTCGGCCACGGGGTGCTGCCCGAGACCGACCCCGGCCTGCTGACCGAGCTGGTATCGCTGGTCCACTCGCTATGAGCTCGCGCTCGTATTGCGTTGTCGGCGGCGGGATTTCGGGGCTGACGGCGGCCTACCGGCTGCGGATGGCCTTTGGCGCCGATGCGACGATCACGGTGTTCGAGCCCGGGGAGCTCGGCGGCGTCCTGCGCACCGAGGAGGTCGCCGGGCGGCCGATGGACCTGGGCGCCGAGGCGTTCGTGCTGCGCCGGCCCGAAATGCCGGCGCTGCTGGCCGAGCTGGGCCTGTCCGGGCGGCAGCTGTCCACCACCGGCGCCCGGCCCCTGATCTACAGCGGGCGCGAGCTGCACCCGCTGCCGGCCGGCACCGTCGCCGGGATCCCGTCGTCGGCGGCGTCGGTCGCGGGGCTGGTCGACGGGGCGACGCTCGCGCGCATCGAGGCCGAGCCGTCGCGCCCGCTGGGCTGGCGCCCCGGCGTCGACCCCGCCGTGGCCGAGCTGGTGGGCGACCGGTTCGGCGAGCAGGTGGTGGCCCGGTCGGTGGACCCCCTGCTCAGCGGGGTGTACGCGGGCTCGGCGGCGACGATCGGCCTGCGTGCGGCGGCCCCCGGCGTCGCGGCCGCCCTGGATCGCGGCGCGGCCAGCCTGACCGACGCGGTGCGGCAGGCGCTGCCGCCGGCCACGGGCGCGCCGGTGTTCGGCGCGCTGGACGGCGGCTACCGGACGCTGCTCGACGAGCTCGTCGAGCGCGCCCGGGTGCGCTGGGTGCGCGCGGCGGTGCAGCGGCTCGAGCCGGGCTGGGAGCTGCACGACGACACCGGCGCCCGCTGGCACGCCGATGCCGTGGTCCTGGCGGTCCCGGCCCCGCGGCTGGCACGGCTCCTCGAGGGTGTCGCGCCGCGTAGCGCTGAGGCCGCCCTCCGGATCCAGAGCGCGTCGTCGGTGGTGGTGGCGCTCGCGGTGCCGGGCAACACGCCGTTTCCCGAGTGCTCCGGCGTGCTGGTGGCCAGCGGTGAACCGTTGCGCGCCAAGGCGATTACGCTGTCGTCACGCAAGTGGGGCATCGAGGGCGACGTGCAATTTTTGCGGCTGTCGTTCGGGCGGTTCGGTGACCAGGTGGCCAAGAGCGCCACCGACGACGAGCTGCTGGGGTGGGCGCTGAGCGACCTCGTCGATGTGTTCGGGCTCGCCGTCGACCCGGTCGACGCCCGCGTGCAGCGCTGGGTCGACGCGATGCCGCAGTACGGGCCCGGGCACGCGGACGTGGTCGCCGAGGTGCGCGCGGGCCTGCCCCCGACGCTCGCCGTGGCCGGCAGCTTCCTGGACGGCATCGGCGTGCCGGCCTGCATCGGGGCGGCCGGACGCGCGATCGAGGCGCTGCACGCGGAAATGGCACGATAGGGCTATGGCAAAACTCGATTACGACGCCCTGAACTCGCAGCTTCGCTACCTGATGTTCTCGGTGTTCTCGGTGCGGCCCGGCGAGCTCGGTGAGCAGCGGGATGCCGTCATCGACGACGCCGCGACGTTCTTCAAGCAGCAGGAGGAGCGCGGCGTCGTGGTGCGGGGGCTCTACGACGTCGCGGGCCTGCGCGCCGACGCCGACTTCATGATCTGGACGCACGCCGAACGCGTCGAGGCGCTGCAGGCGACCTACGCCGACTTCCGCCGCGCCACCCTGCTGGGCCGGGCCTGCGCGCCGGTGTGGAGCAGCGTGGCGCTGCACCGACCGGCCGAGTTCAACAAGAGCCACGTTCCGGCCTTCATCGCCGGCGAGGAGCCGGGCGCCTACGTCTGCGTCTATCCGTTCGTGCGGTCCTACGAGTGGTACCTGCTGCCCGACGAGGAACGCCGCCGGATGCTGTCCGAGCACGGGATGGCCGCCCGCGGCTACAAGGACGTGCGCGCCAACACCGTGCCGGCGTTCGCGCTGGGCGACTACGAGTGGATCCTGGCGTTCGAGGCCCCCGAGCTGGACCGCATCGTCGACCTGATGCGGGATTTGCGCGCCACCGACGCCCGCCGCCACACCCGCGCCGAGACTCCGTTCTTCACCGGCCCGCGCGTGGGGGTCGAGCAGCTGGTGGGTGCGCTGCCATGACCGCGCCGGATCCGTCCGATCCCACCCGCTTCGAGGAGATGTACCGCGACGAGCGGATGTCGCACGGACTGCCCGCCGCCACGCCGTGGGACATCGGCGGCCCGCAGCCCGTCGTGCAGCGGCTCGTCGCGCTGGGCGCGATCAAGGGCGAGGTGCTCGACCCGGGCACCGGACCGGGTCATCACGCGATTTACTATGCATCCCAAGGTCTTTCGGCGACCGGCATCGACGGATCGGCGGCGGCGCTGGAGCGGGCGCGGGAGAACGCGCGCCGCGCCGGGGTGTCGGTGAACTTTGAGCTGGCCGACGCGACGAAGCTCGACGGGTTCGACGACCGGTTCGACACCGTCGTCGACTGCGCCTTCTACCACACCTTCAGCACCGACCCCGACCTGCAGAAGACCTATGTGCAGGCGCTGCACCGCGCGACGAAGCCGGGGGCGCGGCTGTACATGTTCGAGTTCGGCGCGCACGACGTCAACGGCTTCAAAATGGTGCGGTCATTGTCCGAGGAGGACTTCAGCCAGGTGCTGCCCGCGGGCGGGTGGGAGATCACCTACCTCGGCCCGACGACCTATCTGGTCAACATGAGCACCGAGACGATCGAGCTGATGGCCGCCCGCAACCCCGACATGGCCGACCAGATGCAGTCGATGATGGACCGGTTCCGGGCGATGGAGCCGTGGCTGGTGAACGGCCGGGTGCACGCCCCGTTCTGGGAAGTCCACGCCACGCGGGTCTAATCAGCCGTTGACTCTGCGCTGACGGCGCGGCCTTCTCGCACTTTCGCGCCATAGCCGCAGAGTCAACGCTAGGAGCCCGGCACCAGGCGCAGGCAGATCGAGTTGATGCAGTAGCGCTTGTCCGTCGGGGTGGGATATCCCTCGCCGTCGAACACGTGGCCCAGGTGGCTGTGGCAGTTCGCGCACAGCACCTCGGTGCGCGTCGTCCCCAGCGAGTAGTCGGCGCGCAGGAACACCGCGCTGGAGTTCACCGGGTCGAAAAACGACGGCCAGCCGCAGTGCGACTCGAATTTCTCGGTGCTGCGGAACAATTCGGCGCCACACGCCCGGCACTGGTACACGCCCTGGGTTTTGGTGTCGGTGTACTCGCCGGTGAACGGCCGCTCGGTGCCGGCCTGGCGCAGCACCTGGAACTCTTCGGGGGTGAGTTTTTGGCGCCACTCGTCGTCGGTCAGCCGAACCTTCGGGCTACTCATGCGTCCACGCTAGCGCGCTCGCCTCGAACCGTCAGCCACGCCGGATCGATCCCCTCGTCCAGCCGGCCCTCAGCCTTGGCGTCGGAGTACCGGAACCACAGCACGGTGAACGTCACGATCAGCAGCAGCGACCAGCCGTAGGTGATCTTCAGATACTCCAGCGCGCGGCCGTAGCGCATCCAGTTGAACAGCAGCCAGCGGTCCAGCGTCATGAAGCCGTACACCGCCAGCCACGCCGGCCAGTTGCGGATCAGCGAGTTGCGCAGCACGACCGTCATCAAGAACGGGAACAGCATCATCGAGTAGTAGCCCTGCGCCAGCGACAGCACCAGCCACGACCACAGCAGCAGCACACCCGCGGAGTTGGTGAACCAGAACAGCGGATCGCGGGTGCGGTAATAGCGGTACAGCAGCCGCAGCGCGCCGATCGCGATCAGCGTGAACAGAATTCGCAGGAACACGATCAGCCCGGTGGGCAGGCCGAAATACACGCCGTTGCCCTCGATCGAGCTGTTGAAGTAGTCCCGGGTGCCCAGGATGTAGGGCAGCGTTTTGGTGACGAAGTCCTGCGGATCGCTGACCAACGGCCACGCGGCCAGGTTGATGACGACGGGCACCGCGATAGCGGGCACCAGCGCCCGCCACTGGCGGTTCAGCAGCGGCAGCAACAGCAGCGGCCCGAGCAACGGTTTGAGCGCCAGCGTCAGCCCGATGGCGATACCGGCCCACCATTGCCGGCTGACCCGCCCGTCGAGCAACCATCGCAGGAACAGCATCTCGGCCAGCAGCACGCAGCCGTTGATGTTGGTGAACACCAGCGTGTTGGTCACCGTCTCGGTGCAGAACATCGCCAGCAGCAGGGCCGGCGCGGCCACCGAGGACAGCGTGTAGTTGAACAGCCGCAGCAACAAATACCAGGCGATCAGGATGGCCACGGTGTTGATCAGGATGAACAGATACCGCGACGGCGCGAACGGCAGGTAGCCGAACGGCGCCATCAACAGCGTGCCGCCGGGCGGGTAGAGGTAGTGCGGGTCGACGTAGTCGAAGTGCTCGTTGTAGATGTCCCAGCCGTGCCGGAAGTTGAGCACCGCGCGGTACACCGGCTTGAAGTCGTCGGTGATGTTGCCGTTGGTGGTGACCACGATGCTGCGGTGCAGCACCGACAGGATGGCCACCGGCCACAGCGCCGACCGCAATATCGTCGCGACGGTCGGTGCACCGGTGCGGGGACGAAACGGGGCCAGGATCGAGTCAGCTGCCGTCACCAGCGCACCGTACACCGGGGGCCGTCCCCGAATCTCAGGCGGGACAGTAGGTGTCGGTCCCCGGCAGCTTGCCGCTGTTGAGGTAGCCGATCAGCGGCGGGACCGCGCACGGCGAATAGATGCTCGCGCCGTGACCGATGCCCTGCCACATCACCCGCTTGCTGGCCGCGTTGGCGTTGATGATGGTGGCGGCGGTCTGCGCCACGCCCTCGCTGCCGACGATCGGGTCGTTCTGCACGCCGGCCAGCAGGACGTCGATCTTGAGGTTCTTCGGCGGCGCCGGCGGCGGAATCGTCGGCCAGTGCACGCATTTGACCAAGTTGAGCGCGGCGACGGTGCCGAATTGCGGGTAGAGCTTGGCCCACGCCACCACGAGCTCGCGCACCCGGTCCGGGGTGGGACGGTTGACGGCGTCGCTGCAGGAGCCGACGAACTGGCCGTCGGTGTCGGTGACGGCGTACGCGTGGGCGATCAGGTTGTTCAGGGGGTTGACGTCACCGGAGCGGGCGGCCGCCAGCGCGTTGGCCAGGTTCGTCGTGGCGTCGACGCGGCCGCCGCCGGGAAAGCCCAGCGCGACCGTGACGGCGTTGGCCACCGCGGCGACCGACGCCCCACCGGGACCATGTCCGGCCCGGGCGTCGGACAACAGCGCGCTGACGGCGCCCTTCGGGTCGGGGCCCAGCGCGCAGTTGACCGCGACGCACTGCGCGGCGAACGCGTCGAGCGCGGCCTGCTGGCCCTTGACCTGTTGCTCGGCGGCCGCCTCGGCGTTGACGCCCAGCGCCACCGGCGAGTCGAGGATCAGCCGGGCCACCCGGTCGGGCCGCGACGCGGCGTAGGCCAGCGCCAGCTGGGCGCCGTTGCCGACCCCGACCAGCGCGACCGCGGGCACGTCCCACAGGGTGCGCAGCCGCTCGATGTCGGAGGCGGCGTGCGAATTGTCGTAGGCCGACGCGCCCGGCGCCAGCGCGTCGGTGCAGTTCGTGGTGGCGGTGTTGGAGATGTCGGACAGGTTGGCGACGGGGTCGTCGCCGGTCTGGAATTGCGCCTGGTCGCGCATCGCCTGACGGTCCAGCTGGTCGCGGCAGTCGATGGCGCTCGACATGCCCGTGCCGCGCCGGTCCACGGCGACGATCGGGTGGGTCTGCAGGACGTCGGCGCCCGCCCGGGCCAGCCACACCGGCAACTGCGCCGACGACGGCAGGTCGGAGCCGGTGGTGAAGACGAGCGGGCCCGCGTCGTGCGGCGTCTTGTCCGACCGGGCGCGGACCACCCCGATGGTCAAAGTCCCCGAGCCGCCGTTGACCGGGTCGAGGTCGGCGTCGTAGTTGGCGCAATCCAGCTGCACGCCCGGCGCCGCGGGGACGGCCGCGTCGGTGAAGACCTTCGACGTGCAGTCGTGCCAGGACAGGTCGTTCTTGGGCGCGGCGATCTGCGGCGGCCCGCCCGGCGGCGGTTTGGTGGGCGGCACGCCCTGCGGGTGGGCGCCGGAGTTGGTGGCGAAGCGGGGGTCGGCGGCCAGGCCGGGAACGCAGCCGGCCAGCGTCGCGGCCACCGCGAGCAGGACCAGGGCGATGCGCCGACTCATGCCGACCACCCTAGCTATCCCCGGACGTAGCGGGTGTAAAGGTAGCCGGCGTCGTCGGTGAGGACGTGGGCGCAGCGCATGCGGGTCAGCAGCTGGCCCGGGCCCGCCGCGATGCGCCTTGCCTGGCCGCCGACGAGGTAGGGCGCGATCGTCAGGCAGAGCTCGTCGAGCAGGCCGCGCTCGACGAACGTGGCCAGCAGCGTCGGGCCGCCCTCGGTCAGGATGCGGCGCATGCCACGCGCCGCGAGCGCCTCGAGCAGCGTGGCCTCGTCGACCTTGCCGGGATCGTCCGCGGAGCAGTCGACCACCTCGCACAGGTCGCCGATCAGCCGGCGCGTGTCCTGGGCGGCCGCCGTGCGGGTGAGCACCAGCGGCGGCACCTCGGTCCGGGTGAACACCGGCATGTCGCGGTCGAGGCGGCCGGAGCGGGTGACGATCGCGATCCGCGGGATCTCGCTTTGCCCGCGGGCCTGGCGGCCCTGGCGTTCCGCGACGCCCAGCTGCGCGCCGGAGTACCCCTCGATCCGCACGGTGCCCGCCCCGACGACGATCACGTCGGCCAGCTCGCGCAGCAGGTTGAAGATGTGCCGGTCGCCGGGCCCGCCCATGGCGCCGCTGCTGCCGTCGGCGGTGGCGCCGCCGTCGACGCTGGCGATGAAGTTCGCCCGCACCCAGGTCGCATCCCCGTCCGGGTAGCCGTACAGCCGCGGCAGGTCGCCGTCGTCGAGTTCCCGCGTCGAGCCGAGCAGCGTCAGCATGGGCTCGATTGCAGCACGCCGCTACAGTTCGGGGCATGCACGGGTCCGCTTCTCACCGGGTGGCCCGCCTGGTGGATCGCCAACCCAGCGTGTCGCCGGAGCGCCTGATCGCCCAGTTGCGCCCGCCGCCAACGTTCGCCGACGTGAGCTTTGCCACCTACCGCCCGGACCCGGCGGAGCCGACGCAGGCGGCCGCCGTCGCGGCGTGCCAGGACTTCTGCGACCAGGCCGTCAACCGCCGGGCCGGCCGCCGAAAGTTGTTGGGGCGCCGCGCCGTGTTGCCCGGCGTCGGGCTCTACCTCGACGGCGGCTTCGGTGTGGGCAAAACCCACCTGCTCGCCTCGGCCTACTACAAGTTGCCCGGCGGCGGCCCCGAACCGCCAACTCCCAAGGCGTTCGCCACCTTTGGGGAGCTCACCCAGCTCGCCGGGGTGTTCGGCTTCGCCGAATGCATCGAGATGCTGGCCGGTTACACGGCCGTCTGCATCGACGAGTTCGAGCTCGACGACCCCGGCAACACCACGCTGATCTCGCGGCTGCTCTCGTCGCTGGTCGAGCGGGGCGTCTCGGTGGCGGCCACCTCCAACACCCTGCCCGAGCAGCTCGGCGAGGGCCGGTTTGCCGCCCAGGACTTTCTGCGCGAAATCAACACGCTGGCAAGCATTTTCACCACGGTGCGCATCGAGGGCCCCGACTACCGGCACCGCGGCCTGCCACCTGCGCCGCAGCCGTTGACCGACGCGGAGGTGACGGCGCGCGCCGCGGAGGCCGGCGGGGCGACGCTGGACGACTTCGACGCGCTGTGCGCGCACCTGGCCACCATGCACCCGTCGCGGTATCTGACGCTGATCGAGGGGGTGACGGCGGTGTTCTTGACCGGCGTGCATCCCATCGACGACCAGAACGTCGCGCTGCGGCTGGTGTCGCTGACCGACCGGCTCTACGACGCCGGCATCCCGGTGGTGGCGTCGGGGGCCAAGCTGGACACCATCTTCAGCGAGGAGATGCTGGCCGGCGGGTACCGGAAGAAGTACCTGCGGGCGACGTCGCGGCTGGTGGCGCTGACCGCGCCATGACGAAGTCGTCTTCGGTGCCGGCGCCCACCCGGAAGGTCCTGGTGCCGGTGACCGTGAAACCAAACTTGGCGTAAAAGCGTTGCGCGCGTTGATTTCTCTGATTGACGCCCAGCCACACACTGGCCACGCCCCAGTCGCCGGCGGCGGCCAGCGCGCGCTGCATCAGCGTCGCCGCCGCCCCGCCGCCGTGGTGGTCGGGCAACACGTACATCTTGGACAGCTCGGCGGTGTCACCCGCGCGAACGAGCATGGCGTAGCCGATGATCCGGCCGCCGTCGGTGACGGTGAGCACCGCGCGGTCCGGGTCGGCCAGGTACTCCGCGAAGCGGTCGGCCGACAGGTTGGCCTCGACGAACGACGCAATGTCGTCCGGGGCCGTCGCCGGGGGGCACGCCAGCGGAAAGGTTTGCGCGGCAACGTCGGCCAGCTGTGCGGCGAGCGTCAAAGATTCCACTGCGCGAGGTGGTAACCCGTCTTCTTGTCCAGCAGCACGACCGTGGAGACCGGGTCGCGGTAGGCGTCCCAGTAGACCCCGCCGCGCACGATCGCCCCGTTCGGCGCGTTGACGAGCACGTTGTCCAGCGCGTCGGGCGCGTCGGTGGCGCGCGGCTTGTAGGCGTCGGCGAACGGTGTCACGCCGTCGAAGCTGAAGTCGGTGGCCATCACGTACGGGTTGGGCACCCGGACCGCGCGGACCGTCACGTCGGCGCGGGTGGGGGTGCTGCCGGGAAAGCTTTTGATCGGAACGCCGCTGCGCGTGTAGCCGAATCCCGGCGGCGGGTCGCAGGGGGCCACGCTGGTGACGGTGATATCGGCGACGTATTGGCCGGTGTCGACGCGCAGCGTGTCGCCGAGGTGGCCGATCGGCGCGTCGCCGGCCCAGGCTTTCGGCACGGTCGCGGTGACGCTCGCGGCGGCGACGAGCAAGGCGGACAGGGCGATCAGCCAGCGGCGCATCTTCGCATGATCGCACACGCCCTACGGCGAAGGGGAGGGGTTCTTCCCGCTGGCCAGTGCTTCGAGCACCGCCGCGGCGTCGTCGTCGACCCGGTCCTTATCGACGCCGGCCCGGTGCAGCGGCCCGGCGCCGTCCTCGAGTTCGAGCAGCGCCAGCAGCAGGTGTTCGGTGCCGATGTAGTTGTGCCCGAGGCGAAGTGCCTCGCGGAAGGTCAGTTCCAGCGCCTTGCGCGCCGGGCCGCTGAACGGGATCAGCTTCGGTGTGTCGTCGCAGGCCGGCGGCAACGTCACGCCGGCGCGCAGCGCGTCGACGTCGATCTGCTGTCGCAGCAGGAGCTGCGTGGCCAGCGCGGCCGGATCGCTGAGCACGCCCAGCAGCAGATGGTCGGGCGTGATCTCGCGATTGGCGGCCTCGTGCGCGGCGTTCTGGGCGGCGACGACGGCGTTGCGGGCCCGCGGCGTGAAGCGGCCGAAGCCCTGTTCGGGGTCCAGGGTGGTGGGCTCGGCGCGCGGCACGAATCGCTTCTGGGCGGCCTGCTTGGTGACGCCCATGCTCTTGCCGATGTCGGTCCACGACGCCCCCGAGCGGCGGGCCTGGTCGACGAAGTGCCCGATCAGGTGGTCGGCGACCTCGCCCAGGTGCTCGGCGGCCAGCACCGCGTCGGCGAGCTGGTCGAGCGCGTTGTCGTGGACTTTCTTGATGGCGTTGATCAGCTCGTCGAGGCGGACGGGGTAGGCGATCGGCTGCGACATGCCGTCAACACTAGGTTGACGCTAGGGGCCGTGTCAACCGGAGGTTGACGCTCGCGCGAGATGGCGTCGTCGCCGCCGCTCTGCGACGATCAAGGGATCGTGAAGCCACTGCTGTTGACCCTGACGAGCCTGGTCGCCGTGGTCGGCCTGGCTGGGCCGGCGCGCGCCGACGGCAACGACGACGCGTTCCTCGCCTCGCTGCAGGCGGCCGGCATCACCTATCCCGACCCGGCCCGGGCGATCGGCGCCGGCAAATGGGTGTGCGAGCAGGTGGGCAAGGGGACGCAGATGGTGGATGTGGTCAAGGCGATCCAGGCCCAGAATGCCGGGCTGCACGGCGACAACGCCGCGCGGTTCACCGCGATCGCGGCGAATGTCTATTGCCCGCAGGCGCTGGCGCCCGGCGGCTGAGCGGCCATGCGCGCCGATCCGGGGCCGCTGACCGGGCCCGCCCTGGTTCAGAGCTGGCGGCCGGACCTGTTCTCCGTGGCGGTCATCGTCGCGGTGGCCGTCGCCTACGTCCGCTGCTACCGCAAGGGACCGATCCGGCCCGCGCAGGCCGGGTGCTTCGGGGCCGGCGTGCTGCTGTGGGCGCTGGCAACGGTGAGCGCCGTTGGCGTGTATGCCTATTCGCTGTTCTGGGTGCGGGCGCTGCAGGTGCTGTTGCTGTTGTACGTGGTGCCGTTCTTCCTGGCGCAGGGCAGGCCGGTCACCGTCGCGCGCGACGCGCTGGGAGTCGCAAGGGTCGATGCGCTGTTGGGGTCCCGGCTCGCGCGGGTGCTGGCGCACCCGTTGACCACGTCGCTGGCGATGCTGGGCACGCCGTGGCTGCTCTACCTGACGCCCTGGTACACCGCGGCGCTGCGCAGCGAATGGGTCGGGGCGCCCACCCGAATCCTGTTGGTGGCGATCGGGTTTGGGTATTTCTACGCCCGGCTGCAGGCTGACCCCGTGCCTCGCAGGTATCCGCAGGGCATCTCGTTGTTGATCACGGTCGCCGAGTCGCTCGGCGACGGCGTGCTGGGGCTGGTCCTCTGGCAGGGCCCGCTGATCGGCGCGGCGTACTACGCGGGGCTGCGCCGATCCTGGGGCCCCGATCAGCGCCTCGACCAGACGATCGGCGCCGGCGTGCTGTGGATCCTCGGCGACCTGGTCGGCTGGCCGTTCGTGCTGTTGCTGATGCGCGCGCTGTCGCGAGACGAGAAAGCGCACGCGGTCGAGGTCGATGCCGAGTTGGACGCGGCGGAGGCTGAGCCCGCCGCGCCGTCGGGGCTGTGGTGGGAGAACGACCCGCAGCTGCGCGAGCGATTCCGCCGCGGCTGACTCAGCCGGACGCTGCCCGCGCCGTCCAGGTGAAGCTGTGCATGTCGGGAATCTCGGGCGCCAGCTTGGCGGCCACGGTGCGACCGATCCGATCCGCTTGCGCCAGTGGGGTTTCCGGCTCCAGGAAGCCCTCCACCTCGACGCGCAGGGTGCGCCCGGTCCAGCGCGCCCGGGCGTGGGCGTGCATGACA
Organism: Mycobacterium sp. NGS63; assembly: GCF_059812295.1. Taxonomy (NCBI): domain Bacteria; kingdom Bacillati; phylum Actinomycetota; class Actinomycetes; order Mycobacteriales; family Mycobacteriaceae; genus Mycobacterium; species Mycobacterium sp. NGS63. The sequence continues at coordinate 50,609 of NZ_JCALCJ010000001.1, forward strand.
CCGGGTACGGTCGTGGCCGCGGACTCGGCCGTCGCGATGATTTCGGGGTCGACGCCGTCGAGCAGGCGGTGGGCGATGTCGGCGGTCACCTCCCAGCCGACGTGGCAGATGAACACGGTGACCACAATCCCGGCGACCGCGTCGGCCCAGGGCCAGCCCAGCGCCACGCCGATCAGCCCGAGCATCGCCCCGGCCGACGACAGCGCGTCGAGCCAGGAGTGCTTGGCGTCGGCCACCATCGTCGCCGAGCGAATCCGCCGGCCCACCACCAGCTTGTAGCGGGCCACCAGCTGGTTGCCCGCGATCCCCACCGCCGCGGCGGCGATGCCCCAGCCCAGGTGCGCGGTGCCGCCGTGGCGCAGCAGCTTGGTGACGCTCTCGAACCCGGCGACGGCGGCGCTGCCCCAGATCACCAGGGCCACGCCCACGCCGGCGAGGTCTTCGGCGCGCTCGTAGCCGTAGGGATACCGCTCGGTCGGCAGCTTGCGGGAGGCCCGGAACCCGATGAACACCACCGCGCTCGTCGACACGTCCGACAGGTTGTGCAGCGCGTCGCCGAGCAGCGCCACCGAGCCGGACACCAGCGCGATGGCCAGTTCGAGCAGCCCGGTCAGCGCCAATCCGACGGCGCTGACGGCGACGGCCCGGTTGGCCTGGCGACGCTCGCTGGCGTCGTCGGCGGTGGTGTCGAGCGGGAAACTGGACGCCGGGTCGCGCACTCCGTTGATCACATGCATACGCCAAATATGCTCGCCTGCGCGGTGTCGCTCAAACTGGTTAGGTTGCGGCGATGAGGTTCGTGCTGGTCGGTTACGGGAGCCGGGGCGACGTCGAGCCCTGCGCCGCGGTCGGCCGCGAGCTGTGGCGCCGGGGTCACGACGTGCGGATGGCGGTCTCGCCCGACAGGGTCGGCTTCGTCTCGGCGGCCGGGATCACCGCGGTCGCCTACGGCCCGGACACGCGGGAGCAGATGGGCGTGGCCGCGGGCTTCGTCGGCGGCGTCGCGAACCCGATCGGCGCGCTGGGGGAGGTTCTCGACCGCCTGACGCGGGTCTGGACTTCGAAGACCGCGACGCTGACGTCGCTGGCGGCGGGGGCCGACCTGCTGGTGGCGGGCATCAACGAGCAGGAGCTGGCCGCCAATGTCGCCGAGTATTGCGGCATTCCGCTCGCGGCGCTGCACTTCTTCCCGGCGCGGCTGCTGTCGCCGGGGCCGCTGTATTCGAGCATGACCAAGGACGCCGCGGCGGCCCAGCGCCGGGCGCTCGGCCTGCCGGAGGCGCGTGCTTTGGGCTGCCCTTTGGAGATCCAGGCCTACGACGAGCTGTGCCTGCCCGGGGTGGAGTCGGAGGGGCCGTTCGTCGGGGCGCTGACCCTCTCGTTGCCGGCCGAGGCCGACGCCGACGTGCTGTCGTGGGTCGGCGCGGGGACGCCGCCGATCTACTTCGGATTGGGCAGCACGCCGGTCGCGGCGCCGGCCGACCTGGTCGCGATGGTCGGCGCGGCGTGCGCGCAGCTAGGCGAGCGGGCGCTGATCTGCAGCGGCCCCAACGACTTCGCCGGCGTGCCCCGTTTCGACCACGTCCGGGTTGTCGACGCCGTCAACCACGCCGCCGTCCTGCCGGCGTGCCGCGCGGTCGTCCACCACGGCGGCGCCGGCACCACGGCCGCGGGCCTACGCGCCGGGATCCCGACCTTGGTGCTGTGGCTCTGGCTCGATCAGCCGGTCTGGGCGGCCGGCGTCGAACGGCTGGGGGCCGGCGTCGGGCGCCCGTTCGTGGCCGCCACCGCGGAGTCTTTGGTCGCCGACCTGCGTTCGATCCTGACCCCGGAGTGCGCCGCACGCGCCCGCGACGTGGCTTTGCGGATGACCGCGCCCGCCGAGAGTGCCGCCCGCGCAGCCGATCTCCTCGAGGACGCCGCCCGCACTTAGTCGCTACCCTTCGCAGGCGATGCCGTCTTTGTCGCGGTCGAGTTTGGGGGCGTAGGCGGGGTCGCCCTTCGGGATGTTGTACCGCCGTCCTGATGGGCCTGTTTGCAATTGGCGTACGGGGGATCGGCTTGGGCTGCGGGCGCGACAGAAACCCCGATACCGATTGCGGCGATTGCCCCCACTATCGCCAGAAGGTAGCGATATGCCATTGGCTCCATACCTCTTTCGTTTCCCTTGTTGGCCGGAAGGAAGGTTAGGAAGGGCCCAAGGGGCGGCAAGCCTGAATCGTGCCCGCTCATAGGAACCTCATAAGGCCTTTGTTGGCGCCGAGCGTGACGCCACGGCGAAATCCGGCGCGATTTTTCGCCCTGACGTCACGCTCGGCGCGCCGTTCCGCCGGGAGACCCTTGTCGCCGGCGGCGCGGCGGAACAGGATGTAGCTGGGGTCGCAACCCAGAGGAGAACCGATGGCCCGACACGGTCTGAGCAGCCTCGCGGGGTTGTGCGCGCTTGCCGTGGCGCTTGCCCCGGGTGCGTGTGCCGACGCCGCGTCCTGGAACGGCGAGTACGCGATCACGTTCATGGTCGGGCCGAAGTCCGGGACGAGCATGGCGGTCGGTGATCCCGAGGTGCAGCACACCGATACCTACGGGTTCCGCTCGAGCTGTGCGAGCGGAAAGTGCGTCGCGACGATCGTCAGCGGCCCGCCACCGAGCAACCCGACGGTTCCCCAGCCGGTGCAATTCACCTGGGACGGGTCGTCCTGGAAGCAGGTCAGCGATTTCCAGTGGGACTGCATGATGCCCGACACCTCGATCCAGTGGAATCCGGCCCATTCCGAGGTGCGTTACACGCCCCAGCCCGACGGTTCGCTCGCCGGCGTCATGCACACCGACATCTTGAGCGGCGCGTGCCAGGGCACGATCGACATGGACATGAGGGCCGATCGGGTGTGAAAAACATTGCATAGCAATGTGATTCATTTTGTGTCTCGGGTCCTGAAAAGTTCTTTTCCTGCGGCATCGCCGGCGATATTATGGAGCATGCGTTTCACCAATGTCGCCGCTTTGTCCGTCGCTGCTTTGTCGAGTGTGCTGATTGTTGCGCCGTCCGCGCACGCCGACCTCAGCGGTTACCGCCGTTGCGTGGGTAGCGTCAAAAACGTCCCGATCAGCAATCATGACCCGACGAATTCTCAGCTCGTCGGCACCGTCCAGATGGACCTCAAGTCCGGTGTTTCCCCCAGTGCCGAAGCGCAGAAAGTCACGCAGCAGGGATTCGAGCCAGCCCTGGCCAATGCGATTGTGCAGTGCGTGATCGAGGAGAACCCGTAGGTCTCTTCGCCTCCGTGGCTGGCGAGCATCCAATTGAGGTAGCGCGGCCGGCTCGAAATGGGTAACCAACGCCGCACCGGCGTCGAGCGCGCCAGGTTTCGGATGAGGTCACTAATGGAAGGCGGCATCGGATGGCTGGGCACGAGGGGGGCCGGTGGGACGTCGGCACCAAGGGCGACGCGGTGTACGTCGAGCGCATCTCTGAGGACGACAAGCCGGTGTTCGAAGACTTGTTGGAGCCGGACGAGGCGCGCGACCTGGCTGAGCTCTTGGTGAAGTACGCGGACAAGGCTGAGGCGTACGAGGACTCCGACGACTACGTCGACGTTGATGAGTCCGACGACGATGAAGACGAGTCCGACGATGACGATGACGATGATGACGAGGACGACGACGACGATGACAACGACGAGGACGACGAGGACGACGAGGACGACGACGACGAGGACGACGATGACGACGAGGACGACGATGACGACGAGGATGACGATGACGACGAGGATGACTAATCTGGCCGTCCCGGATCTGATCACGGGTGCACCCGCATTCCGGGGTTCTCGGCGTAGCGGTCAGCTGGGCGATGCCGGTAGCGGCTCGGCGTGTGCGCGCATATCGGCGATCACGTCGGCGACGAGCGATTCGATACCGGCGAGTGCTTCGCGCTCAGTCCCGGCCAGGAGTGAGAGATTCGCGAATTCGGCACAGAGGCCAACGTATTCGCCGTCCTCGGGCGACCATTGGGTGCGATACGTGTAGCGGACCGTTTGGCCAGATGGAGTCTGTGATCGAGGATGCCCGTCGGTGTCGCGACCGTGGGGCAAGGAAGCGACAACGTTAATCGTCAAACGAGCACACACGTCCAAGTTGAGTGCGGTTAAATCCCCACCTATGGATGAGAAGATCGACGATTTTTTCAAGGGCATCATCGGGTTGGCCGTGTTGGTCATCATCGGAGTCGTATTTTTCGCCGTCAAATGCGAAGGGCCGCAGAAGAAGTACTCAGCGCCGACGTCGTTTACCGTGAGCAACGACGCCGTCGCGAAGGTGGTCCAGGACGCGATCGCCGGCGCTTCCGGTGCCACGCCATTGAACGGATCGCCGGTGGTCAACTGCACCGGAGAGACGACCTGCGCCATCGCCTATACGGTTCAGGAGCCTGCCGGGGCACGTGTTGGCAGTCAGGTCGACGCGGAGGACGAGCAAGTGATCTTGCCCACGCGGCAAATGTGGAGTGCACTGTTCGCTGATCCTCAGTTCCAGACTGGGACGATCGCCGTGAGCGGTCCGGTGAAAACCATTGGGGGGAAAACCGAGACCAGTACCTATTACACGCTCACCTGCGACCGTTCCGCCGCGTCACAAATCGACTGGGACAAGGTGGATGGCGACGGTCTCCGCACTTTGTGCAACTATGTTGCGCAAACTAACGGGCTTCCTGGCTACACAGGGCCGACTCTGCCCGGCGGCTGATCCGTTATTTGGTTCGGTAGCGTGCTTGGAGTTCCACGAATACGTCGACCATTGGCGTAGCCGAAACCTCCCGGTCGTGTGGTCGCTCACGATGGGCACAACGAGCAGTGGGTGGTCGCCTGTACTGCTGGATTGCAATAACAGCGGCGCGTGATCGGCGGGCAATTCTCGGGACGGTGCTCGATGAGATACGCCTGGCCATCGCTGCCGACGTGACCCCACCACTAATCGAGCGGGTCGCGTTGAAAGGCTGCCTGCGCCTTGGGGATCGGGGCTGAGCTTGTGGGAGTGGTGGGGGCACATTCGGGGCGGGCGTAAACCGGTACAGGGCCGGGCACGCGGCCGGAAAGGTGGCCTGGTTCGGGGCTGGGCCGACGCGGACGGGACCTGGCCCTTCCCAGTTTCGTGAAAACGAAGCTGCCACCGTTGTCAACGGACTAGGTTCGCCGAAACAGCCGGGAGGGAATCGGCCCACCCGCCAATAGACAGGGGTTGAATTGAGTGACATGCCGCCGTCCCGAGGAAATGTTCCGCCGCCCGAACGTGTTACGGCCCGCCAGATGGGAAACAATCTTGCCGACGCGTTCAATGACTTGTCGCGGTGGCTCAGCCGGGTGCTGACCATCGCCGTCGGGGTGTGCTTGGGCATGATCCTGTTTTTCTGGCTTGCCGGGCAATGGTTGCGACATGAACTTCGACAGGAGACCCCAGTCCCGTCGTGGCCGACGAGCATGACTTGGCCGACTCCGACGACGACGTACCCCTAAATGCGCGCCAAATGATGTTCCCGGAAGCGTCCCGTAGGTGAGGGTTCATCTTTGCGATAAACAAGGTGTCTCGCCCCGAGGCGGTTTCCGTAGCAGAACCGCCTCGCCCCGGCGCAGCCCATGACCAAGCCCGTTGGCACTGCCGCACCACCGGGTTGTCGCCCACAGCGCAAATCAGACGGCAAAGCGGGCAGCCAGGGCGGTCGACGAAACCTATTGGCAGCATATTGGCAGCGGACCTACCGAAGCGGCATATCCGCAGTTCAGGGCGGTGCGCGATACTGGGATTGAACCAGTACAATCGGTTTGCTGACGCTATTCACTTGACCAGCGCTTTCGATCCTCTACCAGCGCTGACCTCACACAGTACAACGGGAGTCACGCGGAAGCAAGCGGAGGGAAGTGTGCTATGGTCAGGTCACATACAGGTCATGACCTGACACTGGGGAAGGTCACAGTGACGCGAGGAGTTGGCCGAAAGGACCGCCGAGCGGGCACGTTCGGGTCGGTGGACAAACTGGCCACCGGCTACCGCGCGCGCTACTTCGGTCCCGACGGGCGCCGGTACAAGGCGCCCACGCTATTCCTGACCAAGAAGGAAGCCCGCTCGTGGCTGTCGCTGCGGCACGCCGAGATCATCCGCAAAGCGTGGACGCCGCCCGAGGCCGACGAGCAACCCCTACCCAAGCTGACATTCGAGACCTACTCGAAAACCTGGATGGCACAGCGAGATCTGAAGGACCGCACACGCGAGCATTACGAGAAGCTGCTGGAGAACCACATTCGGCCGGCCTTCGGGGCGCTCCCGATCGCGTCGATCACGGCTGACGACGTGCGCGCGTGGCACGCCAAGATGGGTACGAAGACGCCGACGCTGCGCGCCCACTGCTACGGACTGCTGCGGACGATCATGGGTACCGCGTTGTCTGACGGCAAGATCAAGGCCAACCCATGCGTCATCCGCGGCGCCGGCAGCGCGCGCCGGGTCCATAAGGTCCGTCCAGCGTCACTTGACGAAATCGCGGCCATCTCCCAGGCCATGCCCGAGCAGTACCGGGCGATGGTCCTGCTGGCGGCCTGGTGCGCGCTGCGCTTCGGGGAGCTGACCGAACTCCGCCGGCGCGACATCGTCATCGTCGAGCCCCCCGACAGGCCCGCGGACGCCTACGGGATCGTCCGGGTCGAGCGCGCCGTCGTGCGCGTCAAGGACGGATTTCGGCAAACCACACCGAAATCCGACGCGGGCTGCCGCGACGTTGGAATCCCGCCGCACCTACTTACTGCGATCAAGGACCATCTCGCACGGTTCGTCGGCCCAGAGCGCGACGCGCTACTGTTTCCGGCCGCCCAAGGCGGCCACCTGGCGCCGGCCAGTCTCTACCGCCAGTTCTACAAGGCGCGTGCAGCGGCGCAGCGAGACGACCTGCGCTGGCACGACTTACGCCATAGCGGCGCCGTACTGGCGGCCGCCACCGGCGCCACACTGGCGGAACTCATGGCGCGCTTAGGGCACTCGACACCCGCAGCCGCGATGCGCTACCAGCACGCCGCGGAGGGTCGCGACCGTGAGATTGCCGCGCTGTTGTCCAAGCTGGCCCAACCGTAGGCAAAAACGAAAGAAGGTGTTCGCAATGACGGAACTGGTCCGTGTCTGGTGCAACCCGCCCAAGGCCGGCCGCCACCGAATCGCTACGGTGGTACCCGACGTCAAAGACGGCGCTACCTATTACAAGATGCTGTACAAGGCAGAGGCCGTAGCTCCGGGCGAACTAGGTGAACACCGTAGCTTTGCCGTAGACGCCAGCGACTTCATCGACAATTCATCGATCACCATATACGCCGCGTATTGCCCGGCGTGCAAAGCGCCCGTTCAACTGGATTCGCAGGAGCTACTGAATGGCGTCGGCCGCGCGCAGGATGAAAAGCGCACCATCGACATGAATGTGAGCCCTGACGCAGCGGTCCAAGCCGACAGGCAATGGCAGCAGGCCGCTGAGCTGAATGGACTGCCGCAACACTCGATCTACCCGAACGCCAAGAACCGTCTGAGAAGCGACCCGCGCCGTTCCGGCGATTAGTCATCGTGGGGTGCTAAGCTTCCGGTTGACCCCCGCGGTGACCGCTAAACGACTTCAGTTTCCACCGGGCGAAGTCTCCACATCTCACATGATGGAGACCTTCTGTGCCCGAACCAATCTCAACGCGGCGCCGCTACGTCAAGATCGCTGAAGCGGCCGAATACCTTCAAGTCACCGACCGCACAATCCGGCAAATGATCGCCGACGGGCGCCTACGCGCATACCGCAGCGGCGGCCGATTAATTCGGCTGGACCTCAACGAGATCGACGCCGCCATGCAGCCGTTCGGCGGTGCGGCATGAGCCCGCCGGAACGAGAAAGGCCGGCCCCCGCGGACCGGCCCACTCGTAGCGAAACAGGTGCCTGTCATTCTACCGCCTACTGCCGCGGGTTAGAACTTCGGCGCGCGGCGTCGCGGCGACTTCCCGGGGGCGACCCCTGGCGTTATCCGGAGCCCGGCGAACGCGGCTACGAGGACGCCGCCGCCCACCTGCTCGGGCAGGGGCTGCTCCCCGCGGCGAATCGCGATGGCCTGATAGCGATGTGGCGCCGTGGTGGGCACAGTCAGCGGGCGGCCGAGCTGATAGCTCACGCGTGGGAGCTGGTCGCATGACCGAGGCCATCGACCGATCCGACGAGCTGCGCGAGTGGTACGCCGAGGACGAACCCGACGGCGCCGGGCTGCTCGACGACATCCGGGCGTTCCTGGCCCGGTTCGTGGTCTACCCCAGCGCCCACGAGCTGACCGCGCATGTGTTGTGGATCGCGCACACCTGGTTCATGGACGCCTGGGACAGCACACCGCGAATCGCGTTCCTGTCGCCCGAGCCGGGTAGCGGTAAGTCGCGCGCCCTGGAGGTCACCGAGCCGCTCGTGCCGCGGCCGGTGCACGCGGTGAACTGCACGCCGGCCTTCCTGTTCCGCAGGGTTTCCCACCAGGATGGACGCCCGACCGTGCTGTATGACGAGGTCGACACCATCTTCGGTCCAAAAGCCAAGGAGCACGAGGAGATTCGCGGAGTGCTCAACGCGGGACACCGCAAGGGCGCTATCGCCGGACGTTGCGCGCTGCGCGGCAAAACCGTCGAACTCGAAGAGCTGCCCGCGTACTGCGCCGTAGCACTGGCCGGCCTCGACGATCTGCCCGAAACGCTGATGTCCCGCTCGGTCATCTGCCGGATGCGGCGCCGAGCACCGAATGAGCCAATCGAACCGTGGCGTCAGCGTGTCAACGGCGCCCAGGCCGCGCCGCTGTACCGGCGGCTACTCAACTGGTCGACCAACACCGACCCGCTGGCCGATGGTTGGCCGAGCATGCCTCAAAGCGTCACCGACCGCGACGCCGACGTGTGGGAATCCCTGGTTGCCGTCGCCGATCTCGCCGGCGGTCACTGGCCACAGTCGGCGCGTGTAGCCGCTGTAACCCTTGTAACCGCATCCCGAGCGCGAAAGCCCACCGTCGGCATCTTGCTGCTGCAGGACGTGCGCGCGGTGTTCAGTCAGTCAGGGCTCGACAAGATGTCCACCGCCGACATCCTGGCCGTGCTCAACGGGATCGAGGAATCGCCCTGGGCGACTATTCGCCGCGGTGAAGCATTGGATGCACGCGGACTCGCCAATCGGCTGGGACGGTACGGGATCGGCTCGAAGGCGCTGCGCGTCGGCGACGAAGTAATCAAGGGCTACTCACGCGGTCAGTTCCAAGATGCATGGAGCCGCTATCTCAACGACGCCGAAGCTGCCTCTGTTTCGGGCGATTCATCGGTTACATCGGTTACAAGCACAACAGACCTGTTCAACGGCGCGCACTTCGCAACCGATGTAACCGCTGTAACCGATCTCCTGGAGCCAAAGGCAGAAGCACCCGACTGGCCCAACCGAAGCGGGCCGGCAGTGACTAAAACAATCCCGCGACCCCGACCAGGGTCAAGCGCGAAGGCCAGCAGCTGTGATTAAGCAGGCATTCCTACGCCAACCACCCCGACCATGCGCCCATCCCGACCACGCTGAATCAAGCGGCGTCGAACACGGCAGTGATCATGGACAGTGGTTCATTGCGCACGAAACCGACTGTCCCACAACGCAATCCAACCACCCGGCACTGTTGTACACCGGACACTTCCGACCATGCACCAACCGCAAAACCGCAGGCCAGGGGGGCTTTTCAATCCCTGAGCGTGTTGACAGTTGGCGACCCTTCGGGTCCGGCGCGAGTGCTGCCAAGTTTTCCGAAAAAGGGAAATTCGCAGGTCCGCGAGGTGTGACATGACCGATGCCGAGCGCGAGGTCTGTGACCTGTTCCTGTACGGCCTGACTCGGCTCCGTGTCGACGACGAAGGTGTGGCGGCCACCGACTTCGCTGATGTGGTCACCTGCGCGAACCTGTGCCTGAGTGTCCGGCGTGTCATTGCCGGCGCTGTCGTCGACGTGGAGAGGCTGCTGCTCGGTTCTCTCGTGGCGGCTACCGAGGATCTGTTGACGACTTATGCGATTGTCGCGCCAGATAACCCGGCGATCGTGACACGCTGGATGAAAGCGCGCGGAGAGTTCCTGGCTTGTCGGCTGGATGGGCTACGATGAGCGGCGAGCCGCTTCGCACCATGGCCGCCCTCGTGGGCCTCCCGGGTAACGGGACACCCAAGGACGAGGACCGCCAAAGGCCCCAAGCCGCTTACGTGATACGCCCAGGCCAGGGCGTCGAAATTCACCCCCTCTGTTTCTTGCTGCGCGCAGTCTTATCTCCTGCGCGAGCTATCCCGTAAAGGAAATACCCGCATGGACGAACGACAGCTAAAGGCGCGAAGCGCCGAGATCGCCGAGGAGGCCGACAAGGCCACCAAGGCTCTTGAAGAAGGGCGCCTCGACGCGAAGCGCTACCGGGGCATCGTTGACCGTCTCTACGAGGAGGCGCAGCAGGTGCTCAGGACCAAGCAGAACCTCGCCGACGCCAAGAAGGCGTTCAGCGCCGCGGAGGACGCGATGGAGGCCATGAGCGGCGGCGGCCAGTGGCTCCAAACCAAGGGCCTCAGCGTCGGCGGCGGCCTGCGACCGCCGAGCCCGATGGACATCACCCCGGCGCAGTTGAAGGCGCTCCAGATGGCGATGGACGCCAAGATGCCCTTCCAGGTCGAGATCGGCGTCAAGGGCGGCGACCAGGCGCCCTGGATGGCCGGCATCACCACCAAGTCCGCGGTGCTCGAGTCCGGCATCGGAGGCGGCTTCTCGGGCAACCTGCCGCCGGTGCAGACCCAGTACGCGGTCGGCATCGGCTACGAACCGACCCGGATCTCGTCGCTGCTTCCGGGAGCGGCGATGCCAGGACCGAGCGCCACCTGGTTGTCTCACACGGCGAACTCGGCTGAGGTCGCGGGCGTGGCCGAGGGCGGCACGAAGGGCGACATCGGACCGACGATCACCGAGAACCAGGTGAAGCCCCAGAAGATCGCCGGCTTGGTGAGCACGAGCTTGGAGGCGTGGCAGGACACCGGCGCCTACGGCGAGGGATCGCTGGCGACGTGGCTGCCGCAGGAGTTGACCCGCTCGCTGATAAACGCCGAGTCCGAGTTTCTACTGCTGGCGACGACGGCCGGATCGAACTCGTACAGCGGCGGTCCGGTGAACGCGACCTTCAACGGGCTGTTGAACACGTCGGGCACGCTGACTCGCGCAGTGGGTTCCGATACGCCGCTGGATGCGATGAACAAGTCCTACATCGACGTGCGCACCGGGGCGGCCTACGCCGAGCCGGATCTGGTCATCATGCACCCGGCCACCTGGGGTGCGCTGCGCCGCGAGAAGTCGAGCTTCGGGACCTACATTCTCGATCAGATGACCGGGCCGCTCGGGCTCACCGCGGACGGTTCCCCGGCGTCGGCCGGCCCCGCCGGCGAGCCCAACCCTTACTCGGTCATCCCGCAGGGCGCCCCCGCGGCGAACGGGAACCTGTGGGGAGTCAAGGTCGCGTGCACCACGCAGTGCCCGGCCGGAACGTCGGTCGTGATGAGCGTGCGCGCCGGCGGCGGCATCTTCTGGCAGCGGCTCGGATTGCTTTTGCAATTCAACCCGTGGGGCGATACCGAATGGACCACCAACACCTTCAGCTGGCGCGCTGAGGAACGTGTGGCGCTCAGCGTCCCGCGGCCGAGCGCGGTCAACATCGTGACGGGACTGCCCACCTCGTGAGCCTCCCGCTGACCTGGGACCAGATGGCTCTGTGCGGCGCAACGCCCTGGCCGTTCGATGACCGGGGCCTGCCGCTGGCCGATCCCGAGGTCAAGGTCAGGCGAGAGATCGTTTTCCTGGGCGAAGAAAAGAAGGGAATCAAATTCATGCCTCAAACATCAAGCGCCACAGTCAAAGTCAAGGTGAACGGCAACTACCGCATCGTTCACGGAAAGCCCTACACGGGCGGCGACGTGTTCGACGCGCCCGACGACGAACAAACCAAGCGGTGGATTCAGGCCGGATGGGTCAACCCCGTCCCGGCCCCCAAGAAGGAGAAGGTGTAAATGTCAGGACTTCAAACAGGACAGGTCAGTGTCGGCACGACCGCGACGCTGGTATGCACCGTGGGCAGCGTCCCCGACTCCGATGGCGTGTTGGTCAACGCCTCGGCGGCGTGTTTCATCGGCGGCCCCGGCGTGACCACGACAACGGGATTCCCGCTGGCCGCGAACGCGCCCACAAAGTTTCCGACCACCGGCGCCGAACCCGTTGTGCTGTACGGGATTACCAGCACCGGCACAGCCACCGTCAGCTACGCATTCCCCGGATAGGACGGCCATGACAGCACCGATGGAGTTTCCTTCGCAGGCGGACTTTGTTCCCGAGGCGCCTGCGGTACAGCAACCGGAAGAGGTTCGTTTCTGGGCTGGCACCGTGCCGCTGGGCGGCCGTATCGCCGCCGACATGGCGCAGCGTGAAAGCGACTAGTAGCACGATGATCTGTCCTCGGCGCGCAGCGTGGCCCGCGCGGACCCTGCCGCGCCGCTCACGTAATGGAGGCGTCGTGACCGCCGACCGTGCGCGCCGAGGACCCGGCCCGGCCCGTTCGTTTGCCCTTTCAAGCGGGCCGGGCATTGGCTTCCCAGAAGGTGATGAGGTGAACCATGGCTGATGACGACGACGTCATTTACGTCGACCTTGTGCCCCGTCTCGACGAGTCCGAGACCGAGCGCGAGACCGGCAAGCTTCGCGACAAGCTCAAGAAGAGCACCACGGACGCCGCAAAGATTAAGCCCCAGCTCGACGAGGCCACCACTGACCGCGAGACCGGCAAGCTTCACGACAAGCTCAAGAAGAGCACCAGCGGCCTAAGCGACGGGCTCCGTAGCGAGCTGAACAAATCGTCGCAGCTGATGGAGCGGTTCCGCTCGGGGTCGGTCGAGGACCTGAAGAAGTCGCTGAAGGGGCTCGGCGGCAACGATATCAAGCAGGGGCTTGACCAGCTCGCCCAGGCGTTCGGCCAACTGCCGGGGCCGCTCGATGCCTTGATCGACAAGACCAAGAAGATCGACGACAACCTCAAGACGTTCAAGGACAACACAAAGGACATCACGGACGCTCTCGGGTCGTTCACAAAGAACGCGCCGGGTACGGAGCAGGCGCTCAAAGACATCGGAATAGCTGCCGCGGAGGCGTTCGGGCCATTCATCGCCGCGGCTGCCATTATCGGCGACATTCAAAAAAAGCTGCAGAACCTGCACATACCCGGAACTGGAGGCCCGGGCACGAAGGGCGGCTCCGACTGGACTTGGGACTTTTCCCATCCGTGGGATATCCCCGGCAAAGCGAACAACTGGTGGCCGTTTACCCACGACAGGCCTGACCACAACCAGCCGCCAGGACAGCCCGCGCCGCCCATGCCGCCGGTGCCGCATCAGTTCAATCCGGGCACCGGGGGCGCAATTCCGGGTGTCACGCCACCGGGGAAGGTTTACCCGCACGGCTTCATAGGCCCAGTCCCGCCGGGTTCGACGTACGCGCCGCCGCAGAGTTCATACAAAGAGTGGTATTCGTTCCCGCAATCGACGCCTGAACCTGAACCGCCCGACATCGCCGGCGGCTCGTCGCGGCGTTCAGCCGCCGGTCCTGGCCGAAGCTACACGTCTGGCGGAGGCGGCGGCGCGCTGCGCAGATTCGGGCCATCCGGCTACTCGAGCGACCCGGTCTATGTGAGGCTGTCTGGACAGTCCGGCATCCCCGGCACCCCCGGCATCGGTGGCGCGGGAACGGGCGGCGTCCAATGGCCGTGGCTGAATCTCGGATTTCAGCCGCCCATTCAGCAATTGCTCGGGATGGCCGGGGGCATGACGCCGCCATTCGCGGGGGGCGCCCTGTCCGGGGCGCACACGTCGGGTTTCGCGATGGGCGGCTCGCGTGTCACCCTGGCCGACTTCACACGCCCGGAAACTCCAACCGTCAGCGGTCCCGAAGACCTCCCCGCCGCGGGCGCGAGCGTCGGCAACCTCTACAGGTTCGCGCAGTCCCTCGTGGGCACGCCCTATTCGCAGCCGCTGCGCAATGATTGCTCCGGCATGGTCTCCGAGTTGGCCAGCGTGGCGGTCGGATTGCCGCCCCCCGGGCCCGGGCAGCGCTTCTCGACGGTCAACGAGGGCCAGCAGTTGGCGGCGCTGGGTTTCCAGCCGGGCATGGGTGGCCCCAACGACTTCAGTATCGGCTGGTATGACCACGGCGGCGGCAACTTGGGGCATACAGCGGCCACGCTGCCCGGCGGCATCAACGCCGAATCGGGCGGCTCGCACGGCTCGTTTCTGCTCGGCCCCGGCGCGGCGGGCGCGTTCAGCCCACAGTTCGACCACCACATGTTCCTGCCGATGGGGCCGGAAAGCTACATCGGCGCCCCGCAGCACCACGCCACACTCGCCGGCTACGGCATCCCGGCGGCTCCCGCGCCGGGCATCCCAGGGCTGCCGGGCCTCGGCGCCTACGCGCCCCCGCCGACGCAAGGCAACACCTATAACCCGGTCTCGCAGACTCCACTCGGCCACGGTTCGGGCGTGGGCGTCGGCGGCGGCATCATCGGCCTCGCGGAGCAGGCCGGTGCGATGGCGGCGGGCGCGTTCAGCTTCGGCGGTGGCGCGATCGCCGCGCAGATCGCCGAGCAGGAGATCAACCTGGCCGTCCAGAAGGGCGGTCAGATGGCCGCCGTGCTTGCAAAAGCGCCGATGGAAACCCTCGGCCTGCACGGCGGCCAGATGGGGGCACCCAGTCTGGGCAGCGGCGGCTGGATAAGCCAGATCCTCGGCGGCATGATCGGCCAGCAGTTCAGCCTGCCCAACATCGCTGGCGGCGCGCAGCAGCCGAAGCGGCCGCAGGGCAAAGACATCCATGAACAGAATGATCCGCTCGGCGGTAACGCAGGCAAGCCGGGACAGGGCGGCGGTCCTTCCGGGGCGAAAGACGACCCGCTGCATGTGAAGTCGGTCAGCCCAGCGACGCCGCCGCAGGGCGCGCTGACGAGCGCGATGACCGCGCAGGGCGTCATGAGCGCGATGGTGTGACCCGCTAGGTCGCCCGGACGAGGTACGGCCGGAAACTCCCGCGGCGCCGGCTGCTCGACTTCGGCGGGTGCGCAATGGTCTCAACGAACAGCGCGAGTTGGATCAGCTCGTCTTGGGTCCATCCCCGCTTGACGATTTCGTCGAGCGCCTTGAGGATGCGATCTCTGGGGGCGCCGATCGGGTCATCCCTGCTGGTATCCGGCATGGCTGTGCCCTTTCATTCGGTGGAACCGGAACTTACTCAGCCTCACCGACAACCCGTCAGGTCATATCTAGGTCACGCCACCAGATTTGAGGCCGTAGAACCGCCTCTGAAATGCACGAATATTGGTGCGCGATACTGGGATTGAACCAGTGACCTCTTCCGTGTCAGGGAAGCGCTCTCCCGCTGAGCTAATCGCGCCTGGGGGGTCAAAACTGGAGGTGGAGACGGGAATCGAACCCGTGTGCACGGCTTTGCAGGCCGTTGCCTCACCACTCGGCCACTCCACCGCTGGGGATTGATGCCACTTGCACCTTCGAGCGGATGACGGGATTCGAACCCGCGACCCTCACCTTGGCAAGGTGATGCGCTACCAACTGCGCTACATCCGCGCGCAACGACCGAGATCGTCGCCCGTTGCGAAGGACGACGATAGTCCACCTCAGCGGGCCCGCACAAATCTCTTGGTCGTGTTGCCGCTCTAGGCTAGCGCGCCCCGCAAGGCACGTGGCACATTCGGCGCTGTCGGCATCGTGCTACCCTTCGACACCGTCCGCCTCTCGGCGCCGGTCCCGTGGCTCAGTGGAAGAGCGTCCGCTTCACACGCGGAAGGTCGCTGGTTCGATCCCAGCCGGGACCACAAGTATCAGTGCAGGTCAGAAGGTATTTTGACCGTCATCACCGTCATGCCGTGCGATTAGCGTGAGATCCAGCGTTCGGAGTCGGGTTTGCTGGATGACGCGCCGCCCATCGTCCGAAAATGGCTGGTTACGAGTCGTTACGCTATCGAATTATGGTGGCGCGCGACGGAAATGGCTGGTGCCGGTCGGCTCATGGAAAACGGTATTTCGGCCGGTTTGGAGCGGCCGGTCTTTTGCTCGTTGCGCCGCTGCCACACGGTGAGCCAAATGACCAGCCAGCTACGCCAGCGGTGCTTTTGCAGCGTCGTGGCTGGTGGACCCAGCACGGCGGTTCGTGGGGCCTGCCAGGTGGTGCCAGAGACAGCCACGAGAGCGCCGAAGCCGCCGCGATCCGCGAAGCCCGAGAGGAAACCGGGATGGACGCGGCTCAGATCACGGTGAGGGCATCTGTGGTGACGGCTGCGCCGCCTGGCACCGGCTGGACTTACACGACCGTCATCGCGACCGCCGCCGAGCCACCTGCGGCCAGTCCGATGGCCGAGAGCGCTGAGCTGCGCTGGGTGCCGATAGCCGCCGTGACGACGCTGGCGCTGCACCCCGATTTCGCGGCTAGCTGGCAGCACCTAACCGCCCTGGTGGCAAAAATTACCGGCAATTTGATGCCAATTCGTCTCTGAAATAGCCGACACGCCGCGACAACCCGCAAGCGGGACAGCAATTGACGCCAGTCGCGCGTAATATTGCCGCCAAAGCGATTCATTCCGATTAAGCAATCTAAAAGCGAGGCTTTCCACCATGGCCGCGAGGGCGATTCTTTCCCGCCACGGGATTATCACGATTGACAGCATTCCGGTAGGACCGATTTTTGGCGGCACCCAACCACAGTACGGAATTAACGTACACGGCGATATGCTGGTAACTCAGCTCGCGGACGGTAGCGATTTGAACGCGGTTTATCAGGAATACCGCGACTTGCTCAATCTGTGGAATAACGAGCGGTCTCGTCTGACTGATCTTCTGACGTTCACGACCGCTGTCAGCGGCGAAGCTGTCCCACAGGACATGGAAACCGGAAGCTTTGAAGAGGCAACGGATTTGGGTGTGCCGAAGTCGGCGGGATCGCCCGCCGCTTTGCCTCTTGGATACACCTTCAAAGACTGGGACTTGGCCGGAAGGTTCTCGTGGCGGTTCCTTCGCGATGCTGACCGCCGCCAAGTCGATTCGGTTATGAACGGCATTTTGGCCGCTGACAATAAACTTGTGACCGGCACGATTTTGCGCGCGCTGTTCACCAACTCGCGCAAGCACAATGAACACGGCATGATCGTTTACGATTTGTACGACGGCGCCGCGCCCGGACCGCCGTCCTATCTTGGCCGCACGTTTGACGAAAGCACGACGCATTACATCGCCAGCGGGGCCTCGCAGATCGACGCTGCTGATATCGAAGACGCAATTCGGCTGATTACCCGTAAGGGATATGGGACTGCGACGGGCTCAAAGATATTGGTTCTCGCTAATCCCGACGAAGCCGAACACATTATGGCTTTCCGAGCTGGTGAGGAATCTCGGCCCAAGGAAGGTGCGGAGACTTCCGGCCCGCTGGCTTCCTATGATTTCATTCCGGCCAACGACGCGCCGCCTTTCATCACCGCAGCGGGGGAGTTGGTTGGTGAGCAGGTGCCCGGTCAGATTTGGAACGTGAAAGTCGAAGGTTCTTATGGTCCTACGCTTTTGGTTCAATCCGACTTCATTCCCAGCGGTTATCTCGCCGTTGTCGCGAGCTACGGCCCGAACAGCCCCTACAACGTGATTGGTTACCGCCAGCACCCGAATACTGCCTATCAGGGATTGCGCCACATCGCAGGCGAAGGCGCTTACCCGATTGTCGGAAGTTATCACCAGCGCAGCTTTGGTGTTGGTGTGCGTCAGCGTGGCGCAGCGGTTTGCGTGAAAGTCACGACTGGAAGCTACACCGCGCCGAGCGCGACCCAGATTCCCGTATAAATCAGGTCGGGGCAAATCGTGAGGTTTGACGCCAGAAGCATAGCGAAACGCAAAGGCGCAAGCGAATTTTCGTTCGGTTCCGGCTTGACGCCGCCCGGTCTGGAAACCGCTCCGCCCGCCGAAGGCGGTCGCTATCACGGTAAAACCCCGTCGCCGGAACGCGATATGCGTGCGGAAAATCGCACGCCGCCTAACCGGCATGGCGGTGTGTCGCGCAGGTACAGGTGAGTGCAGGGGAGACGGTCATGGCAACGAAAAAGCAGAAGGCCGCGCGCTCCCGCTTTGCGAAGCAGGCCGGCGCGAAGTCAAGCAGGAAGGTCGGGCGGCGCGCGAAATCAACTGTACGGCGACGGAAAAAGCGTTAGATGACCAAACGCCGGCCAAAATCCACATCGACTCGGTCAGCCCGCGTCTACCGTCGTGACGCGCATGGCCGGTTCGCTTCGGGCACCGCCTCGCCGGATGCCGCCAAGCTGCAACGCCGGGTGCGCCATCGCCGGATAGCCGTTGCCGGTGCTGCGGTCGCGAGCGTGGCTGCTGCCAGCCAGGCGCATCCGGCGTCGAGGACCAGGACCACGCTCACCCGCCGCCGCATCGTGAGGGCTCACGTTGCCCGAGCTGCATCCGATCACCGAAAGTCGGTGACGCTGCGGGCTCGCGCGTTGCCGCATCGGCCCACGGCTGGCGCGGCGTTCCCGAAGTCAGCTCGCAAGGCCGCTCACACCGAAGCGCGCAAGCTCACGCGTGGATTCCGCCGTCAGGTGAAGCGGAGCCGCAAGGCGCGTCGGCGGTGACCCGACTGCCGGGGAAGATCTGTTGCTAGGGGGAGAGCAACCGGAGGTTCGCGGCTTCGGCCTCCACATACTGTGTCGCGCTGTCACTGAGGGTCGCGACGAACTGCCCATGGAAGGCCCCCGCCTGGGCGCTGGCAGCGTGGAAGGCAGCCGAGTAGTCGCCAAAAACCTTAGCGACGGCGGTCGAAATCTCATCGGCACCGGCCGCGAGCAGGGTTAAGGTTTGGGAAGCGGCTTGGGCTATGGCGCCTTGGAGCGCGGCGCCCATGTCCGAGAGGTCATAGGCCAGCCGGATCAACAGGCCGGGTGCGACAGAGGTCGTCTGCTGGGAGTTGATTACCGGCGGGTTGGGCGGGTTGTCGGTCCATGACATGGTGTGGCAGTTTAGCTGCAAGGCACGACGGCGCAACTGAATCGCTAGGACGCGGCGTCTTTCAGAACATGCCTGCCCAACGTGCGCAGGGACGTCGGCGTTCTGCGCTACGGTTTTCGGCGATGAGCGCTTTCGTCGCGTGGACCGCTGAGCCAAATATCAACGTCATCGAACACAACCCGGTGCCCGACTGGTTGCAGATCGCGGCAGCAACCGCGGCGACCCTGGGCGCGGTAGGCGTGATCGCCGCAGTTGCCACGTTCTGGTTTCAGTGGTTCAAATCGCGCCAAGACCGCGAGGACCGTAGGACACAAGCTGACGCGGAACTTCAGCGTCACGAGGCCCAGATTGCTGCGTTGAGACAGGCTGAAGACGACCGGCTTGCCGCCCAGGCGCGCAGGATAGTTCCGGCAATCTTCCGGGGAAACGTCGTCAGTAACACTTTGTGGAACCTCAGAATCGATAATCACAGCACGGATGTCGTCTCTGAAATGAAGATCGATATCATCATCCGTGACGGTAGCGGAAATATCGTTCCGCATGGCTACCGCCTCGCTAATAGGGAAACGCTTGGTGAAATTATGGCGAGCGTGTTGATGCCGGAATTCTCGCGGGCTATGAACGCGCTCGCAATGGTTTTCAACCAGTACATCGAACATATGAGACGTGGTGTCATGTCGCTAGCCGATCCCAACGACCCCGCCCAAATGGCGGCAATCCACGCGGAGTTCGAAGGCAGATTCGACCAGGTGAAGTTGGAACTAGACGATCAGACGGCCGCAATCCTTCAAGCGCAAGTCAACCACGCCGTTCAAACGCGATTGACCGACGACTGGCAGACGTTCCTAGCGCCGGGACAATTCACTGCCATGGCTATAGAAACAACATCGCCTGATTATATTCCTCATCTCCAGATACGATTCGAAGACGCGTCTCATTACCGTTGGCAGCGAACCGACACGGAAGGCCCAAAGCGAATTCATGAACCGGACATGCAGGACTAAACAAGCGAGGAACCACATGGCGGATTACGCAACCGAATACGAAGTTCAGGTGCTGAGGCGGGAAGTCGCGGGGCTGAAACGGGAAACCGCTGATCTGAAACGCACGGTTAGTCAGCTCAAGCAGGACGTTATCAACGTGCGGATGCAGCTAAACGGTCTCAAGCGCTAGCCGCTGCCCACTTCCTTCGGCATCGGGTTAGGCGCGGCGATGCCGCTGGGCGCCCGCTAGCCTTGCGCTAATGCAATGATCGCTTGCATATTGTCGATTTGCGCAGCGGCAAGCAGGTGAACAAGCTTGTTGACGTGCGCAAATTCCGCGTCGAAGTCGTTTGGAATGCCGGTTTGGGCATACTCGACCATGTAGTCGCGCAAAGCTAGCCAGCCTGTTCGTTCCGCAGGGAGGTTGAGCTGCTGCAAACCGGCGGCGGCGCCGGGGTGGGGCTGCATTCCCATGGGGGCTTCCCTTTCGTTGGCGGCGGATGGAACCCCGGCCAGGCTATCGAAGGACGCCGACAGGGCATGGGTGTTTTCACACCGCTTCGGCGTGGCTCACGGCCACACACGCCCGCGAACGCGGTGCCGGTGGTGTGATCGGACACGCGCGAAGGCTTTAAACGCAAAGAAAACAGATGACTTCAATTTAATGCCGAATAAATGCTTACGCGCCACGCCGAATTACCGACCAGCCTTGGCGATAGGGTGGAGTTTCGGTAAGTTGCGTTTATCGGGGTCGTACAGGCCGGCAAACCAAACAATCACGAAAGGCCAGGTCAATGGGCCGAGGTACCACCGCGCCAACTTCAGGCGCGAATCCGCAATTAAAAACCGATATGAACAAGAAACTTCAGAAGAGACTTTTGTCGACGCAAGAGGCTGCAACATATCTTGGAATCTCAATTCCGACGTTTCGGCGGTATAGAGAGATGGGACGAATCCCGTTCAAAAAGGTTGGCGATAAGCTTTACAAGTACGAAGTTGCTGACCTAGACGCATTCGCTCGTAAGGTCGGTGCGTGATGGACCAGACCGAAGCCCGCCAACGCTTCGATGCGTATATAGACCGCACCGCCCAGAAATATGGTTACGGAAGCGGCGAAGTTGAGTCTGCGCGAAGAGTTGCGGCCGGAACGCTGCACGCTATATCGGCGCGGGTAAGCGATAAGCCGTTGTATGCGAATAGAGCCTTGGTTGATGCTTATGCAATTACCGATTCTCAAGCTGCATCATCAGTGTCCCAATGGTTAAACGGTGAAGCTGGCCGGAAGCTAAAGTGGCTCAGTTTTTTAGACCAAGGCGACCCGTGGGTAAATCAGATCATAGAAAGAGCCGCTGGAACGGAAAGCGGTTTCGATCTCGGATTGAACATCGGTCCCGGTGAGCTGGTCGCCATCAGGCAGGGCCATACCTGGAAAGTCGATCGTCAAACCAGACTCGATGACGTAATCGGGTTCGTATCGCAGGAACTTGCGTGCGATTTGGATATTTTTGCGAGCACGGCACTTGGGTCATGTATGCAAGACCACAACAAGCTTCTAGATGGCCGGAAAAAGCTCGATGCTGAAAAATATCTAGCAAGCACAAATCCACACCAGCGCGAGTATATAAATGAGCATTTCGTTACGGTGCCTTTTGCTCGCGGCGGTGTTATATTGCTGGCGCGCGTATGCAGAGGATGTTTGCAAGCTTTTGTCGCTATCAATCAGATCGACGTTAGCAAGCTAGAAATCATCGAACCTAAACCATCGGGTTTCGGCGCCGTAGGCGGCGGGTCGATCGAGCCGAGCGAATATCTATGGGATAAAACCGTGTTGGCGCAAGTGGCTGATGAATTCGAAGCTCGTAACGGTCGCAGACCATCGTTAGTCGAACTTCAAAAGGCGCTAAACGGCGCAAAGTTCGTCGGTGAGAGAAATAAAGATGAAGACAAACAGAAACATGATTGACCGGCTTGCGACCGAATGGCGCGGCGGGTCTGCGCAGTAACACCTGACCGCGCCGGTAAATTCGACGAGAACAAAGGGCAAGCCCCCTACCCAGGAACGATGAGGAAACCGGACAGGGGGCCGAATAGATCAGGTGGAGGACCGATCTAATGTCAATTCAACCACAGACCGCCGATAGCGGCCAATGTGAAACGCCGCTTATCCCTGCCGTTAGCGGTCTGAACGCTTTTGACGCCGCTGTGGCGTACGCCAACGCGGGCCTTTGCGTATTGCCGGTGAAAACCGGCAAGCATCCTGGCAGCATCGTTGGTCGTGGTTGGCCAGAACAATCCACGCGCGATCCTGACGTTGTTGAATACTTTTGGGATTTGAACCCTGATGCCGGTATCGCAATACATACGGGGAAATCTGGTCTAGTTGCTTTCGATCTGGATGTTGATTTGATCCGCGACGAAATCAGTTGGCTGACGCTTGGGCGCTTTCAGCGAACCCGCCGCCATGGCGGTGCTCGCGGCCACTACGTGTTCGCCAGCTCCGAGATTTTCGTGTCCGGTGACCTCAAGCTCGCGGATGGCACTTCCGCTGGGGAAATCCGTTCCGGCAATACCGTGATCATCGCCGAACCGTCACCGCACGCCAAAGCCGACGAGGGCGGCGAGTATCGGTGGCTGTCGATCGGCATCGTGCCGCCATTGCCTGATGAAGCGCGGGGCTACCTGCGACCTCTTGGGACCGCCAGGGCGGGTGGTGTGAACACGATAGAGGCGACCGGCGAGCTTGTCATAGAAGCGCTGGCCGATTGGACCGGCAATAGCCGACCGAAAGCCCTGACCGGCCCGGTCAAAGCGATCCGCGAAGCGAGGTCGGGCACCCGGAACCTGACCCGCAATGCCTTACGGATTGCGGCGTGTGAGGCGCGCGTCGGTTTCTACCCGTTGTCCAGCGCGGTTGCGGGTGTCGGCGCGGCGATGCTGGAAAGCTACAAAAAGCGCGGCGAACCTGCCAAGTTCGATCAGCACGAATTCTCGCGCCTGGTGGCCAACGGCGTCGGTTACGCATTGAGCCGCAGCCGCAAAGAGATTTTGCAAGAGGCAACCGGCGACTACGGCACTGGTCACCGCAACGGTTCACGGCCCGTCAGGCGTTTCGCTTACCGAACCCAGCGCGGTCGCTTCGGCTATTCAGCACAGAAGAGGCGGCCAGCGTGAGCGGCCAAGACGACGAACCCGAAAGCAGCACGGACGGTTTCAACCTGGATCGAGAGCAATTCGCCGGCCTTTGGGGTCAGTACCCAGATGACGACGAGTTGGTCGCCGATCTTAGCGACGCGCTCAGAACGGCCCGCATACGCGCAGCGGTGCGCGAGCATGAGGCCGGGCGAGGCTGGACACCGCCACCGAAACCGCTCTCGCTCTACGAGCAGCTAGACGAGGAAACACCCGAGGTCGATTACATTTTCGATGGGCTGTGGTCGGGCAACCTGCAACTGAACGCGCAGAAAAAGGCTGGCAAAACCACGCTGATGATGAACGCGGCGCGGTCGCTGGTGACCCACACCCCGTTTCTCGGGCGATTTGACGTCAACACCGACTCTGACTGCCGCGTGGCGTTTTTGAATATGGAGCTGCCGAAAGCTCAGTTCAATCAGTGGTTTTCGGATATGGGTCTGCCCGATGAGGCGAAAAAGCGCCTTGTGCCTTACCACGGACGCCAGCACGGATCGCTAGATTTCAGCAACCCTCGCACTCTCAGCTGGTTGACCAATTGGCTTCGCGATGAAGCGATTTCGGTCGTGTTTCTTGATCCGCTGGTGGCGTTCTACGACGCCGGTCGGTGGGGTAACGGCGATCCGAACACGACCTTTTTAAGATGGTGGGCTGTCTTCGAAACCCTTGTGCTAGAGGCGAATTTGCGCGGATCATGGATCGGTCACCACACCGGGTTTTCCGAAGACGCCGCCAACCGTGGACGTGGCGCCAGCGCGATGGGCGACAAGCCCGACATGAGCATGACGCTGCGCTATGAACCCGGTGGTGACGGTAACTACACCGATGCGCCGCTGGACACGAAGCGCTATATCGGCGTTTTCGGTCGCGACGTCAACATCTCCGAATTCGAAATCGACTATGACGTTCAAACCCGCATCTACAGCGCAACTGGCGGCGGCAGCCGAGTTTCCGAATCCGGGGAACTGTGGGCGCTGAGGCTTTATGACGCGATGGCGGCACGGCTCAAGCGCGGGAAACGTGGCGATCTGACCGCCGACGATCTCATGATGGAAGTCGGAGTGTCGGCAACCGGCAGGCAAAGCGCTGAGGTGCGGCGTGGGCGCAAGCTCGCGGTCGAACGCGGCTGGCTGGACGAGCGCACACAGGGCAAGGCCAAGCTGTTCCGGTTGGGCAGTGCGGTGCCGATGAGCCGAGGTGGCGCGAAGGTGATCCCGATGAAGGCGAGCAAGACGGGAGGGTCGGGCGGTGTCGATTAATCACTTAACCACGCTTAACCATCGATTTCCGGTTAACCGTTTTCGCTTAATCCTTCCCCTAGGAGGATTAAGCGTTATGAACCGATGACCAGGTGTTTCTTAACCATCGGGCGATGTCGGTTAACCAGGCATCGGACTCGGGGTTAACCGAGGCTGGTATGAGACGAGATGGGTTCAAATCTAAATCATTGTCAAATGACAATCCGCGGAAGGACTAGTTAAATCATGAACGCTAACAAAACGGAATAATAGATCATGAGCGTAGAAGCTTTGGCCACGACCCCGATACTAAGGTGCCGTGCGGATTATTGTGACGGTATAGCCGATCTAGCTGGGTTGTGTAGTGGCCATCGTAGAGCGCTCAGGTTGACGACGAAAATCCAAGACGCTCTATTGGATTTCCTCAATACACGTGATGCGATGCGGCCAGGAACCACACACGACAAAGATATTATTTTGGCCGGCCAGTATTTAGGTGAAGGATTAAGCCTACTGGTTCGAACGCTTTTCAACACAAACGTTGTGTTCGATCAGAACCCGATTTATTCAGATATCAACGACGGGGAGACAAGCTGTCTGCGATGGCGAATCGATTTGCAATGGGAAATAGCAGGTAACGGAGACGATGATGCTTCCAGTTGACGAATACTATGATTCTCTAACCGAGTACATTAACGAAAATTCTGGTTTAGACCCGCTCACAAGTGAACAAGTGCAAGCGATTTGGCATGCACACCAAAAGATGAGACATAACTTCAGCGGTCGAACCGATGAGAATCCGAACCAATCAAAGTGGGATCAGTACAAAGGATCACGGTGTGCGGCTCGCAGAACAGATGGTGAACCGTGCCGAAAGTTCGCGATAGCCGGGGCGAAGGTATGCCGAGTGCACGGCGGAGCCGCAAAGCAAGTCCAGAACGCAGCACGTGTTCGCTTACAGAACGCCGCCGACCGCCTGGCCCGTGAGCTTCTGAAAATGACGACCGACGACAACGTTTCAGATTCGGTGAAGCTCGCGGCCATCAAGGACGCTCTTGATCGCGGTGGGCTCAGCGCCAAAACCGAACTGGAAATCGTGGCCAAGCCCTACGAGAGCGTGTTTGAGCAGATGGAAGTTACCTCTCGCGCTGCACACCGCACCGCCCTGGCGGGCGATCAACCGCGCGAGTTGCCCGCGCCAAACCATGAGCCAATTGAGGCGCAGATCATCGACGATCTAGATGGCGATGACGATGACGGTTTGAACGACTACACCCAACCGAACACACGTGGCTTGCGTGAAAATGGCTCAGCGTTCGACACAGCCTCACCGTTGGACCCGCCTTCGCGGCCACTGGGCGGCCTGATGCCGCTAGAGGATGCCCGCGACGAGATAGCCCGATTGCAGCGTCAGGCTGCCGAGACCAGGCGCGCGGCAATACTTGAGCAGCGAGCTTTGCCGCCGGGTCGCACTGGGTAGCGAAAAGCATTGGAGCACAACGATATTCATACCGCTTGAAAATGCGCATCGCACGTGGATAGCACAGCAATTGCCGAAATGCGCTCTGACCTGGTAATACCGGCTGGTGAAGCATCAGCCGGATTACTCGACCGGGTAGAGCCACGCCCACGTTTCGATGGTCTGTTGTAAATGCTCTGGGTACAGTCGCGGCCTGTCGGTGTCGTCGTCCCAGTTCTGGGCTTGCGCCTCAAACAGCCCCACCGCACACTCTGCCATCGCGACGGCATTGTTTACGGCTTCCGCGACTACCCGAGTCAGGTCAACCTCACCGTTGGGCATGTAATCCGTTATCCACTTAAGACCATGAACCATGCCCGAGCTGACGTTGTAGAACGAAGCAGCTACATCTTCGAATCCAAACGCATTACCGAACGGGCCATCCGGTTCGTGGCGGGGAGGGTGCTTGTCGAGCCATCCCGCAGCCGCCGACACAAGATCAGCGTTACTGATGACCTTGGCCTTCGGAGTTTGATTCATGCCGTCTTCCAACATCTTCAGGCGGTTGTCGAACAACCGTACGTGTTCAAGGAACTTCGCTTCCTCGGTCGGTTGGTTCTTGCCGCCGCCGACCTTGAACCACTTTCGCGATGAAGAATGAAATCCCTTCTGCGCGTTTAGCTCTGCTGCGGTGAAGCGCACACTGAGGCTCCGTCGCATTTCCCGATTCGTGTTCGACAGAAGCCAAATTGTTCGCGCCGACGACTCAGTTGCCATGCGGCTCAACGTCAGCAAAGACGCTGTGTGACTGTTATTCGAGCCTACCCGTCCTTCGGAATCGTCTCTGCCAGCTATTAACTCGGCGATTGCGATAATTCCGTCAATTGCGTTCATGGTCGGAAACGCGGCCGTTGCGCTCACCATGTCACGTGCGTAATCGGTCATGAAGTCAGCATCGTCCAGAGCGAGACTGCTACCGGCGTCGACCAAGTGCCGCATAACACCCATAGCCCACTGTCGCAGCTGCGCACCGCGTTCCGCCTTGGCCTTCGTTCGACCCAAGATTTCTACCATCTGTGTTCTGTGCATCAGAAGCTTCAGAAAATCCATCGGGTTCGGTTCGCTCATCAGGCTGATGCGCTCGACTCGGCGGGCACAACGGCGAGCTTCGGTTTGGCAGCCAGCGCCGAAAGCGCGGCGGCGATCTCAGCATCACGACCGCTCACCTGATGCTGATAGCGAAGCGAAGCTGTCACGGTTGAATGTCCAAGATGGTTCATCGTCTCGACCAGGTTGCCGACGCGAGCGACCTGCGTTCCGGCGAAGTGACGCAAATCGTGAATCCGAATGTGTTGCAAACCAAGAGATATCAGCGCCGGGGCCAAAGCATCACGAATCACCTTGTCGCTCAGATGGCAACCCTTGCGCACTGGCTCAAACAATAACGCTTCGGGGTCATCGTCAACGAACGAATCCAGATGCGCGGCGATATCGTCACGAATGTGCGGTGGTACCACAACGATTCGCGGCTTTCCGCTCTTGGGTGTGTCGATCCGGCAACCTTCGCGATGCGTGAAAGCACGGCCAACGCTGATGACTTCGCAACCTTTACCGATATCTTTGCGTCTGAGTTCGCCGACTTCGCCGTAACGCAAACCGCACCACGCGCTGATCAGCACGAGAGCCTTAAACGGTTCTGGTTTGATCGTGTCGGCAATCTGAGCCAGTTCGGTAACGGATGGGACATTGGCTTGCGTCTTGGATTTGACCGTGGCCGCGCCGTCGATCTGGCAGGGGTTGCGGTCGATCAGCCCATCTTTGACCGCCGTCGCGCAAATCGACTTCAGCAATCCGTAAGCGTGACTGCGAAGCGTTGGCCGGTCGGTAAGCGTTGCGGCATACCAACTTCGCACCGTTTGCGATGTGAGAGCCGAAACGGCGACGTTGCCTAGCTTCGGTTCGATGTGGTCAGTCAGGATCGATTCGTAATGGATTCGGGTGCGCGGTTTGATGTTTCGCTGTTCGATCCATCGCTTTGCGAAATTGCTCAGCGCCTCTTTGTTGACGGATTCGACTTCGGCCCTGGCTGATGGTGAGGTCCAAACCCCGATACCGAGCACCGCGTCATCCATCATGCGACGTTCCCGGCCAAGCCATAGCTCAGCGTTCATTTTCGTTTCGAAGGTGGTCGGCGCGTTGTGACGCTTTCCATCGGGACCAATGTAGGACGCCTGCCAGCGTTTTGATTTGTTGGGAAGCTGGCGGATATATCCCCATCCGCGATGGTTTTTGGTCGCGCTCATTGCGTTTTCCTTTGGGCTTCGTTCGATCCGGTTTGAAGTTGGTTTGCTATGAAACCAGCCGTCTATAGCTGTGACCACGGTGTTTTGCTATCCCATGCTATCACTGTGCGATCCAGCCTTGTATATGCTTGCCGGAGGTTGCCGGAACTTACAGGGATAGTATTCGATGAATGCGCAGGTAGACCGATAAATCAGCTGGTTTTCGCGCTATCGGCGCGAGATGCCACGGCTAATTCGATCCCAGCCGGGACCACACACCATTTCCCCAGGTCGAGGCGATATAAGCCGCTCTCAATCGTCGGAAGATCCCGACAGCGCGGGCTCTTGAGCCCGGCCGCGGGCGGCCTCGAAAGACGATCCTCGCGGCCCGGAATCCCGATGATTCGAGCCGGCCTCGCCGAACCACTGATCCACGTCGGTGATCCGGGTGTCGGCGTTGAGCGTCTCGCCCCGGAAGAAGGCGTTGCCGGTCTGCGCGTTGAACAACTCCCTGAGGTTGGCGGCGACGGCGCCGCGGGACTCGCTCGCAACGGACGCCTTGAGGAAGGCCTTGAGGTTCTCGCCCCTCGCGTAGAGCACGGCGAGCGGGACGCCCAGCACCAGCAGCCCGACGCCCATGATGAACACGCCGCCGACGGGGCCGAAGTGGGTCTTGCCGTACGTGGGCGAGAAGCTGTCGACGGCGGTCTTGAGGAAGGCCGCCGTCATCGCCAGCGCACCCAGCAGCGGCAGCGCGCCGCGCACCCAGAAGTTCCGCACCGAGTCGACGAGCTCGCCGCGCCGGCCGAAGGTCCACACGCACGCATAGGCGGTCAGCGCGTAGTAGAACGTGGTCACCAACGCGAGCGAGGACACCATGTCCGGCAACGAATTCTGGCTGAACAGCGTCATGACGCAATAGATCGCAAACCCGCCCGCGCCGATCACGACGGTCGCCACCCAGGGCGTCTGGTAGTGGCGATGAACCAGCGCGAACCGCCGCGGCACCGCCCGGTACACGGCCATGGCCAGCACCGTGCGCGCGGTGGGCGCCGCATAGGTCAGCACCGCGCCCAGCGACGACGAGCTGATCGCCAGCAAGAGCAGCACCGCCAGCCCGCCGCCGAGCACCGGGTCGCCCAGGACGCTGAGCGCGTCGTTGGCGTGCGCCGGGTTCGTCAGACCGATTCCGGTGGCGCCGAAGCCGGCGAAGGCCTGCAGGGCCACGCTCACCAGAACGTATGTCCCGCAAAGGATGACCGTGGCCAGGATGGCGGCGCGGCCGGGGTTCTTGCGCGGGCTTTCGGCCTCCTCCGCGACCGACAGGGGCGCGTCCCACCCCCAATACGCGAACACGCACAGGACGGTGCCGCTGGCGATATGGGACGCCGACAACCCGGTGGGCAACAGCCAGCCCGGCTGCGGCAGCACCGCCTGCGGCCCGGCGTGGTGGGTGTAGACCTTGACCAACGCGAAAGCGCTGAGCACCAACAGCATTAACAGCTCGACGGCCAGCAGCGCGGCCTGGTAGCGCTGGGTGCCGTCGATGCCCCGCAGGCACAGGACGACTATCAGCGCGACCAGCGAGGCGCCGACGGCCAGTTGGGTCGCCGGCGAATGCGCGCGCGGACTGAGGGCCACCAGCGCGGCGACGCCGACGAGCACCAGTAGCACGACCTCGGCCACCAGCAGCCGCGCGGCCGACCGGGACCGCTCGGTGCGCTCGAGGCCCCGCCACCGCAACGCGAAGAGCGCGACGACGATCACCACCGCCGCGCCGCCCACCGCGATCCGCGTGGGCGCCGAATGCGCGAGCGAATCGAGGTCGAATGCCTCCAGCAGGTAGACCGCCGCGACCTGCGCGGCGTTGCCGACGGCCACCGTGGCCGAGATGACCAGAGCCCAGCCGCCGATCCACCCGACCCAGGGCCCGAAGGCCCGCGTGGCCCAGGTGAAGGTGGAACCGCAGTCCGGGGCGTCGCGGGCCAGCTCGCGAAACGCCAAGGCGGTGAACACCACCGGAACAAAACCGACGATGAACAGCGACGGGGTCTTGGGGCCCGCGACGGCCACGAGCGCCGCCAGCGCCGCGGCCAAACTATAGGCGGGGGCGACCGAAGTGACTGCGATGACGACGTTTTCGGCCAGGCTGAGCGTCCCGGACCGCAAACCCTTGTAGGTGACCCAGACACCCGACGTGCGCGCGGTCACGGCCCGCCGACCGGGTGCCTCGACTTGATTTTGACCTCGCTGATGCTCTGCGCGACCCGGGAAAGCTTGTCGGAGCAGGAGAAGTACTGACCGATCTCACGAACGGCTTGCTCAAACGCTTCCTTGTGGATGATCGGCGGTGCGTCGTACACCCGCCCGAACGGCTTGTACATGAGGCGAGGCGCGCCGTCGGGTTTTGAGCCCGCGTATTCGACGTCGACGTCCCAGAAGCCCAGCCGCGCCAACGAGTCTCGTTGGGCCTCGTCGTCGCACTCGAGGTACCAGCCGCGGGCGCCCATCCCGTCGCGGGCCGCCGGCTCGTCCTCGCGAAGCTTCTTCCGTCCGTCCCGCACCTTCTTTTCGCCGTCGCGGACCATGTCCCGGCCGGCCCCGAACCGGCCTTTCCGCCGGCCCTGCTGCACCTGTTGCTCGCCGTCGCGCACCAGCTGCTCGCCCTCGCGGACGACGTGCCCGCCGTCGCGCACCATCCGCTCCTCGACGCGGGCGACGAGGGTCCGCAGCACCTCGTGATCGCGCAACGGGCCGAGCACGCCCAGGGGACCGCAGAAGCCCGCGTTCGGTGTTCGCAGGAACGACGCCATCCCGTCGCATTCCTTCGCGCGGGCGTCGCTGCGCAGCGTCCACAGGTGGTAGCGATAGGCGTGCCGGTCAGTGGAGCCGTTCGCCGGTTTGAAAGCGTTGCGAAACGCTTCGCCGTCGATCGCCGTGTCCTTGCCCTTGAACACCCGCTCGTAAAAGCCGACGGCACGGTCGAGTTCGGGGTCGCCGTCCTTGATGACCTCGTTGACGTGCAGGCGCTGCTGGGTTTCCCAGCCCAGGTAGGTGCCGAGGCTCTTCAGCTCGACACCGTCTCGGGCGTCGAGGAACTTGCACATCGCGGTGAACGCGGCGCCCTCCTGCGGCTTGGGAATTCGCATCGCCCAGCGCTGGTACTCGTAGAGGAGGGTCTTCACCGTTTGTTTCGGAACGACGGAAACCTCGGCGCCGCTGCGCTTCTCGTCGAACCTCCCGCCGGCGCACAGCTTGGCGCTCAGCAACATCGTGTCGACGGGGCTCTTCTCGTCGGCGAGGGCCGGTTGCACGTAAGGGAAGTCGAGGAACCGATAGCCCCAGTTGTGCCAGGTCCTGGCAACCGCGAACGGGTCGATGCCATGCAACGCGCGTTGGGTGACAAAGGGATCGTCGATCTCCGCGGCGATCCAGTCGAGCGGGCAATTGCGGCTCTTGTCCGCGTCGTCGTGCAGGGTGCGCTCGGTCTCTTCCAGCAGCCGGCGCCCCCATCCCGTCCGCCGGTGTTCGGGTTGGATGACGATGTACTCGATCACCCCGGCGTTGGGTTCGTTGAGGTAGTCGGCGATAGCGCCGCCGATCGGTTTGTTATCGCTGCCCAGCACGACGATGACGTGGTAGTTGTTCTTGCCGTACCACCCGGTTTCCTTGAGGCGCAGATAGTTTTCTATCTCGTCATAGGTTTCGCGTTCGTTCTCGTCCGGGAATTCGGGCACGAAGCAGTCGTCGTAGAAGGCTCTCAACAGGTCGAGGTCGGTGTCGCGGGTGGAGCGCAACTCGTGGAAGGTGGGCGCCTCCTCCTCGATGTCCCGGTAGTAGTCGTTCACGATTTCCGGCAGCGCGCAGGCGGAGTAGTCACCGCCGCGGAACGGGTCGCTGCCGTCCGCGTCAAACCGCAACCGGCGCAACGCCCTTCCGTGGCGCTCGTTCAGTTGCGCCTTGTCCGCGAAGCGTTGCATCCGCACCGAGATCTTCTCCAGCGGCACCTCGTAGCGCATGTGGTAGCCGCAGCCGGTCTCGTCGATCGCGCATGCGAATCGGAGCACGAGGTCGGGTTCGGCGTGCAGCATCTCCATCGCCGCTTCGACCGCGCCGCGCGCGAGTTGGTTGGCGTAGAAGTCGTAGGCCTCGCGGTCGGCGACGTTGGCGTGAATGAAAAACGGGATGAGGTCCCGCCATTTGTGAGAAGGGTTGCGCGGCCGGGGTTCCGGAGCGTCGGGGTCCTCCTCGCACATCACGAAGATGATCCACAGGTAGGCCGAGTAATACTGCGCGAACACCTGCTCCTCGGTGCCGCCGGCCGGGCGGATCCCGTCGGCCTCGCCGACGACGTCGAGGACCAGCCGCTGGTCTTGCCAGATGGCGACCTGGGCCGGGCAGAACCCGGCGGTGCCCAGGCCCGGGCCCCACTTCAGCGTGCCGGAAACGTGGGCCCGCAACGCGAGTCCGTCCTCGGCGCCGCCGTCGGGGCCCGCCAGCGTGCGAAGGATCTCCGGCGACGAACACCGCAACGTCAGCGACGTGTTCTCGTCGCCGTAGCCGTACTGCAGCGCCACCTCGCCGTGCCATTCCGGGCAGGTGCAGATGGGGGTGCTGGGTCCCCACAGCAGCCAGCAGTCGAAGATGAACGACTGCAACTTGCGTGCCTTCTTATACCGCAACGGGTCGTCCGGGCGGATGACCGACCGCCCGTACGCGTCGACGACGGGCTTCCACTGCTCGTCGTTGTAGGCCAGCACGCCGGTCAGCAGGTGCAGCGGCACCACGAAGCCGGATTTGATCGTCACCTTGGACAAAAAGCTGGTTTCCCCGCAGGCGTTGAAGTAACGCGCGATGTTGTCGTCGCCGAGCAGCGCCTGACAGTTGTCGAGAACGATTGTCCGGTCGGCTTCTTCCTGCTTCGCGATCTTTTCCAGGCGCCGGTTGATCCGGTCCGACCACTTCTTGGTCGCGAGCTTCCATTCCTCTTTGACGGCGGCGTATTCCTGATCGCTGTTCGACCGCACCCGGAGCGGCTTTTCGGGCGCCCGGTCCAGCAGCTCGATTTCGATGCGCAGCCGCGTCGCCTTGGACAGCGAGCGCAGCTGCAAGCCATGCACCATCAGCTTGAACAACGTCGCGGTGGCCTGCAGGGACAGGTTATTGCGGCCGTGCTGGGGCAGGCTGCGCCGCAGCAGTCGCCAGCTCGGAATGAGCTGGCGGTACACCAGGATAAGAAGCGCGCTTACCGCCAGGAGGAAGGTGAATTTCCCCCAGAGACTCTGCAGATAGTTCAGCGTTTGCATGCGACCAACGGCCCGTGGCCGGGTCGACGGGTTACCGGGATCTGCGACACGGTGAGAACCTCTTCCGCAACGCGTTGGGCGCTTCGTCGGGGCTTAAATATCTCACAGAGCGCGCCGAAACGTCCCCTAGAGCGGACAAAAATAATGGCAGCATCAAGGGGTGACCACCGGGATACGGGTCCGCGACATGCGGTCCGAGCTGAGCGCCGGCGTCGTCGAGGACATCTATCGCGAGATCCTCGCCCCGTCGTTCGGGCCCGACGAGCTCGATCCGCTGCCCACGATCCTCGGCGGGCTGGCCGACGGCGGCGCGGCCAGGGGATTGTGCGCGTTCGACGGCGAAACGCCCGTCGGCTGCATCGTGGGATACCGCTATCCGCGCTCGCGCGTGCTGTTGATCGGCTACCTCGCGGTGAAGCCCGGCCTGCGCGGCGGCGGCATCGGTCACGCGTTGATGGACGCCGCCGAGCAGCGATGGTACGAGGACGCCGACGTCGTGCTGGCCGAGGTCGAAGATCCGCGCCGTCATCCTGTGCTCGGCGACATCGACCCGAAGCGGCGTGCGGCGTTCTATGCGCGGCGCGGCGCGCAGGTGGTGGTCGGCCCGTACTTCCAGCCGCGGCTCGACCCGGAAAAGAAGCGCGTCTACGACCTGTTCCTGACCGTCCTGAACCCCGGCGAGGCTGCCCCCGAAAACCCAGTTGCGACAGAGCTTCTCACGAACTTCATCCTCGAGTACTTTCGGGACTCGGGGGAGGGCAGCGACTTTCCGCGGGCCGACGACGCGGAGGGACAACGCCTGCTGGCCTGGTACCGCGGCCGCGACACGGTCCCGTTGCACCCGATGAGCGACTACGCACGGATCGCGATTCCCCCGCTCGGCGAATAATGACCAAGACCAAGAGAGGAGGGTGACGATGGTCGGCAACCAGGAGGGGATCGGCGTGCTGAAACTCGAATGCCCGCAACGCCACCCCGTGGGCCGGATCCTCAAGGAGGCCCCGCACCAGACGGTCCAGTACGACCCCGGCGCCGCCGTCGGCCCGCGCCGCTTCTGGCCGGACGAACACGAGCAGCCGCAGTTCACGACGCAGTGCCGCTTCTGCGACAAGCCGGTCGGCGAGGCCACGGCCGCGCTGCAGGACCAGCTGGCCGCCGTGATCGCCGACGCCGCCCAGACGACCGCGACCGCCGCGCTGCAGTATCGCTAGACGGGGCCTCCTACTGAAAGAGTTACAGTAGCGGCCGTGACGACACCGCAGAGCGCCCCCCGCCCGCCCGAGGGCGATTGGCTGGGCACGCCGTATCTGACCTTCGAGCGCCAGGGACCGATCGCCGTCTGCACCATCGACCGCCCCGAGGCGCGCAACGCCCTGACCCCCGCGATGTACTTCGGGATCCGTTGCGCAGTAGGGCGAGTCAGCGAGGACCCGGACCTCGCCGGGCTGCTGATCACCGGGACCGGCGACGTGTTCGCACCCGGCGGCGACATGGGCGGCGGGGGAGCCACCGACAACTGGATCACCTTCGGCTCGGCGCTGGGCATGGACGTGACCCCGTTCGACGCGGTGCGGACCTCGGCCAAGCCGGTCGTCTCCGCGGTCAACGGGCTGTGCCAGGGCGGCGGCATGCAGATCGCCCTGTGCAGCGACGTGTCCGTGGTCAGCGAGCGGGCGACCTTCCGCGTGCCCGAGCTGTTCCGCGGCTACGCCGACACCTACTACAGCCAGATGCTGGTCCGGCTGATCGGGCCGGTGCGCACCCGCGACCTGATGTTCACCGGCCGGGTGCTCACCGCGGCCGAGGCATTGGACTGGGGCCTGGTCACCCGGGTGGTGCCGCACGACAGCCTGCTCGCCGAGGCGAAAGACATACTGGCGCAGGCGTGCCGGACCGCGCCGCGCGCCCGCGGCGTCATCAAGTCCAGCATCGACAGCTACCTCGGCCTGTATGACCGCATCGGCATGAGCGCCAGCCTGAGCGACGCCGAGGCCCGGGAAGGCTTCCGGGCGTTCAAGCAGCGCCGCTCGCCGGACTGGGTGCACCCGGAGCTGCGAGCCGAGGGCCGGCTGTAACCGTCAAACATTGCGCGCCCGGCCGCGCCAATGCGGCTCGCGCAGCGTGGTTTTGAGGATCTTGCCGCTCGGGTTGCGGGGCAGCGATTCCACGAAGTCCACGGTGCGCGGGCACTTGTATCCGGCCAGGTGACCGCGGCAGAACTCGATGATGTCTTTCGCATCGACCTCGTGGGTGGCGACGACGATCGCCTTGACCGACTCGCCCCAGTAGTCGTCGGGAACGCCGATGATCGCGGCGTCGGCGACGGCGGGATGCTCGATCAGCACGCTTTCCACCTCGGGCCCGTAGACGTTCTCGCCGCCGGTGATGATCATGTCCTTGATCCGGTCCTCGATGTAGACGTAGCCGTCGGCGTCCAGGCGGCCGACGTCACCGGTGCGCACCCAGTCGTCGGCGGTGATCGTCTCGGCGGTCGCCTCCGGCCGGTTGAGGTAGCCGGTCATGTTCTGGTTGCTGCGCACCCAGATCTCGCCGGCCTCCCCGGCGGGCAGTGGCTCGCCGGTTTCGGTGTCGACGACGCGAATCTCGCAGCCCAGCACCGCCTTTCCCGCCGATAGTTGCAGGCCGGGCCGGTTGGGATCGCGGTGGTCGGCGTCGCCGAGGGCGGTGACCGCCCCGCACAGTTCGGTCTGCCCGTACACCTGCACGAAGCTGATGTCGGGCCAGGTGTGCAGCGCCCGGTGCAGCAACGGCAACGGCATCGGCGCGGCGCCGTACACGATGTAGCGCAGGCCCGAGATCGCCGCCGGATCCGCCTCGACGAACCGGGCGATCACCGGCGGGACGAAGAACGCGTGGGTCGCGCCGGCCCGCACCGCCCCGATCACCGACGCGGCGTCGGGTTCGCGGGTCATGATCGTCGGCGCCCCGGCCCGGATGCCGAACAGGGCATAGCCGATCCCGCCGACGTGAAACAGGGGCATGCACACCAGGTTTGCGTCGCCGTCGTCGAACGGGAATGCGGGCGCGAGGTTGGCCGCGTGGTTGGCCAGCGCGCGCTGGCTGAGCAAGACACCCTTGGGCCGCCCGGTGGTGCCGGAGCTGTAGATGATCAGCGCGGTCTCGTCCTCGTCGACATCGGCCGGCGGCGCGGGTGTCGCTGCGGCGAGCAGGGATTCGTACTCGTCGCCGACGGTCACGATGCGCTCCAAGTCCGCGACGCCCGCGGGGACGGCGGCCCGCAGCTCGGCGCCGACGAAAAGCAAGCGTGGGCGGCTGTCGTCGAGCACGTGAGCGAGCTCGTCGCCGGTCAGCCGCCAGTTGACGACCGTGGCGACGACGCCGATCGAGGCGGCGGCGAACAAAATCTCCAGGCACGCCGGGTGGTTCTTGTCCAGGAACGCCACGCACTGGCCGCGATGCACTCCGGCGTCCCGCAGCGCCCCGGCCGCGCGCCGGATCCGCGACGCCCACTGCGCCCACGACCACTGCCGATCGCCGTAGCGGATCGCGATGCCGTCGGGCCGCTGCCGGGCGTGACGCTCGACGAATCCGGCGAGCGTCTCCGTCGTGTCGGACGTGGTCTCGGCTGGCATAACCCCTCCGCTGCGGTGCGTGTGATCCCTGAAGAGTGTGCCCTGCGGGCCCGGAGCGCGCCTCAGCGGGCGGCGGAGTCCGGTCAAACCGACTGTGCCACAGACGTTGTCAGGGCTCGCCGACCTCGGCGCCGTCCTCGTCGGCCGGTTGGCGTCGTTGGGCGCGTCTCACCACCAGCCAGACGATCAGCAGTCCCACCCCGAACACGGCCCCCTTCAAAAGGACCACCAGGGTCGCGCTGCCGGGCGAGAGGCCGTACACGAAGATCGCCACGATCGCGGACATGACGATCGCGACCACGACGGCGATGAGCGGCTTGTTCGCCGCGAGCTTGCGCTTCACGAGCCCGGCGTATTGGGAACCGTGCGACCGTCGCTGCCCTTCTTCGACGGGGGCACCACCGTGTTTGTGCCTGGTTCACGCGATTTGGCGTTCTGGTCGAGCCCGTCCATGCAGCCGGCGATGTAGTCGGTCTTGTTGAGCCCGCCTTCTGGCGCGGTGATGGGACTGTTGTCGGATTTGTACGCCTGCTCGCACGCCTCCTGGTGCGAGACCGGCGCCATGTTCCGCCCTTCGCTGAGGCTGAAGTATCCGTAGGCGGCCATCTCGGCGTCGCCATGGGTGCCGCTCGCCAAGCCCATCTTGTAGGACTGCGAAGACTTGTCCACCGGATGGCTTCCGCCGCCGCCCCCGACCGTAAAGAAGATTATGGCGACGACGACGGCGACCGCTGCGCCCGCGGCGATGAGGATGATCTTGCGTTGCCCGAACTGGCCAGGCCCCGCGGTGGGCGGAGGCGCCGGGGGCGTCTGCGGCGGGGGCGGTGGTGCCGCGGCGGCGTGGTCGGGCGCCGTCGCCGCCGTGTCCTTCCGCTGGCGCTGCGGAGTCCAGTTCTGGCCGTCCCAATAACGCTGCGCGGCGGGGTTCTCCGGGTCGTCGTACCAGCCGGGCTGGGGTGTGGTCATGTTCGGTGCCCCTCTCTGGACGGGTGGTCACGCCTATGCTCCGGCCAGCGGCTTGGAGGATTCTTGGCAGGCGCGCCGGCCCTCCTTGTCCCACAGGAAGTGTCGCAGTTTTGGGCCGAGGATCCTATGGGTTTTGCCAAGTTGCCTTGGAATTACCGATCCGCGAGGGCGCCCGCCCCGGCGCAGGCGCGTGTGCCACCATGACTGCCATGGTGAACGCCGATCGCGCCCGGTCCCGGACCTTCGTCGTGACGGGCGCGGCTTCGGGCATCGGCCTGGCCACCGCCAGGCGCCTGCTGGCCGAGGGCGGCAGCGTCGTCGGCGCGGACGTGGCCTCCCCGCCGGACCTCGGCCCGGAATTCCATTTCGTCACCGCCGACATCACCGACGAGGACGCCATCGCCGCGGTGCTGGCCGCGGTGCCCGACCGCCTGGACGGCGTCTTCCACGCGGCCGGCGTCGCCGGCGGCGGTCCGGTGCACCTGCTCGAGCGCAAGGAGTGGGACCGGGTGATCGGGACCAACCTGACCGGCACGTTCCTGGTGGCCAAGGCGGCGCTGGCCAGGATGATCGAGCAGCCCCGCGTCGACGGCGAACGCGGCTCGATCGTCACCGTCGCCAGCATCGAGGGATTGGAGGGCACCGCGGGCGGCAGCTCCTACAACGCGGCCAAGGGCGGCGTCGTTCTCCTCACCAAGAACATCGCGCTGGACTACGGGCCCAGCGGCATCCGGGCCAACGCCATCTGCCCCGGCTTCATCGAAACCCCCATGGCCCAAGGCGTTTTCGGCCTCCCGGGGATGGAGGGACCGCTGGCCTCCATCACCGAGGAGCACGCCCTGCAACGGCTGGGCCGCGCGGAGGAGGTCGCGGCGATGGCCGCGTTCCTGCTGTCGCCGGACGCCTCGTTCGTCAGCGGCCAGGCCATCGCCGTCGACGGCGGCTACACCGCCGGCCGCGATCACGGCGTCGTCAAACTCTTCGGCTTTCCCGAGTAGCGCCCTAGGATTCGCGCATGGTCACTCCCGACGAGGCGATCGAGGCGATCCGCGGCACCGGCGGCGCGCAGCCCGGCTGCCGCGCGCTGCACGCCAAAGGCACCCTGTACCGCGGCACGTTCACCGCAACCGCGCAGGCGCGGGAACTTTCGCGCGCGCGGCACCTCGACGGATCGGCGGTCCCGGCGCTGATCCGGTTCTCGAACGGGTCGGGCGACCCGGCCCAGCGCGACGGCGCGCCCGGCGTGCGCGGGATGGCGGTGAAGTTCACGCTGCCCGACGGGTCCACCACCGACGTGTCGACGCAGACCGCCCGGCTGTTCGTCTCCAGCACGCCGGACGGGTTCGTCGACCTGCTGAAGGCGATGCGGCCGGGCCCGGCGACGCCGCTGCGCATGGCCAAACACCTCCTGACCCACCCGCGGCTGCTGGGCGCGCTGCCGGTCCTGCGCGACGCCAACAAGGTCCCGGCGAGCTACGCCACCATCGAGTACCACGGCCTGCACGCCTTCCGCTGGGTTGGCGCCGACGGCAGCGCGAGATTCGTTCGC
Source organism: Mycobacterium sp. NGS63 (assembly GCF_059812295.1). Classification (NCBI taxonomy): domain Bacteria; kingdom Bacillati; phylum Actinomycetota; class Actinomycetes; order Mycobacteriales; family Mycobacteriaceae; genus Mycobacterium; species Mycobacterium sp. NGS63. Next base: position 90,317 of record NZ_JCALCJ010000001.1, read on the forward strand.
TACCAATGGGTTCCGGCCGCCACCGACACCGGGCCGGCCGCCCGCGGCGAGGGTCCCGACTTCCTCACCGACGAGCTGAACGCGCGCCTGGCGGGCGGACCGGTGCGATTCGACTTCCGCGTCCAGATCGGCGGCCCCGACGACTCGACCGTCGACCCGTCCGCCGCGTGGCGCGGCACCCAGACCGTCACCGCCGGCACCCTGGAGATCACCGGCCTCGACACGCAACGCGAGCACGGCGGCGACATCGTCGTGTTCGACCCCATGCGCGTGACCGACGGCATCGAGCCGTCCGACGATCCGGTGCTGCACTTCCGCAGCCTGGCCTACTCGGCGTCGGTCAAGCTGCGCACCGGCGTCGACCGGGGCGCGCAAGCGCCGCCCGCGTAAGTGCTGGCTTCCCACGTGCTCCTGATCGCCGCGGCGGGATTCGCCGCAGGCACCATCAACGCGCTCGTCGGGTCGGGCACATTGATCACCTTCCCGACCCTGGTCGCGCTGGGGTATCCGCCGGTCACGTCGACGATGTCGAATGCGATCGGCCTGGTGGCGGGCAGCGTGTCGGGCACCTGGGGCTACCGTGCCGAGCTGGCCGGCCAGTGGAATCGGTTGCGCTGGCAGATCCCGGCCTCGTTGGCCGGGGCCGTGCTGGGCGCCTTCCTGCTGCTGCACCTGCCCGCGACGGTGTTCGCCGAGATCGTGCCGGCGTTGTTGACGCTGGCCCTGGTGCTGGTGGTGATCGGGCCGCGGCTGCAGGCGTGGGCGGGCGAGCGGGCCGAACGAGCGGGACGGTCGGCCGAACACGTCACGCCGGCGCGGACGGCGGTGCTCGTGCTGGCGACGTTCGCCGTCGGCGTCTACGGCGGGTATTTCACTGCCGCGCAAGGCATCCTGCTGGTCGGGGTGATGGGCGCGCTGCTGCCCGAGTCGGTGCAGCGCATGAACGCGGCCAAGAATCTCCTGACGCTGTTGGTGAACGTCGTTGCGGCCGTGAGCTATTCGATCGTGGCCTGCGACCGGATCAGCTGGCCGGTCGCCGGGCTGATCGCGGCGGGATCGCTGGCCGGGGGATGGGTGGGCGCGCGCTACGGCCGGCGGCTGTCGGCGACCGCGCTGCGCTCGACCATCGTGGTGGTCGGGCTGATCGGGCTCTACCGCCTGGTCACGCTGGCGTGACGGTGACCACGTCGATGACGTCGCGCACGTCCTCGCGCTTGCGCCACGCCCGCAGCTGCCGCATCGCCCCGTTGCCCTGCGTGGCGACGCGGTCGAGTTCGGCTGTGACACCGTCGTATTCGCCGAGCGACTCCAGCGCCGGGCGCATCCGTTGCACCAGCGTGCCCAGCAGCTCGCGCGCCGGAATCGCGCCGCGGCCACCCTCCACGTCGAGCGAGCGCCCCGACAGCCCGTCGTGGGAGGCCTTCCAGTACGCCGCGCGCAACGCCCCGGGCGGCAACCGGATTGGCCGATCGTCGAGCGCGGTCATCACCGCGGCCCTGATCAGGGTCGCCAGCAGCACGGTTTCGGCGACCGTCGCGGGCACGTCGGCGACGCGCACCTCGACCGTCGGGAACTGCTCCGAAGGGCGCACGTCCCAATAGATCATGTCGCGATCCAGGATCACCCCGGTATCGACCAGCATGCGCACCGCGCGGTCGTAGTCGTCGAGCGAGTCGAAGTACGGCGGCGGTCCGGCGGCGGGCCAGCGCCGCCACAGCACGCTGCGCCAGCTCGCGTGGCCGCTGTCGGCGTTGCGGTAGATCGGCGAATTCGCCGACAGCGCAAGCAAAGACGGCAGCCACGGACGTAGCCAGTTGCTGACGTGCACGGCGGCCGCGCGGTCGGGCACCTCGACGTGCACATGGCAGCCGCAGATGCCCTGCTCGTGGGCGATCATCCCGAACTCCGCGCCGATGCGCCGGTACCGCGGGGTGTCGGTGACGGGAAACTCGTGCGGCGTGGCGGGCGGCAGCCCCGAGGCCAGCAGCCGGACCCCCGCGGCGTCGGCGGCCTCGGCCGCAACCCACCGCAGCCGGGTGAGCTCGCCGCCGAGTTCCGCGCTGGTCGCCGCCACGCTGGAGGTGGTCTCGACCTGGCAGCTGCTCAGTTCCAACTGCAGCTCCACACCCCGGCATTCGGTCTCCTCGGCCACCGCGGCGTTGCGGGGCGTGGGTTCACCGGTGCGCGCGTCGACGAGGAGGAATTCCTCTTCGGCGCCAAAGGTGGGAGGGTGGCTCAGCTCACCACCGGGCGGCCGAGGCGAGCGCAGCGTCCGCCGTCGGGTAGACGGGCAGCACCTTGCCCAGCCCGCAGGCGTCGACGATGCGGGCGACGAACGGCTCGGGGCTGACCAGGCGCAACTCGATGCCGCGTTCTCGACACCGGTTCGCCTCGTCGGCCAGGACGGCGAATGCGCAGCAGCCCATGAAATCCAGCCCGGTGACGTCGACGACGAAGGGTCCGGGCGGGGTGACGACGGCGGCGGCCTCGCTGACCAGCTGGCGCCAGGTGTGCTCGTTGCACGCGTCGACCTCGCCGCCCGCGTTGATCAGCACCGCCGCGCCGTTGCGGTCGGTGGTCGCCCGCAGCGTGCTGTGTGGATCGCCCAGCTCGTAGACCAGCCGCGTGCTGAGCATGAAATGTGGGCTGGACATTGGTTCCGCAACAATAACTGGACTCATCGGGGACTCCCTAATCGACCGGCCTGGGCGCCGGGATGGTTGCCCGTCCTGCTGTCTGAAGACGAATTCTTCGCGGACTGCGAATCTCATTTGTATAACGAGACAGGGCGGTCTGTCTACACGCCGCCGGTTAAGAGTATGGTAAGGCGGCGTATGACAAGCCTTGATGTCTCGAAGGCCGCGTCCGCGCGTGATCGCATCCTGAGCGCGGCGTATGAGCTGTTCATCCGGCGCGGGATCCGCGCGGTCGGCACCGACGAGGTGATCGACCGGGCCGGCGTCGCCAAGGCCACCCTCTACCGGCACTTCCCGACGAAGAACGACCTCGTGCTGGCCGTGCTGGACCGTCGCGAACAACTCTGGACCATCGGACTGGTCGAGACGCAATCACGGATTCGCGGCGCCAACCCCGAAGAACAATTGCTGGCGATATTCGACGTCTTTCACGACTGGTTCCAAAACCGCGACGGTTTCGAAGGGTGCTCGTTCATCAACGTCCTGCTCGAGTTGGGCACCGACCATCCCGCGGGGCAGGCCAGCGTCACCTATCTGGACAACATCCGCGACATCGTGCGCCAGCGCGCCGACGCGGCGGGGCTGGCCGACGTCGACAACTTCGCCCGGTCCTGGCACATCTTGATGAAGGGCTCCATCATCTCCGCCGCCGAGGGCGACCTGGACGCCGCGCTGCGCGCCCAGCAGATGGCCCGCACCCTCATCGAGCAGCATCGCCCGTAATGCGCTGAGCCGCCGGGGATTTCACACGGCGTCGGGCGCGGCGGTGCCGGTCTTGCGGTAGTGCTCTTCCTCGAGTTCGGCGATCGCGCGCGACGTGCGCTCCCGTAGCAGGATCGCGGCGGTCAGCCCGCACACGACCGCGATCACCAGCCCGATCCACGAGAACCGTTCCATCCAGCGCTCGGCGGCCATCCCGGCGAAGTAGACCAGCGCGGTGGTGCCGCCGGCCCAGCAGATGGCGCCGGACACGTTGGCCGCCAAGAACCGCGGGTAGTGCATCTTCAGGGCACCGGCCAGCGGCCCGGCGAAGATGCGCAGCAGCGCGATGAAGCGGCCGAAGAACACCGCGCGAACTCCCCAGCGGTTGAACAACTTTTCGGCCAGCGCGACGTGCCCGGGGCCGAAGTGCTTCGGGAACCGTTGACCGAGCCGGTCGAACAGCGGCAGGCCGAACCGGCGCCCGATCGCGTAGCCGATCGAGTCGCCAACCACGGCGCCAATCACCGCCGCGGCGCCCACGCCGACCGGGTTGACGGCCAGGTCGTGGTGCGACGACATCAGCGCGGCGCTGACGAGCACGATCTCCCCGGGAAGGGGAATGCCCAGGCTTTCCATCCCCACCACGCCGCAGACCACGAGGTAGACCGCGAGCGGCGGGATCGACTGCAGCAGGGCATTGACGTCCATGGAGTCAAGGATGCCTGACCGGCCGCGGCGGCGCGCCGTAATGTCGTGACGTGGAATTCAACCTTGCCCAGGTGTTCGCGGCGGTCGCGGCGGCCAACCCCGACCGCGACTGCATCGTGTTCGGCGACCGGCGATTCACGTACGCGCAGACCGCCGAGCGCGCCCGCCGGTTCGCCCGCGCGCTGCACGGCTGGGGGCTGGGCGCGCACCGGGAGCGCTTCCAGTTGGCGCCGCACGAATCGGGGCAGCGCCACCTCGCGTTGTACCTGGCGAACTGCAACGAGTACCTCGAGGCCATGCTCGGGGCGTACGGGGCACGGGTCGCCCCGTTCAACGTCAACTACCGCTACGTCGCCGACGAGCTGGTGTATCTGCTCGACAATTCTCGCGCCGACGCGGTCGCGTATCACGCGCGGTTCGCCCCGACGCTCGCCCGGGCGCTGGACACGCTGCCCAGCCGGCCGCGGCTGATCCACGTCGACGACGGGTCGGGCAACGATCCGCTACCGGGGGCGGTGCGCTACGAGGACCTGTTGGCGTCGGTGTCCGACGAGCCGCTGGACCTCGCGCCGTCGCCCGACGACCTGTATGTGCTCTACACCGGCGGCACCACCGGGATGCCCAAGGGCGTGTTGTGGCGCCAGCACGACATCTATATGAACACCATGGGCGGCCGCGTGCTGGACACCATGGTGGGCAGCATCGAGGAGATCGTCGAGCGGTCACGGCCGGCGGGGCCGGGCTCGATGACCCTCGCGCCGCTGATGCACGGCGCCGCGCAGTGGGCGGCCTTCATCAGCCTGTGCGGCGGGCGGCCGTTCGTGATGGCGCCGACGACCACCCATTTCGATCCGGCCGAGGCGCTGGCGCTGGCCGCCCGCGAACGGGTCATGTCGCTGTCGATGGTCGGCGACGCCTTCGGGCGGCCGCTGGCCGACGAGCTCGCCGCGGGCGACTACGACCTGTCCGGGCTGTTCGTTCTGGTCACCGGCGGGGCGGCGCTCAGCGCGGCGCTCAAGCGGCGCTTCGTCGAGTTGCTGCCGCACCTGACGATCATGGACGCGGGGGGGTCGTCGGAATCCGGGGCGCAGATGATCCAGACCTCCAGCCGCGCGCAGAGCTCGTCGGGCCGGTTCGCACCCAACCCCGGTGCGGTGGTGGTCAGCGAGGACCTGACCCGCGTCCTGTCGCCGGGCGACGACGAGATCGGCTGGCTGGCCCAGCGCGACCTGATACCGCTGGGATACCTGGGCGATCCGGAGAAGACCGCGCGCACCTTCCCGGTCATCGAGGGGATCCGGCATTCGGTTCCCGGCGACCGGGCGCGCTGGGCCGCCGACGGCCAGATCGAGCTGCTGGGCCGCGATTCGGTGACCATCAACTCCGGCGGCGAGAAGATCTTCGCCGAAGAGGTCGAGGCCGCGATCGTCGGGCACCCGGCCGTCTACGACGTCGTCGTGACGAGCCGGCCCAGCGCCCGGTGGGGAAACGAGGTCGTCGCGCTCGTTCAGTTGGCGGACGGCCAGACGCCGGACGGGTTGGCCGACAGCATCATTGCCGAGGCGAGCCGCCACATCGCCCGCTACAAGCTGCCGAAGGAAATCGTCTTCTGCGCGCGGGTGGAGCGCTCGCCGTCCGGCAAGGCCGACTACCGGTGGGCGAAAGCCCAAGTGGCCCAGGGGGACTAGGGCCCCGAGCCATTAGGGACGCGCCGAACGTGGGGGATATGCACGCGTCTTGGGTACGTTTCGTCCCTATCGCCCACGGTCGGCGATGAGGCCGCGATCGGCACACACTACCGTGAGCTCATGGACAAGAAGCGCGAGCCGGCTGTCGATCCGCTTGCGCCGCAGTACCCGATCGAGTCGGTCGACAACGCGCTGAAGCTGCTGCTGTTGTTGGGGGAGCGCCCCGAGATCCGGTTGAGCGAGGCCACCCGCTACCTGGGTGTCGCGTCCTCGACGGCCCACCGGCTGCTGGCGATGCTGGCCTATCGCGGGTTCGTCCGGCAGGACCCGGTGTCCAAGGCCTACCTGCCCGGCCCGTCGCTGACCGGTGTGGCGTTCGCGATCTTCGGCCGCATCGACATCCAGCGATCCGCCACCCCGATCATGCGCACCCTCGGCGAGCAGCTGCGAGAGTCGATTCACGTCGGCATGCTCGACGGCGCCGACGTCCACTTCGTCGCCGCCGTCGAGGGGCCGGCCGCGGTCCGGGTGGCGTCCCGGCTGGGCCGCACGATGCCCGCGCACTGCACCTCCACGGGCAAGGTGCTGCTCGCTCAGCTCTCGGAAGACGAACTGCGCCAACTACTTCCGGCCGAGGAGCTGGAGCGCATCACGCCCCGCTCGATCGGCAGCCGCACCGAGCTGGAGGCCGAGCTGTCGCGCATCCGCGAGCGCGGCTACGCCGTCAATCGCGAGGAGAGCGAGGAGGGCGTCGCCTCGGTCGCGGTGCCGATCCCGACGCGGGCGCCGGGCCTGCGGCTCGCGCTCAACGCCGCCGCGCCGCAGAACCGCCTCGACAGCTCGCGGTACCCCTCGGTGGTCGCCGCACTTGTCAAGGCGGCCAAGGAGATCGGCGATCAGCTCGGCTAGGGGCGCCGCACGAACACGTCGTTGAGCGTGACGGTGCGAAGCCCGCGCGCCCGGATCAGGTCGACCAGCTGCCCGTAGACGTGGGTGATCGGCGGATGGTTGAGGTGGCCGATCACGATGTTCTGCGGCGCGAAGGACTGGTAGGCCATCTTGACGATGTGGTCCTCGGAAACCGGCGCGGAATCCTGTAAGTCGCCGTGCCACAACGTCGCAACGCGGTAGCCCAGGTCGGCGGCCACCGCGTCGACCACCGCGTTGTGGTGGCCGAACGGCGGCCGGAAGTACGGGGCGGCGTCCATCCCGTAGGTGTTGCGCAGGAACGCGTGCGTGCGGCGCAGTTCGTCGGCGACTTGGGCCGCCGGCAGCCTGGTCAGGTCCGGATGCGTCCAGGTGTGGTTGGCCAGCTGGATCTGGCCCGATTCGACCAGCGGCCGCAGCAGGGCGGCGTTGTCGGTCCACGAGCGATAGGAGCCGGTGACGAAATAGGTGAGCCGCACGCCGGTGTCCCGGGCGAATTGCGTGTAGAGCCGCACCACATCGGCGTTGGCGCCGTCGTCGACCGTCCACGCCAACAGGTCGCCGTTGCCGGGCAGCCTGTTCAGCACCGCACCGCCGGGCAGCGCGACGCGCGCCCGGGGGGCCGGGGGCGGCAACAACGGCGGCGGGCCCGGGGCGACTGGGCCGGGCGCGGATCCGAGGACATCGGCGCGCGCCACCGTCGCGCCGGGAACGGCGCCGACTGCAACCGCGGCGGCCACCGCGAGCAAAAACCGCCGGCGGTCGGGTTCCCTCACGTGGGCAGGGTAGGGCGCCTGGTTGCCGAATCCGTCGTGCCGCGCGCGCCGGATATGAAGCTGTGACTTCACACCGCTGAAATGCGCATTCGTCGATATAGCGGGGGGGGGCGAGAATACGGTTTCTCAGTCGGCGATGATTCGCCCCCGGCCGGGAACGAGTCAAATCGTCCCGTGTTGATCGGAGGCGTCATGTCTTTTCTCGTTGCTATCCCGGAGGCGGTCTCGGCGGCGGCCAGAGATTTGGCCGGCATCGGCTCGGGGCTCGGCGCGGCCAACGCGACCGCGGCGGCCGCGACGACGGGGTTGCTGCCGGCGGCGGCCGACGAGGTGTCGGCGGCCATCGCCGCGGCCTTCGACGGCCACGCCCAGGCCTACCAGGCCGTCAGTGCGCAGGCGGCGGCGTTCCAGGACCAGTTCGTGCAGCTCCTCAACGGCGGCGCGGGCGCCTACGTGGCCGCCGAGGCGACCAACGCGCAGCAGGCCGCGCTGGGTGCGATCAACGCGCCCGCCCAGGCGCTGGTGGGACGCCCGCTGATCGGCGACGGCGCCAACGGCGCCCCGGGCAGCGGCGCCAACGGCGGGGCCGGCGGGCTGCTGTGGGGCAACGGCGGCAACGGCGGCTCGGGGGCGGCCGGTCAGGCGGGCGGCAGCGGCGGCAGCGCGGGATTCTTCGGCAACGGCGGGCTCGGCGGCGCGGGCGGCGCGGGCGCGACCGGCGGCAATGGCGGCGCCGGTGGCTTGCTGAACGGCAACGGCGGGATGGGTGGGCAGGGCGGCGCCGCGACGGCGGGCATCAACGGCGGCCTGCCCGGGCGCGGCGGCGACGGCGGCAGCGCCAACCTGTTCGGCGCCGGCGGTGCCGGCGGTCAGGGCGGCACCGGCCTGGCCGGGGCGGCCGGGGTCAATCCCGTCGTCACCGGGCAGGCCGCGACCGGCAGTGCCGGCGGCAGTGTCTTCGATAGCACCACTGGCAGTTCGTACGGCTTTACCGGCAACAACGGCGTCGATGGCGGTCTGGGCGCCACCGGAGGAACGGGCGGTGCCGGCGGCTTGGCGTCCGCACACTCGGGTGCTGAGGGGCACGCCGGCAACGGCGGCGCCGGTGGCGCCGGTGGCAACGGCGGAGCCGGCGGCAACGGGGGAAGCGCGGAGGCAGGGGGCCAGACGGGCAGCTTCGCTGCGGCCACCGGGGGCGACGGCGGCAACGGGACCAACGCTTCGGCCCCCGGCGGGACGGGCGGCGCGGGCGGTATCGGCGGGATGGCCACCGGCTACGGCGCCAGTTCGTTCGCCGCCTCGGGGTCAGGCGGCCAGGGCGGCGGCGGCGCGGCCGGCGCCGCCGGCGGCATGGGCGGCACCGGGGGCGCCGGCGGCGACGGCGGTCGCGGCGGGCTGATTGCCGGCACCGGCGGCGCCGGTGGCGCCGGCGGCACTGGCGGTGTCGGGGGCCTCGGGGTCGACGGCGGCCAGGGCGGCGCTGGCGGTAACGCATCGTTTGCCGGCACCGCAGCCGGTGGTTTCGAGTCCGTCGGCGGCTCGGGTGGTGACGGCGGCGCCGGGGGCTTCGGCGGTGCGGGCGGCACCGGCGGGGCCGGCGGCCACGGCGGTAACGGTGGGGCCGGCGGGCTGTTCGGCAATGGCGGCTCCGGTGGCAACGCCGGCGTCGGGGGCCAAGGGGGCCAGGGCGGCACCGGGGCCCTCGGCGGCGCCGGCGGCAACGGCGGCAACACCCCCATCGACGGCGCCTCCACCGACAGCTATGGCGGCGGCGCCGGCAACGGCGGCAACGGCGGCAACGGCGGGAACGGCGGCAACGGCGGCGGCAGCGGCACCGGCGGCCTCGGCGGCGCCGGTGGGCTGTTCGGCGAGGCGGGTATCGCCGGCACGGCCGGGACCGGTGGCACGGGCGGCGCGGGAGGCAGCGGGGTCGCCGGCGGAGTCGCGGGTGCGGCCGGCACCGGGTTATCGCCCGGAGCGGTCGGTCAGGCCGGCACCGCGGGCATCGACGGTACGCAGGGTTACCACGGCTGATCGCCCAGCCGCGCGACCTCGTGCCGCCACGCGGCCTCGACGTTGAAGCCGGATCCCAGGTCCGGCAGGTCATCCCAGTCGCGCTCGTCGATGTCGCGCAGCGTTCCGCCGGCCGAGACTACGCGCAGCGACATCCGCGCGAGCTCGTCGAGGCTTATCGCCTGCAACACGGCCTGCTGAATGGTGTTGGCGGCGCTGGTGATTCCGTGCCCGCGCAGGATCACCACCGGCCTGGTGTCCATCGCCGCCACCATCTCCTTGCCCAGCGCTGCGTTTCGGATCAGCACGGCGCGTTCGTAGACCGGAATACCGCCGCGCGCAAGGTGGGCGCCGGGAATGTCGTAGGCGCCGTAGATCGGCCGCAGCGTGATGCCGGCGAGGTCGGCGGCGACCACGGCCGGCGGGTGCAGGTGCGCGACGGCCCGGTGCCCGGCGCGCAGGGCCTCGACGTGAATCGGGAGCTCGTTGGGGACGCGGTAGCCGTCGAGTTCGCCTGCGGCGCCGGCGGTTCCGTCGAACGTGATCAGCCGGACGTCGCTGGGCCGGGTGTACGCGACGCCGGTGTCGGTGTCGCTGCGGCAGCGCACCAGCAGGCGCTCGTCGTCGACGCGCAGGCTCAGGTGCCCGAGGATGCCGTCGACCAGGCCGCGGGCCGCGGCGACGCGGCAGCCCTGTGCCACCAGCGCGCGTTGCTCGTCCAACGTCATGACCGTGCTCCGAGACCGAAACCGCCGTCGGGATGGACGGTTTCGCCGCTGATGCCGCGCGAGCGGTCGGAGGCCAAAAACACGTAGCTCCAGGCGTGGTCTTCGCCGGTGAGCGCGACGTTCAGCGGGGTGCGCGCCGCGAGATCTCGGGCCCGGTTGGGGCTGTCGTCCAGGCGTATGCCGTCCAGTCCCAGGCTGGCCAGGCCGCGCAGGTCGGTGTGCAGCGTGCCGCCCGGCGCCACCCCGTTGACCCGGATCCGGGGCGCGAGGTCGTGCGCCAGCGCCGAAACCAGCCCGCGCACCGCGAATTTCGACGACACGTACAGCGCGCCGCCGCGCCCGGGCTGGTAGGACGACGTGGACTCGGTCAGCACGATCGACGACCCGGCGCCGGCCCGCAGCGCGGGAAGGGCCGCCTTGACGGAGTGCAGGTGGCTGAGCACGTTGGTGCGGAACATCTCGTCGAACGCATCGGAGAGGGCGTCCGCGTCGATGTCGGCGATGCCCTGGTAGAAGTCGAAGGTCCCGACGCAGTTGACCAGGGTGTCCAGCCCGCCGAACGCGCCGACGGCCGCGGCGACGGCGCGGTCGTTGGCCTCGCGGGTGACCGCGTCGCCCTCGACCACCGGCGCGTCGGGCAGCGCTCGGCGCAGCCGTTCGCATTTACCCGAATCTCGTTCCAGCACGGCGACTTTGGCGCCCTCGCCGCGGAACGCGTCGACGACGGCCCGGCCGATCCCCGAACCCGCGCCCACGACCAGCGCGCGCTTGCCCTCGAGCCAGCCCGTCACGGCCCGGGCTCCTCATCGGGCAGCAGCGGGCCGTCCATATTGCCGACCATGGCCGCCAGCGTACGGGTGTTCTGCCGTGTCAGCGCCTCGACCTCGAGCGCGTCCAGGCTGATCGAGCGCCCGGATCTGGGCGCGGTGATCAGCAGCCGCGAGCCGTTGCGGGTGTCGATCCGCCGCACCTCGACTTCGGCGAATTCGTTGGCGATCGTGACGGGATCGTCGCTCACAGGAAGACCGCCAGGTTCTGCATCCGCAGCACCGACTCGTCGACGAAGATCCTGCGGCGGGCCAACTTCAGTGCTTTTTTGGATTCGTCGCACCGGCGCAACAGGTCCTCCCGCCCGCACGACACCAGCGCGCTCTCGTTGACGTCGCCGCGGCTGCGGAAGAGTAGCTCGGCGGACTCGACGACCAGGTGCTCGTCGTCTTCGACGAACGTGCGCACGTTGGTGACGAAGTGCCGCAGCCGCGACGGCGGGTCCTCGGTCCAGGCGTGCTCGGTGGCGAAGCGCGCGACACGCTGGGTCAGCGAGTACTTGTCCTCGTCGAAGTGCGCCATGCCCGGACTCGTGTCGAACCCGGCGCCGCGTGCGGTGGTGACCCGCACGGGCATCACGTAGCGGATGTCGTCGGTGAGCGTGTCCAGCCACGCGTCGTAGTCCTGGGCGTCGAGCAGGTACGCCTCGTCGACCAGGAACTGGTGCGCCTCCAGGTGGCGAATGTCGTTGAACGGCAGCGGTTTTCTCATGAGAGGCAGTCCGCCCATAGCGTGAGCAGCGCGCGCTGGTTGTGCTCGTTGTAGCCGACCTGGGCGCGCCCGGGACCGTGGAACGATTCGGGGGGCAGCGCCTCGACGACGGGCCGGTCGTCGGACAGCAGGCCCATCCGGCTGTTGAGCAGCAGCCGCCGCGCCATCGACCCGCCGGCGGTGGTCGTCAGCGATACCCAGTTCTCCACGTCGTCCTGCTCGAACATCCCCGTCGAACCGAAGCACATCAGATACGCCTGGTACGAATCCCGTTTGTACTGCGGGGGAGCCGCGGAGTCCACCGCGAACCACGAGCACACCTCGGTCTCGCGCTCGCTGATCGGCTGCCACAGCCGGATCGAGATGAACGGCAGCACCTGCTCACCGGACGGCAGCTTGGGCCAGTTGTGCACAAAACTGAGATTGGGAAAGCAGGTGGCCGCCGAGATCATGAACCCGTCCTCGCCGACCACCCGCTGCTGCTGGGGTGTCCAGGCGTCCTTGATCCGGGCGATCATCTCGTCGGGGTAGCCGACGTAGCGCATCCGCGCGTCGAAATCTCCCGGCGGCAGCTTGTAGGTGGTGCCGCCGCCGCGGCCCGCCCAGTAGGTGGCACCGTCCTTGCGCTTCTGGGCTTTCGGCTCGCGGAACAGCCCGATGTCGACGATCGACGCGTGCGTGTGCGGCGTGTGGTACATGTCGCCGGCGAAGTTCTCGGCGCCGATCTTCCAGTTCGCCCTGATCCGCCAGCGCTGCGGGCCGCGCAACTCGATGCCGCCGGCGCTCTGCTTGGTGTAGAAGTCCAAATAGAACCGGAAGTCGCCGAGGAATTCCTCCAGCGGTTCGGCGCCCGGGTCCAGGCTGATGAACAGCAGGCCGTTGTAGCTGGCGAAATTCGGTGCGGGAAGCAGGCTTTGGGCGCCGCGGGGAAGCCCCTCGTCGCCGCCGTAGGCCTCGCGGTGAAACGGCAGCCCGGTGAGCCGGCCGTCGTTGCGGTACGACCAGCCGTGGTACGGGCAGCGGAAGTTGGACGCGTTGCCCATCTCGGCGCGGCACACCTGCATGCCGCGGTGCAGGCACATATTGAACAGGGCACGGACCTCGTCGCCGCAGCGGGTGATGATGAACGAGTCGTCGAGGACGCGGCGCACCACGTAATCGCCGTCGTGCGGGATCTCCGACTCGTGACCGACGAACGTCCAGGCGCGGGCGAAGAGCCGCTCGCGCTCCAGCGCGAACACGCCCGCGTCGTTGTAGATGTGGGCGGGGATCATCCCCCGCCGGACGTGCTCGAAAACGTCACCGAGCTCTGTCACCCGTATCCTCTGCTCTACAGAAATATGCTCCGCTAGATAGAATCCCTCACCCGATCCGGCTGGTCAATGCCGGCGGCCAGCAACTTCGGGGCATCCTTGCGGGGAATTCACAGGCGGCCGACAACCACGAGTTCACCGGGCGCCGCTACGGTGGGGCGCGGTGTACGCCTGTGCGAACCGAGAGCGATATTAGCGCCGTGTTTGCGTATAAATAAGCTAGATAGATCTGTATTTGAGGAAGGCGGTCTCATGGTCGGTCGGTTGCGGGAGCTCGGACCGCGGGTGCTGTCCGCGATCGGGCGGCAGGAGTGGCTGGACCGGCCGAGCTATCGGCTCGAACACCTGCTCAGCTTCGGCTACAACGCGCTGGGCGGAACGCGCAACACCGTCACCAACGCGCTGCACGGCGTCTGGCTCGGGCATCCGGTGCATCCGCCGCTGGCGTCGCTGACCAGCGGCGCGCTCGGCACGACGGTGGCGCTGGACGCGCTGAGCCTGCTGCCCGCCCGGCCGGCGACCGAGGTCCGCGACGCGTCGCGGTTCGCCACCCGCGCGCTGGGGGTGGGGATCCTGGCGAGCGTCGGCTCGGCGATCACCGGCACCACCGACTGGCAGCACACCCACGAGGCGGACCGCCGCGTCGGGCTGGTGCACGGGCTGGTGAACCTGGCCGCGACCGCGCTCTACGCCCAGTCCTGGTGGGACCGCCGCCACGGCCGCCACGGCCGCGGCATCGCGCTGACCGCCCTCGGCTACGGCATCACCCTCGGTGGCAGCTACCTGGGCGGGGCGCTGGTGTTCGAGTCCGGCATCGGGATCGACCAGTCCGGTGAGCGGCTGCGCACCACGCAGTGGACGCCGGTGCTGCCCGCGAGCTCGCTGAACGGAAAGCCGGTGCGCGTCGAGGTCGACGGCGTGGGCCTGGTGGTGTGCCAGACCAAGCCGGGCGAGGTGTCGGCGTTCGGGGAGTTCTGCCCCCACCTGGCCGCCCCGATGGCCGACGGCTGGGTCGACCGCGGCCGGGTGGTGTGTCCCTGGCACGGCTCGTGGTTCGCGGCCGAATCCGGGGAGGTGCTGCGCGGACCCGCCGCGGCGCCGCTGCCGTGCTACGAGGCCCGGCTGGTCGACGGAATGGTTGAGGTACGAGCCGAGGAGGTAGCCAAGTGAACGCTTACGACGTGTTGAAGGAACACCACATCGTGATCAAGGGCCTGGGCCGCAAGATCAGCGAGGCCCCGGTGAACAGCGAAGAGCGCCATGCCCTTTTCGACGAGCTGCTGATCGAGCTCGACATCCACTTCCGTATCGAGGACGACCTCTACTACCCGGCGCTCAAGGACGCCAGCAAGCTGATCGCGATCGCGCATGCCGAGCATCGCCAGGTGGTCGACCAGCTGTCGGTGTTGCTCAAGACGTCGCAGAGCGCGCCGGGATACGAAGACGAGTGGAACTCGTTCAAGACGGTCCTCGAGGCGCACGCCGACGAGGAGGAACGGGACATGATTCCGGTACCGCCGGAGGTGTCGATCACCGACGCCGAGCTCGACGCGCTGGGCGAGGCGATGGCCGCCAGGATGGAGCAATACCGCGGCTCGGCCCTGCACCGGATCCGCACCAGGGGGCGCGCGGCGCTGGTGCGCGGCCTGTAACGCGACATCACCCGCCTAACGGGGGGTTGGGCGGGCGATCGGGAGTAGCCTCACGGCACATGAGCGCCGAGCGTGTCGCCACTCAGCGTGACATCACGGCGGAGATCGCCGCTTTGCGGCGTTCGGGTCCGGATGACGGGCATCCGCGGCTGGACTACCCGCCCTATCGCAGCACCGTGCTGCGCCACCCGAAACAGCCGCTGCTGCTTGTGGATCCCGAGGAGATCGAACGTTGCGGACCCTGCTTCGGTGACCAGGATGTCGACCCGATCGACGCCGACCTGACGGCCGGGCACCCGGGCGAGCCGCTGGGGGAGCGCGTGGTGGTGGCCGGGCGGGTGCTCGACGACTCCGGCCGGCCGGCGGCGGGCCAGCTGATCGAGATCTGGCAGGCCAACGCCGCCGGCCGCTACCGCCACCCGGTCGACCAGCACCCGGCGCCGCTGGACCCGAACTTCACCGGCGCCGGCCGCTGCCTGACCGGGCCCGACGGGTCGTACCGCTTCACGACCGTCAAGCCCGGCCCCTATCCGTGGCGCAACCATCACAACGCCTGGCGCCCGGCCCACATCCACTTCTCGGTCTTCGGAACGGCTTTCACGCAACGACTGGTCACCCAGATGTACTTCCCCGGCGACCCACTGTTCGAGCTGGACCCGATATTCCAATCGATCCCCGATCCCGCCGCCCGGGGGCGGCTGATCGCCCGCTACGACCACGACCTCACCGAGCCGGAGTACGCGACCGGCTACCGCTGGGACATCGTGGTCTGTGGCGCGCGCCGAACCTGGACCGAGCATGGCTGAATTGGCTTGCACCCCAGCCCAAACCGTCGGGCCGTTCCTGGGCCTCGGGCTGCCCTACCCCGGCGACAGCACCCTCGTCGCCGCCGGGCATCCGGGGGCGGTCCGGTTGCACGGCACCGTTTTCGACGGAGCCGGCGCCCCGGTTCCCGACGCGCTCGTCGAGATCTGGCAGCCCGACGGCGCGGGACGCATCCCGCGATGCGACGGCTCCCTGCGCCGCGACGGCACGACGTTCACCGGATGGGGGCGCTGCGCGACCGACGCCGCCGGGCGCTACGGCTTCACCACGGTGGCGCCGGGTTCGGTGGGCGGGCGGCCGCCCTTCTTCGCGATCACCGTGTTCGCACGAGGCCTGCTCGATCGGTTGTTCACCCGCGCCTACCTGCCCCACGACGCGATCGCCGATCCCGCGCTGGCCGCCCTGGTGTGTGTCGCCGAAAATGACTGCGCCGGATACCGTTTCGACATCCACCTGCAGGGCCCGAACGAGACCGTGTTCCTGGCCTACCGGGGAGATCGCCGATGACCAACCTGCTGTGGCCCGGCGACCAGCGCGCGGGCGAGCACATGACGGACCGGGCGCTGCTGGGGGCGATGGTCGCCGTGGAGTCCGCCTGGCTCGGCGCCCTGGCCGGCGCGGGCCTGGCGCCCGCCGGCGCCGATCTGTCGAACCTGGTGGGCGACGACGACTGCGAGGCGCTCGCGGTGGCCGCCGAGGGCGGCGGCAACCCGGTCATCGCCCTGGTCGACCTGCTGCGCGAGCGGGCGCCCGGCGCCGTCGCGCGGTGGATCCACCGCGGCCTCACCAGCCAGGACGTGCTGGACACCGCCCTGATGCTGGGCGCGCGCGGCGTCGCCGACAACCTCACCGACCAGCTCGCGCAACAGGTTTCGGCGCTTTCCGCGCTCGCCGCGGCGCATCGCGCCACGCCGATGGTGGCCCGCACCCTCACCCAGCACGCGGCCCCCACCACGTTCGGCGCCAAGGCCGCCGGCTGGCTGAACGGAATCGTCGACGCCTTCGAGCGACTCAACGCGCTGGCCACCCCGATCCAGATCGGCGGCGCCGCCGGGACGCTCGCGGCCAGCACGGAATTGGCGTTGCTGCTCACCGACGCGGCCGACCCGGCGGACGTGTCCGATCGGCTGGTGCGAAGCGCCGCAACCGCTTTGGGCCTGGCGGTCCGGTCGCCGTGGCACACGACCCGGACGCCGGTCACCGCGGCAGCGGACGCCCTCGTCGGGTGCACCGACGCCTGGGGCCGCATCGCCTCGGACGTGGTGACCCTGGTCCGCCCGGAGATCGGCGAACTCGGCGAACCGCCGGCGGAGAAGCGCGGCGGGTCGTCGTCGATGCCGCACAAGCGCAACCCGGTACTGTCCATCCTGATCCGGCGCGCCGCCCTGGCGGCGCCGCAACTGGCGGCGACGCTGCACACCGCCGCAGCGCTGGCCAACGACGAACGGCCCGACGGCGCGTGGCACGCCGAATGGGACACCCTGCGCGCCCTGGCGCGCCGGACCGTCGTCGCGGCCTCCCAGTGCGGCGAGCTGCTGGCCGGGCTGCGGGTGCACTCCGAGCGGATGGCCGAAAACCTGCGCAGGACCGACCTTTCCGGCGAACAGCGGGCGATCGCCGAGCTGGCGGGCAAACCCGGATCCGAAACCTACGTCGGCGCCGTCGATCGCTTGGTCGACGCGAGCCTGGACCGGGCCCGGCGCGCGCTCGACCGGCGCTAGCCGCTGCGGCCAGTTACCTACACCAGCGGCTTGCGGCGCCGCACCCGTCGGCGCACGTCGGCCAGCAGCACGTAACTGCCGCCCTGCCGGATGAACCCGGGGAGGAACCGATTCACGAACGCCACCAACAGAAAAAGCCGTTCGAAGCGGCGCTGCCGGGCGTCGCTCCAGCCGATGCCCAGGGCCTCGCGGAACGCCGGGGCCAAGAACCCGGCCGTGAGGAATTTGAGCAGGGGCCGAAATGGCGACGCCAGCAACGGATTGATCATGCGCAGGTTGATCAGGTCCGTCAGGTAGCCGCGGACGACGTCGTCGATGCGGACCCGCGCGCAGGCGTCGCTCCAGTAGTCGTCGAAGGCGGCGCGCGTCGCCGGCCATTGGTCCTCGGCCACCTGCAGGGTGGTCCCCAACGGCCACGCCGACCGGTAGAACTGCTCGGCCTGTTCGGGGGACATCGGCCCGCGCAGCAGCTGATAGGTGTCTTCGAGCCCGACGAACAGGCACGCGGCCACCCACATCTGCAGGTCGGGGTCAAAGGCGTTGTACCGCACCGGACTTTCCGGTGTCGACTTGACCAGCCGGTGCGCGGTGTTGACCGCCTCGCGGAAGGCGAGCCGGTCGTCCGGCGAGCCCAAGATCGCCACGGCGAGATAGCAGAACGTGGTCCGGGCGCGCTTCCACGGATGCTTGAGCAGGTTGCCGGAATCGACCTTGCTTTCCACCACGCCGTAACCGACCTCGGGCCACGACAGCTGCATGATCACGTTGGCCGCGCCGGCCGCGAACGACCAAAAGTCCATGGCGTCAGCCACGCTCACCGGCGCATCGGACCAGCGCGCGGTGCGCCGGGCCGGGTGGATGCGAGTTGCGACGGACATGTCGCGGACCTCCTCGCGGGTGCTACCGGCCACGGGCATGCGAAGCGTTTCACAGCAAAACGTTTCGGCGCAAGTGCTATGTAAATGGCCGTTCGGTGGCGCCCGCCGGCACGGTATCTCTTGCGAAACTCGTCGGCAACGGCCCGCCGGGCCGGCGCAAGCGGCTACGGTGATTGCTATGTCGCCGGCCGGCCGCTCGCCCGTACCCGAGATCAAGCGGCGCCCGAAAGACCGCAAGGTCCAGATCGCCCGCGCCGCCACCGACGCCTTCAGCGAACTGGGCTACCACGCGGTCAGCATGGAGAACATCGCGGCCCGCGTCGGGATCTCGGCCGCCGCGCTGTATCGGCATTCGCAGGGCAAATACGATCTGTTCCGCGACGTGCTGCTGGCGCTCGGCCGGCAGCTGGTCGACGCGACCGCCTTCGCCGACGCCCTGCCCGCGGACACCGATCCGCAGGAGGCGCTCACGGCGGTGATCCGCGCGCTGATCGACGCGACGATCGTCAACCGCACCACCGGCGGGCTGTACCGGTGGGAGGCCCGCTATCTGCGCGGCGACGACCAGCGCGCCCTCGCCGAGCAGATCAAGCTGCTCAACCGGCGCCTGCAGCGGCCCCTGATCAAGCTCCGGCCGAAGCTGACGTCGCGCCAGCGCTGGACCCTATCGGCCGCCGCGCTGAGCGTCATCGGCAGCATCACCGACCATCGTTCGCGGCTCGGCAACGCCGCCATCCGCCGCACCCTGCACGACATGGTGCTCGCGGTGCTGAACGCGGACCTGCCGGCGCGGCGCACCGGCGGCCCGGAGACGCCGCGGCCGCCCGCGATCACCGCCGCCGGCAGCTACGAACTGCTGCTGCACGAGTCGATGCGCCTGTTCAACGAGCGCGGCTACCGCGAAACCGGGATGGAGGACATCGCCGCCGCGGTCGGCATACCGGTCGCCAGCATCTATCAATACTTTCCGGGCAAGGCCGCCATGCTGGCCGTGTCCTACCGGCGCGGCGCCGACCAGCTCTCCGGCGACCTGTCGACGATCCTGGCCACCAGCGACGATCCGGAGCAGGCGCTGGCGCGGCTCATCGACGCCTACGTCGAACGGTCGTTCGCCAACCCCGAACTGGCCTGCGTGTACTACACCGAGCGGCACAACCTGGCCGAAACCGACGCGGTGCTGCTCTACAACATCCAGCGCTCGACCGTCGAATCCTGGGCCCGGCTCGCCGTGGCCGCGCGCCCGGACCTGACCCTGGGCCGCGCGCGATACGGCGTGCACGCCGCGTTCGCGCTGGCCGTCGACATCGGGCGCCTCGTCCGGCCCAGCACCGGCCAGGCCGCCCGCACCACCGTGCGCCGCCTGATGGAGATCACCGTGCTCGGCCGGCCCGCCACCGCGCCGCCGGGCCCGCCCCGGTCCGGCGCCGGCCGCCGCCGGTGAGCTAATCCGCTTCTCCGACAACATTCCCCGAGGCGCGCAAATACTACCCTTCGCGACGAATGGCGATTAACATAGCCCGCAATTGATCCGCGCGGAAAGGCCCGTTTCATGCTCGGCAGACTTCGCCGACTGCTGGACTACGAGATGACCATCGCCGAACTGATCGGCCTGGCCGTGCTGCTGGGCACGCCGTACCTGATCGTCGGGGTGATCTGGTCGTGCACCCACACGCGACACCTGAACACCATGCACGGGGCCGACCTGGTGGTCTCGTTCCTCGGCTCGATCGTGTCGTGGCCCGTGCTGCTGTTCGCCAACGTGTGCATGACGTAACCACCGGAAGACGGCGCGCGGGAAGGGGTTTCGGTGACGGCAGGCGGCCGGGTCAATGATGCGCGAAGCTCACCTGGTCCATGATGCGATCCAGCACGGCCGTCGACAGGTCACCGTCGTCGGCGACGCGGGCGAGGCCGCTGCGCCGCAGGAAGGCGTCCAGGCGCCGATCGGGTGACCAGCCGGCATAGACCGAACCGAGATAGCGGGAGCGCAGGAATTCCCGCGCGAGGTCGTCGACGTCAGCATCGCTCAATAACAACGGTGGGTTGGAACCCATAACCGTGATGCTCCTTCGTTCAGCCGCAACCGCCGCAGACAAGTTACGTCAGACGAAGTCATTATCGCGTAACGCGCAGATTGCGGAAAGGGGCCAAAGCCATCGAATTCGAAAGAATTCGGCGGAAATTCGGCCCGGGTTCGGCGCCCGTTCCGTTACCCGCCGGCCGCGGGCTTGCGGGCGACGATCGCCACCGCGGCCAGTTGCTTGCGATGGCGGCGGAAGGTGCGGCGCATCGTCAGCACGCGCTTGCGGGCGTCGCGGTGGACGAGCACGTTCCGGGCGAACCGCAACGCCCCGAGCACGCCCTCGTCGGCGACGAGCCGGCGCGGTTCCAGCAGGGCCATCGGCGCCGTGGCGACGTGGTCGACCACCAGGCCGTGGTCGGCGAGCAGCCGCGACCATTCCGCGACGGTCAGCGGCCGGGCGTTCACCTTGATCGCGCGGGCCAGCGCCTGCCGGATGTCGGCGCTCACCTCCTCCGACACGTCGGGGGTGAGGGCCAGCTCGTGGATCGCATAGCGCCCGTTGGGCCGCAGCACCCGCGCGGCCTCGGCGACGATGGCGTGCTTGGCCGCGTCGCCCTGCATGCTCAGCATCGCCTCGCCGACCACCACGTCGCCGCTGGCGTCGGGCAGCCCGGTGGCGGCGGCGTCGGCGACCCGCACGGCGCCGTTCTCGGCGCCCAGCCCGGTGAGCACCCCGCGCACCACGTCGGCCGCGTCGGGGTCGGCCTCGGCCCCGACGTAGGACCGCGGGCCCCGGGCCAGGATCTCGGTGGCCGTGCGCCCCAGGCCCGGCGCGAGCTCGACCACGTCGGCGCCGGCCACCTCGGCCCGGGCCAGCAGCGTGTGGGTGAGTTCGACCCCGCCGGGGCGAAGTACCCGCTTGCCCAGCCGCGCCAGCAGCCAGTGCCCGGCCACGTTGTCGTCGGCGCGCCCGGACGCGGGCAGCGGGATTTTCTGACCGGACATCAGACCGCCTGCCGCACAGCCGAATTCGCGGTGGGTTCGAGCAGGAGCGCCTGGCGCCGTTTGTGCACGGTCAGGTAGCGCAGCCCGTCGGGCCCGGCAGAGAACTGCCGCCGGGAGCGCCGCGGCAACCACAGCAGGGCGCCGGGAAACAGGTCGACGGTGCCCGTCTCGGTGGTCAGCCGGCCGCCGCCGGACAGCACGTGGATCAGCACGTCGAGGTCGGGGCCGGTGTGCGCGTCGATGCCGCCGCCGGCGGGCAGCGCGATGACGTTGGAGTCCAGGTCGCGGTCCTTGGCCTCGAGCTTCCACACCGCGCCGGTGGCGTCGGGCTCGGCGGTGGGGGCGAATGCGTTGGTGTCGGCCAGGATTCGCGGCAGTGGGGTAGAGGTGAGCTTGGTGATCCTGATCCGCCAGACTTTGGGGCCCTTCTCGACGTATTCCCAGCCGTAGCTGCCGGGGTGGTCGGCGTCGAACTCGTCGCGCAGGTGGCGGGGGTCGTGATTGTTGACCAGCACGAAGGACTCGCCGACCGCCAGCGCCGCGTACGTCGCGAAGATCGTGGGATGCTTGTCGGGCTTGCGCAGCTCGCGGACGTCAAGTTCACTGTCGGGCATCGGATTCCCCAAACTCCTTGGTTTTTACAATAGGCGTTGTGTAAACTCTAGCGCATGACGTACGTGATCGGGAAGCCATGCATCGACGTGATGGATCGGGCTTGCGTGGACGAGTGTCCGGTGGATTGCATCTACGAGGGCGGCAGGGCGCTCTATATCCACCCCGACGAATGCGTGGACTGCGGCGCGTGCGAACCGGTGTGCCCGGTGGAGGCCATCTACTACGAAGACGACCTGCCCGAGGAGCTCAAGCCCTACCTGGCCGATAATGAGGCGTTCTTCAGCGAAGTGCTGCCCGGCCGGGACCAGCCGTTGGGGTCGCCCGGCGGGGCCGCCAAAGTCGGTCCCCTCGGCGTCGACACACCGTTGGTCGCCGGGGCGCCGAAGGCCGACGAGACCGAAGGAGCGTGAGCGGGATTACGTCAGCGGGAGAAACCACCGGCCGTAGGCGCCGTGAGGTGTTGCGGCTGTTGCGTTCGTCGGCCGAACCGATGAGCATCGTCGAGATCGCCGAGGAGCTCGGCGTGCACCCCAACACCGTGCGCTTCCACCTCGAGAGCCTGGTCGCCGAGCGGCAGGTGGAGCACGTCGCGCACGGCCGCAAGGGGCCCGGGCGCCCACCGCTGATGTTCGCCGCGATCCGGCAGATGGACCGCGGCGGGACGCGCCAGTACCGGCTGCTCGCCGAGATCCTGGCCATGGCGCTGGCGTCCGATCGCGACCCGCGCACCAAGGCGATGGCCGCGGGCCGCGCGTGGGGGCGCAGCCTGGAATCCAGTGCGCAGGCACCGGCGGAGGGCGCGAGCGCCGAGCAGGCCATCGACCAGCTGGTCGGGGTGCTCGACGACCTCGGGTTCGCGCCGGAGCGCCGGACGTCCGACGGCCAGCAACTGGTCGGCCTGCGGCACTGCCCGTTTTTGGAGCTGGCCGAGACCGGCGGCTCGGTCGTGTGCCCCATCCACCTCGGGCTGATGCAGGGCGCGCTGGAGTCGTGGGAGGCGCCGGTCTCCGTCGACCGGCTCGACGCGTTCGTCGAACCGGACCTGTGCCTGGCCCACCTCACGCCGGCGGGGGCCGCCGGGTGACCACCGGTACGGCGATCGCCGTGGCGGTCACCTTCGTCTGGCTCGGCATGGTGCTGGCCATCTCGTTTCTCGAGGCCCCGCTGAAGTTCCGCGCGCCCAACGTGACGTTGCAGATCGGGCTCGGCATCGGGCGGCTGGTCTTTCGCGCCCTCAACACCGTCGAGGTCGGCTTCGCCCTCGTCGTCGCGGCGATCGTGGTGTCCGGCCCGACGCGGGGCCGGATCGCCGGCGCGTTCGCCGTCGCGATCGCCGCGCTGGCGATCCAGTTGGTGGCGGTCCGCCCGCGGCTGAGCCGCCGCTCGGATCGCGTGCTGGCCGGATCCGAGGGGCCCCGCTCGCGCGCCCACTACGTCTATGTCGGCTTCGAGGCGGTCAAGGTCGTGGCCCTGCTCGTGGCGGGGATACTGCTATTGATGACCGTCTGATCCGTGCGCTCGAAAAACCGAAAGGGCCGAATATGGAATCCATCTCGCTGACCAGCCTCGCCTCCGAAAAGCTGGCCGAGGCGGGCCAGTCGCACAGCGGGCGCGCCGCACACACGATCCACGGCGGTCACACCCACGAGCTGCGGCAGACCGTGCTGGCGCTGCTGGCCGGCCACGACCTCTCCGAGCACGACAGCCCCGGCGAGGCGACGCTGCAGGTGCTGCAGGGGCACGTGCGCCTGACCACCGGCGGCGACGCGTGGGACGGCAAGGCCGGTGACTACGTCGCGATCCCCCCGGAGCGCCACGCGCTGCACGCGGTCGAGGATTCGGTGGTCATGCTGACCGTACTGAAGAGCCAGCCCGGCGCCGCCCACTAGCTTTCATGCTGTCCACGCCCTGGTCGGAAAGTTTCGGGCTGCGGGTGCCGATCGTCAACGCCCCGATGGGCGGGGTGGCCGGCGGCCGGCTGGCCGCGGCGGTCACCGCCGCCGGCGGGCTGGGGATGGTCGGCATGGGCAGCGACGGCACCCGCGAGGCGCTGCGCGCCGAGCTGCGGCACGTGCGCGGAAAGTTCGGCATCGGGTTGGTGGACTGGGTGATGCGCGGCCAGCCCGGGCTGCTGGACGACGCGCTGGCCGCCCGGCCCGCCCTGTTGTCGGTGAGTTTCGGCACCGACTGGTCGTGGGTCGACCAGGCGCACGACGCCGGAATCGCCACCGCCACACAGGTTTACGACGGGCTTGGCGCGCGTCGGGCGGCCGACGCCGGCGTCGACGTCGTGGTCGCGCGCGGCGCCGAGGGCGGCGGGCATGGCGAGGTGCGGCTCGGCACGCTGCCGTTGCTCGACGAGGTCCTGGACGCGGTCTCGGTGCCGGTGCTCGCCGGCGGCGGCATCGCCTCGGCGCGCAGCCTGGCCGCGGTGCTGGCCGCCGGCGCGAGCGGGGCGTGGGTGGGCACTCGCCTGGCGGCGTGCCCGGAGGCGCTCACCGGTGACGGCAGCCGGCGGGCGCTGATCGCCGCGCGGGCCACCGACACGGCCGTCACCCGGGTCTTCGACGTCGCCAAGGGGCTGCCGTGGCCGGCGCGGTTCCCGTCGCGCGTGCTGGCCAACGACTTCGTCGCGCGCTGGACGGGCCACGAGGACGCGCTCGACCCGCCGGCCCGCGACGAACTGTCCGCCGCGATCGCCGGCGACGATCGCCGCGTCGCGCCCGTCGACGCCGGCGAGGGCGTCGGGATGATCCGCGACGACGCGTCGGTGGCCGACGTCATCGACCGGATGTGCACGGGCGCGGCGGAATTGCTCGGCCGCTGGGGGGCCTAGGTTACGGCTTTCATTGTGCGCGTATGGCTTTGGTTGTGAGCGTAGGGCGGGATCTGGGGCGATTTTCCGCCCGGGATTCACACCGAAAGCCAAGGATTCACAGTCAAATCCCCGCTAGCCGCCACTCGGGCGCAGCACCACGCAACAGCGATCCGGGCCCGGGCACAGGCGCGCGTCGGGGCCGTGTGGCGCCAGGGCGTCGGCCACGCCGGTGATCAGCGCGTGGTTCATGGTGCAGGCCAGCTCCGTCTGTTCCTGCGCCAACGCGTGGAACGGGCAATTGGCCAACTCGACCTCGCGGTCACCGGAATCACTGCAGCGGGGCTCGTAGCCGTAGCGGCTCAGCACCCCGACCGCGCGCTGGAGCGCGTCGGCGGCGTCGGCGGGTGGGCGCGGGCCGGCGCCGATCGTCTGGCCGTAGCCGCGCGCGACCCGGTTGAGCACCTCGGCCACGGGCTCGCCGGTCTCGGCCGAGGAGGCGATGGCCGTCGCCATCAGCCGTCCGGCCAGCTCGTACTCCCGCTGCGGGAGGCTGACCGCGATGTCGCGGCGCGCCCGGCGGTACAGCTTGGAGGTGCGCCCGGCGCCGGGGCCGGAGCGGCCGGTCAGCCGCGCGTAGTCGCTTTCCAGCAGGCCCTCGGCGGTGAGCCGGTCCAGGTGGAATTTGGCCTGATGGTGGGGGATGCCGACGGCGTCGGCGGCCTGGTCGCGGCCCACCGGCGCGGGTTGGGCGCAGACGAATTCGTAGAGCCGGCGGCGCACCGGGTCGGCGAGCGCGCCGATGCCGGCGGCGTCCCGCTGCAGCGCGTCCCTGTCGTCCACTCGACCCGTCGTTTCTAACAGACAAAATGCTTGACGCTACAGTCTACCCGATCTAACGTTTAAATTATTATCCGTTAGAAATGGAGGCAACCATGGCGACCGAACAACTCAGCGCGACCCCGGCCCTCACCGACCAGCTGCGGGACCCCGCCTACTCGGCGTACCTCGCGCTGCGCACCGTGTTCACGATCGCGCCGATCGTGATGGGGCTGGACAAGTTCTTCAACCTGCTGACCCACCCGCATCACTGGAGCATGTATCTGGCCGGCTGGATCAACGACCTGGTACCCGGAACGGCCGACCAGTGCATGTACCTGGTCGGGGCGATCGAGATCGTCGCCGGCATCGTGGTGGCGTTCGCGCCGCGGTTCGGCGCCTGGGTGGTAATGGCCTGGCTGGCCGGGATCATCCTCGACCTGGTCACCGGGCCCGGGTTCTACGACGTCGCGCTGCGCGACTTCGGCCTGTTGGTCGGCGCCTTCGCGCTGGCCCGCCTGGCGCAGGGCGTGCATAACGGCAGCATTCACACCGCGCGCAGGTAGCGCCGGGCGATGACCCGCTGGGCCGCCCTCACCAGCGGCCCACCGGCCTTGGCCCACCAGGCCGCCGGCCGGGAGAACGCCGACACCTCCGCGTAGACCGCGGAGGTGCTCGGGTCGTAGCGCACGACGAAGCGTTCCTCGCCGGACTCGGGGTGCCCCGGCAGGGTGCCGTAGCCGAACCCGCGGATGTCGGGTTCGTCGACGACGTACACCACCCGGCACGGCGCCGGCAGAAAGCCCATGCGCACCACCAGCACCGTGTCGACGGCGGCGATCTCGGAGCTGGCCTGCACCCGCAGGCCCGACCCGCGTTGCATGCCCCAGCGCATGACCGCGTCGGCGGCCCGCTCGAAACGCTCGCGGCCCGTGCCGATTTGGCGCTCGGCGTGCTGATGGTCGTATCCGGCGGGCAGTTCACCGTCGGATGTGGCGCCCACCTCGGTGTAGGTGAGCGGGAGTTCTTCGAGTGCTGCTAGGTCCACGTGTTCAGCGTACGGTCGTGAAAGTGACCACTCAGACTGTTGCCCAAGCATCCGGAACGTTCACCCTCGGCGGCGACCTGACCGTCAACCGACTCGGGTTCGGCGCCATGCGCATCACCGGAAAGGGCGTGTGGGGCCCGCCGGCCGACCGCGCCGAGTGCGTCCGGGTCCTGCGCCGCGCCGTCGAGCTCGGCGTGAACTTCATCGACACCGCGGACTCGTACGGCCCCTACGTGTCCGAGGAGATCATCCACGAGGCCCTGCACCCCTACGACGGGCTGGTGATCGCGACCAAGGCCGGCCTGCTGCGCACCGGCCCCGACATCTGGATCCCGCTGGGCAACCCGGCCTACCTGCGCCAGGAATGCGAGATGAGCCTGCGCCGCCTCGGCGTCGACACCATCGACCTGTTCCAGCTGCACCGCATCGACCGCAACTTCCCGCTGGCCGACCAGGTCGGCCAGCTGCTCACGCTGAAGAACGAGGGCAAGATCCGCCACATCGGCCTGTCCGAGATCGACGTCGACCAGCTTCGCGAGGCCCAGCAGGTCACCGAGATCGTGTCGGTGCAGAACATGTACAACCTGGCGTCGCGGAAGGCAGAGCCGCTGCTGGACGCCGCGACCGGCCAGGGCATCGGCTTCATTCCGTGGTTCCCGCTGGCGGCCGGGCCGCTGGCCGCCCCGGACGGCCCGCTGCAGCGCATCGCCGCCGAGCACGACGCGACGGCGTCGCAGCTGGCGCTGGCGTGGCTGCTGAAACGCTCGCCGGTGATGCTGCCGATCCCGGGCACCTCCAGCGTCGCGCACCTGGAGGAGAATGTCGCCGCCGCCGAGATCACGCTGAGCGACGACGAGTTCGAGACGCTGGCGGCCGCCGGGGCGCAGAAGACGGTCTAGGCGCCGGGGGTTTCCTGCCGGCGGGCGCGCGCGGCGGCCTGGGTGCGGTTGGCCACGCCGAGCTTGAGCAGGATCGAACTGACATGGGAGCCCGCAGTTTTGGGGCTGATGTGCAGCGCGGCGGCGATCTGGGCGTCGCTGCACCCGCCGGCCAGCAGCTCGAGCACCTCGCGTTCGCGTCGCGTCAGCCCGTCGGGGTCGGCCAGGGTCTCGGCGCGGCGCCCGCGGCGGACGGGACCGCGCAGCGTGGCCAGGCGCTCGCGGGCGCGGCGTGCCGCCGGGCGGGCGCCGAGGCGGCGAAACGTCGCCAGCGCCGATTCCACCGCGGCGACGTCGCCGCCGAGTTGGGCGGTCGCCGTTTCGTAGGGGCAGCCGCGACGTTGCCACGCCTCGACGTGGCCCGCCGGGTCCTCGGCGGCATCGGGTGCGCCCCCGGCCAGCCGCAACCACCACCGCAAGGGCTCGACCAACCACGAATCTGCTTGGCCCGGACGGGCTTTTAGCCCGGCGCGCGCCTCGGCGACCGCGGTGTCGTCGTCACCGGCGAGCCAGGCCGCCTCGGCGCGCGCCGCGAACACGTGCAGCCGCAGCATGTTTCCCGCGGTGTGCTCGAGGGCCTCGTCGAGCAGGCCGCCGGGGCGTTCGCCGCGCCGCGCACGAATCAGCGCGAGCACGATCAGCGGCAGGACCCGATGCTGTGGGCTGAGCGCCGTGCGCGTCACGATCTGCTCGGCGACCAGCGCGGCGCGCGCCCAGTCGCCGCGATACAGCCCCGTCAGCGCGTCAGCGCCGGCCACCAGCGCCGCGAACATGACCATGTCGTGGGCCTCGAAGAAGGCCGCCGCCCGGACGAGGTAGGCCTCGGCGCGGTCGAGCTCGCAGCGCAGCGCGGCAGCCCAGCAGGCCAGGACGCCCAGCACCGCGGCGTGTTCGGTCAGTTCGGGATCGTCCAGTGCCTCGTCCCACACCGCCTCCAGCTCCTCCCAGCCGGCGTCGGTGCGAAAGATTGTGGCCATCGCCTGGTAGCCGCGCGCCCGGATCGCGACGGCGGGATCGCCCAAGAGCTTGCCGAGTGTGCTTGCGCGCGTTGCGTATTGGTCGGCGGCGATCGGGTCGTAGCCGACCGTCGTGCACGAGTGCGCCATGTTGATCAGCGACCAGGCCAGCTGCGGGGAGGGCCCGAGATCCTCGAGCAGCCGCAGCGACGCGCGGCCCGCCTCGACGGCCTCGGCGGTGCGTCCCAGCGGTTCCAGCAGGTGCGACAGCCAGCGCAGGTCGTCACCCTCCTCGAGGCGGTGACCGAGTTGGTGGCGGATGTCGATCGCCGCCCGCCACGACGACACCGCCGCGGCCGCCCGCCCGCACAGGTAGCTCTCGAACGCGTGCCGCTCCAGCCAATGCGCCTCCCGCGGGGTGGGGGCGCCGCCGCCGTGCCGCAACATCAGGCCGTACAGGTCGGCGGCCTCGGCGTGCGCGCCCAGCGCCGCGGCGTGCTCGGCGGCGGCCGGGCCGTGCTCGATCACGGACTCGTCGTCACCGGCCTGGTGCGCGTGAAAGACCAACGGCGACAATATGTCCGGGCCCACCGGCGGCTCGGCCAGCGCCGCCAGCGCGCGCTTGTGCAACAGCCGGCGCTGGGGGTCGAGGATGCGATCCAGCGTGGCGCGCCGGGCCAGCTCGTGACGAAACCGCACCACCTCGCCCTCGGCGACCAGCACCCCCACGTCGAGGCATTCGCCCAGCGCGGAGCCCGCGCCCGGGCACACCGCCTGCACCAGCGCCGCGTCGGCCCGTGGCCCGCACACCGCGACCGCCTGCGCGGTCTCGCGCGCGGTCGCCGACAGCCGGCCCAGCCGGCCCCACACCGCCTCGGAAACGCTGTGCGGCAACGCATCACGACCCAGCGAGCCGGCGCCGGCGGCTAACACCTCGGTGACGTAGAACGGGTTGCCGCCGGTCAGTTCGTGCAAGTCGCCGGCGTTGACGCCGCTGCCTGCGGCCAGCACCGCCACCGCGTCGCGGCTCAGCGGCTCCAGCGCGATGCGGCTGACCGCCGCGCAGGTCGCCACGTCGCCCAGCGTGACCGACAGCGGGTGCTGGTGGTCGAGCTCGTCGTCGCGGTAGGACACCACCAGCAGCAGCGGCAGCGCGTCGATGCGCCGGGCGAGGAAGCGGATCAGGTCCAGGGTGGCCCCGTCGGCCCAGTGGACGTCCTCGATCAGCCACACCCAGCCCGGCCCGTCGCGCAGCACGGTCAGCAGCCGCCGATACAGCGCGCCGGTGTCACCGGATTCGATCGCCGCGCCCACCGCGCCGGCGGCCGCCGGGCTCAGCCCCGCCAGCGCGTCCAGCAGCGGGCCCAACGGGCGCGGCGCGGCCAGCGGGTCACACCAACCCGTCAGTACCCGCACCCCGCCGTCGAGGGCCGCGGCGAACCGGGTGAGGACCGCGGTCTTGCCGACGCCGGCCTCCCCGCGCAACAACACGACGCGCCCCGAGCCGCGCCGCACCGCGCGCGCCAGGCCGCCCAGCTCGGCCAGCGCCGCGTGGCGCTCCAGCAAACTCTCCAACAGCCGCCGCTCCCGCTCGAGTGCTCCGGTGCAGTCACGAACCGATGTCGCGAAAATAGGGAAAATTCCCGATCAATCGAAGCCGCCCCCCGACGCACACTTACACCTGCGAGCGCTCCGGGCGGCGACACGACTGCACAACCGCAACACTGGGACATGATGCGGACCCCACTGTAGCCGTGGCGCTGCCCGGACGCTCCCAATACGACCGCTTTTGGCAAAGGGGCGACATGTCGTTTGTGGTTGCGGCCCCCGAATTTTTGGCCTCGGCGACGGCGGACTTACAGGGCATCGGGTCGGCGCTGAACGCCGCGCACGCGGCGGCGGCCGGCTCGACGGCCGAGGTGCTGGCGGCGGCGTCCGACGAAGTCTCGGCGGCGATCGCGGCGGTGTTCAGCGGGTACGGCCAGAGCTATCAAACGCTCGGCGCCCAGGCCGCCGCGTTCCATCAGCAGTTCGTGCAGACGCTGGGCGCCGGCGCGGCGTCGTATGCCCTGACCGAGGCCGCCAACGCCTCGCCGCTGCAGACGCTCGAGGCCGACGTCCTCGGCGTGATCAATGCGCCCACCGAAGCGCTGCTGGGCCGGCCCCTGATCGGCAACGGCGCCGACGGCGCGGCGGGAACCGGTCAGGCGGGCGGGGCGGGCGGCATCTTGTGGGGCAACGGCGGCAACGGCGGGTCGGGCGTGGCCGGCAGCGGGACGGGCGTGGCCGGCGGTGCCGGCGGCGCGGGCGGAGCCGCGGGCCTGTTCGGCAACGGCGGTGTCGGCGGCACGGGCGGCACCGGCGGGGCGGGCGCGATCGGCGGCGCGGGCGGCAGCGGCGGCGCCGGGGGCGTGCTGGGCGGATTCGGCGGTGCGGGCGGGCTGGGCGGTGCCGGCGGCTCCGGCGTCGGTCTGGGCCTCGGCGGTGGCAACGGCGGCGCCGGGGGAACCGGCGGCGCCAACGCGGCGCTGTTCGGCTGGGCCGCCGGGCAAGGCGGGGCCGGCGGTGTCGGGGGTGCCGGGGACGTCGGCGCGTCGGGCAGCGGCATCGCCGGCGGCGCGGGCCATCAAGGGCTAGCCGGCGGGGTCGGCGGCGCCGGCGGGGCCGGCGGGTCCAGCTCGGCGATCCTCGGTTCCGGCGGGGCGGGCGGGATCGGCGGCCATGGCGGCCAGGGCGGCAACGGCGGAGCGGGCACCACCTCGATCATCAGCGGCCCCGGTCACGCCGGGGGCACCGGCGGCACGGGCGGCAACGCGGGCGCCGGCGGATCCGGCGGGTCGGGCGGGCTGTTCGGGTTCCGGGGTGCGGACGCCGCGGCCGGTGTCGGCGGCACCGGCGGGACCGGCGGGGCGGGCAGCACCGGGAGCGCGGCGCTGGCCATCGGCGGCACCGGCTTCAGCGGCGGCGCCGGCGGCGCCGGCGGCCAGGGCGGCAACGCCGGTGCCGGCGGCACCAACGGCGCCGGCGGCGACGGGGGCCACGGCGGCGCGGGCGGCGCCGGCTACAACTACACCACCGGCAACGGCAGCGGTCTCAACGGCGGACAAGGCGGCCAGGGTGGGACCGGCGGGGACGCCGGCGCGGCCGGCACCGGCAGCGGGTTCGCCGGCACTGCGGGTCACGGCGGCACCGGCGGCGGGGGCGGCGCGGGCGGCGGGGCCGACTCCGGCGCGACCGGCTCCGGTGCCCAGTTCAGCGTCGGCGGCCAGGGCGGCACCGGCGGCCGGGGTGGCAACGGCGGGAACGGCGGCGGCACACCGCACGGCGGCACCAACGGCGACGGCGGCGCCGGCGGCGCCGGCGGCGGCGGGGGGTACGGCGGTAACAACCACAGCTCGACCAACGGCATGGCCGGCGGCGGCGGTGGCGGGGGCGCCGGCGGATTCGGCGGCAGCGCGGGCACCGGCACCGGCACGGGCGGCACGGCCGGTCACGGCGGCGTCGGCGGCTACGGCGGCCGGGGCGGAACGGCCGACACCGGCACGGCCACCGGTTACGGCGGCGCGGGTGGCCAGGGCGGCAGCGGTGAGGCCGGCGCAGGCGGCATCGGCGGACACGGCGGCGCCGGCGGCGGTGGTGGCGGCGGCGGTACCGCGGGCGGCTCCGCGGCCCTCGCCGGCGGCGGCGGCGGTGGTGGTGGGGGCGGCGGCCTCGACGCCACCGGCGGTATCGGGGGCAATGGCGGCGACGCCCTCACGCCTTCCGTCTCGAATTTCGGCGGCGGCGGCGGGACCGGCAGCACCACCGGGACAGGCGGTGGCGGTGGCGGCGGCGCCAACGCCGGCACACCCGGGGCGGACGGCAGCGGAATCGCCGGCTCGACCGGCGCCTCCGGCGGGGCGGGCGGCCCCGGCGCCCACAGCAACACCGCCCTGAACAGCGGCGGCAACGGGGGCATCGCCGACGCCGGCGGCGCCGCCGGGTTGGGGGACAGCGACTTCAACTGCAACGGCAGCCCCGGCCAGGACTCGTAAGGCCCGGCGCCTCGGGCCCGGGCACGGCCCCGGGGGCCCGAAAAATCGGGAAAATTCCGGATGAATCGCGCCCTCCCGCCGGCGCACACTACCCGGTAGGCGCTCCGGGTGGCCGATGCGGCGACCGCAGCCGCAACACTGGGACGTTCGCGGCTTCCCGGTAACCGTGACGGCCGCCCGGACGCGCCCGGCAGTTCCGCCTGGTCGGAGGAGGCGACATGTCGTTCGTGGTTGCGGCGCCGGAGTTTTTGGCCTCGGCAGCGGGGGATTTGCACGGCATCGGAGCGCAGCTGAACGCCGCCCGGGCGGCGGCCGCCGGCTCGACCACCGACGTGCTGGCGGCCGCCGCGGACGAGGTGTCGGCGGCGGTCGCGGAGGTGTTCAGCCGGCACGGCCAGGCCTATCAGGGGCTGAGCGCCCGGGCGGCGGAGTTCCACCAGCAGTTCGTGCAGGCACTGGGCGGCGGCGCGGGGTCGTATGCCCTGTCCGAGGCGGCCAACGCGTCGCCGTTGCAGACGCTGGAGGACGACGTCCTCGGGGTGATCAACGCACCCACCGAGGCGCTACTGGGTCGCCCGCTGATCGGCGACGGCGCGCCCGGGGCGCCGGGCCAGGCCGGCGGGCCGGGCGGGTTGCTGTTCGGCAACGGCGGCCCGGGCGGTAACGGCGTGTCCGGGCAGGCCGGCGGCAAGGGCGGCCCGGCCGGCCTGATCGGCACCGGCGGGGCCGGCGGGGTGGGCGGATTCGGGGCGGCCGGCGGTGCCGGCGGCACCGGCGGCCTGCTGTTCGGCAACGGCGGCCCCGGCGGGCAGGGCGGGGCCGCCATCGCCGGTGTCAACGGCGGGCTGCCCGGCCACGGCGGCACGGGCGGCGACGCCCTGCTGTTCGGCAACGGCGGGCCGGGCGGGCAGGGCGGCACCGGGCTGACCGGGGCGAGCGGGATCAACCCGACCGTCAACGGCCAGGCGAACGCCGGAACGTATGGCATTTTCCAGTCCACAACCAGCGGCAACATCACCGGCACCAGCGGCGGCGACGGCGGCTACGGCGGACTCGGCATGGCTGGCGGCACCGGCGGGGCCGGCGGTTTCGGCGGCACCAACAACGGGACGGCCATCGGCGGCAACGGCGGCAGCGGCGGTGCCGGCGGCAACGGGGGTGTGGGCGGCCAAGGCGGTCAGGCGGCGACATTGTCCGGCGAGGGCATCGGAGGCAACGGCGGCAACGGCGGGGCCGCCCTGGCCGCCGGCGGGACCGGCGGTGCGGGCGGCGCCGGCGGTATCGCCAACGGGAACACCAACAGCGCGTTCGGCGGCCTGGGCGGTCTGGGTGGCCCGGGCGCGGCGGGAGCGACGGGCGAAGCCGGGGGTACCGGCGGGGCGGGCGGCACCGGCGGTCACGGCGGCCGTTTCTTCGGCAACGGCGGTGCCGGCGGCAGCGGCGGGACCGGCGGCACCGGCGGCACCGGGGCCGGCGGCGGCCTGGGCGGCGCCGGCGGCGCGGGTGGTGAGGCCACCGCCACGGGCGGGGACGCCGAGGGCGGCATCGGCGGCACGAACATTCCGAACCTGACGGGCTCCGCCGAGGCCGGCGGGGCGGGGGGCGGCGGCGGTGGCGGCGGCGACGGCGGCCCCGGGGGCGCGGGCGGTGCGGCCGGGCTGTTCGGCGACGGCGGCGCCGGCGGTATGGGCGGCGCCGGCGGCCTGGGCGGAGCCGGGGGCGTCGGGGGCACCGGCGGCGCGGGCGGCATCGGGGGTGCCGCCACGTCGTCAACCGGCCACACCGCGTTCGGCGGCCAGGGCGGCAACGGCGGCAACGGCGGCACCGGCGGCACCGGCGGTAACGGCGGCGGCGCCGGCGCCGGGGGCGCGGGCGGCCCGGGCGGGACGCTGGCCGGAAGCCTGGGTGTCAATGGCGCGGGCGGCGTGGGCGGCGCGGGCGGTGACGGCGGCGCCGGCGGCGGCTACGGCACCGGCGCGGCGGGCGGCACGGCGTCGGGCGGCTCCACCAACACCCCCGGCAACCACGGCTCCAACGGCAACCCCGGCGGTACCGGCGCGTCCGGGCAGCACGGCTGACTCGTCGGGGCGCTGAATCCACCTGGGCCGCAACGGCGCCGGGCGCGAGGTCAGCAGCGTGCTCGATACCGCAAAATAGGGAAATCTCCCCATGATCCGCGCCCACCGGCCGGCCCACACTGGGCAGCAGGCGCTCCGGGCGGCCGATCGCGACACTGGGACGTTTGCGGTTTCACGGTGGCCGCGCCGCGGCCCGGACGCGCCCGAAACTCTTGCCTGGCCGAAGGGGGCGACATGTCGTATGTAGTTGCGGCGCCGGAGTTTTTGGCGTCGGCGGCGACGGATCTGCACAGCATCGGGTCCGCGCTGAGTGAGGCCCAGGCGGCGGCGGCCGGCTCGACGACCGGGGTGCTGGCGGCGGCGTCCGACGAGGTCTCGGCGGCGATCGCCGCGCTGTTCAGCGGGCACGGTCAGGCCTTTCAGGCGCTCAGCGCGCAGGCGGCCTCGTTTCATCAGCAGTTCGTGCAAACCCTGACCGGCGGCGCCGGGTCCTACGCTCTGGCCGAGGCGGCCAACGCGTCGCCGTTGCAGACCCTCGAGGCCGACGTCCTCGGGGTGATCAACACGCCCACCGAAGTGCTGTTGGGCCGCCCGCTGATCGGCGACGGCACCAACGGCGCGCCCGGGACCGGGCAGGCCGGCGGGGCCGGCGGCATCCTGTGGGGCAACGGCGGCAACGGCGGGTCCGGCGGGCCCGGACAGGCGGGCGGGCGAGGCGGCGACGCCGGGCTGTGGGGCAACGGCGGCCAGGGCGGGGCCGGCGGGGTTGGCATCACCGGCACCACCGGCAACGCCAGCACCCTCACCAAGGGCGGCATCGGCGGGTTGGGCGGCAACGGCGGGGCGGGTGGTAAAGGCGGGCTACTCCACGGCGACGGCGGCGCCGGCGGCATCGGCGGCGCGGGCGGGATCGGCGGGATCGGCGGGGCCGGTGTGAGCGGCACCGGCAACGGCGGCAACGGCACCGACGGCGGCGCGGGCGGGACCGGCGGCCAGGGCGGCGCCGGTGGCCAGGGCTCGGCGTTGTTCGGCCACGCGGGCGCGAACGGCGACGGGGGGCAGGGCGGCAACGGCGGCCAGGGCGGACAGGGCGGCAACGGCGCCGCCGACTCCGGCGCCGGTGGCGGTAACGGCGGCAACGGCGGCAAAGGCGGGGCTGCCGGCTCGGGCGGCGCCGCGGGCGGCCCCGGCGCGACTGCGGGCGCCACGGGCAACGGCGGCACCGGCGGCGCCGGCGGAAGCGGCGGCGGCGCGGGCGCCGTGGCCTTCGGCAGCCCGGGCCACGGCGGCAACGGCGGCAACGGCGGCGCCAGCGCCGGCGGCATCGGCGGTGCGGGCGGCGTCGGCGGGAACGGCGGCAACAGCACCTTCACCGGCACCGGCAGCGCCGTGTTCAGCGGCGGGCTCGGCGGCAACGGCGGCAGCGGGGGCACGGGCGTCACCGGCGGGAACGGCGGCGCCGGCGGCGCCGGCGGCAACGTCACGCTGACCAGCACCACGGTCGTCGCCGCCAGCGCCGGGGGCGGTGGTGGCGGCGGTGCCGGCGGTCTCAGCACCGGCGGCGGCAGCGCCGGCCTGGGCGGCAACGGCGGCAACGGGGGCACCGCCAGCGCCACCGTCGGCGGCCAGCACGCCACTGGTGGCGGCGCGGCCGGCGGGGGCGGCGCCCAAGCGAGCTCCGGGGGCCCCGGCGGCGGTGGTGGCGGCGGCGGGGCCGCCGCGATCGGCAACGCGATCGCCACCGGCCAACAAGGCTCCGACGGTGTCGCCGCCGGCAGTTTCTCCTCCGCCGGTGACGGCGGGCACGGCGGCTTCGTCAACCAATCCGCCGGGTACGCCGGCGCCGGCGGCGGCGGTGGCGGCGGTGCGGCCATCCCCGGCAGCACCGGTGGCGGCGGCGGCCAAGGCGGCAGCGCGGGCCTCAACCTGAGCACCACCGCCGGCGGCCCGGGCGGGGCCGGCGGCACCGGCCAGCCTATCGGCGGCGCCGGCAACGACGGCGTCACCGGTAGCGCGTCCAGCGCGGCGGCCAGCGCCACTCCCGGCGCCGGCGGGCAGGCCAGCATCGGAGGCGGCGGGGGCGGCGGCGCTGCCGTTGCCGCGGCCAACGGCAGCGCCGTCGGCGGCCTTGGCGGTGGTGGCGGCGGGCCGTAGGACCCACCGATACGGTGTCCTGGTGGGCGGCGACCATCACCAGCACCCCGGCGGGGGATTCAATCCGCCCGAACCCACGACCAAGGGCGGCCCCGACTACGGCCGGTTCGTCGACGGGGTGCGCAGGCTGCAGGACCACGCCCGCGCCGTCGACGCGCCCGACGAGGTGATCACCGAGGCCGCCGACCTGCTGGAGAAGGTGTCCGCGCTGCTGGCGCCGTTCGACGCCGACGAGTGGGAGTCGCCGTCCGGGCGCCGGATGGACCTGCCCATGCGCGGCAACATCCTTTCCATCCCGATGCAGGCGAGCAAGGGTGACGACGGCCGGATCCACGGCAGGGCGCGGTTCGCGCGGTTTCACCTGGGGCGCAACGGCGCCGTGCACGGCGGGGCGCTGGGCATGCTGTTCGACAGCGTCCTGGGACTGACAACGGTGATCCTGACCGGTAGCCGTCGCCAGCGCACCGCCTACCTCAAGATCGACTACCGCCACATCGTGCCGATCGAGAAGGAACTGCAGTTCGACGCCGGCGTCGACCGCGTCGACGGGCGCAAGATCTTCGTGTCGGGCCGGCTGAGCGACGGCGACACGCTGCTGACCGAGGCCGACGCGCTGTTCGTGCGGCTCAAGCCCGGCCAGCCCTGAGGCACAAGCATTTTCGTCATGCGTCGCCGCAGCGGGGAGGACGTGAACGATGAACAGTGACTCGGCGGTGCTCGCCGGTCTGGGCGAGGCCCGCGATTGGCAGGAGGACTTCTACCGCAACCTGCACCGGCATCCCGAGCTGTCGCACCGGGAACACAAGACCGCCGCCGCGGTGGCTGATCGGTTGCGCGGCTTCGGTTTTGACGTGCACGAGGGCGTCGGGGGCACCGGCGTGGTCGGCATCTTGCGCAACGGTGACGGCCCGGCAGTGCTGCTGCGCGCCGACATGGACGCGCTGCCGGTGGCCGAAGACACCGGCCTGCCGTACGCCAGCACCGAAACCGCCATCGACGCCGACGGCACCGAGGTGCCGGTGATGCACGCCTGCGGGCACGACGTCCACGTCACCTGCCTGCTCGGCGCCGCGGCGCTGCTCGCCGGCGCGCAAGGGCACTGGAGCGGCACCGTGATCGCGCTGTTCCAGCCCGCCGAGGAAACCGGTGACGGCGCCAGGGGGATGGTGGACGACGCGCTGGCCACGCTCGTCGGCCACGTCGACGTCGCCCTGGCCCAGCACGTCCTTCCGTTTCCGGCCGGCACGGTATGCACGCGACCTGGCCCCGTCCTGACGACCGCCGACAGCATGCGGATCACCGTGTACGGCCGCGGCGGGCACGGCTCGATGCCCCAGGCCACCGTCGATCCCGTCGTGCTGGCCGCGATGATCGTGGTCCGGCTGCAAACCGTGGTCTCCCGCGAAGTCGCACCGACCGATCCCGCGGTGTTGACCATCGGCAGTATCCAGTCGGGTTCCAAGAGCAACGTCATCGGCGACCGCGCCGTGTTGCGGCTGAACCTGCGCACCTACAGCGAGGGGACGCGGAACAGAATGCTCGACGCGATCCGGCGCATCGTCACCGCCGAATGCCAGGCCTCGAACTGCCCGAAAGATCCGGAATTCGAGCTCTACGACCACTATTCGGCCACCGACAACGACGCGACGGTCACCGAGCGGGTGCGCGGCGCGTTCGACGATTATTTCGGCGACCGGGCACGCGACCTTCCATTGCAGACCGCGAGCGAGGACTTCAGCGACATTCCCAACGCGCTCGGTGTGCCCTATAGCTACTGGGGGATCGGCGGGACCGACCCGGACGCATATCGGAGGGCCGACGCGGCGGGGCGGGTCGCCGAGGACATCCCCGTCAACCATTCCCCGACGTTCGCCCCCGTCATCCAGCCCACGCTCGATACCGGCACCCAGGCGCTGACGGTCGCGGCGCTCGCGTGGCTGGCCCCGACGGGAGCCTGACTCCGCCGGGGCGGCTCGACCGCCTGCTCGGCTGCGGACTGCACCGATAGCATGGTCGTCGACGCACCCGACCCTTGGAGACCCCACCCGATGAGCGCCCCAGCAAACCCCGTTCCAGGACCCCCGATCCGGGTGCCCGCCGGGACGACCGCGGCCGCCGCGGTGGGCGAGGCCGGGTTGCCCAGGCGCGGGGCGCCCGACGCGATCGTGGTGGTGCGTGACGCCGACGGCAAGCTGCGCGACCTGAGCTGGGTGCCCGTCGCCGACGCCGAGGTGATCCCGGTGGCCGCCAACACCGACGAGGGCCGCAGCGTCATCCGCCATTCCACCGCGCACGTGCTGGCCCAGGCCGTCCAAGACCTGTTCCCGCAGGCCAAATTGGGGATCGGGCCGCCCATCACCGACGGCTTCTACTACGACTTCGACGTCGCCGAGCCGTTCACGCCGGAGGACCTGGCCGCGCTGGAAAAGCGGATGCGCCAGATCGTCAAGGAAGGCCAGCTGTTCGACCGGCGGGTCTACGAGTCCAAGGACCAGGCGCGCGCCGAGCTGGCCGGCGAGCCGTACAAGCTGGAGCTGGTCGACGACAAGTCGGGCGACCCCGACGTCATGGAGGTCGGCGGCGACGAGCTCACCGCGTACGACAACCTCAATCCGCGTTCCCGCGAACGGGTCTGGGGTGACCTGTGCCGCGGACCGCACATCCCCACCACCAAGCACATCCCGGCGTTCAAGCTGACCCGGAGCTCGGCCGCCTATTGGCGGGGCGACCAGAAAAACGCCAGCCTGCAACGCATCTACGGCACAGCGTGGGAGTCGCAGGAGGCGCTCGACGCCCACCTGGAGCTGATCGAAGAGGCCCAGCGCCGCGACCACCGCAGGCTCGGCGTGGAGCTGGACCTGTTCAGCTTCCCCGACGAAATCGGTTCGGGCCTGGCGGTTTTCCACCCCAAGGGCGGGATCGTGCGCGCCGAGCTGGAGGACTATTCGCGGCGCAAGCACCTCGAGGCGGGCTACGAGTTCGTCAACACCCCGCACATCACCAAGGAGCAGCTCTACATCACGTCGGGCCATCTGGAGTGGTACGCCGACGGCATGTTCCCGCCGATGCACATCGACGCGGAGTTCAACGAGGACGGCACGGTGCGCAAGCCCGGGCAGGACTACTACCTCAAGCCGATGAACTGCCCGATGCACCACCTGATCTACCGGTCGCGCGGGCGCTCATACCGCGAACTTCCCTTGCGGCTCTTCGAGTTCGGCAGCGTCTACCGCTACGAGAAGTCCGGCGTGGTGCACGGCCTGACCCGGGTGCGGGGCATGACCCAGGACGACGCGCACATCTACTGCACCCGCGAGCAGATGCGCGACGAGCTGGCCTCGCTGCTGCGCTTCGTGCTCGACCTGCTCGCGGACTACGGGCTGGACGACTTCTACCTGGAGCTGTCCACCAAGGACCCGGAGAAGTCCGTCGGCCCCGACGAGATGTGGGACGAGGCCACCGAGGTGCTGCGCGAGGTCGGCGAGGCCTCCGGGCTGCACCTGGTTCCGGACCCTGGCGGCGCGGCGTTCTACGGTCCCAAGATCTCGGTGCAGGTCAAGGACGCGCTCGGCCGCAACTGGCAGATGTCGACCATCCAGCTGGACTTCAACATGCCGGAGCGCTTCGACCTCGAGTACACCGCCAGCGACGGCTCGCGGCAGCGGCCGGTGTTGATCCATCGCGCGCTGTTCGGGTCGATCGAGCGGTTCTTCGGCGTGCTCACCGAGCACTACGCCGGCGCTTTCCCGGCGTGGCTGGCGCCGGTGCAGGTGGTCGGCATCCCGGTCGCCGACGAGCACGTTGCCTACCTGGAAAGCGTTGCCGCGCAACTGAAGTCGCACGGCGTGCGGGTCGAGGTGGACGGCAGCGACGATCGGATGGCCAAGAAGATCGTGCATCACACCGCCCAGAAGGTGCCCTTCATGCTGCTGGCCGGCGACCGCGACGTGGCCGCCGGGGCGGTCAGCTTCCGCTTCGGCGACCGCACGCAGATCAACGGCGTGCCCCGCGACGGCGCCGTCGACACCATCGTCAAGTGGATCGCCGACCGCGAGAATGCCGCTCCCACAGCAGAACTGGTGAAGGTCGGCAGCGATGACTGACGAGGATCGCGCCGACGACACCATCCTGGACACCGGCGTCGGCGAGCAGGACCACCTGCAGCGGCTGTGGACGCCCTACCGGATGAACTACCTGGCCGAGGCGCCGCTGAAGCGCGATAACGGCAAGATCGACCAGCCGTTCAGCGAGATCCCGCAGCTGTCCGACGAGGACGGCCTGGTGGTGGCCCGCGGCGAGCTGGTCTACGCCGTGCTCAACCTCTACCCCTACAACCCCGGGCATCTGATGGTGGTGCCCTACCGCCGGGTCTCCGAGCTGGAAGACCTGACCGACTCCGAAAGCGCGGAGTTGATGGCGTTCACCCAGAAGGCGATTCGCGTCATCAAGAACGTGTCGCGGCCGCACGGCTTCAACGTCGGGCTGAACCTGGGGACCTCGGCCGGGGGCTCGCTGGCCGAGCACCTGCACGTGCACGTGGTGCCGCGCTGGGGCGGCGACGCGAACTTCATCACCATCATCGGCGGGTCCAAGGTGATCCCGCAGTTGCTGCGCGAAACCCGCCAGCTGCTGGCGACGGAGTGGACGAAACAAGGATGAGCCGCATGCCGTTCCTGTCGCGGGCGGCGTTCGCGCGGCTCACCACCCCGACCGCGCGGGCCTGCCTGCGGGTGGGGCTGACCCCGGACGCCGTCACCGTGTTGGGCACCATCGTGGCGGTGGCGGGGGCGCTGACGCTGTTCCCGATGGGAAAGCTGTTCGCCGGCACGCTGGTGGTCTGGTTCTTCGTGCTCTTCGACATGCTCGACGGCGCGATGGCCCGCGAGCGCGGCGGCGGCACCCGCTTCGGCGCCGTGCTGGACGCCACCTGCGACCGGGTCAGCGACGGCGCGGTGTTCTGCGGGCTGGCGTGGTGGATCGCCTTCGGCCTGCACGACAAACCGCTGGTGGCCGCGACGCTGATCTGCCTGGTCACCTCGCAGGTGATCTCCTACATCAAGGCGCGCGCGGAGGCCAGCGGCCTGCGCGGCGACGGGGGCCTCATCGAACGGCCGGAACGGCTGATCATCGTGCTGGTGGGTGCCGGCGTCTCGGACTTTCCGGTGATCGCGTGGCCACCCGCGCTGCCGGTGGCGATGTGGCTGCTGGCCGCGGCCAGCGTCGTCACCTGCGCGCAGCGGTTGCATGCGGTGCGCGCGTCGCCCGGTGCCGGCGACCCGATGGCCCCGTCGACGGGAACGGGACAGCAGTGATCCCGGGCCTCAACGCGCTGGGGGCGCACGCCACCGACTGGACGTATGCGGCCGGCTGGATGGCCGTGCGCACGATGCCGGAGTTCGCCGCCCGCACCGCCTTTGGCGCCGGCGCGCGCTACGCCGCGCGCCGCGGCGGACCCGAGCAGCTGCGCAAGAACCTCGCCCGCGTCATCGGGGTGGCGCCGCGCGACGTGCCGGGCGCGCTGATGCGCGCGTCGCTTTCCTCCTACGCCCGCTACTGGCGGGAGGCCTTCCGCCTGCCCACCATGGACCTGCCCGCACTGGCCCACCGCCTGGACGACTCGGTGCTGGGGCAGGACCACCTGGACGCGGCGCTGGCCGCGGGCCGCGGCGCGGTGATCGCCCTGCCGCACAGCGGCAACTGGGACATGGCCGGGGTGTGGCTGGCGCAGACCCGCGGCCGGTTCACCACCGTCGCCGAGCGGCTCCAACCCGAGTCGCTGTACCGGCGTTTCATCGACTATCGCGAAAGCCTCGGCTTCGAGGTGCTGCCGCTGTCGGGTGGCGAGCGGCCGCCCTTCGAGGTGTTGTGCGAGCGGCTGCGCGACAACCGGGTGGTGTGCCTGATGGCCGAGCGCGACCTCAGCCGCACCGGCGTCGAGGTCGAGTTCTTCGGCGAGGCGACCCGGATGCCGGCCGGGCCGGCCAAGCTGGCGATCGCGACCGGGGCCGCCCTGCTGCCGACGCACTGCTGGTTCGAGGACCATGACGGCCCAGGCTGGAGGCAATGGATCCAGCCGGCGCTGGACTGCACCGCCGGTGACGTCCACGCCGTGACGCAGTCCCTGGCCGACCAGTTCGCCAAGAACATCGCCGCCCACCCCGAGGATTGGCACATGATGCAGCCGCAGTGGCTGGCCGACCTGCCCGCCGAGCGGCGCGCGCGGCTGAGGGAAGCCTGATGCGCATCGGGATGGTGTGTCCCTACTCGTTCGACGTGCCGGGCGGGGTGCAGTCGCACGTGCTGCAGCTGGCCGGGGTGATGCACGGCCGCGGCCACCAGGTGAGCGTGCTCGCGCCGTCGTCGCCGCACACCGCGCTGCCCGACTACGTCGTCTCCGCCGGCAAGGCCGTCCCGATTCCCTACAACGGGTCGGTGGCCCGGCTGCGCTTCGGCCCGGCCACCCACCGCAAGGTCAAAAAGTGGCTCGCCGAAGGGGATTTCGACGTGCTGCACCTGCACGAGCCCAACGCGCCCAGCCTGTCGATGCTGGCCCTCAACATCGCCGAGGGCCCGATCGTGGCGACCTTTCACACCTCGACCACCAAGTCGCTGACGCTCACCGTCTTCCAGGGCATCCTGCGGCCGATGCACGAGAAGATCGTCGGCCGCATCGCGGTGTCCGACCTGGCCCGGCGCTGGCAGATGGAGGCGCTGGGGACCGACGCGGTGGAGATCCCCAACGGCGTCGACGTCGATTCGTTCGCCTCCGCGCCGCGGCTGGACGGCTACCCGCGGCCGGGCGGGACGGTGCTGTTTTTGGGCCGCTACGACGAGCCCCGCAAGGGCATGGCGGTGCTGCTCGAGGCGCTGCCGCGGGTGGTCGAGTGCCACCCGGATCTGCAGCTGATGATCGTGGGCCGCGGCGACGAGGACGAATTGCGAAGCCAGGCGGGGGAATTGGTGAAGCACATCCGCTTCCTCGGCCAGGTCGACGACGCCGGGAAGGCGTCGGCGATGCGCAGCGCCGACGTGTACTGCGCGCCCAACACCGGCGGGGAGAGCTTCGGGATCGTGCTGGTCGAGGCGATGGCCGCCGGCGCCCCGGTGGTGGCCAGCGACCTGGACGCGTTCCGGCGCGTGTTGTGCGACGGCGAATGCGGGCGGC
Source organism: Mycobacterium sp. NGS63 (assembly GCF_059812295.1). Classification (NCBI taxonomy): domain Bacteria; kingdom Bacillati; phylum Actinomycetota; class Actinomycetes; order Mycobacteriales; family Mycobacteriaceae; genus Mycobacterium; species Mycobacterium sp. NGS63. Next base: position 134,133 of record NZ_JCALCJ010000001.1, read on the forward strand.
TGGTGCCGGTCGACGACGCGGCCGCGCTGGCCGACGCGCTGATCGGGGCGTTGGACGACGACACGCTGCGGCGGCGCTACGCCGCGGCCGCCGCGGCCGCGGTGCACCGCTACGACTGGTCGGTGGTGGCCAACCAGATCACCCGGGTGTACGAGACCGTCGCCGCGTCGGGCGCCAAGGTGCAGGTGGCCAGCTGATGCTCTGGCTGGTCATCGCGGTAGCGGTGGTGCTGGTCGCGGTGTTCGTGCTGGCCGCGGGCTGGGCCTACCGCACCGCCCACCGGCTGGACCGGCTGCACGTGCGCTACGACCTGTCGTGGCAGGCGCTGGACGGCGCGCTGGCGCGGCGCGCGGTGGTGGCGCGGGCGGTGGCGATCGACGCCTACGGCGGCACGCCCGAGGGCGGCCGGCTGGCGGCGCTGGCCGACGCCGCCGAACGCGCGCCCCGGCCCGCGCGCGAGTCGTGCGAGAACGAGCTCTCGGGCGCGCTGGCCACGGTCGACCCGGCGTCGCTGCCGGCGGGCCTGATCGCCGAGCTCGCCGACGCCGAGGCGCGGGTGGTGCTGGCCCGCAGGTTCCACAACGACGCCGTCCGCGACACCCTCGCGCTGGCCGAACGGCGCCTGGTGCGCGCGTTCCGGCTGGGTGGAACCGCCGCGCTGCCAACCTATTTCGAGATTGTCGAGCGGCCGCAGGCGTTGGCGAACGAGCGCGTGCCCAACCACCGCACCTCGGCGCGGGTGGTGTTGCTCGACGAGACCGGCGCGGTGCTGCTGCTGTGCGGGTCGGACCCGGCCATCACCGACGGCTCGGCGCCGCGCTGGTGGTTCACCGTCGGCGGCGAGGTGGGCAGCGGCGAGCGGCTGGCCGAGGCCGCCGCGCGGGAGCTGGGCGAAGAGACCGGCCTGCGCGTCGCCCCGGCCGACATGATCGGGCCCGTGTGGCGGCGCGACGAGGTGTTCGAGTTCAACGGCTCGCTGATCGAGAGCGAGGAGTTCTACCTGGTCCACCGCACCCGCCGGTTCGAGCCGTCCCTCGGCGGGCGCACCGAACTGGAGCGCAGCTACATTCACGGCGCCCGCTGGTGTGACGCGAATGACATCGACGCGCTGACCGCGTCGGGCGAGCAGGTATACCCGCGGCAGCTGGGCGAACTGTTGCCGGCGGCCAACCGGCTGGCCGACGACGCCCGCAACCCCGGCGCGCTCGAGTCGATCCGCTGATCGCGGGGAAACTCGCTTGTCGCGCACGATTAGAGTGGAAGCGCAATGTCTGAGGAACAGAAGAAGCCAGTGAATTCCAGCCAGGGCAACCAGACCGGGACCGCGCGGGTCAAGCGCGGCATGGCCGAGATGCTCAAGGGCGGCGTCATCATGGACGTCGTCACCCCCGAGCAGGCCCGCATCGCCGAGGGGGCCGGCGCCGTCGCGGTGATGGCGCTGGAGCGGGTGCCCGCCGACATCCGCGCGCAGGGCGGGGTGTCGCGGATGAGCGACCCCGACATGATCGAGGGCATCATCTCCGCGGTGACCATCCCGGTCATGGCCAAGGCGCGCATCGGGCACTTCGTCGAGGCGCAGATCCTGCAGAGCCTCGGGGTGGACTACGTCGACGAGTCGGAGGTGCTGACCCCCGCCGACTACACCCACCACATCGACAAGTGGAAGTTCACCGTGCCGTTCGTCTGCGGCGCCACCAACCTCGGCGAGGCGTTGCGGCGCATCAGCGAGGGCGCCGCCATGATCCGCTCCAAGGGCGAGGCCGGCACCGGTGACGTCTCCAACGCCACCACCCACATGCGGGCCATCGGCGGCGAGATCCGCCGGCTGACGTCGCTGTCCGAGGACGAATTGTACGTGGCCGCAAAGGATTTGCAGGCGCCCTACGAGCTCGTCGTCGAGGTGGCCCGGGCGGGCAAGCTGCCGGTCACGCTGTTCACCGCCGGCGGCATCGCCACCCCCGCGGACGCGGCGATGATGATGCAGCTCGGCGCCGAGGGCGTGTTCGTCGGCTCGGGCATCTTCAAGTCCGGCGCGCCTGAGCACCGCGCCGCCGCGATCGTCAAGGCCACCACGTTCTACGACGACCCCGACGTGCTGGCCAAGGTGTCGCGGGGCCTGGGCGAGCCGATGGTGGGCATCAACGTCGAGCAGATCGCGCAGCCCCACCGGCTGGCCGAACGCGGCTGGTAAAAACAGCCCGTGGCGATCGAAGAGATCCTCGATCTCGAGCAGCTCGAGGTCAACATCTACCGCGGTCGGGTGTTCAGCCCGGATTCGGGATATTTCCAGCGCACGTTCGGCGGTCACGTGGCCGGGCAGTCGCTCGTCTCGGCGGTGCGCACCGTCGATCCGCGCTACCAGGTGCACTCGCTGCACGGCTATTTCCTGCGGCCCGGCGACGCCAACGAGCCCACGGTGTTCATCGTCGAGCGCACCCGCGACGGCGGGTCGTTCGCCACCCGGCGCGTCAACGCCATCCAGCACGGCGAAATCATCTTTTCCATGGGGGCGTCCTTCCAGACCGACCAGGAGGGCATCCACCACCAGGACGTCATGCCGGCCGCCCCGCCGCCGGACGGACTGCCCGGCCTGGACTCGATCAAGGTGTTCGACGACGCCGGGTTCAAGCAGTTCGAGGAGTGGGACGTCTGCATCGTGCCCCGCGAAAAGCTGCACCTGTCGCCGGTCAAGGCCTCCCAGCAGCAGGTGTGGTTCCGCCACCGCGAACCGCTGCCCGACGACCCGGTGCTGCACATCTGCGCGCTGGCCTACATGAGCGACCTGACGCTGCTGGGATCGGCGCAGGTCAACCACCTCGACGTGCGCCAGCACCTGCAGGTGGCGTCGCTGGACCACGCGATGTGGTTCATGCGGGCGTTCCGGGCCGACGAGTGGCTGCTCTACGACCAGTCCTCGCCGTCGGCCAGCGGCGGGCGCTCGCTGTGCCAGGGCAAGATCTTCACCCAGTCGGGGGAGATGGTCGCGGCCGTCATGCAGGAGGGGCTGACCCGCTTCCAGCGGGGATATCAGCAGTGAGCTCCCCGAAGATCGGGGTCCTGGCGCTGCAGGGCGACACCCGTGAGCACCTGGCGGCGCTGCGCGAAGCCGGGGCCGAGTCGATGCCGGTGCGCCGCCGCGCCGAGCTGGACGCCGTCGACGGGCTGGTCATCCCCGGCGGCGAGTCCACCACGATGAGCCACCTGCTGTCCGACCTGGAGCTGCTCGAGCCGCTGCGCGCGCGGCTGGCCGAGGGGCTGCCGGCCTACGGGGCGTGCGCCGGCATGATCCTGCTGGCCAGCGAGATCCTCGACGCCGGCGCCCGGGGGCGGCAGGCGCTGCCGTTGCGTGCGATCGATATGACGGTGCGGCGCAACGCTTTTGGGCGCCAGGTCGATTCGTTCGAGGGCGACATCGAATTCGCGGATCTCGACGAGCCGGTGCGCGCGGTGTTCATCCGCGCCCCGTGGGTGGAGCGGACCGGCGACGGCGTGCGGGTGCTGGCCCGGGCGGCCGGGCACGTCGTCGCGGTGCGGCAGGGCCCCATGCTGGCGACGGCGTTTCACCCCGAGGTGACCGGCGATCGGCGCATCCACCACCTGTTCGTCGACATCGTCACCGGCCGGGCCTGAGCATTGCGCCTCACCCTGGCGTTGAATGTGAATCCTGGGCGTTGAAAGTGAAGCCTGGGCGGCGAAATCGCCGAGACAACGCCATAGCTTCACACCCAAAGCCATAGCTTCACACTCAGTCCCGCTTGCACCCGCTCGCGTCCGCGCGGTGTGGTGTCAAGAGCGGGCATGATGTGCGCATGGCCGACATCGTGCGGGGCGGGCTGGGGCGCGTCGCCAAGCTGGCGAGCTTTCCCGCGGGGGTGGCCGGGCGCGCCGCACTGGGCGTCGGCAAGCGGATGACCGGCAAGTCCAAGGACGAGGTCAACGCGGAACTGCTGGAGAAGGCCGCCGACGAGCTGTTCCAGGTGCTGGGCGAGCTCAAGGGCGGCGCGATGAAGGTCGGCCAGGCGCTGTCGGTGATGGAGGCCGCCATCCCGCCGCAATTCGCCGACCCGTTCCGCGACGCCCTGGTCAAGCTGCAAACCGAGGCGCCGCCGCTGCCGGCGGCCAAGGTGCACCGGGTGCTCGACGCGCAGCTCGGCACGAAATGGCGCGAACGCTTCGAGTCCTTCGACGACACCCCCGTCGCCTCCGCGAGCATCGGACAGGTTCACCAAGCCACCTGGAAAGACGGGCGTGAGGTCGCGGTCAAGGTCCAGTACCCGGGCGCCGACGAGGCGCTGCGCGCGGATCTGAAGTTGATCAAGCGGTTCTCCTGGGTGGCCAAGCAGGTCGTGCCGCGGGCGGACGTGGACCGGCTCGTGTCCGAAGTCAGCGAGCGCATCGAAGCGGAGCTGGACTACCGCCGGGAGGCCGAATATCAGCGCGCCTTCGCGAAAGCTTTTGCCGGTGATGAGAAGTTCGCCGTTCCCGCGGTGGTCGCCAGCGCGCCGAAGGTCATCATCTCGGAGTGGATGGCGGGGCGGCGCCTGTCGGCGATCATCGCCGGGGGCGCCCCGGATGAACGAGATGCGGTGTGCGCCTTGCTCCTTGAGTTCGCACTGAGCTCGCCGGCACGGGTCGGGCTGGTGCACGCCGACCCCCATCCCGGCAATTTCATGGTGCTGGCGGACGGGCGTCTGGGGGTCATCGATTTCGGCGCCGTCGCCGAGCATCCCGGCGGGGTGCCCGCCGAGTTCGGCGAACTGCTGTGCTGGGCGCGCGACGAACGGTGGGACGAAGCGATCCGGTTGCTGAAGAAGCTCGGGTTCATGCCGGCCGGCTACGAGTTGACCGCCGAGCAACTCATCGAGTACCTCGGGCCGCTGTGGGCGTACATCGACCCGCTGCGCGCCGGGGAGTTCCATTTCACCCGCGAGTGGTTCCAGAAATCGGCCCTGGTCACCAGCGATCCCCTCGCGGAGGGCTTCGGGGACCGGTTCAAACTGGCCCGCCAGATGACCATCCCACCCGGTTACGTCATGTTGCTGCGCACGCTCGGCGGCCTGCTCGGCGTCGCCGTGCAGCTCGACGCGCATGTGGCGTACGCCACGCTGATCGAGCGGTGGGTGCCGGGATTTTTCGAACCCGGGGCGACCCCCACGTAGACTCGTCTGGCGAACTCGAGGAGCAACAGAAGAGGTAATACCTGATGAGCGGCCATTCCAAGTGGGCCACCACCAAGCACAAGAAGGCCGTCATCGACGCCCGCCGCGGCAAGAACTTCGCCCGTCTGATCAAGAACGTCGAGGTCGCGGCCCGCGTCGGCGGCGGTGACCCGGCCGGCAACCCCACCCTCTACGACGCCATCCAGAAGGCGAAGAAGAACTCGGTGCCCAACGACAACATCGAGCGGGCCCGCAAGCGCGGCGCCGGCGAGGAGGCCGGCGGCGCCGACTACCAGAGCATCACCTACGAGGGCTACGGCCCCAACGGCGTGGCGGTGCTCGTCGAGTGCCTGACCGACAACCGCAACCGCGCCGCCAGCGAGGTGCGGGTGGCGATGACACGCAACGGCGGCACCATGGCCGACCCCGGCTCGGTGGCGTATCTTTTCTCGCGCAAGGGCGTCGTGACGCTGGAGAAGAACGGCCTGACCGAGGACGACGTGCTGACCGCGGTGCTGGAGGCCGGGGCCGAGGACGTCACCGACCTCGGCGACAGCTTCGAGATCATCTCCGAACCCGGCGACCTGGTCGCCGTGCGCACCGCGCTGCAGGACGCCGGCATCGACTACGACTCCGCCGAGGCGGGCTTCCAGCCGTCGGTGACCGTCCTTCTGGACGCCGACGGCGCCCAGAAGGTGATGCGGCTCGTCGACGCGTTGGAAGACAGCGACGACGTCCAGGACGTCTACACCAACGCCGACATCCCCGACGAGATCCTCGCCCAGATCGAGGAGTGAGTGGCCCTTCGGGCTATCCAGTGTGAATCGTCGGCTTTCAGTGTGAGCCTAGGGCGCGATCTCGGCGCAATTCTCGCCCTCAGCGCACACTCGAATCCCTGAGTTCACACTCAGTGGCGGTACGCGTGGAGCGCCGCGTAGCCGGCGGCTACTTCGCCGCGTCCCGCACATACTCGGCCAGGCCGAGAGTGTCGGTCAGTGTCAGCCAGTCGGCCGCCGAGACCGTATAGGCGGGCGGGTCGTTGGTCACGGGAACGCGGGCGCCCCAGGAAAAGCGTTGTGTGAGCCCGCTGAAGTCGCGGCATCCGAGGGTCAGTGGCTGCGCGCCGGGGACGGACACGGCGATGGCGGGCATCGTCGAAAAGTGCTCGCCGAGGGCGTCGGAGGCGACGTTCTGGGCCGACGGGATCCAATGGCCGCCGCCGAGCCGGTAGGTGGCCGGCGTCGCGGTCACCTGCGACAGCGGGGCCGAGGCCACCGCCGCGTTGCTGGTCGCGTCGAGCACCCGGATCGTGCCGTCATCGATGTCGACGAACAGTTGCGGTTCCGAGAGTGACTGCGTCAGCCGTTGCTTCTTGAGCAACGCAAACGACCCCATCCGCTGGATCAACAGCGGGTTGGGGAACAACACACACCGACTCGATTCCGTCGTGGCCGCCGACCTGCGCCAGCGACCGGACAGCGACAGCAGCTCGTCGAAGTCCGACTGCGGCAGCCACGCGTCGACGAGCGGGGCGGGCGGCGCGTCGAGCGGTGTCGCCGGGCTGATGCGGCAGCCTCGCCCGCCCAGCAGGAAGCGGCGACGGCCGCGCCGCAGGTGCAGCGCCAGTCCACTTCCCGACCAGAGGCCCAGCTGTGCGTCGGCGAAGGAATAGACATCGCCGCGCCGCCCATCGACGGTCAGCCCCTCGCCGGTGACGCCGATGACGTACCTCCGCCGCCACCGCCACAGCATGTTGGCGCCGATCGCCAGCCCCATCAGCAGCAACAGCGCCGGCCAGCCGTACGCGAGCGCGCGTCCGGGGACATGGACGGGCAGGTGGACGCCGAACGTCGGTCCGGCCAGCAACAGCACGAACAGCACGATGATCACCCAGAAGACGATCTGCACGTATACCGTGCCGCGCTTTCCGGTCAGCGCCGCCCATCGGGGTGAGTAGATCGAGCAGGACGCCACGAACTGGCGCGACACAACCGATTGATCGTTGGCGCTCATTGGGGCTTTATCCGTGGAAGCCCGGGTCGTAATGCGGCGGCACGGGACACCAACCCGGGCCGCAATTGACCCCGGAGGGATTGTCGGGCGGCGGATTATCGCCGTCCCAGGTGTGCGAGCTTTGTAGCGTCTGCTGCCCGTTCAGCGCGATCCGGGCGACGTTGCCCCACCCGTCGGCCACGATGTACCAGGTGTGGCACACGTTCATGTCCCAGACGTAGTTCTGGGCGACACCGCGCGACGAATTCGGCCCGCTCGGCCACTCCATGGACTGTCCCGGACACCACGTGAACGGGCCCTTGTTGGCGTGGGCGGTGCCCGGGGCGGCAACCGCGAGGCCCCCCGCCAGCAGGGCTCCGGCGGTGACGCGCAGCATCTTTCGGGTGGCGTTCATGCGTGCCTCGCTTCCCCGACGACGGGCGGTTCGGAGCGCTCACGCGAAGTATGCGCCGCCGGGCGGCCGCGTTAAATCAGGAATTTTCCCCATTTCGGCGCGCGCCCGTTAGTCGTAGCCGTGCCGCATGTCGTCGACGACGCGGGGATTGTCCAGGGTCGAGGGCTCGAGCGGGCGGGGCCCGATGTCGCCGGCGAACACGGTGGCCGCGTCCAGCACCTTCTGGTTGAGGAATCGCAGTGGAGGCGCGTCGGCGGGCATCCTCGGCACCGGTGCCGTCCCGGCGTGCTGAGCCAAGGCGAAGCCCCAGTCGCCGAACGTGGGCACGTGCACGTGATACGGCGTCACCGCGTAGCCGGCGGCGCGGATCGTCGACACCGTGCGCCAGAACGCCGTCGGCGTCGAAAACGGGCTGCCCGCCTGCACCACCATCAGCCCGCCGGGCGCCAGCGCGCGGGCGGCCAGCGCGTAGAACTCGGTCGAATACAGCCGGCCCAGCACGGGTGTGTCGGGATCGGGCAGGTCGACGATGACCGCGTCGAACCTGTCAGGCCCGCCGCGCAGCCAGCCCATCGCGTCGCCGATCACGACCTTGACGCGCGGGTTGTCCAGCGAACCGCCGTTGGCCTCGCGCATGGTGGTGCGCGCCAGCTCGATCACGGCGGGGTCGAGCTCCACCTGCACGATCCGCTGAATCCCCGGCTGGCGCAACAACTCTCGGGCAGCCAGGCCGTCGCCACCGCCGAGCACCAGCACCGAACGCGCGCCGTTCCCGAGCGCGGGGTAGACCAGGCTTTCGGTGTAGCGGTATTCGTCGCGGGTGGAGAACTGCAGTCCGCCGTCGAGGTACAGCCGCATGTCGTTGCCGCGCCGGGTGACCACGATCTCCTGGTAGGGCGTGTGCCGGTAGGCGATGATCGGATCGGCGTAAAGCCTTTGGCGGCTTGTGGTTTCGATGTCGGCCGAGCGCAGCAGCAGGGTGGCGAGCAGCCCCAGCGCCGCGGTCAGCGCGCACAGCGCCGTCGCCAGCTGCCGCGGGGAAACGACCGGGCGCAGCACGAAGACCGCCACGACCCCGGCGGCCGCCAGGTTGATGATGCCGGTGGCGGCCGCCCCGCGGATCATCCCCAGGTGCGGCAGCAGCAAAAACGGCCACACCAGGCCGCCCAGCAGCGCACCCAGGTAGTCGGCGGCGTTGAGGTTGGCCAGCGTGCGCCCGCTCTCGGCGGGGCCCGCGACGCGGCCGCGCTGCAGCAGGGTCATCAGCAGCGGCACCTCGGCGCCGACCAGCCCGCCGATCAACGCCGTGCCGACCGCCAGCACCCACGTCGAGCCGACCGACCCGTCGAGGAAGGCGAACACCACGTACAGCGCCGCCGCCGACAGCCCGCCCACGATGCCCAGCAGCGCCTCGATGGCGACGAAGGCGATCGCCGCGTGCGCCAGCAGCGGCTTGACCAGCAGCGCGCCCGCGCCCAGCGCCGCGATGTAGCCGGCGACGATCAGCGACGTCGCGACGATGCCCCCGCCGTTGAGGCTGGCCGACAGCGTCAGCAGCGCCAGCTCGTAGATGATGCCGCAGGCCGCGCAGGCCGCCACCGCCGCCAGCAGCACGGCGCGCCAGCGCCCCGGGGCGCTCATGACACCGCCGCGGCGGTCACTCCTCCCACGGCCAGCAGGATCAGCGCCACCGCGAAGGACCCCGGATGCAGCTGCGGTTCGTCGACGTGCTCGTGGAAACTGCCCGGGATCAGCAGGTGCATCGCCAGCAGCGCTACCCCCAGAAGGATCACGCCCATCAACCCGTACACCGCCACGCCGACGAGCCCCTGGCCCAGCTGGCTGTAGCTGTTGGCGATGGCGGTGATGATGACGACGGTCAGCGCGATGTACATCGCGCCCGCGACAATCACGGCGTTGGGCCGGCGGTCGATGAACACCAGCTGGCGCAGCTTGCCCGGGGTCAGCACGTCGACGACGTAGAACCCCACGAGAAGCACGGCCATGCCGACGGCGAAGTACAGGATCGTGGCGACGGCGCCCTTCAACACCGGGTTGAGGTCGATGGTTCCGATCTCGACGGCGAGGTACATGGTTGTCTCCTTTGCTTCCAAACTATTTGGTGCCGCCGGGGCCACCGGGCGAGCCGCCGGCGCCGCCCGACGGGGATCCGGGGAAGAACCCGGGGCCGAGGAAGATGAACGCGCCGTGGCTGTAGCCGGCGCTCAGCGGCTCGACGCGGATGCTGCACGGTTGGCCACCGTCGGGGCCGACGATCACGATGTCGTTGCTGTAGCGCAGGTATTCGCTGTTGCCGTTGGCGGCGCGCGCGCTGGGCTCCTGGTAGTCGGCGAGCGTGTCGGCGACCTGCTCGGGTGACCCGCTGCAGGCGTAGCGCGTGCCGTTCACGTCGCGGGCGTACTCGTGGTAATGGCCCGCGACGTACGACGCAATGTTCTTCTGCAGCAACGTGAGTCCGAAGATCAGCGACACGACGGCGGCGACGGCCAGCGCCCCCGAGATCAGGAACAGGCGATTGCGGCTCACGGGCGCCACCGGCTGGCCGTGTGGACCACCACGCCGCCCGACCCCAACGGCCGGCGCGGATACAGGTGCCAGGTCTGCCATCGCCAGCCCGCGCCGTCGGCTTCGGCGGCCAGGGCGGTCAGGGCGGCGTCATCGCCGGGGAACGTGCCCCCGAGCCAGCCCGGCACGCGGGCGCACCGGTCGCGAAGCTCGCCCGCCAGGCGGCGGAAGCCGGCCTCGTCGAGGGTTTCGGTGCGCGATCGCAGGCGGTAGCCCGGCGCGTCGGTGTGGTCGGGCAGGTCCATCCCCTGAGCGCGGGCGGTGCACGAAACCTGTTCGGAGAAACGGCCTTTCGCGTGTTCGACGGCGACGACGTGCGAGGCGCCCAGCACCCCGAGCAACAGCGCGCCGCCGTTCGGGTGACGCAGCGAGATGGTGGCCAGCGGCGCCGGGGCGGGCGCGTTGAGCGCGAGCCCCAGCCGTTCGCCGGACACGTCCGCCGGCGTCACCGCGAGCTGATGAAGGGGCACCGGCGGGCGCTTACGGGGAGGACGGCGGGGGAGCCGGGTAGACGGTGAGTTCGCCGGCCAGCACGGGCTTGCCCGTCGAGACCTCCCAGGGCGTGTCGGGGGCCCACCGCTCGAACGAGAGCAGGGCGCTCTCGTCGGCGTTGGCGCAGTCGATGAACTCCATCTCGCCGCCGGCCGGCAGCCCGGTGGTGCCCTCGGTGGTGTAGGAGGCGCGGCCGCGCTCGGACTCGTGAAACGTCACGCCGTCGACGACGTACGGGCCGCCGGGCTGCAGCGCGACGTCCTTGCGCCGCACCCACATCGCGAGCTCCAGGCGCCCGTCGTCCTCCTCGACGCTGAACCAGACCGGCTGGTCGCCGCCTTCCAGCAGGTGCTCCCACCACACGAACGGGCCCTCGCGGTATGTCGCCGACCCGCGAACCACGTAGTCGATGCCGCCGTAGCTGACGATGGCGCCGGGACCCAGCTGGCGGGGCCCGAACTGGGGCATCGCGTTGAACGACAGCGGGTCCTGGCGCCCGCCCGGTGCGGCCGGTTTTTTGGGGCGCCGCAAAGCGATCACCAGCACCACGATCGACGCGATGAACAGCACCGCCGCCAGGACGACCAGGACCGATCCCACGTCACACCTTCCGTTGCCGCACTGCTCGAGCGAACGTGGGCTTTAAGTTAACAGCTTTTGCGGCCCCCGGCGCCGCGTGTCGTGGCGGGCGCCGTCGGTCCCTCCCGCTACGCTATCGAACAGCTGTTCGTACGAAGGAGCGGGCCATGCGCGTGATGGGCGTCGACCCCGGGCTGACGCGCTGCGGGCTGTCGGTGGTGGAAAGCGGGCGCGGCCGCAGCGTCGTGGCGCTCGACGTCGACGTGGTGCGCACCCCCTCCGACGCGCGGCTGCCCGACCGGCTGCTGGCCATCAGCGATGCCGTCGAGCACTGGCTGGCCACCCATCAACCGGACGTGGTGGCCGTCGAGAGGGTGTTCTCCCAGCACAACGTGACGACGGTGATGGGCACCGCGCAGGCCGGCGGCGTGGTCGCGCTGGCGGCGGCCCGCCGCGGCATCGACGTGCACTTCCACACCCCCAGCGAGGTGAAGGCCGCGGTCACCGGCAACGGGGCCGCCGACAAGGCGCAGGTCACCGCGATGGTCACCAGAATCCTTGGGCTGCAAGCCAAACCGACCCCGGCCGACGCGGCCGACGCGCTGGCGCTGGCCATCTGCCACTGCTGGCGGGCGCCTATGATCGCGCGGATGGCCGCCGCCGAAACACTTGCCGCCCAGCAGCGGCACGCCTACCGGGCCAAGTTGCAAGCCAAGCTGAAGGCCGCCCGATGATCGCCTCGGTGCGCGGCGAGGTGCTCGAGGTGGCGCTCGATCACGTGGTGATCGAGGCGGCCGGCGTCGGCTACCGGGTCAACGCGACGCCGTCGACGCTGGCGACGCTGCGCTGCGGGACCGAGGCCCGGCTGATCACCGCGATGATCGTGCGCGAGGATTCCCAGACGCTGTACGGGTTCTCGGACAACGAAACCCGCGACCTGTTCCTGACGCTGATGTCGGTGTCGGGGGTCGGGCCCCGGCTGGCGATGGCGACGCTGGCCGTGCACGACGCCGCGGCGCTGCGGCAGGCGCTGCACGACGGCGACGTCGCCGCCCTGACCCGGGTGCCCGGCATCGGCAAACGCGGCGCCGAACGGATGGTGCTGGAATTGCGCGACAAAGTCGGTGCGGTGGCCGCCGCCGGCGCGCCCGCCGAGCTCAACGGCCACGCGGTGCGAAACCCGGTGGTGGAGGCCCTGATTGGGCTCGGCTTCGCGGCCAAGCAGGCCGAGGAGGCCACCGACAAGGTGCTGGCCGACGAGCCCGAGGCCAGCCGGTCCGGCGCGCTGCGCGCGGCGCTGTCGATGCTGGGTAAGAAATGAGCGACGACGAGTTTGCCGACCGGGACGTCTCGCCCGCGCTGACCGTCGGCGAGGGCGACATCGACGTCAGCCTGCGGCCCCGCTCGCTGCGGGAGTTCATCGGCCAGCCGCGGGTGCGCGAGCAGCTGCAACTGGTCATCGAGGGGGCCAAAAACCGCGGCGGCACACCGGATCACATCCTGCTGTCCGGCCCGCCGGGACTGGGCAAGACGTCGCTGGCGATGATCATCGCCGCCGAGCTCGGCTCGTCGCTGCGGGTGACGTCGGGCCCCGCGCTGGAACGCGCCGGCGACCTGGCCGCGATGCTGTCCAACCTGGTCGAGCACGACGTGTTGTTCATCGACGAGATCCACCGCACCGCGCGGCCCGCCGAGGAGATGCTCTACCTGGCGATGGAGGACTTCCGCGTCGACGTGGTGGTCGGCAAGGGGCCCGGCGCGACGTCGATCCCGCTGGAGGTGGCGCCGTTCACCCTGGTCGGCGCGACCACCCGGTCCGGCGCGCTGACCGGCCCGCTGCGCGACCGGTTCGGGTTCACCGCGCACATGGACTTCTACGAACCCGCCGAACTGGAGCGGGTGCTGACGCGCTCGGCCGGGATCCTCGGCATCGAGCTGGGCGCCGAGGCCGGCGCCGAGATCGCGCGCCGCTCGCGCGGCACCCCGCGCATCGCCAACCGGCTGCTGCGCCGGGTCCGGGACTTCGCCGAGGTGCGCGCCGACGGCGTGATCACCCGCGACGTCGCCAAGTCCGCGCTGGCGGTCTACGACGTCGACGAGCTGGGCCTGGACCGGCTGGACCGGGCGGTGCTGTCGGCGCTGACCCGCGGCTTCGGCGGCGGGCCCGTCGGGGTGTCGACGCTGGCGGTCGCGGTCGGCGAGGAGGCCACCACCGTCGAGGAGGTGTGCGAACCGTTCCTGGTGCGCGCCGGCATGGTCGCGCGCACCCCGCGCGGCCGAGTGGCCACCGCGCAGGCCTGGACGCACCTCGGCCTGGTGCCGCCGGCCGGGGCGGTCGGCCTGGGCCAACCCGGGCTGTTCGACTAGCGGCCCGAGCGCGCCGAGACTGCGACCAGCGCGTCATTTCGGCGAAATTCGCGATCTGAGCGCAGGATCGACGGGCCCGGCGCTGTGGCCTGGGTTACAACACCGCCGATCGGGTATCCCCGCAGGTAGCTGAAACTACCTGTTGGAGGCGATTCTGATGACGAACACGGCCCCCGGTTACGACCACCCCCGCGCGCCGTACATGCCACGCTCCCGGGGCGCGGTGATCGGGCTGCTCCTGATCCTCTTGGGCGCTTGGGGTGCGTTGATCCCGTTCTTCGGGCCCAACATCGACTGGGCATATGCCGGTGACCCGGCCTGGACGTGGACCGCGCCGAAAGGCTGGCTAGAGGTGTTCCCCGGCGTCGTCGCCGCCGTCGGCGGCCTGCTGCTGCTCGTCTCCGGAAGCCGCGCCAAGGCCATGGTCGGCGGCTGGCTGGCGGTGCTGGCCGGCGCGTGGTTCGTGGTCGGCCGGGCGTTCGCGGCCACGCTGCACATCGGCGACGTCGGCCAGGCGTCGGCGGCGACGGACCTGAAGCGTGCCCTGCTCGAGGTCACCTACTTCACCGGCCTGGGCGCGCTGATCGTGTTCCTGGGCGGGGCCGCCCTGGCCCGCGTGGCGGTGCGGCACGCGCGCGACGTCGTCGTGACCGAACCCGCGCCCGTGACGGGCGTGCAACCCGCGGGCGTCCCGGCCGGGGAGCCGGCCCTGTACAACGAGTCGGCCGAGGCCGCGCCCCGCGAGCGCACCCGCGGCGGCCTGTTCCACCGGCGCGCCGGCGGCGGCCTGTTCGGTCGGCGCCATCACCACGCCGGCGTCTAGCGATCCTCGGTATCCTTCTCGCGGGGCCAGCGGGGCCACCAGCGAGGAGGGCCGATGATCGTCGCCGCAGGGTTGATCTTCACGGCGCTGGCGGTCTTGCTGCACGTCTACATCTTCACGATGGAGTCGTTCACCTGGACCTCGGACCGCACCCGCGCGGTCTTCGGCCTGAGCCCCGAGGAGGCCGAGACCACCAAGCTGCTCGCCTTCAACCAGGGCTTCTACAACCTGTTCCTGGCGATCATCGCCGGCCTCGGCATCCCGGCGGTCGCGATGGCGGACACGGCCGTCGGGGTCGCGCTGATCTTCGCCGGCCTCGGGTCCATGGTCGCCGCCGCCGCGGTGCTCTTGGTGTCCGCGCCCGACAAGGCGCGGGCGGCGCTGATCCAGGGCACCGTCCCGCTGATCGGCATCGTGCTACTGGCGCTCGGTCTGCCCAGGCATCACTGACACCAGGAGTCACAAATCCGCGTCGCTTCGGTGGCGCACCGGTTATATCCCCGCCGCCTCGGGTACCCACCCGGGGCCGGAAATGGCCGGTGCCTGAAAAGGGGGAAAAGAATGACACACGCAGACAGGGACCATCCGGGCGCGTTGACCATGCCGCGTTCGCGCGGAACGGTCAGCGGATTGATCCTGGTGCTCCTGGGCGTATGGGGCGCGTTGATTCCGTTCGTCGGCCCGCGTTTCAACTTCGCCTACACGCCCGACAAGGACTGGGCGTGGTCGTCGGCCCGCGGCTGGCTCGAGGTGCTTCCGGGGGCCGCCACCGTGATCGGCGGGCTCCTGCTGATCCTCGCCGGCAATCGCATCGCCGCGATGCTGGGCGGCTGGCTGGCCGTGCTGGCCGGCGCGTGGTTCGTCGTCGGCGGCCAGGTCGCCCCCCTGCTGGGCATCGGATCCGCCGGCGACCCGATCGCCGCGACGGATCGCAAGCGCGCCGCCCTCGAGGTCTCCTACTTCTCCGGCCTCGGCGCGCTGATCGTCTTCGTCGGCGGCATCGTCCTGGCCCGCACGGCGGTCCGGCTGGCCCGCGACGTGGAACCCCTGAGCTACGCCGAACCCGCGCAGGCCCCGGCCCCGGACGCGACCGGCGAACCGGCCTACGCGTCCGGGCTGGAGGAACCCCATCAAGAACCGGAGGTGTCCTCGGCCGCGCTGACCAAGCCGCGGCTCGACCCCTCCGAGCCCAAACGACGCTGGCGCCGGCAGCAGGCCGGCACCGGGTCGAAGGGCGAGGCGTACTTGCGCTGGCCCCACCCTCAGGGCTGAGTCAGAGCAGTCCGAGCAACTGCAGGTCGGTGACGTACTTGACGATCACCGGCGCGGAGACATGCGGAATGTCTTTGTCCGGGCCGATTTTCGCCTCCTGCACCGCCGCGCGGAACCGGTCGGTCGGCGCGATCGAGCCGCGGACCGGCTGCTCGGGCTTCTGGTAGTTGTGCAGCAGGGGGAGTAGCGAGTACTGGCGCTGCCGCTCCGGCAGGGCCCGCATCGATCCCTCGAACCGCCGCAGCCATTCGCCGTAGTCGGCGACGCGCTGGATCGGGTAACCCGCGTCGACGAGCCAGTCGACGTACTCGTCCAGGCCGATCCCGTCGTCATACGGGTTCATCACGTGGTAGGTCTCAAAGCCGTCGGTGATCCCCAGCGTGGCGATCGCCGCGGCGATGAACTCGACCGGAAGCCCGTCGTAGTGCGCGCGCTGCCGGTTGCCGTCGGCGTCCAGCTCGTAGAACGAGCCGGGCGCGACGCCCGTGGCGACCAGGCTCAGCATCAGCCGGGTGAACATGTCCGGCAGGTTGAGCTGTCCCGCGTAGGTGGTGTCGGCCAGGATCATGTCGCAGCGGAACACCGACACGGGCAGGCCGCACAGGTCGTGGGCCTCGCGCAGCAGCACCTCGCCGGCCCACTTGCTGTTGCCGTAGCCGTTGGCGTAGTTGTCGTTGACCGACCGCGTCGCGCTGATCTGCCGGATGTCGGCGTCCTCGACGAAGGTGCCGGGCTTGATCTGGTCGCCCACCCCGATCGTCGAGACGTAGACGTACGGCTTCTGCTTGGTGGTGAGCGCGATCCGGATCAGCTCGGCGGTGCCCAGCGCGTTCGGGCCGAACAGCTCGCTGTAGGGCAGCACGTGGTTCACCAGGGCGGCCGGGTCGACGATCAGGTCGACGGTGTCGGCAAGCCGCTGCCAGGTCGGGGCGTCCAGGCCGAGGTTGGCCTCGCCCTTGTCGCCGGCCAGCACCTCGAGGTGGTCGGCGGCCAGTTGCTGGTAGTGCGCCAACAGTGTGGGATCGCCGCTGTCGAACGTCCGGTCCAGCCGGGCGCGGGCCTCCTCGTCCGAGCGGGCGCGCACCAGCGCGATCACCTTGCCGTCGACGAGGTCCATCCGCTCGAGCCACTCCAGCGCCAGGTAGCGGCCCAGGAATCCGGTCGCCCCGGTCAGCAGCACGGTCCGCACCTCCGACGTGGGCTTCGGCAGCTCGGGCGCGGCGGCCAGCGTCGACGCCTCCAGGAACTTGTCCAGCGTCAGGTCGCTGGCGTGCACCTCGTCGGCGTCGCGGCCGTGCACCGAGGCGAAGCTGGGCCGCTTGGTGCCCTTGCGCTCACCCTCGATGTACTCGGCGATGGCGGCCAGGTCGTTGGCCGGGCTGACGATGACGCCCACCGGCACGTCGACGTCGAAGATCTCGCGCAGCAGGTTGCCGAATGTCAACGCGGACAACGAGTCTCCGCCGAGGTCGGTGAAGTGCGCGTCCGGCGACAGGTCGGAGGCCGCGCTGCCCAGCAGCGCACCGGCGGCCCGGCTGACGGTCTGCAGCACCGGCGCGTCGGCGCCGCTCTGACGCAGCGTGCGCAGCTCGTTGGCCTGACCCTCGGCCAGCTCGGCGTAGAGCGCTTCCAGCCGCTCGCCGTAGTGCTGCTTCAGCTTCGGCCACGCCAGCTTGCGGATGCCGGTCAGCAGGCCGTTCTCCAGGGTGAACGGCGTGGTCTCGATGATGAAGTCGCGCGGCACCTCGTAGGACTGCAGCCCGGCCTCCCTGGCGACGTTCTGCAGTGAGTCGGCGATCGCCTGCTTCGACGCGTTCTCGTCGGCCGGCACGATCACGGCCAGCAGGTAGGGATGCGCGCTGTTGCCGTAGATGTAGATCTGCCGCACCAGCGGGCTGTTGCCGAACACCGCCTCGAGCTTCGCGACGGTGACGAACTCGCCCTGCGCGAGCTTGAGCACGTTGTTGCGGCGGTCGACGTACACCAGCCGGTCGGGGCCGACCTCGGCGACGACGTCGCCGGTGCGGTAGTAGCCGTCGGGGTCGAAGACGTCGGCGGTGACCTCGGGCCGCTTGTAGTAGCCCGGGAACATGTTCTCGGTCTTGAGCAGCAACTCGCCGCGCGGGTGCGGCCGGTCGGTGGAGAAGTAGCCGAGGTCCGGGACGTCGACCAGCTTGTAGTCGACGACCGGCGGGCGCTGCACCTCGCCGTCGAACAGGACCATGCCCGCCTCGGTGGACCCATAACCGTCCATCAGGTGCATCTCGAGCAGGGATTCCACCCAAACCTTGAGCTCCGGGGAGATGGGCGCCGAGCCCGTCATCGCGAAGATGAACCGGCCGCCCAGCAGGTACTCCCGCTGCTCGGCCAGCACCTCGGCCGCGTCGCGGCCGCTTTCGATCTGACGCTGGTACTCGCCGTACAGCGTCTCCCAGATCCGCGGCACGAAGTTCAGCTCGGTCGGCCGCACCAGCTCGAGGTCCTCGAGCAGCGTCGAAAGGTCGCTGCGGGCCGCGAAGTAGGCGGTGCCGCCGTTGCCGAGGGTGCCGAAGAGGATGCCGCGCCCCATGACGTGGCTCATCGGCATGAAGTTGAGGGTGATCGACGCGGCGCTCTCGCCGAACCAGTTGCGGGCTGACCGGCGCCACATCTTGGCGACGTTGCTCTGCGGGTACATCGCGCCCTTGGGGGCGCCGGTGCTGCCCGAGGTGTAGATCAGCAGCGCCAGCGGGTCGTCGGACTCGGGCGCGACGGCCGGCGCGGCGGGCAGGTCCTTGCCGCGCGCGATCACGTCAGCCAGCGTCTCGACCGCGACGTCGGTGCCGGAGAGGGCGGCCACGGCGGCTTCGAGGGCCTCGCGCTCGTCGTCGACCTCGGGGTGGTAGTCGAAGACGACGAGTTTGACGGGCCGGGGCCCGGCGAGGATCAGCTCGACGGCGTCGGGCAGCTGGTTGACGCTGGAAGCGACCACGCGCGGCTCGGTCTCGGCCACGATGGGCCGCAGCTGGGTGACCGCCGCGCTGGTCTGCAGCGGCACCGACACGGCGCCGATCGTGCCGAGCGCGACGTCGATGGTGGTGTAGTCGACGCTGTTGAAGCCCAGCACGCACACCCGGTCGCCGGCGCGGACCGGCTCGTGCGCCAGGGCGCGCGCCAGCGCGTCGATCCGGTCGCCGAGCTCGCGGTAGGTGATGGTCTCGTAGCGGGGGAGCAGCTCGGCCGAGGTGCGCCCGGTCTGGGGGTCCTTGACGAATTCGACGGCGCGCTGGCCCAGGGCCGGCCGGTCGGCGTAACCCTCGAGCACGGTCCGGATCACCTGCGGCAGTTGCAGGCCCGGCGCTTCGAGGGCCGCGACGACCGTCGGGCTCGGGGCGGCGGCGGCGAACTGCGGGTCGGTGGCGGTGAGTTCTTCGATGCGGCGCTCCAGCCGCGGGTCAACAGTGGCTTTCGACATAACAGTGCCTCTTAATAACGAAGAGAAAGAATCTGATTGCGCGACGCTGCGCTGACCCCTAGAACGTTAGCGAAACTAACGGTATTCCTCAATGACGCGCCGGCGGCGAGTCGTTGTGAGATCGACCACCGGGGTCCAAGGCAGGGGCGCAATTGGCGCAGCGCCCGTCGCCGAGCGTGCCGTGAGGGCGAAAAATCGGCGAAAAATTGGCCAAAATCCGCCCTGAGAGCACGTTCGGCGCGGCCCGCCGCTTGTGCGACAGCACCCACGGTCAGAGCTCGGCGAGCAACCCCGTCAGCACGTCGACGCCCTCGACGAGCAGCTCGTCGCTGATGGTCAGCGGGGGCAGCAGCCGGATGATGTTGCCGAACATGCCGCACGTCAACACGATGACCCCGGCGGCGTGGGCGGCCCGGGACAGCGCCTCGGTCAGCTCGGCGTCCGGGTCGGCCGTCCCGCTCTTGACCAGCTCGATGGCGATCATGGCGCCGCGGCCGCGCACGTCGCCGACCCGGTCGTCGGCGGCCTGCAGCCGGGTCAGCCGCTCGGTCAGCACCCGTTCGATCTGCCGCGCCCGCTCGATCAGGCCGTCGCTCTCGATGGTGGCGATGGTGGCCAGCGCCGCGGCGCACGCGACGGGGTTACCGCCGAAGGTGCCGCCCAGGCCGCCGACGTGGGGGGCGTCCATCATGTCGGCGCGGCCGGTGACCGCCGACAGCGGCAGCCCGTCGGCGATGCCCTTGGCGGTGCAGATCAGATCCGGCTCGAGACCCTCGTGTTCGCACGCGAACATCGCGCCGGTGCGCGCGAACCCGGTCTGCACCTCGTCGGCGACGAACACCACGCCGTTGCGGCGGCACCAGTCGAGCAGCGCGGGCAGGAAGCCTTCGGCCGGAACGATGAACCCGCCCTCGCCCTGGATCGGCTCGACGACGAGGGCGGCCAGGCTGTCGGCGCCGACCTGGCTCTCGATGACCCGAATGGCCCGCGCGGCGGCCTTCTCGCCGTCGGTGGCCAGCTCCTTGTCGACCAGGCCGTCGCGGTAGGGGTAGGACAGCGGCGCGCGGTAGACCTCCGGCGCGAACGGGCCGAAGCCGCTCTTGTAGGGCATCGACTTGGCGGTCAGCGCCATCGCCAGGTTGGTGCGCCCGTGGTAGGCGTGGTTGAACGCGACCACGGCGGGCTTGCGGGTGTAGGCGCGGGCGACCTTGACGGCGTTCTCGACCGCCTCGGCGCCGGAGTTGAACAGCACCGAGCGCTTCTCGCCGGAGCCGGGGGTGATCCGGTTGAGCTCCTCGGCGACGGCGACGTACTCCTCGTAGGGCGTCACCATGAAGCAGGTGTGGGTGAAGTCGTCGACCTGCGCGCGCACCGCGTCCACCACCCTGGGCGAGGAATTGCCGATCGTGGTGACGGCGATGCCGGACCCCAGGTCGATGAGCCGATTGCCGTCGACGTCCTCGACGATGCCGCCGCCGGCGCGCGCCACGAACACGGGCAGGGAGACGTTCACGCCGCCGGAGACCGCCCCGGCCCGGCGTTTGTCGAGTTCCAGCGATGTGGGACCGGGGATTTCGGTGACCAGCTGGCGACTCTGCTCGAGGCTGGCCACGACGTCCTCCTCACCGCGGCGCGCCTGTCACACCGCAGTTAAAAGCCTACTGGCCAGCGGGGCCGGTCGGTCGCGGCCTGCGGTGCTGGCACACTGGCCGCTATGGAGAGTTTGGTCTTGTTCTTGCCGTTCCTGCTCATCATGGGCGGCTTCATGTACTTCGCCTCGCGTCGCCAGCGGCGCGCGATGCAGGCGACCATCGACCTGCACGAGTCGCTGCGGCCCGGGGACCGGGTGCACACGACGTCGGGGATGGAGGGCACCATCGTCGCGATCACCGACGACAACGTCGAGCTGGAGATCGCGGACGGTGTGGTGACGACGTGGCTGAAGCTCGCCGTGCGCGACAAGATCCTGCCCGACGAGTACGTCGAGGACGACGGCGCCGACGACTTGGAAGAGTCCGAGGGACTCACCGACCCGGACCGACACTAGGCTCTGTCGGGGATAACACCGATCCCAGGGATATTCGAGGAGATACGAGGAAACGTGGCATCGTCTTCGGCGCCCGTGCACCCTGCCCGCTACCTGTCGGTTTTCCTGTTGCTGCTGATCGGCTCCTACCTGCTGGTGTTTCTCACCGGCGACAAGCGGGCCGCGCCCAAGCTCGGCATCGACCTGCAGGGCGGCACCCGCGTCACGCTGACCGCCCGCACCCCCGACGGTTCGCGCCCCAGCCGCGAGGCCCTGGCGCAGGCGCAGCAGATCATCAGCGCGCGCGTCAACGGGCTGGGCGTTTCGGGCTCGGAGGTCGTGGTCGACGGCGACAACCTGGTCATCACGGTGCCCGGAAACGACGGCAACGAGGCCCGCAACCTGGGGCAGACCGCGCGGCTGTACATCCGGCCGGTGCTCAACTCGGTGCCGACGCAGGCCGCCCAGCCCAAGACCCCGCCGCAGGCGCCGCCGCCCGGTCAGCCGCCGGCCGGGGCGCCCGCGCCGCCCGCGCCCGGTCAGCCGCCCGCCGGGGCGCCCGCGCCGCCCGCGCCACCCGCACCGGGTGCGCCGCCGGCCCAGCCGCGCCCGTATCCGCAGGACCCGCCGCCCAGCCCCAGCCCCGCGCCCCCGCCGCCGGGCAACCAGCCGCCGCCGGGCAACCAGCCCCCGCCGCCGGCGCCCGGGCCCCCGGACCCGCGCAAGGACCTCGCCGACCGCATCGCGGCGATGAAGGAATTCCGGCAGAGCACCAACCCCTACATCCAGATGGTCGCCATCCGGTGGGAGACCGTCCACTGCGGCGAGGACGACATCCTGTCCGGCAACGACGACCCGGCGCAGCCGCTGGTGACCTGCTCGACCGACCACAAGGTCGCCTACCTGCTCGGCCCGTCGATCATCAGCGGCGACCAGATCGCCAACGCCACCTCGGGCATGAACCAGCACGGCATCGGCTACGTCGTCGACCTGCAGTTCAAGCCGGGAGCCGCGAACACGTGGGCCGACTTCACCGCCGCCCACGTCGGCACCCAGACCGCGTTCACCCTTGACTCGCAGGTGGTCAGCGCCCCGATGATCCAGGAGGCCATCCCCGGCGGCCGCACCCAGATCACCGGTGGTGACCCGCCGTTCACCGCGTCGTCCGCGCGCCAGCTCGCCAACGTGCTGAAGTACGGCTCGCTGCCGCTGTCCTTCGAGTCCTCGGAGGCCCAAACCGTCTCGGCGACACTGGGATTGACCTCGCTGCGGGCCGGGCTGCTGGCCGGCGGGATCGGCCTGGTGCTGGTGTTGCTGTACTCGTTGCTCTACTACCGGGTGTTGGGCTTGCTCACGGCTTTGTCGTTGGCCGCTTCGGGCGCAATGGTTTTCGCGATCCTGGTGCTGTTGGGCCGCTACATCAACTACACCCTGGACCTGGCGGGCATCGCGGGTCTGATCATCGGAATCGGCACCACCGCGGACTCGTTCGTGGTGTTCTTCGAACGCATCAAAGACGAGATCCGCGAAGGCCGTTCGTTCCGGTCGGCGGTGCCACGCGGCTGGGTGCGGGCCCGCAAGACGGTCGTGTCGGGTAACGCCGTCACCTTCCTGGCCGCCGCCGTGCTGTACTTCCTGGCGATCGGCCAGGTGAAGGGGTTCGCCTTCACCCTGGGCCTGACCACGATCCTCGACCTGGTGGTGGTGTTCCTGGTGACCTGGCCGCTGGTGTACCTGGCGTCGAAGTCCCCGACGCTGGCCAAGCCGGCCTACAACGGCCTGGGCGCCGTGCAGCGGGTCGCGCGCGAACGCCTGGCCGCCGATGCGAAGACGGGACGGAGATAGCGCATGGCCGACTCCGACGCCACCCAGGCCACCGAAATCACCGAAGCCAGCCCGGACGCCGCCGAGGCCCCCGCGCTGCCCGACGGCACTGGGCTGCCGCACCACAACTTCATCTCCCGGCTCTACACCGGCACCGGCGCGTTCGAGGTCGTCGGGCGCCGGCGGCTGTGGTACGGGATCAGCGGCGCGATCGTCGCGATCGCGATCGTCAGCATCATCGTGCGCGGCTTCACCTTCGGGATCGACTTCAAGGGCGGCACGACGGTGTCCATGCCGCGCGGTACGGCAACGGTGGCAGCGGTTTCCGACGTGTTCCGCAAGACCCTGGGCAGCGACCCCGAATCGGTGGTGATCGTGGGCAGCGGGGCCGCGGCGACGGTCCAGATCCGCTCCGAGACGCTGACCAACGACCAGACCACCAAGCTGCGCAACGCGCTGTTCGACGCGTTCCAGCCCAAGGGCAACGACGGCAAGCCCAGCAAGCAGGCGATCAGCGACTCGGCGGTGTCGTCGACCTGGGGCGGCCAGATCACCGACAAGGCGCTGATCGCGCTGGGGGTGTTCGTGGCGCTGGTCAGCCTGTACATCACCGTGCGCTACGAGCGCTACATGGCGATCTCCGCGCTGACGACGATGTGTTTCGACCTGGCCGTCACCGCCGGCGTGTATTCACTGGTGGGCTTCGAGGTCACCCCGGCCACCGTCATCGGCTGGCTGACGATCCTCGGGTTCTCCCTCTACGACACCGTGATCGTCTTCGACAAGGTCGAGGAGAACACCCACGGGTTCCAGCACACCGCGCGGCGCACCTTCGCCGAGCAGGCCAACCTGGCGATCAACCAGACGTTCATGCGCTCGATCAACACCAGCCTGATCGGGGTGCTGCCGGTGCTGGCGCTGATGGTGGTGGCGGTCTGGCTGCTCGGCGTCGGCACGCTGAAGGACCTGGCGCTGGTGCAGCTGGTCGGCATCCTGGTCGGCACCTACTCGTCGATCTTCTTCGCCACCCCGCTGCTGGTCACCCTGCGCGAACGCACGGAGCTGGTGCGCACCCACACCCGGCGGGTGGCCAAGCGGCGCAAGCCGGGTGCGCAGGCCGAGCCGGCCGAGGAGCCCGCCGAGGTCACCGACACCAGCGACACCGAAGCCGTCGCGCAGGCGCCCGCCAAGCCAGCTCCGAGCAAGCCGGCGCCGGGCGCGCGCCCGGTGCGCCCCACCGGGACCCGCCGCCCGACCGGCAAGCGAAACGCCGGCCGGAGGTAGCCCACATGGCCAGCTGGTGTCGGCTTGGGATGGCCGGGCTGCTGGTGGCGGCGTTCGTTTCGGCGCTCAGCGGGTGCTCCGGCAGCGCCGCCGCGCAGATCGACTACGTGGTCGACGGCCCGCTGGCCACCTATAACACCAACACCGTCGTCGGCGCCGCGTCGGCCGGCGCGCAGGCGTTCGCCCGCACGCTCACCGGCTTCGGCTACCACGGTCCCGACGGACAGGTGGTCGCCGACCGCGACTTCGGCACGGTCTCGGTGGTGGGCGGCTCGCCGCTGGTCCTCGACTACCAGATCGCCGACAACGCCGTCTACAGCGACGGCAAGCCGGTGACCTGCGACGACCTCGTCCTGACCTGGGCCGCGCAGTCCGGGCGGTTTCCCGGCTTCGAAGCCGCCACCCAGGCCGGCTACATCGACATCGCCAACGTCGAGTGCATCCCGGGCCAGAAGAAGGCGCGGGTGTCCTTCGTCCCGGACCGCGGCGTCGTCGACTACAACCAGCTGTTCACCGCGACCTCGATGATGCCGTCGCACGTCATCGCCGATCAGCTGAACGTCGACGTGACCGCGGCGCTGCTGAGCAACAACGGCCGGGTGGTGGAGCAGATCGCCAAGCTGTGGAACACCATGTGGGACCTCAAGCCCGGGCTGGACCTCAAGCGGTTCCCGTCGTCGGGCCCCTACCGGATCGAACGGGTCCTCGACGGCGGCGCGGTGGTGCTCGTCGCCAACGACCGGTGGTGGGGCCCGAAGGCGATCACCAAGCGGATCACGGTGTGGCCGCAGGGCCCCGACATCCAGGACCGGGTCAACAACCGCAGCGTCGACGTCGTCGACGCCGCCACCGGTTCGGCCGGGGCGCTGGCCCCCCCGGACAACTACGAGCGCAGCGAGGCGCCGTCGGACGGGATCGAGCAGCTGATCTTCGCGCCGCAGGGCCCGATGGCGCAGCCCAAGGCCCGGCACGCGTTCGCGCTGTGCACGCCGCGCGCCACGATCGCGCACGACGCCGGGGTGCCGATCGCCAACTCCCGGCTGCAGCCGGCCACCGACGACGCCATCGCCGCCGGTGAGGGCGCCGCCGAGGCCGCCCCGTTTGCCAAGGCCGACCCCGCCGCCGCCCGCGACGCGCTGGGTGGCGCGCCGCAGACCGTGCGGATCGGCTACCAGGGGCCCAACGCGCGGCTGGCGGTGACCGTCGGGGACATCACCAAGTCCTGCGCCGCGGCCGGGATCACCGTCGCCAGCGTGCCGCTGGACACCTCGGGGCCGCAGGCGCTGCGCGAGCAGAAGATCGACGTGCTGGTGGCCAGCACCGGCGGGGCCACCGGCAGCGGGTCGACCGGGTCGTCGGCGATGGACGCCTACGCCCTGCACACCGGCAACGGCAACAACCTGTCCGGCTACTCGAATCCCCAGGTCGACGGCGCGATCGGCGCGCTGGCGGTGTCGGCCGACCCCGCCGAGCGGGTGCGGCTGCTCGGGCAGGCGGCCCCGATCCTGTGGGGCGACATGCCGACCCTGCCGCTGTACCGGCAGCAGCGCACGCTGCTGGTGTCGAAGAAGATGTACGCCGTGGGCACGAATCCGACCCGGTGGGGCGCGGGCTGGAACATGGACCGATGGGCGCTGGTCGAGTGACGGTGGCCGACCTGATCGAAGCGCTGACGCGCAAGGTTGCCGACTTCCCCAAGCCCGGCGTCCAGTTCAAGGACCTGACGCCGGTGTTCGCTGACCGGCGCGGGATGGTGGCGGTGACCGACGCTTTGGCCGAGGTGGCCTTTGGCGCCGACCTGGTGGCCGGCATCGACTCCCGCGGCTTCCTGGTGGCCGCGGCCGTCGCCGCCCGGCTGGGCACCGGCGTGCTGGCCGTCCGTAAGAGCGGCAAGCTGCCCCCGCCGGTGCTGGCCGAGAGCTACGACCTGGAGTACGGCAGCGCCACCCTGGAGATCCCCGCCGACGGCATCGACCTGCGCGGCCGCACGGTGGTGATCATCGACGACGTGCTGGCCACCGGCGGCACCCTGGCCGCGGCGGCGCGGCTGCTGCGGCGCGCCGGGGCCGACGTGACCGCGGCGGCGGTGGTGATGGAACTCGACGGCCTGGGCGGGCGGCAGGCGGTGGCGCCGTTGCCGGTGCACAGCCTGACTCGGGCCTGATATCCGCGGTCAAGCGATTTTGACAAATTTTGTCATAGCTTACTAATATTCCCCAATGGGTACCATGAATATTTCACTACCCGACTCGCTCAAGGCGTTCGTGGAACAGCAGGTTGGCCAGCGTGGGTATGGCACCAGCAGCGAGTACATCCGCGAGTTGATCCGCAAGGAGCAGGACCGCGCGATGCTCCGAAGTCTGATCCTTGAGGGCGCGGCGTCCGCACCAGCCGAGCACGCCGATGAAGCCCACTTCGATCGGCTGCGCGCCCGCGTCCGGCAACGACGCACCGGATGACGATCAAGCCGGTCATCCCTCGTGATCGAGCGATCCAAGATGTCGAGAACGCGATCGACTACTACCTCGACGAAGGGTCGGCGCAAGTCGCGTCAGACCTGATCGACGCCCTGCAGGCCTCCTACCGCCTCATTGGACAGCACCCTGGTATCGGTTCGCCCCGCTATGGCTACGAACTCGATATTCCCGGGCTACGCGGAAGAGCGCTGGGGCGCTTCCCATATACGGTCCTGTACGTGGAGCGCAGCGACCACATCGATGTTTTACGCATCGGCGCATCAGCGCCGTGAGATTCCCGAACTGCTGCGTAATCTCGACCAGGATTAGCGGAAACGCGCTCACCTCAGCGCGGCCGACGGGCCTGTTGTCGATACGGCGATGCGCGCCGTGAAGCGGGCCCCTGCACAGCTGAGGAGAGTGGGGCAATGGGACTTAAGCGATATCCTCGAGGTCGGAGGTGACCAACGTGGCGGACGACAAGAGCGCGGCGCAAGCCCTCGACGCGCCCACGAAAGTCGCCGACGCGCCGGCGGTCACCGAGCCGATCGAGACGCTGAAGACCTCCAGCAGCGCCTCGCGCCGGGTCCGGGCGCGGCTGGCGCGCCGGATGACCGCCCAGCGCAGCGCGCTCAATCCCGTCCTCGAGCCGCTGGTGGCGGTGCACCGGGAGATCTATCCCAAGGCAAACCTGTCGATGCTGCAGCGGGCCTTCGAGGTCGCCGACGAGCGCCACGCCACCCAGTTGCGCCATTCCGGCGACCCGTACATCACCCACCCGCTGGCCGTCGCCAACATCCTGGCCGAATTGGGCATGGACACCACCACTTTGGTGGCGGCGCTGCTGCACGACACCGTGGAGGACACCGGCTACACGCTGGAGGCCCTGTCCGAGGAGTTCGGCGAGGAGGTGGGCCATCTCGTCGACGGCGTGACCAAGCTGGACCGGGTGGTGCTGGGCAGCGCCGCCGAGGGCGAGACCATCCGCAAGATGATCACCGCCATGGCCCGCGACCCCCGGGTGCTGGTGATCAAGGTCGCCGACCGGCTGCACAACATGCGCACCATGCGCTTCCTGCCGCCCGAGAAACAGGCCCGCAAGGCCCGCGAGACGCTGGAAGTCATTGCGCCCCTTGCGCATCGGCTGGGCATGGCCAGCGTCAAGTGGGAGCTGGAGGACCTGTCGTTCGCGATCCTGCACCCGAAGAAGTACGAGGAGATCGTGCGGCTGGTGGCCGGGCGCGCGCCGTCGCGCGACACCTACTTGGCCAAGGTGCGCACCGAGATCGTCAACACGCTGGGCGCCTCCAAGATCAAGGCCGTGGTGGAGGGGCGCCCCAAGCACTACTGGTCGATCTATCAGAAGATGATCGTCAAGGGCCGCGACTTCGACGACATCCACGACCTGGTCGGTATCCGCATCCTGTGCGACGAGATCCGCGACTGCTATGCCGCTGTGGGCGTGGTGCATTCGCTGTGGCAGCCGATGGCGGGCCGGTTCAAGGACTACATCGCCCAGCCCCGCTACGGCGTGTACCAGTCGCTGCACACCACCGTGGTCGGGCCGGAGGGCAAGCCGCTGGAGGTGCAGATCCGCACCCGCGACATGCACCGCACCGCCGAGTACGGCATCGCCGCGCACTGGCGCTACAAGGAAGCCAAGGGCCGCAACGGCCTTCCGCACCCGCACGCGGCCGCCGAGATCGACGACATGGCCTGGATGCGCCAGCTGCTGGACTGGCAACGGGAGGCCGCCGACCCCGGCGAGTTCCTCGAGTCGCTGCGCTATGACCTTGCGGTCCAGGAGATCTTCGTGTTCACCCCCAAGGGCGACGTCATCACCCTGCCGACCGGATCGACACCCATCGACTTCGCCTACGCGGTGCACACCGAGGTCGGCCACCGCTGCATCGGCGCGCGGGTCAACGGCCGGCTGGTGGCGCTGGAGCGCAAGCTGGAAAACGGCGAAGTCGTCGAGGTTTTCACGTCCAAGGCGCCCAACGCCGGGCCGTCGCGCGACTGGCAGCAGTTCGTGGTGTCGCCGCGCGCCAAGACCAAGATCCGCCAGTGGTTCGCCAAGGAGCGCCGCGAGGAGGCGCTGGAGGCCGGCAAGGAGGCGATGGCGCGCGAGGTGCGCCGCGGCGGACTTCCGTTGCAGCGCTTGGTCAATGGCGAGTCGATGGCCGCGGTGGCGCGCGAGCTGCACTACACCGATGTGTCCGCGCTCTACACCGCGATCGGTGAGGGCCACGTCTCGGCCAAGCACGCCGTGCAGCGGCTGCTGGCCGAGCTCGGCGGCATCGACCAGGCCGAGGAGGAACTGGCCGAGCGCTCCACACCGACCACCATGCTGCGCCGCCCGCGCAGCAGCGACGACGTCGGGGTCTCGGTTCCCGGCGCGCCCGGCGTGCTGACCAAGCTGGCCAAGTGCTGCACACCCGTGCCCGGCGACCAGATCATGGGCTTC
Source organism: Mycobacterium sp. NGS63 (assembly GCF_059812295.1). NCBI lineage: Bacteria > Bacillati > Actinomycetota > Actinomycetes > Mycobacteriales > Mycobacteriaceae > Mycobacterium > Mycobacterium sp. NGS63. Next base: position 163,329 of record NZ_JCALCJ010000001.1, read on the forward strand.
GTCACCCGCGGCGGTGGCGTGAGCGTGCACCGCACCGACTGCACGAATGCCGCGTCGCTGCAACAACAGTCGGAGCGCATCATCGAGGTGCTGTGGGCGCCGTCGGCGTCGTCGGTGTTTCTGGTGGCCATTCAGGTCGAGGCCCTCGACCGCCACCGGCTGCTGTCGGACATCACCCGGGTGCTCGCCGACGAGAAGGTCAACATCCTGTCGGCGTCGGTCACGACGTCGGGGGACCGGGTGGCGATCAGCCGGTTCACCTTCGAGATGGGCGATCCCAAACACCTCGGGCACCTGCTCAACGTGGTGCGCAATGTCGAGGGAGTCTACGACGTCTACCGGGTGACGTCCGCGGCCTGATTTCTGGCGATCCAGTCTTCGATGTGGCCCATGGTGACGGGCAGCGCCGCCCCGGAAAAGACCATGTGGTCGGAACCCGGGATCTCGACGTGGGTGCCGTAGCGGTATTTGGCCGCGGTCCGGCGCACGATCGCCGACGACACGACGCGGTCGCACTCGGCACCGATCACCAGCACGGGGGTGGTGACCGCCGCGAAGTCGACGGCAGCGGCCTTCGAAAGCCTAGCCGGCCCGAGCAGTAACTCCCAGAGATAGCGCCCGGACTCGGCAACCAGTCCGTCGTATATCTCGCGGGCGACGTCCCCGCTCTGGTTGGCGGCGCACCAGCGCCGAAACTGCCCGAACGTCGGCGGACGCCACGGCTTGGTCCAGGAACGCGGCCGCAACACGTGCGGCAGGAAGGCGCGCACGCTCGTGCGCGTGGCGCCCAGGATGCCGGCCGCCGGGGCGGGGCACGCGGCCACCACGCCGGCGTGGCGGGTGCGGGCGGCGACCAGCTGCGCCAGCAGCCCGCCCATCGAGTGGCCGACCAAAAGCGGCGCGGAGCCCAGCGAAGACACCAACTCCACCAGGTCGTCGGTGTAGTCGCGCAGGCTCAGCGCGGCGACTCTCGCCGCGCACTCGCCAGTGGGCAGTTCGTGATGGCGCAACGTCGGCGTGTGCGCGGTGTACCCAAGCTGTTCGAACGCGGCGCGGGCCGGCGCCAACTGCTCCCCCCGGCTCCACGAGCCGTGAATCAAGACGACGTGGTTGGCGCCGGCCACGCAGCTCACCATATCCTTGGCGGATCGGGGGATCGAACCGCGGATGGGTGGTGTCCCCATGACGGTGTCGGGATCGGCGTGCGCCGCCTGCGGCATCCAACTGCCGCCGGCTTCGAAATTCTGTAACCAGTGCGGCTCGCCGGTCGCCGCTTCGGGCGCTGCGGCTGAGTACAAGCAGGTGACGGTGCTGTTCGCCGATGTGGTGCGCTCGATGGATCTTGCGGCCGCGTTGGAGATGGAGCGGTATCGGGAGATCATGACCGGGCTGGTGGAGTGCGCGGCCTCGGTGGCGCGGCGCTTTGGCGGGGGGCGGGTGGAGTACACCGGCGACGGGGTGATGGCGATTTTCGGTGCCCCGATGGCGTTGGAGGATCATGCTTTTCGGGCATGCGTGGCTGCGCTGGCCATCCAGGAGGAGACGCAGCGGCTGGCGGGGGAGGTGGCTCGCCGCGATGGTGTGACGCTGCGGTTGCGGGTGGGCCTGAATTCGGGTCGGGTGATCGCGGGTGAGATCGGGTCGCGGTCGCTGGGCTATGGAGCGATCGGTGAGCAGGTGGGGTTTGCCCAGCGGATGGAATCGGTGGCCCCGCCGGGCGCGGTGATGTTGTCGGAGTCCACCGCGCGGCTGGTTGAGCATGCGGTGATGTTGGGTGGAGCGGAGTGGGTGCGCATCAAGGGCCGCGACGACCCGGTGTGTGCGCGCCGGCTGGTGGGGATCGGCCCGCGCGACGGCCTCGTGGGGCGCTCCGAGGTGAGCGTGGTCGGTCGCGACTGGGAGATGGCCGCGTTGGCAGCCGCGGTGGACCGCGCGATCGATGGCCGCGGTGGCGTGGTGGGTGTGGTGGGGCCGCCGGGCATCGGCAAGAGCCGGACGGCCCGGGAGACGGCGACCCTGGCGGCCGGCCGCGGCGTCGAGGTGTCTTGGGCCTTCTGCGAATCCCACGCCGGTGACGTCGCCTTCCGCGTGGTGGCTCAGCTGCTGCGCGTGCGCATCGGCGTGGCCGAGCTCGACGGCGAAGCCGCCCGCGCTCGGGTGCGCGAACAAATCCCGCATGCCGACCCGCAGGATCTGCTGCTGCTCGACGACCTGCTGGGCATCGCCGATTCCGGCGCGGCGCTGCCGAAGATCGACCCGGATGCGCGGCGGCGCCGGTTGGCCGCACTGATCAACGCCGCGTCGCTCGCCAGCACCCGACCGGCGCTGTTCGTGGTCGAGGACGTCCAGTGGATCGATGCGGCCAGCGAGTCGATGCTGGCCGCGTTCCTCACGGTCATCCCGCAGACCTCGTCGCTGGTGCTGATCACCGCCCGCCCCGAGTACCACGGAGCGTTGACGCGGGTGGACGGCGTGGAGACGATTAAACTTGCGCCACTGGGTGATTCGGACACCGCGACGCTGATCGATCAGCTGCTGGGCTCGGATCCTTCGGTCGGCGAGCTCGCGGCGAGCATCGCCGAACGGGCCGCCGGGAATCCATTTTTCGCCGAGGAGATGGTGCGCGAATTGGCCCAGCGCGGGGTGCTGGCCGGTGAGCACGGTGCCTACGTGCGCCGGGCCGAAGTCGCCGAGGTGAGTGTGCCGGCCACCGTGCAGGCGGCCATCGAGGCGCGGATCGACCGCCTGAGCACCGACGCCAAGCGGACCTTGAACGCCGCGTCGGTGATCGGCGCCCGTTTCGGTACGGAGTTGCTTGCCGCGCTGGGCATCGACGCGCCGCTCGACGAGCCGCTGGACGCGGAGCTGATCGATCGGGTGCGGTTCGCCCCGACCGCCGAATACGCCTTCCGCCACCCGTTGATCCGCGCGGTGGCCTACGAATCACAGCTCAAATCGGATCGCGCCGAGTTGCACAGGCGCGTCGCGGCGGCCATCGAGACGCGTGACCCGGCGGCGGCCGAGCAGAACGCGGCCTTGATGGCCCAGCATCTGGAGGCCGCCGGAGACCTGCACCTCGCCTACGGCTGGCACATGCGCGCCGCAACCTGGGCGACCAACCGCGACATCAACGCCGCGCGACTGAGTTGGGAGCGCGCCGGAAGGATCGCCGACGCGCTGCCCGCCGAGGACCCCAACCGGACGGCGATGCGCATCGCCCCGCGCACCATGTTGTGCGGAACCTCCTCGCGAGCGCACACGAGCGGGGCCGAGGCCCGGTTTGATGAACTGCGCGAGCTGTGCACCGCCGCCGGGGACAAGCCGTCGCTGGCCATCGGCACGGCGGGGCTGGTGATTTATCGCGTGCACGAGGACCGGCTGCGCGAGGCGTCGCGGCTGGCGTCCGAGGTGATGGCCCTCATCGAGTCGGTCGGAGAGGTGACCCTGACGGTGGGGCTGTCCTTCATACCGATCTACGCCAAGCTGGAAGGCGGCGAATGGTATGACGTGCTGCGGTGGTCACAGCGAGTCATCGACCTCGCCGAAGGTGACCCGGCTAAAGGCAACTTCATTGCCGGGTCTCCGCTGGCGTTCGCCTTGACGACGCGGGCTACTGCCCGTTGGTGTCTGGGTCGCCCCGGATGGCGAGATGACCAGCGGCAGGCCCTAGCCCTGGCCCCCCGCATCGATCCCGTGTCGTACGTCAGGGCCGCCACCATGATCTACTCGGCAATACCCTTTGGCGTGCTGGGGCCCGACGATTCGGCCATGCGTGAGATCGAGAATGTCTTGTCGCTCGCCGAGCGCTCGGGCGACGATTTCGCGTTGGCCGTCGCCCGGTTGACGCAGGGCATTGCGCTGGTGCATCGCCGCACCGCTGCGGAGCGCGACCGCGGAGGCGGGCTCCTGGCCGAGGTCCGCGACGTGTTCGTGCGCCGGGGATACAACCAGTGCGAGTTGCCGCTCATCAACGTTTACACGGCTCGGGAGAGGGCCCGCCGTGGAGATCGCGGTGAGGCGATAGATCTGATGCGCACCGCCGCCGACCACCTGTTCCGAGAGGGACGGCTCCTGGCACACAACGTTGTTGCGACGGGTGTTCTGGTGCAGACCCTGCTGGAGGGCGGGTCGGACCTAGAAGCTGACTTAGCGGAAGCCGAGGCCGCGATCGAGCGGTTGGCGGCCGCCCCGGCCGACGAGGGTCTGGCGATACGCGACATCTGGCTGCTGCGGCTGCGGGCGCTGCTGGCCCGTGCGCGCGACGACGATGTCGCCTACCGGGGCTTGGTGAGTCGGTATCGCGCGATGGCGAAATCGCTTGGCTTCCAAGGGCACATCGCCTGGGCCGACGCGATGTGCGGTTAGGGCAAGCCGTTCAAGCCGTTGGGGCCGAACAGCAGCCCGCCGGCGCCGCCGGTGCCGGAGGCGCTCGTGCCCAGCCCGCCGTTGCCGCCGTTGCCGCCGGCGCCGAGCAGGCCGGCGTTGCCGCCGTTGCCGCCGTTGCCGCCGGCCGCCGCGCCGGCGCCGCCCGCGCCGCCGGCGCCGCCGGTGCCCAGCAGTGGGCTGCCGCCCACGCCGCCGGTCCCGCCGGCCCCGCCGGTGCCGGTTGAGCTGAATCCGCCGGCCCCGCCGTTCCCGCCGGGCCCCCAGAACTGACCGGCGTTGCCGCCGTTCCCGCCGGCCCCGCCGGTGCCGGTCGAGCTGGCTCCGCCGGCACCGCCGGAACCGCCGCCGTTGGCGATCAGCACCGCGTTGCCGCCCGCCCCGCCGTGTCCGCCGCCGGCGGCCCCGAACCCGCCGTCCCCGCCGTCCCCACCGGCGCCCTGCAGCAGGCCCGCGTTGCCGCCGCTCCCGCCGGCCCCGCCGGCGCCGGCCGCGCTGGCCCCGCCGTCCCCGCCGGCGCCGCCACAGCCGAAGAGCGGGCTGTTGCCACCGGTCCCGCCGGCGCCCCCGGCGAGGGTGCCGTATCCGCCGATCCCACCGAGTCCGCCCTGACCGCCGGTGATCAGCCCGCCGACGAGACCCCCGGTCCCGCCGTCCCCGCCGGCCCCGCCGGTGCCGCCGGCGCCCAGCGCGGCCCCGCCGGACCCGCCGATCCCGCCGTAGGAGACCAGTCCGCTGGGCCCGCCGGCCCCGCCGGCCCCGCCGAATGCGCCCGGCGCCGTGGTGAGCCCGCCGTTGCCGCCGACGCCGCCATGGTCGAACATGGCGGTCCCGCCGACGCCGCCGGCCCCGGCGTTGCCGGTCGATGAGTTTCCGCCGGCCCCGCCGTTGCCGGCGGAACCGATCAGCCCGCCGGCCCCGCCGGCGCCACCGGTAAGGCCAGGCCCGCCCGAACCGCCCTCGCCGCCGCTGCCGAGCAGCCACCCGCCGGGCGCGCCGGGCTGCCCGGTGCCCGGGGCCCCGTTGGCACCGTTGGCGAACAGGGGGCGCCCGGTTACTGCCTGGACGGGCGCATCGATCGCATGGAGCACCTGCTGCTGCAGGTTGTGCAGCGGCGCAAGGGGACCCGTGCTTGCGGGAGCGTTGAAGCCATCGACGCCAAGCACGACCCCGCCGGTGCCGCCGGCGCCGGTGACCCCCACAGCCGTGCCGGTTCCGCCGTTGCCGCCGTTGCCGCCATTGCCGATCAGCAGGGCGTCGCCGCCGGTCCCGCCCGCACCGCCGGCGCCACTCAGGCTCGATCCGCCGGCGCCGCCGGCGCCGGCGTTGCCGATCAGCCCGGCCCTGCCGCCGTTGCCGCCGTCCCCGCCGGCGCCGAGGACGCTGGCCCCACCGGCACCGCCCGCCCCGCCGGGATCGAAGCCGCTGTTGCCGCCGGCCCCGCCGTTCCCGCCGTGCGCGCCGCCGGCACCGCCGGCACCCCCGACGCCGCCATCGAGCAGGTAGGCGGTGCCGCCGTGCCCGCCGGCCCCGCCGACCCCCGTTTGGCTGGCCCCGCCGGCCCCGCCGGCTCCGCCGTCGCCCCACCCATTGGCGTTCCCGCCGGCCCCGCCCATCCCGCCTGCGCCGGTTTGGCTCGATCCGCCGGCGCCCCCGGCTCCGCCGGGGCCGAAAAGCAGGCTGGTGCCGCCGGCTCCGCCGGTGCCGCCGGTGCCGGCATCGCTGAATCCACCGGCCCCGCCGGCTGCTCCGGCGGGACTCAAGAACCCGCTGAGCAGCCCGCCGCTGCCGCCGGCGCCTCCGGCGCCCCCGGCGGTGTGGCCGAATCCGCCGGGCCCGCCGGCCCCGCCCGCGCTCAACAACAGGCCCCCGTTGCCGCCGTGCCCGCCGGCCCCGCCGGCCCCGAACGCGTTGAATCCGCCCGCGCCGCCCGCCCCGCCGTAGCCCAGCAACGGGTCGCCGGAATTACCGCCGGCCCCGCCGGCCCCGCCCGCCATGGTCGCGGTGCCCGGACCGCCCGCCCCGCCGGCCCCGCCGTAGCCCAGCAGCCCCGAGGCGCCGCCGTTGCCGCCGGCCTGGCCGGGGGCGCCGGAGCCGCCGGCCCCGCCGTTGCCCAGCAACCACCCGCCGGGCGCCCCATTTTGTCCGGTTCCCGGGGCCCCGTTGGCGCCGTTGCCGATCAGCGGGCGCCCGGTCGCCGCCTGAACGGGCGCGTTGATCGCGTTGAGCAGATCCTGCCCCACCGCCTGCGCCGGATTTGCCGCCAACGCCGCAACGTTGGTCGCCTCCGCGCCGGCATAGGATCGCGCACCCGAGGCCAGCGCCGCGACAAACTGCTCGTGAAACGCCGCCGCCTGCGTGCCCAGCGCCTGAAAGCTTTGGCCCTGGGCGGAGAACAGCGCCGTGATCGCCGCCGACACCTCGTCCTCGCCGGCGGCCAGCAGCGCCGTGGTCGGCGTGGCCGCCGCCAGGTTGGCCGCGCTCAGGTTCGCGCCGATGTTCGCCAAATCCGTTGCGGCCGAAGTCATCCACTCCGGCGCCGCGATCACGTACGACATGTCTGTGACCTCCTAGAGCCCCATCGCTGCCAATATCGCCGGGATCGCCTGTCCCGGGTTGGTCAGGATTTCGAGGATGGCGGCGAACAGCACGGCGGCCGCGACATAGCCGACGACGAGGCTCACGATGAAAAGCAGTGCGACATAGGTCCGCGCCGTGAGCAGGTCGTTCAGAATCCCGGGCGGCAGCAGTGGCCACAGGGACGAGAGGGACGCGGCGCTGGTGGCCTCGGTCTGTGCATACGCGGCCCCATTGCTCCTGAGGGTTTGCACAAACGCGTCGTTAAGGGCCGCCGCCTTGCCGGCGAGCCCCTGAAAGGCCTGGGCGTGATTCGCAAACACCGAGGCGATCGCCGCTGACACCTCGTCGGCAGCCGCCGGCACCACCGCGACGGTCCGGGGCGCCGCCGCCAGGTTGGCCGCGCCCAGGTTCGAGCCGATGTTCGCCAAATCCGTTGCCGCCGAGGTCATCCACTCCGGCGCAGCGATCACGTACGACATGTCTGTCCACCTACCAGCAAGCCCCTTGCTGATTGTGTGGCGGCGCCGCGGAGCGGCACTCAGTATCCGGTTACTGCAGTTCGAGTCACCGACTACTGATGGGCCTGCCGGTTATGGCATCGCCTCGGCCCAGTCGATATGCCCCTCGAGGCCAAACGTTTTCGCCATGTCGCGGTAGCGGTCGCGGTGTTCGCGGTAGTGGGCATCGTCGCCGTGCGCGCGGGCGAGCAGGGCCCGCAGCCGTGACAGCAAGACGTCGCGCCAAGCCAAGCCGTCGGTAACTGGCACGGTGGCCAACCGCTCGATCGCGGCCTCGGCTTCGGCCAGATCACCGTCGGTCCCGCGATCGAGCAGCGTCTCCACCAGCACACCCGTCGCCGGGATTCCCGCACACAGCAGCTGTCCTCGGCGGTCCAGGTGGTCGACGGCGGTGCGCATGAGCGGGATGGCGTCGTCGCGATCTCCGCGCCGGGCCGTCTCCCGTGCCAGGTAGAGCTCGACGAAGGACAGATCGCACCCCTGTTGTCCCTGGCGGCGGAACATCTCGGCGACCTCGGCCAGCACCGCCCGCCCGCGGTCGCGTTCGGCGGCGGTGTCGCGATGCACGAGCGCAAAACCCAGCGCCTCCCGGGCTTGGGCCAACACGAAATCGTGGCCGGAGCGCTCGGCGATCTGGATGGCTTCCTCGACCTCGCGCATCGCCAAATCGTCGGCCCTGACCACGCCGGTCGCTATCCCTCCGAAGTAGACGTAGGTAGCGACCTGGACGTAGGAGAGGGGATTGGTGCGCCGCGCCATGTCCAGGCCGCGCCGCAGGTCGTCGCGGCCACCGGGGCGACCCAGGCTATACCGGCCGAGTCCCCGCGTCGCGAACGCGAGCGCCAGCGGAGACCCGATGACGAAGTTGCCCTTGAGTGGGTCGCCGTCGGCCAGGTCGATGACGCGCTGCGACCATCGCAACCAGTCGGACAACTCGCCGGCTCGACCCTTGGCGAAGATGTGCGCGAAGGACAGCCCCACCGTCAGGGCCGGATCGCCGACCGACTCGATGAGGGCCACGGCCTCGGATGCCAGCTGCGACGCCTCGTCCGTGCGGTCCTGATACATCGCTTCCAGCACGAGCGCCGTCATCGCGATGGCCAGCGAGGCCTTGTCGTCGGCGACGGTGCACAGTTCGCGCAATTCCTCGAAGCGATCACCGGCGACCTGCAGATGGAGCCGGAACGCCGTCCCGCACAACATGGTCCGCGGGGCGATGCGCATCGCCGTCCGGTTGGGGTCGTCGGCGGGTAGCCCGTCGGCGATCTTTTGGGCGCGCTCCCAGCTCACTCGAGCCGCACCGATGTCGCGGTTGGTGGCCCAGGCCGCGGCGCGCATGTGCCAGGCGTAGGCGGCGGGCGGGTCGCCGGCGGCTTCCAGGTGTTGGGCGATCAAGGCGGCATTTTCCTCAGCCGCCGCCGGGTGACGTGATTCGATGGCGGCCGCGACGCGCCGGTGCAGCTCGGCGCGATCCGACCTGAGCTGCGATTCGTAGGCGACCGCGCGGATCAGCGGATGGTGGAACACGTATTCGGGATCGTCGCCGAACGCGACCCGATCGATCAACTCGCCGCCCATCAGGTCGTCTAGCTCGGGATCAATTCCCAGTGCGTGCAACAGGTCCCGGCTGAATCTCGAGCCGGTGACCGCCGCGGCACTCAAGGTGCGCTTGGCCGCCGGGGCCAGCCGGTCGATGCGCGCGGCAATGGTCGCTTGGACGGTGTCTGGCACGCGGACCTCGGCATCGCCGGCCGTCGAAACGTAGCCGCCGCGGTTTCCGCGCAGGACGCCACGCTCCGCCAGTTCCCGCACCATCTCCTCGGCGAAAAACGGGTTGCCGGCCGCCCGGTCGGCGATGGTGGTGGCCAACCCGGACACGGACGGATCCGGTCCGAGCAGCTGAAAGACCAATTCCGCGGTGTCCGAATCATCAAGCGGCGCAAGGTAAATAGCTTGAGCGCCGGTCATCCGAGCCAGTGCCCCAGCGTACTCCGGGCGGTAGGTGACGACCACCAGCGAGGGCGTCTGCGGGATGACGGTGAGGAAGTCGGCCAGCATCGACTCGCTGACCTCGTCGATCCAGTGGGCGTCCTCGATCACGAAGAGCGCCGGGCTTTTTCGGGCCAACGAGGCGGCGTTCACGAGCGCGGTCAGCCGTCGCCGGCGCGCGGCGGGATCGATCTTGGGCAGGCTCACGTCCGGATCGCGGATACCCAACAAGTCCTCGAACAGCAGCACGTCCTCGGGGTCGGCGTCGGCGGCCACAGCCCGCACCCGTTCGCGAGCCGCCGCCGGGTCCAGCCCGCCGATGCCGATGGTGGCGCGCAGCAGGCGGGCCGCCACCTGGAACGGGACGTCGCTGGCGTGCGATTCGCAGTAGGCCGTGAACACCTCCAACCCCCGTGCCGCGGCCAACCCGGCGGCCTCGCGCGCCAGTCGGCTCTTGCCGATCCCCGGGAAGCCCGCCACCGTGACGATCGCGCCGCGACCCCCGGCGGCGCGCTGCAGCGAGCCCGCGACCGCGGACAGCTCCGCACGCCTGCCCACCAGAGTCGACTCGGCATGCGCCTGGGCGCGGCGCCCGTCGCCCATGCCCAGCAGCCGACGGGCAGGCACGGGTTCTTCGGCGCCCTTGATCCGAACCAGCTCCAACTCGCCCAGGCTCGCGGTGCCCTCGACCAGTCGGGCCGTCGAGGCGCTGAGCATCACCCCGCCGGGCGGGGCCACCGACTCCATCCGCTGGGCCATGCCGACCTGCTCACCCACGGCGGCGTAGCCGAACTGGCCCGACCCGAGCCCGCCGGCGGTCACCTCACCGGAGTTCAGCCCGACCCGCAACAGCAGGTTGACACCGTCGCGCCGGCCGACCTCGACGGCCAGCCTTCGGGCCTCTTCCTGAATGCCCAACGCGGCCAGGCAGGCCCGAACCGCGTGATCTTCCAACGCGATCGGCGCGCCGAACACCGCCATGATCCCGTCGCCGGTGAACTGGGTGAACGTGCTGCCGTATCGCTGCACCACCGTCGCGCATCGGTCGGTGAGGCCGGCCATGATCTCGCGGAGCCGCTCCGCACCCACCGCCGCCGCGATGTCCATCCACCGGACGACGTCGGCGAACAACACCGTTACCTGCTTGTACTCGGCACCGGGGTGGCGCTGGGTGAGGCGTGCACCGCAGTGGTCACAGAATCGGGCGCCCTCGCGCAGCCCGGTGCCGCATGTTCGGCAAGCGGTCGCGGCAGTCATCCGGCCTCCACCGGTTCCGGCCCCCGGTTCATCAGCATAGGGCGCCAGACGGCCGCACGTGCAGTAGTCGGCCGGCCGAAATGCAGTGATCGGCCACTGAGGCCGCGCCGTCGCGCCACCAGACAATGAAATCGGAGGTGCACGCACATGTCGTATGTGATGACCGCGCCCGAGGCAATGACCGCGGCGGCAACGGATTTGGCGGCCATCGGCACGGACCTCGGTGCGGCCCACGCGGCGGCGGCGGATGCGACGACGCGGATCGTGGCGGCGGCCGGGGACGAGGTGTCGGAAGCCATTGCGGCGGTGTTCGCCGCCCACGGGGAAGCCTTTCGGGCGCTGGGCGCGCAGGCGTCGGCCTTTCACGGGCAGCTGGTGCACGCGTTGACCGCGGGCGGGGGAGCCTATGCGGGCGCGGAGGCGGCCAACCTGGCGGCGCTGACGTCCGATCCGGCGCAGGCCCTGACGACGCTCATCTTCGGATCGCCGGCGAATCCGCCCTTCCCGGCGACACAGCCGGGGACCTTCACCGGCACGTCCTCGCTGGCAACCAGGCTCGAGGTCGCCGCGCTCTCGCCGGTCAAGGACGCCCTGACCTTCTTCGGAATCTATGACCAATGGGGACTCCCGAGTTCCCCGTTTTTGGCGCTGCTTGCCAGCAACGCCCCGCCGCTGTCGCTACTCATCGGCAATAGCCCGCCGAAGTTCTTGCCGTTGCTGTTCGGGGAAACGGTCCAGCACAACACGTTTGACGGGATGAGCGTCGTGCAGATCACCCCGGCCCACCCGTCCGGCAACTATGTGGTCGCCATCCATGGTGGTGCGTTCATCCTGCCGCCCACCATCTTTCACTGGCTGGACTACTCGCTGATGGCCTACCAGACCGGCGCGACCATCGAGGTGCCGATCTACCCGCTGATGCAGCAAGGGGGCACCGCCGGCACGGTGGTCCCCGCCATCGCCGGCCTCATTTCCGCGGAGATCGCCGCGCAGGGCGCACCCCACGTCAGCGTGCTCGGCGACTCCGCGGGCGCCACGCTCGCGCTGGCCGCCGCCGAATTCCTGGTGGCCAACAACCAGGCGGTGCCGTCGTCGATGGTGCTGCTGTCTCCCTGGCTCGACCTGGGGCTGACCAACCCCAACATCCCGTTCGTCCACGACCCGTACCTGCCCCCGCTGGGGACCGGGGCGCAGCAGATCGGCAAGGTGTGGGCGGGCAACCTCCCCGAAAACAACTACGAGGTGAGCCCGCTTTTCGGCTCACTCAAGGGGATCCCGCCGACGACCGTCTACGCCGGCTCGCTGGATTCGGTGGCACCCGACGTGTTCGTGCTCCAGCAGGAGGCCGTCGCCCAGGGCGCCCCGCTCAGCTTCGTGCTCGCCAACGGCGGAATCCACGACTGGGTTTTCCTGACCGCGGACGGGTTCCGGTACTGGCCGCAGATCGACCAGGAACTCGGTATCTAAAGAGCCGTTCGCGCCTTGGGAATCAGGGCGGCGAGTTCGTCTCGGCTGGCGGTACCGGTCTTGGCCATGGCCCGATAGATGTGGCTTTCGACGGTGCGGACGGAAAGCGTCAACCGCTCGGCGACGGCGCGGTTGGACAGACCCGCACCGATGAGCATCACGATCTCTCGTTCGCGGTCGGTGAACGGTAGGGGTTCGCCGACCTGGCGGAGCGCGGGAGTCGATGCGACGCCGCACTGTTCGGCCAGCGCGTGTGCGCGTGTCACGCATCCCCACGCCGATCCCCGCATGCCCTGGCAGCGATAGGCGACGGCCGCGTGCGCGGCCGCGTCGACGGCGGCCACGAGGTCACCCATTCGTTCGAAATCTTCTGATATCACCGCCAATTCGGCGGCGTCGCCGTCGGCCAGTGCGGCCGACAACCGCGCGGCGACGCCGACGCGGGGCCCCTCGACGATCGCCTCGAGCTCACGCAATCGCGCCAAGCCCGAACGGTCACCGAACTGGGCGGCCGTCTGCAGACACAGCACTTCCGCCGCGAATTGCCCCTTGCCCGCGGCCCTCTCGGCGGCCGCCCGCGCGACGGCGATCGCCTCGCTGACGGCGCCCTGGCCCGCGGCGACCCACGCGCGGGCCAGGCTCCGTTCGTAGTCCAACGACCGGAACGGACGACGTAGCCCGTCGAGCTCGGCCAGCGTGGCGGCCGCCTCCACCGGCGCACCACACATCGCCAGCGCGGTCACGCGCGGCACGTGATAGCGATAACCCCAGCCCAAAGCGTGTGTGGCGGATAGCCCTATCGCCGCCTGTTCGAGCAACGCACCCGCGGAACGCAGGTGTCCGGCACCGAGGGCGGCCCGTCCGGCTATGGCGGCGCCCAGTAATTGGGCCGCCCCCGGCAGGTCGGCCGCCTGACTGCGCACCCGCTCGGCCATGTCCAGGGCGTCCGGGATCCGGCCGGCCAGCACCAGGGCGCCGACATGTGAGTCGGCGATGTTGAACCGCATGTGCGGGGCGTCGAAAGACCTTGCTGCCGCGGCGTATCCGGTCTCCGCATGGGCTACGGCTTCGGTTTCTCGCCCGGCGTCGGCGCAGATGGTCGTCAGGACCCAGGCGATTTCGGCGCCAACGACGGCGGGCAGATCATCCAACGCGAGGCTGTTCGAAGCCCGCAGCGCCGCTTCCGGCTCGTCGATCGCGAACCAATACACCGTGAGGAAGGCGTCGATATAGCTATGGGACTCCGGTGGTGTGGTGCGCGCCGCCTCGTCAATGATGTTTTTCGCCCGCGCGGGATCGCCGAGCGCCCATAGGGTGTTGCTGGCCCGCAGGAACGCCAGGCGGGCACGTTCGCCGTCACTCAACTCGTCGACGCGGATCCCGGCCAGCACCGCTTCGGCGTCGGCGCCCAGGCCCAGCCACGAAAGTGCATGTGCACGAACAAAATTCGGTTCCGGACCCGCCCCTGCGCGGACCGCCGCCTCGGCGAGCCGATCGGCGAGGGGCAGGTCCGCCAGCCAGACGGCGCCGTGCGCCGCGCGCACGAGCAGGGCGGCGTCGGGCGTCAGGTCGGAGTCGAGGCTCAGCGCGGCGCGGCGCACCACGGCCTGGATGTCGTCGCGGTCGTCGGCCGCGGCGAGTTCGGCGGCGACCAACCCGCGCAACCGTCGTAGCCGGGTCGGCGCCGAGCGCCTGCGGCGCACCTCGCCGTAGAGCGGATGCGCCAACCGCACCTCCACGTCACCACCCGCCGGCTCGAGCGCGATGAGCCCGCGGGTGTCGGCCTCTTCGACCGCCGCCGGGTCGGCGATGCGCCGCAGGCAGGCCAAGCTGATGGGCTCGCCCACGGCCACCGCGTCGACCAAATCGCTGACCGGCGTGGGCAGATCGCCGATGCGGGACTCGATCAGCTCCACGAGCCCTGGCGGCATGACGGGATCGCCGAGCCACCGCCAGTATCCGTCTCGCAGCGCGACCCGACCGTCGGCGACCTCCTGTTCGACGATGTTGCGCAGATACAACACGTTGCCGCGAGTCAGCTTCCACAGCCGTTGTGCGGCGCCAGGATCCACCGGGCCACCCAATGCGGCCGCAAGCAGCGCGGCGGTTGCGTCGGGCGACAGCGGTTGCAGGTCGAGCCGGTCGAACTGTCCGGCCGCGCAAATTTCCTGCACGGCGGCGACGATCGGCTCGCCCTCGCGGGCGGTGAGAACCACTTTCGCCGCCCCTCGTTGCACGATCTGGTGCACGACGAACAGCGATAGATCGTCGAGCAGAGACACGTCGTCGACGCACAGCACCGCCGTGGCGCCCGACGGCGCGGCCGTCAGCGCGTCGATCATGCCGCGCAGCAAGTGAACGGTGTCGGTGACACCCGACGGGGCCCGCGCCGCGAAGGCGCCGAGGGGGATGGACCGCGCCGACGATGTCCCGGCAGCCCACCGGCATTCGCATCCGCGCGACTCGGCTGCGGACAGCGCCTCCCGGGCGAGCCGGGTCTTGCCCACGCCCGCCGCCCCGCAGAGCAGGATCCCGGCGGCGTCCGGGGCCGAGATGACGGCCTCGATCGCTTGCGTCTCCTGCGTGCGGCCGGTCAACGGCCAGGACAAGCGCACGCCCAAAGCGTAAGGCTCAGCCCAGGCGCACCGAGGTGATAGTGACCGGGTTGGCGGGATTGCCCCGGCTGCGGTGGCCGGCCACGCCCACCTTGGCGATCTTGTCCAGAATCTGCAGGCCCGCCTCGTCGACGGTGCCGAACACCGTCGAGGTGGGCTCGGTCTCGGTGTCCCGGAACACCATGAAGAACTGGCTCTCGTTGGTGTTGGGGCCGGAGGTCGCCATCGCGACCGTCCCGCGCGGATAGATCACCGTCTCCTTGAGCGCGGGATCGTCGGGCTTGTATTGGTTGGTGGGGTATTCGTCGGCGTATTCGTAACCCGGGCCGCCGGAGCCCGCGCTGTCGGGGCCGCCGCACAACAGCGTGCCGCCTTCGGGCTCGTCGATAATTCGCCCGCATTCGGTGTTGTCGAAGAATTGCTGGCGCGCCAGGCTCTCGAAACTGTTGACGGTGCAGGGGGATTCGTTGTTGGCCAGCTGGATGCCGATGTCACCGAAGTTGGTGGCGATGGTGGCGTGGATCTGCGCCGGCTGGGTGGACACCCGTCCCGACGGCGGCGGGTTGACGGGCTTGACGGAAGCGTCCGGCGCCGGCGGGTATTGGCAGTTGGCGCCGACGTCGGGCGGCGGCGCGAACGCCGGCAACGGCGGCACGCTCGCGACGGGCCCCGTCGACCCGGGGACCGAACCCGGCCGCGCCGCCCCCCGGGCGCGCGTCGGCGAGCTCGACGCCGCGCTGTCGGTGTGGCCGTGGCTCTGGGTCACCAGCGAGATGACCAGCGCGACCACCGCGGCGAGCGCGACGAGCGACCCGGCCACGATCCCCACCGCCAGGCGCCGGTTGAACGTCTTCGCCGGCGGCGCCGGGCGCGCGGGCGCCGCCGTCGGCGGGGGGACGGACGCCGGGTCGCGGGGATCCGACAGCGCCGCGCGCGCGGCCTCGGCGAGTTCCATCGCCGTCTGGTAGCGCGCGTTGACGTCCTTGGCCATTCCCTTGGCGATCACCGCGTCGAAGGCCGGCGGGACTCCGGGGGC
The DNA here is from genome assembly GCF_059812295.1 of Mycobacterium sp. NGS63. NCBI lineage: Bacteria > Bacillati > Actinomycetota > Actinomycetes > Mycobacteriales > Mycobacteriaceae > Mycobacterium > Mycobacterium sp. NGS63. Next base: position 179,174 of record NZ_JCALCJ010000001.1, read on the forward strand.
GATGATCGACGCCCGCGGCGGGGGCGTGTTCACGTGCGCGTTCAGCTGCTCCTCGAGGCTGTCGCCGGGGTAGGGGCGGCCGCCGGTGAGGCACTCGTAGAGCACGCAGGCCAGCGAGTACACGTCGGCGCGGTGGTCCGTCGAGCCGCGGAAGCGCTCGGGCGCCAGGTACGCCACGGTGCCCATCGTGGCGCCGGTGCCGGTGAGCTGGGTGTCGGTCTGCGCGCGGGCGAGGCCGAAGTCGATCAGGTAGACGAAGTCCCGGGCCTTGGTGACCAAGATGTTCTTCGGCTTGATGTCGCGGTGGATCAGGCCCACCCCGTGCGCGGTATCCAGCGCCGCCGCAACCTGTTCGATCACCGCGACGGTGCGCGCGGGGCTCAGCCGGCCGCCGTTCTCGGCGATGTACTCCGACAGGTCGCGGCCCTCGATCAGCCGCATGTCGACGTAGAGCCGGCCGTCGATCTCGCCGTAGCCGTGGATGGGCACCACGTGCGGGTCGTTGAGGCTGGCCGCGATGCGCGCCTCGCGCCGGAAGCGGTGCTGGAAGTCCTGATCCTCGGCCAGATGCGGCGGGAGCACTTTGAGGGCCACTACCCGATCGGTGGTGGGGTCGTAGGCGCGGTACACGCGTCCCATGCCGCCGCGGCCCAGCAACCCCTGAATTTGGTAATGACCGAATGTCTCCGGGTCAATACTCACCCCACGAACCCTAAACGGTCGATGGCGCGAGTCTGGCCATTCTCGCCAACCGCGACCTGTGTTGTGTCGCTTGGGGTTAGTCGAGCAGCACCGACTTGATGGTGACCTCGGTGGCCGGTGGCCCGTCTTCGCCGCCGCCGGCGACGCCGGCCTTGGCGATCTTGTCCAGGGTGGCCAGCCCGTCGGGCTGAATGGTGCCGAAGACGGTGTATTGCGGCGGCAGCTGGGAGTCCTTGTAGACCATGAAGAACTGGCTGCCGTTGGTGCCCGGCCCGGCATTCGCCATCGCCAGCGTGCCGCGCGGGTAGAGCACCGGCTCCTGCGCCTTGGGGTCGTTCGGCGGGTACTGGTTGGTGGGGTACTCGTTGGCGAATTGGTAGCCAGGGCCGCCGGTGCCGTCGCCCTTGGGGTCGCCGCACTGCAGCACGCCGAGCGACGGCGAGGTGGTCAGCCGATGGCATTTGGTGCCGTCGAAGTATTTCTGGCCGATCAGGCTCGCGAAACTGTTGACCGTGCACGGTGATTCGTTGTTGGCGAGCATCAGCCCGACGTTGCCCTGGCTGGTCACCATGCTCGCGCTCACCTGCGCCGGGTCGGTCGGGATCTTGCCGGTGCGCGGCGCCTTGACCGGCTTGGCGGCCGGTTCCTGCGGCGTCGCCGGGTATTGGCAGTTGGCGCCCAGGTCGGCCGACGGCTTGAACGCCGGCAGCGGCGGGACGGGCGGCGTCGGGCCGGCGGGCGTGGTGGATTGCGGCGAGCTGCTCGCCGCGGTGCTGCTGGGTTTCGCGGTGTTGCTCTTGTGCTCGTGCTCGTTGGTGACGATCGCGATCACCACCGCGGCGATCACGGCCACCGCCACGATCGAACCGGCGGCGATCACCGTGATCCGGCGCCTCTTGGCCTGCTTCGCGCGGCGCTCCAGCTGCCGTTCGAGTTTGCGCTTGGCGTTGGCGCGTCGCTGTTCGTTGGTCGGCACGGCCGGTTGCCTCCATGCTGGTCGTCGGGCCAGGGGGGTAGCCAGCCCAGGCTAATGTGGGCGCCGTGACCGGTGTCAACCGGGTTGCGTGGGAAACTGGGAAGCGTGTTGATCACCGGATTTCCCGCCGGCATGTTGGCGTGCAACTGCTACGTGCTGGCCGAGCGGCCCGGAACGGACGCCGTCATCGTCGATCCCGGCCAGCGTGCGATGGGCCCGCTGCGGCGGATCCTCGACGAGAACCGGCTGACCCCGGCCGCGGTGCTGCTGACCCACGGGCACATCGACCACATGTGGTCGGCCCAGAAGGTCTCCGACACCTACGGCTGCCCCACCTACATCCATCCCGAGGACCGGTTCATGCTGACCGACCCCATCTACGGCCTCGGTCCGCGGCTGGCGCAGATGGTCGCCGGCGCCTTTTGGCGCGAGCCCAAGCAGGTGGTCGAGCTGGATCGCGACGGCGACAAGCTCGACCTGGGCAGCGTGACCGTCAACGTCGACCACACGCCCGGCCACACGCGGGGGTCGGTGGTGTTCCGGGTCGCGTCGGACAAGGATGTCGTCTTCACGGGCGACACCCTGTTCGAGCGCTCGGTGGGCCGCACGGACCTGTTCGGCGGCAGCGGCCGCGACCTGCTGACGTCGATCCTCGACAAGCTGTGGGTGCTCGACGACGACACTGTCGTGCTGCCCGGGCACGGCCCGTCGACCACCATCGGCGCGGAGCGGCGGTTCAACCCGTTCCTCGAGGGCCTGGGCTAGTGGCGGAGTTTGCTGCCCCTAAGGGGGTGCCGGACTACGTCCCGCCCGATTCGGCGCAGTTCGTCGCGGTGCGCGACGGGCTGCTGCGCGCCGCGCACCGGGCCGGCTACGGCGACATCGAGCTGCCGATCTTCGAGGACACCGCGCTGTTCGCCCGCGGCGTGGGCGAATCCACCGACGTGGTGTCCAAGGAGATGTACACGTTCGCCGACCGCGGCGACCGTTCGGTGACGCTGCGGCCCGAGGGCACGGCCGGGGTGGTGCGCGCGGTGATCGAACACGGCCTCGACCGTGGCGCGCTGCCGGTGAAACTGTGTTACGCGGGGCCGTTTTTCCGCTACGAACGCCCGCAGGCCGGACGGTATCGCCAGCTGCAGCAGGTGGGGGTGGAGGCGATCGGCGTCGACGATCCGGCGCTGGACGCCGAGGTGATCGCCGTCGCCGACGCCGGCTTCCGCGCGCTGGGCCTCGACGGGTTCCGGCTGGAGATCACCTCGCTGGGCGACGACACCTGCCGCCCGGCGTATCGGGAACTGTTGCAGGAGTTCCTGTTTGGGCTCGACCTCGACGAGGAGACGCGGCGACGCGCCGAGATCAACCCGCTGCGCGTGCTGGACGACAAACGCCCCGCCGTGCGCGCGATGACGGCCGACGCGCCGGTGCTGCTCGATCACCTGTCCGATGCCGCCAAGCAGCACTTCGACACGGTGCTGGCGCACCTCGACGCGCTCGGCGTTCCGTACGTCATCAACCCGCGCATGGTGCGCGGGCTGGACTACTACACCAAGACCACCTTCGAGTTCGTGCACGACGGGCTGGGCGCGCAGTCGGGGATCGGCGGCGGCGGCCGCTACGACGGCCTGATGCGCGAGCTCGGCGGACAAGACCTGTCCGGCATCGGGTTTGGGCTCGGGGTGGACCGTACTCTGCTGGCGCTGCGCGCCGAGGGCAAGAGCGTGGGGGAGGCCGCGCGCTGCGACGTGTACGGGGTGCCGCTGAGCGAGGCCGCCAAGCTGCGGCTGGCGGTGCTCGCGGCGCGGCTGCGCGCCGCCGGTGTGCGCGTCGACCTCGCCTACGGCGACCGCGGGCTCAAGGGCGCGATGCGCGCGGCCGACCGCTCCGGCGCCCGCATCGCGCTGGTGGCCGGCGACCGTGACCTCGAGGCCGGGACGGTCGGCGTGAAGGATCTCGCGTCGGGGGAGCAGGATTCGGTGCCGGCGGACTCCGTCGTCGCCGACGTGCTGGGGCGGCTCGGCGGCTGAGCCCGGGCGCGCGTCGTCGCGCATGGGTTGCGACGGTTTGTATGAAAAACGCGATGAGGTTCGTCGCGGCCGCGTTGGCCGCACATACGGCCAGCTACTTCGACCTGAAAAAGTCGCGGCGTGGCGACGGGTCTGCAGGTCGAAGTAGCTAGGGGTCGTCTTCGTCGTCGTGTTGGTCGTCGCGTACGAAGCGTTCGGGATGATGGTACGAATTCGTCCTGGGCTGTCCGTGATCCAGGTGTGCTGGTGGGATCCATTCGGTTTCGCCTCGGGCGTCGAGGCGGGTGGTCCAGCCCTCTTCGGCCAGGCGGTTGTCGGGGCCGCAGGCCAGGGTGAGGTCGTCGATGTCGGTGCGGTGGGTGGTCTGCCAGCCTTTGAGGTGGTGGACCTGGCTGTGGTAGGCCGGGGCGGTACAGCCCGGCTTGGTGCAGCCGCGATCGCGGGCATACAACACGATTCGCTGGGCCGGGGAGGCCAGGCGTCTGGTGTGATACAGCGCCAACGGCTTGCCGTCGTGGAAAATCGCCAGGTAATGGTGAGCATGGGAGGCCATGCGGATCACGTCGGCCATCGGCAGCAGGCTACCGCCGGCGGTCAGGGCCTTGCCGGCGGCCGCCTCCAGATCTTGCAACGAGGCGATGGCGACAATCCCTACCGGTAGCCCGTTGTGCGATCCCAGCTTTCCGCAGGCGAACAGGGCGCGCAGCGCGGCAAGGAAGGCGTCGTGGTTGCGCTGGGCGGTGCTGCGGGTGTCGCGGCGCACCGCCTCGTCGTCGGGGGTGTCGTCGACGACGGGGGTGTCGTCGTCGGGGTTGCAGGCGCCGGGGGCGGCCAGCTTGGCCAACAGCGCCTCGATGGCCGCGCGCAGCTCGGGGGTGACCAGCCCGCTGATGCGTGACATGCCGTCGAATTCCTGCTTGCCGAAGACGATGCCGCGGCGGCGGGCGCGCTCGCGGTCGTTGAAGTCGCCGTCGGGGTGGATCCAGTCCATGATTCGCTTGGCGTATTGGGCGACCTCGTCGGGGCGGTAGTGGGTGGCTTTGGTTGCCAGGTCTTTGTCGGCGGCGGCGCGGGTGGCGGCGTCGACCTGCTCGGGCAGGTGGGCGAAAAAGTCGCGGATGATCTTGATGTGCCCGTCGCCGATCAGCCCGTCGCGGTGGGCGGCCGCGGTCGCGGCAAGCTGCGGCGCCAATGGCTGTCCGGTCAGGGCGCGGCGCGCGCCGAGATCCTCGGCCTCTCCGATGCGCCGCGACGCCTCCGCCGGCGTGATCCGCAACCGGTCGGCCAGCGCGGTGCGCAGGCTGCCACCCAGTTCGGCGGGGCCGGCCTGGGCGTCGAGCTCGTTGATCAGCGTGTGTTGGGGGGAGCGCAGCCGCCGCGCGGATCGCTCCAGGCGCTGCAACACCCGCAACCGCTCCGGAGTCGTCAAAGCGTCATACGACAGCGCGCCCACCCGGTCCAGGTCGGCATCGAGCGCGTCGAAGGCCTCGACGATCTGTTCACGACTGCTGCAACCCATGCCCCCGACACTACGAAGCACCACCGACAAGAAACCCCCGAATGTGACTACAGAAACCAAAGTGACACAAGGGATTTCGACGAACCGGTAGCTGGCCGTTAGACGCAGAAGCCCGGGCTCCGGTTCCATCGCATCGTCACTATTTCGATGGTGGCGACCCGATCCTAAGCGGACCTGGGTCGTCGGTGCGCGGGTTGCGGGCGCGTACCGCGTGTCACAAAGCCCATAGCGGTGCCACATTCCATGCATGAGTGCCACGCGCACGCTCGGCAAGCAGGGCCGGCTCGTCATACCCGCTGACATACGCGAGGCGCTTGGGCGTTCGCCGGGCGATCAGCTCCACGTTCGCCGTGACGGACCGCGGATCGTCCTGGAAAGGTCCTCGGACGCGATCGACGGAATCCGCGCGCTCGGCCGGGGGAAGGCGCCGAATCGTTCCCTTGTGGACGAGCTCATCGCGGAGCGCCGCGCCGAACCTCGCCGAGGTCATCGGCAAGTTGGTCGACGCGCAGATTGACGCGTCGAGCATCCGCCAACTTGTGGTCGCCGCCGGTGTCGCCATCGAGCCATTGACCGCCGATGACGCGGAGCTTGCGGGCGCCCTGCGCTCCATTACGGGCGGCCCGCAGCTCTCCCTCGGCGACCGGTGCTGCCTTGCGTTGGCTATCCGCACCACGCCCCCGATCGTGCTGACCGCCGATCGCGCCTGGGCGAACCTCGACCTGCCGATCGAGGTTCGGCTCATTCGCTAGGGCCCCGCCGCGACCCGTCGCTATGCTGCACCTACGCATACCGGGCTCAGCTAGGAGTCACCGCATGACGGTTTTCGTCAGCTACTCCAGTCGTGACAAGGACGCGGTCAAAGGCCTCACGCAGGATCTGCAGGACGCCGACGAACAGGTGTGGCTGGACCAGCGCCTCGCCGGGGGCGAAGCCTGGTGGCGCGCGATTCTCGAACAGATCCGCGGCTGCGACGTGTTCATCCTCGCGCTGTCGCAGAACTCCATCGAATCCAAACCGTGCCAAGCCGAACTGCAGTACGCGCGGGCCCTCGGGTTGCCGATCCTTCCTGTGCAAGTCGGCCCGGTCGACAGCATGTCGCTCAACCCCGTGGCCACGGTGCAGGCCATCGACTATCGCCACCAGACACCCAACACCGGCATGCGGCTCATCGCCGCGCTGAATCGGGAACGCTCACGGCGCCAGCCGCTGCCCGCACCGCTGCCGCCCGAACCGCCGGTGCCGTTCGAATACCTGATCCGGCTCTACACCACGATCTCCAGCCCCGACTACCTCACCCCGCGGGATCAGGCCGCCCTCATCGCCCAGCTGCAGGTGGGGCTCGGCGAAGACGGCGAGCACGAGGCCGCGCGCAACGACATCGTGATGCTGTTGACCAAGCTGCACGACCGCGAAGACGCCACCCACCGCACCCGCACCGATGTGGAAGCCATCCTCGCCTCGCTCGCCACCGAGTCGCCTATACAACCCCCCGCCGCGCGACCCGCGGCCAAATCCCCGATCCTCGATCCCGTCCCCCCGCCCCCGGCGCCCCGGCCGCGTGCCCCGCGTGACGCGCGCGTAGCCCCCGACCCGAAGCCCCCGCCGCCGCGCCCGGCTCCGACGCAGGCGACACCGCCCATGCCGCAGGCCCCACCGGGACGCCGCGTCGGCGCCGTGATCCTCGACCTGATCCCGCTCGCGATCCTGTGGGTTATCGGGTACGGCCTCGCGGTCGCCACCGCGCGGCAGTCGTGTGGCACCACGGTCTGGGAATCGCCCGCCATCACCTGGCACTGGTGTCGCAAGGACGTGTCGTCGAACGGGGCCACCGCGATATATGCCGTGGCCTTCATCGCGTTGGTGTACATCGCCTGGAATTGGATCTACCGGCCGGCCAGAGGAAAACCCCGCGTCGGCCAGTCACTGCTGAAGGTGCAGGCCGCCGAAGCCGCGCGTCGCCCGTCCGCCGCCCAGATCGTCGCCGTCGTGGTGCTCGTCGTGGCGGTGCCGCTGGTGGCGTTCGGGACCAAGGGCCTGGCGCACACCACCGTCTTCCAGAACCGCACGACGTGCGACGGTCCCGGGGCCGACGAACCCCGTTACGCCGGATGCCGACGGTAGCTTGACTTCGCATCGAACTGTTGTTCGAATAGGGTATGCGCTGGGCCAACCAGGCCGTCACCGTCGACGACGGGGCGCTGCCGGGACTGCAGCGGATCGGGCTCGTCCGCAGCGTGCGCGCGCCGCAATTCGAGGGCATCACGTTTCACGAGGTGCTGTGCAAGTCGGCGCTCAACAAGGTGCCCAATGCTGCGGCGCTGCCGTTTCGCTACACCGTCAACGGCTACCGCGGCTGCTCGCACGCCTGCCGCTACTGTTTCGCGCGGCCCACCCACGAATACCTGGACTTCGATCCCGGCGCCGACTTCGACACCCAGGTGGTGGTCAAGACCAACGTCGCCGACGTCCTCAAGCGCGAACTGCACCGGCCGTCGTGGCAGCGGGAGACGGTCGCGCTGGGCACCAACACCGATCCCTACCAGCGCGCCGAGGGGCGCTACGCGCTGATGCCGGGCATCATCGGCGCGCTCGCCGGGTCCGGCACGCCGCTGTCCATCCTGACCAAGGGCACGCTGCTGCGCCGCGACCTGCCGCTGATCGCCGATGCGGCCCAACACGTTTCGGTCTCGGTCGCGGTGTCGCTGGCGGTCGGCGACCCGGACCTGCACCGCGACGTCGAACCCGGCACGCCGACGCCGCAGGCGCGCCTGGGGCTGATCTCCGCGATCCGCGACGCCGGCCTGGGCTGCCACGTGATGGTCGCCCCGGTCCTCCCGCACCTCACCGACTCGACCGAGCACCTCGACGGGTTGCTCGGCGAGATCGCGGCCGCCGGGGCCACGGGTGTGACGGTCTTCGGGCTGCACCTGCGCGGCACGACCCGCGGCTGGTTCATGGCCTGGCTGGCCCGCTCGCACCCCGAGCTGGTCGGCAAATACCGCGAGCTGTACCGCCGCGGCGCGTACCTGCCGCCGGCCTACCGCGAAGCGCTGCGCGAACGCGCCGCGCCGCTGATCGCCAAGTATCGGCTCGGTGGCGACCACCGCCCCGTGCAACGCGCACCCGCGGCGGCGCCCGAACCGCTTCAGCCGACGCTGTTTTGACTCAACCGGCCCGCGGCTTGGTCAGCGTGAACTGGTCCACCGCGGTGACGTCGCCGAACGGCCCGCGCACCGCGTAGTGCGTGGCCTTGATCGAGGTGTTGCCGCCCGGCGGTCCGGGATCGACGTCGAAAGACACAAACCCGTAAGGGTTGTCGCGGTCGCGAAACGCCGACCACGGCGCGTCCTCCACCACGTAGATCGGCGCCTTGCGGCCGATCCCGGGATCGAAGGCCCCGACGCGCATCAGCACCCGGCTGCGCGGCTCGGGGAAGAAGAACCCGTTGCTGGGCGCCGACGTGCCGCCGCCGCCGATCACCAGGTGCACCGTGCCGCGCGTGGCGTCGATGAGGTCGGCGCGGGTGTCCACGGGGATCGGCGTGCGGGTGTCGGTGCCCAGCGTTCCGCGCAGCGGATGCGACCGCTCGTAGTGGTGCTCGTGCCCGCACACCACCAGGTCCACCCGATACTGGTCGAACAGCGGCAGCCATTCCTCGCGGATGCCCAGGTCGGCGCCGTTGGACCTGTCTGCGGTGGAGATCGCCGTCTGGTGCATGCATACGACGACCCAATCCACGTCGGGATCCCGCCGCGCGTCCGCCAATTCGGCCGCGAGCCAACGCTTTTGCTCGCCGCCGGAGTAGCCGTGCACGTAGGAGTTGCCGCCGTCCTGGTAGGCCACGTCGTCGTTGGCCAGGCTGATCACCCGCACCGAACCGGCGGTGAACGCGTACCACAGCCCGCGGGTCTGCGGGCTCGACCCCGAGTCGGGCAGCGCGAAATATGCCTGATAGGCGGCGTAACCGATTGGCCCGTTGCCCAATTCGTTCTCGTGGTTGCCCGCGGCCGGCATCCACGGCCGGTAGCGCGCCGAGCGGGTGTTGTTCTCGAACCAGTTCGACCAGGTGCGGATCCGGTCGTGCGCCAGGTTGGCGTAGCACAGGTCGCCGTTCACCAGGTTGAACAGCGGCCCGAGGCGCTCGATGGCCAGCGTGGTGTCGGCGGCCGCGGGCGACCCGATGTTGTCGGTCGCGTACCTGCCGTCGGGCAGCTTGGCCAGCGCCGGGGTGGACTGGTCCCCGAAGCTGGTGAACCGCAAAGGCTTTCGTCCCGACGGGGCGGTCCGTATGGTGCCCTGGGCGGGTTCGGCGCCGTCGTGCAGCGCGGCGTAGACGTAGTCGGTGTCCGCGGTCAGCCCCGTCAGCCGCGCGTGGTTGACGCGAACCTCGGTGCCCGACTTGGCGTCTCGGTAGGTGCGGGTTTCGGCCGCGACGGTGCGCCCGAACCCGGACGCCGGGGTGCCCAGCATGACGCGCGGGTTGCGCACGGCCTCGGTCGTGTGCCACGACACCACCACCTCGGTGGCGGCGTCGCGGCCGAACTGCAGGTGCAAGCCGGTCACCGGCGGCGCGCCGGTGCGATCCGGCCGCGACCAGACGGCAGGCCCCGGCCGATGCGTCCACAGCAGCACCGACCCGCCCCCGAGGGCGGCCGAGGCCGCGCTCGCCGTCAGCAGCCTGCGGCGGGTGATGCCCGGGTCGTCGTTCACGCGGCCCAAGGTAACGAATCCGGTAGCGTTTTCGATATGACGAACGTGCGAAAAGTGACCAGCAAGGTTGCCGTGGCAACGTTTGCGGCGGCCGCAGCGGTGGCAGCCGTGCCCGGGACCTCATCCGCAGATCCGGCCGGCCACCAGGTGACGTACACGGTGACGAGCCCGAACAACCTGACCGCCACGGTCAACTACGTGAGTTCGGATCCGCCCAGCCAGGCCGCCTACAACGCCGACCCGTCGAAGTTCATGACAAGTGTGCAGGCGCCGCTCAGCGGGGGAGCGCCGGTCACCTACACCGCCACCCTGGCGAACCCGACCCAGTGGGCGAGCATCACCGCCAGCGGCATGCTGCACTGGCCGGATTCGGGCAACGGCCCCGCGCAGTTCCACTGCGAGATCGCCGTGGACGGCCAGGTGGTGGCGCAGCAGGACGCGACCACCACCGTCACCTGCGGGGCCCGGCACTGAGCGGTTAGCCGTTGGCGACCACGACGACCTCGGCCGGCTTGGCGCCGACGGCGCGGATCTTGTGGCTGACCGACGCGTCGAAGTAGGCGCTGTCGCCGGCGCCGAGCGCGATCGTCTGGTCGCCGTACTCCAGCTCGACCCGCCCGGCGTGCACGAAGACGAACTCCTGGCCGGCATGCTCGGGGTGGGGATCGTCGGCCGGGTCGCCCGTCGGGCGAACCACGAACGGCGACATGGACTTTCCCAGCAGCGACGACGCCAGCGCCCGGTAGCGTTCGCCGCCTCCGTCGGCCCGGTCCACGGTGATCTTTTCCGCGGCCGCCTCGTCGGAGAACAGCCGCCCGACGTCGACGTCGAGCGCGCGCGCGACCCGCAGGGCCACCGCGATCGACGGCGTGCTCCGGCGGCGCTCGATCTTCGACAGGTAGCTCTTGGTCAGGCCCGTCTGGGCGGCGAGTTGCTCGAGGGTCAGGCCGCGTTGCCGGCGGACCGCCCGCAGTAGTGCCGTCACCTGACACCCTCCCATGACACAAGGTTTCCTGGCTGCTACCATTGTGTCATATGGCCACCTCGTTCAGCGATGCGAAATCCGACCTGATGCGCCGGGCGGCCGAGCAGCTGACCGCCAACCTCGCGGATTCGCAGCTGAGCATCCGGCAGAAGCTCGCGCTGACCTGCCGCGCGTTGTTCGACGCGGGGCACGACTCCGGTCTGGCCGGCCAGATCACCGCGCGCGCCGAGGCCGACGGCACCTACTACACCCAGCGGCTCGGCCTGGGGTTCGACGAGATCACCGACGCCAACCTGCTGCTGGTCGACGAGGACCTCAACGTCCTCGACGGGGACGGAATCCCCAACCCCGCCAACCGCTTTCACAGCTGGATCTATCGCGCGCGGCCCGACGTGCAATGCATCGTGCACACGCACGCCTTCCACGTGGCGGCGCTGTCGATGCTCGAGGTCCCGCTGATCGTCTCCCACATGGACACCACGCCGCTGTACGGCGACTGCGCGTTCCTTGCCGAGTGGCCCGGCGTGCCGGTGGGCAACGAGGAGGGCGAGATCATCTCCGCCGCGCTCGGCGACAAGAAGGCGGTCCTGCTGGCCCACCACGGCCACGTGATCGCCGGCGCCAGCGTCGAGGAGGCCTGCTCGCTGGGCATCCTGATCGAGCGCGCCGCCAAGCTGCAGCTGGCCGCGATGGCCGCCGGCACCGTCAAGCAGCTGCCCGAGCAGCTGGCCCGCGAGGCCCACGACTGGACGCTGTCGCCGCAGCGCAGCCGCGCGAACTTCGCCTACTATGCCCGCCGGGCGCTGGCCCGCCACCCCGACGTCCTGACCAGCTAGAAGGAGCCCCTTGAGCGACATCCACGGCATCATCGCCTATCCGATCACCCCGTTCTCGGCCGACGGTATCGACACCGAGCGCCTGGCCGCGCTGGTCGAGCGGCTCGTCGCCGACGGGGCGCATGCGATCGCCCCGCTGGGCAGCACCGGCGAACTGGCCTACCTGGAGGAGCCGGAGTTCGACGCGGTCGTCGACGCCACGATCGGCGCGGTCGCCGGGCGGGTGCCGGTGGTGGTCGGGGTCTCGGATGTGACCACCGCCAAGACGATTCGGCGCGCGACCTACGCGCAAAAGGCCGGGGCCGACGCGCTGATGATCCTGCCGGTGTCTTACTGGAAGCTCACCGAGCGCGAGATCGCCCAGCACTACCGCAGCGTCAGCGACGCCGTTTCGATCCCGATCATGGCCTACAACAACCCGGCCACCAGCGGCGTCGACATGCGCCCCGAGCTGCTGGTCGAGATGTTCGAGACCATCGACAACGTCACCATGGTCAAGGAGTCCACCGGCGACCTGTCCCGGATGCGGCGCATCGCCGAGTTGTCGGGCGGGCGGCTGCCGTTCTACAACGGCAGCAACCCGCTGGTGCTCGACGCGCTGAAGGCCGGCGCGTCCGGATGGTGCACGGCCGCACCGAATTTGCGGCCGCGGCCGTGCATCGACCTGTACGAGGCGGTGCGCGCGGACGACCTGGGCAAGGCCCAGGCCCTCTATGACGACCTCAAGCCGCTGCTGCAGTTCATCGTCGCGGGCGGCCTGGCCACCACCGTGAAGGCCGGGCTGGACCTGCTGGGCTTCCCGGTCGGCGACCCGCGCCCGCCGCTGCTGCCGCTCGACGAGCAGGGCCGCGCCGAGCTGAAAGCGCTGCTGGGCTGAGTGTGAATCCTTGGCTTCGCGTGTGAATCCTGGGCGGAAAAATCGCCGGATTCCCGCCGCTGGAGCACACTCGAAGCCCTCAGTTCACACTGGATCGCGGCGCGAGGCTAAAGGTTCGTCGCCGAGAAGGTGTCGCACTTGTTGGGGTCGCCGGTCTGGTAGCCGGTGGTGAACCATTTCTGCCGCTGCGCCGACGAACCGTGCGTCCACGACTCGGGGTTGACCCGCCCGGTCGCCTCCTTCTGGATGCGGTCGTCGCCCACCGACGCCGCGGCCGACAGGGCGTCGGCAATGTCCTTGTCGCTCAACGGTTGCAGGTAGGGCACGCCGGTGCTCTCCTGCTTGACCGTCGACGCGTAGTGCGCCCAGATGCCGGCGTAGCAGTCGGCCTGCAGCTCGGTGCGCACGCCGTTGCCGCCGGCGCCCTGCGCGCCCTGCTGGGAGCGGCCCAGCACGCCCTGCAGGTCCTGCACGTGGTGGCCGTACTCGTGGGCCACCACGTACTCCTGCGCGAACGGCCCACCGCTGGAACCGAATCGGTCGACCAGCTCCCTGAAGAAGTCGGTGTCGAAGTACGCCGTCTGGTCCACCGGGCAATAGAACGGCCCCACCGAGGTGGTGGCGGGCCCGCAGCCGGTGTTGACCGAACGGGTGAACAGCCGCACCTGCGGGCGCGTGTAGCTCGGCATCAGCTGATGCCAGACCGCGTCCACGGAATTGCCCGTGGCGACGACGCGGCATTGCACGTACTTGTTGGCGTCGGCCCCGGTCTTGCACTGGCTCAAATCGAAACCGGGCGCGGAGTAGCCGCCGGTGTTCGTCTGCTGGGAGTTCACCACCCGGCCCGGGTCGACGCCGAAGAACAGCGCGCCGATGAGGATCAGCAGGCCGAGTCCGCCGCCCCCGAAGGCCATCCCCATGCCGCCGCCACCACCGGACGATGACGCGGTGCTGGTGTCGATCTGCATGCCCTCGTTGAAGGTCATCGCACGCTCCTAACGTTGCTGGGTTGCCGAGAACCGGGCGTCGGTGTAGTCGCGGAGGTTGCGCAGAAAGCGGCGCAGGCCCAGGTCCAGCAGCGGCCCGACCAGCGGCATCGCCCACCGCGACGGTCCGGCCGGATGCTGCGCCATGGTCCACGTCAGCCGGCAGCCGCCCGGGATGACCTCGACCCGGTAGTCCTCGGCGAACGCCGCGACGGTCTGCGTCGAGCATTCGTTGAACCGGAATGCCATGTGGCTGAACGGTTCCCAGGCGAGGAACTCCTCGTTGCCGACGATCCCGCCGCGCATCTCGACGGTGCGCGTGGTGCCGACGCCGAACGGCTCGGGGCTGGTCCAGGTGACCTTGGTGATCACGCCGGCCCAGCGCGGCCAGGACTCGGCGTCGGAGAGCACCTCGAACAGCTGCTCGGGGGTGATCGCCAGGTCGACGCTGTTGCGGAACACGTGTGGCGCGCTGTCGAAAAAGCTCAGGTCGACGCGCTCGCAGGGGAACATGGCTCTAACTTAGCCGGGCCCGTCGCTGGTGGCGGCCAGCAGCGGCACCAGGATGTCGCTGATCGGCGTCGGCAGGCCGTGGGCGCGGGCCTTGCGCACGACCACGCCGTTGCGGATGTCCCACTCCTGGCGGCGGCCGTTTTCCCGGTCGGCCAGCATCGAGGTGCCCATGTCCTCGGGCGCGCCGCGGAACAGGCGGACCATCTCGTCGACCGTGTCGTCGCCCAGCCGCGCGCCCTCGGCCCGCGCGACGGCCAGGCACTCGGCCATATAGCGCCGCGACAGCGCGGCGACGTCGTCGCGGCGGAACATCCCGGAGCGCCGCCCCGTCAGCACCATGAGCCCGGCCAGCGCGTTGACGAGCAGCTTGCGCCAGGCCGCCGTGATGAAGTCGGGGTCGCAGTCCACGTGGCAGCCCGCGGCGCGCAGCAGCGTCGCCACGCGTTCGGCCGACGGCCCCGACGGCAGCACCAGCCGGGCCTCGGTGCGCAACCGCACCCAGCCCTGCGGATCCGTTTCGGCGCTGTACCACACGATGCCGGGAACGACGGGCGACGACGGGCAGAGCGGCTGGACCTGCTCGACCTGCTCGACGCCGTTTTGCAAGACGACGACCACGGTGTGTTCGGCGCACAGCCGGGTCAGCCAGCCGGCCGCGTCGTCGTTCTGGGTGGCCTTGACCGCCAGCACCACGAAGTCGACCGGGCCGCGCACGCGGGCGGGGTCGGTGTGCACGGGGCCGGGCACGACGATCGGATCGCCGCCGTCGGGCCGCAGCTCGATGCCGGGTCGGGGAGTGCGGCCGCACAACAGCACCGGATGGCCGGCCTTGTGCAGCAACGCGGCGACCGTCGTGCCGACGGCGCCCGGACCGACGAGTGCAATGGTGGCAATAGGACAGAAGTTACCTCCTCTAGACTTGGCATTCGTTTTTCAGACCGATGAGGAGTGTTTGTGCTGCGCAGCCACGCCGCTGGTTCGCTTCGGAAGGGCGACGCCGGCCAGCAGGTGACGTTGGCGGGCTGGGTGGCCCGTCGCCGCGACCACGGCGGGGTCATCTTCATCGATCTGCGGGACGCCTCGGGCGTCGCCCAGGTGGTGTTCCGCGCCGAGGACGTGCTGGCCCAGGCGCACCGGTTGCGCGCCGAGTTCTGCGTCGCGGTCACCGGCGTCGTCGAGATCCGCCCGGAGGGCAACGCCAACCCCGAGATCGCGACGGGTGACATCGAGGTCAACGCGACGTCGCTGACCGTGCTGGGCGAGAGCGCGCCGCTGCCGTTCCAGCTCGACGAGCCCGCGGGCGAGGAGCTGCGGCTGAAATACCGCTACCTCGACCTGCGGCGCGACGGCCCGGCCGCGGCAATTCGGTTGCGTTCCAAGGTCAATGCCGCCGCGCGGGCGGTGCTGGCGCGCCACGACTTCGTCGAGATCGAGACGCCGACGATCACCCGCTCGACGCCGGAGGGGGCGCGCGACTTCCTGGTGCCGGCGCGCCTGCACCCCGGCTCGTTCTACGCGCTGCCGCAGAGCCCGCAGCTGTTCAAGCAGTTGCTGATGGTGGCCGGGATGGAGCGCTACTACCAGATCGCGCGCTGCTACCGCGACGAGGATTTCCGCGCCGACCGCCAGCCCGAGTTCACCCAGCTCGACATGGAGCTGAGCTTCGTCGACGCCGAGGACGTCATCGCCGTCTCCGAGGAGATCCTGACCGCGCTGTGGGAGTTGATCGGCTACCACATCCCCACGCCGATCCCGCGGATCAGCTACGCCGACGCCATGCGGCGGTTCGGCTCCGACAAGCCCGACCTGCGCTTCGGGCTGGAGCTCGTCGAGTGCACGGAGTTCTTCCAGGACACCACGTTTCGCGTCTTCCAGGCCGGCTACGTCGGCGCGGTCGTCATGCCGGGCGGCGCGTCGCAACCGCGGCGCACCCTGGACGGCTGGCAGGAGTGGGCCAAACAGCGCGGGCACAAGGGCCTGGCCTACGTGCTGGTCGGCGACGACGGGGAACTGGGCGGCCCGGTGGCCAAGAACCTGTCCGACGCCGAGCGCGCCGGCCTGGCCGGCCACGTCGGCGCCGGGCCGGGGGACTGCATCTTCTTCTCGGCCGGCCCGGCGAAGCCGTCGCGGGCGCTGCTGGGCGCGGCCCGCGGCGAGATCGCCAAGCGGCTGGGCCTGATCGACCCGGACGCGTGGGCGTTCGTCTGGGTCGTCGACCCGCCGCTGTTCGAGCCCGCGGAGGACGCGACCGCCGCCGGTGACGTGGCCGTCGGCTCCGGGGCGTGGACGGCGGTGCACCACGCGTTCACCTCGCCCAAGCCGGGCTATGAAGAGCTGGTCGACAAAGATCCCGGCAACGTGCCGGCCGACGCCTACGACATCGTCTGCAACGGCAACGAGATCGGCGGCGGCTCGATCCGTATCCACCGCCGCGACATCCAAGAACGGGTGTTCGCGGTGATGGGCCTGGACAAGGCCGAGGCCGAGGAGAAGTTCGGATTCCTGTTGGAGGCGTTCATGTTTGGCGCGCCGCCGCACGGCGGGATCGCGTTCGGCTGGGACCGGATCAACGCGCTGCTTTCCGGGACGGACTCCATCCGCGACGTGATCGCGTTCCCCAAGACCGGCGGCGGCGTCGACCCGCTCACCGACGCGCCCGCGCCCATCACCGCCCAGCAGCGCCGGGAGTCCGGAATAGACGCCAAGCCCGAAAAGGTTGAGCGGGCATGACCGAACAATTTCCTGACTCCGAGACCATCAACGAGTTCAACACCGGCATCATCGACGAGTTCCGCGCCAACGCCGGCAAGGTCGGCGGCCAGTTCGAGGGCGCCAACCTGCTGCTGCTGCACACCACGGGCGCCAAGTCCGGCAAGGCGCGGGTGTCGCCGCTGGCGTACTTCCGCATCGACGGCAAGCTGATCGTCATCGGATCGTTCGCCGGCGCCCCCGTCGACCCGGCCTGGGTGCACAACCTGCGCGCCACCCCGGCCGCGCGCGTCGAAGTCGGCACCGAGTCGTTCGACGTGACCGCCCGCGAACTGCCGTCCGCCGAGCGCGACGAGCTGTTCGACAAGGTCGCCACCGCGGCCCCCGGGTTCGCCGAGTACCAGTCCAAGACCAGCAGGGTGATTCCGCTGTTCGAGCTGCAGCCGGCCTAGCTTGCGCGCCGGCGTCAAACGACTCCGCGCGGTGTGGTTCAACCTCGTGCAGGCCTCGGTCGCCGCGGGCCTGTCGTGGTATCTCGCGCACGACGTGCTGAGCCACCCCCAGCCGTTCTTTGCGCCGATCGCGGCCGCGGTGTCGCTGTCGATCAGCAACGTGCTGCGCGCGCAGCGCGCCATCCAGATGATGATCGGCGTGACCCTCGGGATCGGCATCGGCAGCCTGGTGCAGGCGCTGCTGGGGCCCGGGGCCGTGCCCATGACGGTGGCCGCGCTGATCGCGCTGATCGTCGCGGTGTTCATCGGGGGCGGCTTCATCGGGCAGGGGATGATGTTCGCCAACCAGACCGCCATCTCGGCGATCCTGGTGCTGGCCCTGTTACGCACCGACGTTGGTTTCGAGCGCATCTACGACGCGCTGCTCGGCGGCGCGGTGGCGATCGTCTTCGCCGTCGTGCTGTTCCCCGCCGACCCGCTGGCGCTGCTGCGCAGCGGGCGCGCCGCCGTGCTCGGCGTCCTGCAGAGCGTGCTGACGCGCGCCGCGGAGCTGGCCGCCGGACGCCGGGAGGTTCCGGCGGACTGGCCGCTGTCGGCCGTCGACCGGGTGCACCAGCAGCTCAGCGGGCTCATCGAGGCGCGCACCACGGCCCGCCAGGCCGTCCGCATCGCGCCGCGGCGCTGGGGCCTGCGCGACGCCGTGTCGGCCGCCGATCACCAGGCGGTCCACGTGGCCCTACTGGCCGGTTCGGTGCTGGAGTTGGCCCGGACTGTCACACCCGGCGGCGAGGCGTACGACGCGCTGGTGGTGCTCGCCGCGGCGACGGCGCTGGCCGACTCCGACCCCGCCGGCGCGTGCGCGTACCTCGGGTCGGCGCGCCATCACCTCGCGCAGCTGCCGCCGGGCAACCTCGCCGACGCCGTCGGCGCCTGCGTCGACGACCTGCAACGGGTCATCGACCTGCGCTCACAGTGAATCGGCGAGGAATTCCTGGACGAGTTTCTTCGGCGCCTGCGTCAGCCACGCCTCGGTGATCACCTCCGCGAGGTCGCGCACCGCGATCTCGCCCAACCGGACCAGCACCGCCGGATAGCCGTCGAAGTGCGGGGTGGTGAAGTAGACGCCGGGCTCGTCGGCGATCAACGCGAACTTGACGCCCTCGTCGGACACCCGCACGCCGAGGATGTCGCCGTCGGGGGCGTCCACGCCGCTGTGCGCCAGCGCGTCGCGATCCGACGGGCGCAGCGGACGCTCCCAGGCCAGCAACTTCTTGCCGACCCGCCATTCGTGCGGGGACGGCTCGGAGGTGAGTGCCAGTTCACCAACGATGTGGGCGACGTCGCTCCACGTGGCCACCCCCCAATTGTGCTCCGATTACGGCGCGATTGGCCCGCGATCGGCAAACGGGGTGTGGGGGAATCGGCGTCGCGGCAGAAGGCCGGGCCCGCCGGCATCGGGTCACCCAAGCCTGACCCGGAGCTGAGCGGGCCCGCGGCGGCGGCGGGTTAGGCTGCGGCGATGTGCTTTTCGATCACGGCCGATCTGGTGGTGGGAACCGCGCTGGTGCCCGTCGCGGTAGCGACCCTGCGCGAGGTGAAGCACTGGCGCGAGGTGCCGTTTGCCTTGCTGCCGACGGTCTTCGCGGTCCACCAATTCCTCGAGGCGGCCGTGTGGCCGAATAGCTTCGTCTCCGCCGGGATGGCTCACTTCGCGATGTATGCCTATGTCTTCATCGCACTGCCGCTGCTGCCCGCGCTCGTTCCGGTGGCGGTGTTGCTGCTCGAACCCCGCGGTGCCCGATTGCGCGTGGCGCCCTTCGTGGCGCTCGGCGCCGTCGTGGCGGCCTATCTGGCTTTCGTCGTGTTCACCCAACCGGTCGCGGTGCGACGGTGCCCGCACGCGCTGGAATACCAGACCGGCACCCACAACAGCTACGTGTGGGCGGTGCTCTACATCGTCGCCGTCATCGGGCCGGCACTGCTGTCGGGCTATCGCTCCATCGTGGTGTTCGGGTTGGCGAACCTGGTGGGGCTGGTCGTGGCCGCCGTCGTATACGTGCAGGCGTTCGCGTCGCTGTGGTGCATCTACGCCGCCACGCTGTCGGTCCTGGTGTTGGTACACATGGTGCGCCGTCGACGGCTGCCCGATCCACACCGCTACCACGGCGAACGGAAACCGGCGACGACCTCAAGCGCCTGACCGGCCGATCTGCGAGGGTGCTCGTGAGGCCGGCTCGGATCTGCGGGGGCTAGATCAGCGTTTGCCACCACGGGGCGGGGTCGGCTCCGCCGGCGCCGCCGCCCCCGGAGCCGGTGGCGCCGCCGCCGCCGCCTCCGCCACCGCCGCCACCGGTTCCGAACAGCAATCCGCCGGCGCCGCCGTTTCCGCCCGCCGCGCCGTTGTGGGTGGTGCCGGCGCCGCCCGCGCCGCCGAGGCCGCCGACCCGGCCGACGCCGGCACCGCCGTTACCGCCGGCCGTGGCGGCGACGCCGCCGGCCGCGCCCCCGAGGCCGTTGCCGGCGCCGCCGAGCGCACCGGCGGAACCCGAGCCGCCGGCGGCGCCCGCGCCGTGGCCGCCGCCGGCACCGCCGGCATCGCCCGAGCCGGGAACGCCGTCGCCGCCACCGCCGCCGCCACCGCCACCGCCGGGACCGCCGCCGCCGGCCCCGCCGCCGCCGGCGCCGCCGTTGCCGACCAGCCACCCGCCGTTGCCGCCGTTGCCGCCCTGGCCGCCTTGGGCCGCGTTGCCGGTGCCGCCGCCGCCGTTGCCGCCGTCGCCGAAGACGCCGGCGTTGCCGCCATTGCCGCCGAGGCCGCCCTTGTTGCCGGCGCCGCCACTGCCGCCGTTGCCGGCGAGCCACCCGCCGTTGCCGCCGTTGCCGCCGCCGCTTAGGCCGCCGCCGGTGCCGGCGCCGCCATTGCCGCCGTCGCCCCACAGCCCGGCGGCCCCGCCCGTCCCACCGACGGACGTGTAACCGACGCCGCCGTTGCCGCCGTTGCCGAGCAGCCATCCGCCGCGGCCGCCGGCGCCGCCGGCGGCACCGGGAAGGAGGGCCGCGCCATTGCCGCCGCTGCCGCCGTTGCCGATCAGCCCGGCGTTGCCGCCGGCGCCACCGGCCGCCCCGACGATCGTGCTGTCGCCGCCTCTGCCGCCGTTGCCGTAGAGGATGCCGCCGGGGGCGCCCGCCTGGCCCACGCCGTTGATGGTTCCCCCGTCGGCGCCGTTGCCGATCAACGGACGCCCCAGCAGCGCCTCGGTGGGCGCGTTGATGAGACCGAGGACGTCCTGCTCGAGGGTCTGCAACGGCGAGGCGTTGGCGGCCTCGGCGGCGCCGTATGCGGCGCCCGCGGAGTTCAGGGCCCGCGCGAATTCGGCGTGAAACGCCGCGACTCGGGCGCTGACCGCCTGATAAGCCGCCGTGTGTGCGGAAAATAGTTCCGCGATGGCCACCGAGACCTCGTCGGCGGCGGCCGGCACCACGCCTGCGGTCGCCGCGGCCGCGGCCGCGTTGGCGTCCCCGACGGCCGCGCCGATGCTGGACAGGTCACCGGCGGCGGCCCCCAACGCCTGCGGTGTTGCGATCAGAAACGACATTCCGCTCTCCCTCAAGGGCCGCGCCGATAGGGATCAGACGGTACTCGGTGACGGGGTGGGCCGCTCGCGATTCAGACCGGCATGACCCGGTGCGACCCGCAACGAGTAGGCCGTGCGGGAGTGAGGAGCCGGACGCGCCTACCCGAACTGCGGGCCCGGCGGCGGGCCGGGTGGCGGTCCGGCCTGGTAGCCGCCGCCCGGCTGGTCGAGCGGGACGACCTGCCCGCCGGACAGCTTGCGGTAGGTGTAGGTCAGGACGAGCGCGGCGACCGGCCCGCCGACAACCAGGCCCACGAGGCAGGCCAGCGCGCCGAGCAGCACCGCGGCGACCTGGACCAGCCACGCCAACAGTGCGTTGACGAAGTTCGACGAGACCGTCGAGAAGCTGGACTTCAGCGCGTCGATGGCGCCCTGCGACCGGTCGACGACGAACGGGATGACGAATTGGGCGAAGAAGCCCACGACGATGCCGCCGATGATGAAGATGGAGCCGATCGAGGTCAGGATCCCGACGATGATCGCGGCGAGGATCACCGTGCCGAGGTTGCGCGGCTTGAAGAACGACCCGATGCTCACCGGGCGCCCGTCGGCGATGTCGAAGCAGCCCGACAGGAACGCCGATTGGGCGAAGATCCCCACGGCGTAGACGAGTATGTAGCCGACGATCATGACGGCCAGCCCGCTGCCGCTGATGTCGTGGCTGGTGACGTTGTAGCCGTCGGCGTTGGTCGTGGTGGTCGTGGTGCCCATGTTGGCGCCGACCGGGATCAGGGCGTAGCAGCAGCCGAGCACCAGCCCGTAGATCAGGACGGACACCACCAGCGGCATGGCGTTCTGGGTGAACTTGTTCCACGCCCAGCTGAACGCCTCGCCGACGCTGAACTGCGGGCCCGGCGGTGCGCCATAGCCGGGTGCCGGCGGGTAATAACCCGGAGGCGGCGCGCCATACCCGGGCGGGGGCGGGGGAGCGCCGTACCCCGGCGGCGGGGGCGGGGGAGCGCCGTACCCGGGCGGCGGGCCCGCGGGCGGCGGTGCGCCGTACCCGGGCGCCGGGCCAGCAGGCGGCGGCGGTGCGCCGTAGCCGGGCGGGGGCGGGTAGCCGGGAGGGTTCTCGCTTCCGCCGTAGGGGGCGCCTGGGTACTCCGGAGGCTGGCTCATCACACGGCAACTTAACAAATAAGCGCCGGGAGCGCGCGGCGTGTTTTTCAGCGGTCCGGGCCGGTCCGCTCCGTCGTATCGACGTGGTATGCCTGAAACCGTGTCCGACGGTCTGTTCGACCTCCCCGGCGCACCGCAGACAACCGATCACGGCCTGGGCGTGTCGGCCGGTGCGCCGCTGGCCGTCCGGATGCGGCCGGCGTCGCTGGACGAGGTGGTCGGGCAGGACCACCTGCTGGCGCCCGGGTCGCCGCTGCGGCGGCTGGTCGAGGGCTCGGGCGTCGCGTCGGTCATCCTGTACGGCCCGCCGGGCAGCGGTAAGACGACGCTGGCCGCGCTGATCTCGCAGGCGACCGGCCGGCGGTTCGAGGCGCTCTCGGCGCTGTCGGCGGGCGTCAAGGACGTCCGCGCCGTCATAGATCAGGCGAGGCGTGCCCTCCTTGCGGGCGAGCAGACGGTCCTGTTCATCGACGAGGTGCACCGGTTCTCCAAGACCCAGCAGGACGCGCTGCTGTCGGCGGTCGAGAACCGGGTGGTGCTGCTGGTGGCGGCGACCACCGAGAACCCCTCATTTTCCGTGGTGGCGCCGCTGCTGTCGCGGTCGCTGATCCTGCAGTTGCGGCCGCTGACGCCCGACGACGTCCGGGCGGTGGTGCAGCGCGCGATCGACGATCCCCGCGGCCTGGGCGGGCAGGTCGAGGTGGAGTCCGACGCCGTCGACCTCGTGGTGCAGCTGGCCGCGGGTGACGCGCGCCGGGCCCTGACCGCGCTGGAGGTGGCGGCCGAGGCCAACGAGCGCGTCGCCGTCGAGACCATCGAGCAGTCGCTGGACAAGGCCGCGGTGCGCTACGACCGCGACGGCGACCAGCACTACGACGTCGTCAGCGCCTTCATCAAGTCGGTGCGCGGCTCCGACGTCGACGCCGCGCTGCACTACCTGGCCCGCATGCTGGTGGCGGGGGAGGACCCGCGGTTCGTCGCGCGCCGGCTGATGATCCTGGCCAGCGAGGACATCGGCATGGCCGACCCCACCGCGCTGCCACTCGCGGTCGCCGCCGCCCAGACCGTTCAGCTGATCGGCATGCCCGAGGCGCAGCTGACGCTGGCGCACGCCACCATCCACCTGGCCACCGCGCCGAAATCCAACGCCGTCACCACCGCGCTGGCCGCGGCGATGGACGACATCAAGGCGGGCAACGCCGGGCTGGTACCGCCGCATTTGCGCGATGGGCACTACTCCGGCGCGGCGGCGCTGGGCAACGCCCAGGGCTACAAGTACTCCCACGACGACCCGGATGGCGTTGTCGCCCAACAGTATCCGCCCGACGAGCTGGTGGGGGTCGACTACTACCGGCCCACCGGCCGGGGCGGTGAACGGGAGATGGGCGGCCGGCTGGAGCGGCTGCGCGCGATCATTCGAAGGAGGCGGGCATGAAGACGTTCAGCGACGAGGAGATGGGCCGGCTGCTGCCCACCGCCAAGGCCTACAGCGTGGTCATCCTCAAGCGCGGCCCGCGCTTCGGCGACGAGTCGTCGCCCGGGATCATCTGGGAGCACGGCCGGCGCAACTTCGGGCTGCGCGACGACGGCGTGCTGCCGGTGGTGCTGCCGGTCGCCGACGAATCCGACGTGTGCGGCGTCGGGGTGTTCGCCGCGACGGTCGAGCGGACCACCGCCCTGATGAACGACGACCCCGGGGTGGCGGCGGGGGTCTTCACCTACCAGGTGCACCCCTGCCGCGGATTCCCCGGGGACGCCCTGCCCTAGACCTAGACGAGCTCGGGCACCCGCAACTGCGCGATCGCCAGCTCGAATTCGGCGACGTCGATCACCTCGGCGCCCAGGTCGCGGACGCGCCGGCTGCGCAGCTCGGTGGCCCGGTCGCGGTTGCGGGCCATGGCGTCCATGCTGTCGAACGTCGAGCAGGACACCGCGCGCCGGCACGCCGGGTGATCGACCATCAGGCTGGCGCTGCAGAACCCGTCGAAACCCTCCATTTCGGGAAGCACGAACATCCGGTAGAAGTCGATGGACCGGTTGACGTGACTGGAAACCACCTTGAGCCAGGTGGCCCGCACGCAGGCCCCCTCGTGCGACCGGTGATCCCGGTGCAGCAAAGCGATGTCCCACTCCTCGACCTTGGCGCTGCCGTCGAACATCAACGCGGTGCGGTCGCGGATCGGCGCCACCCGCTCGGCGCTGGCGCGCATCGAGTGCAAGCTCTCCCACGAGCTGGTCGCGATACACAGTCCGGACAGCCGGTCGACCAGTAGCGATAGCCCCACATACCCGTCGATCTCCTGCAGCGAGGGCATCACGACATCGCGAACGTGCGCTATACCGATGTCGAGCGACAGGGGCTGCGCCTGGATGGTGGTGGAACGTGCGAACATGGTCGGCCCCTCCCGGGTCGGGGGTAGCGCCCCGGTGGCGCCACCGGTCCCACCAGATACCTTCCTCCTACCCGTGACCGCCCGCAATGGCTTTCGGGGGCGCCGCCGCCGGTAGGCTTGAGCGGGTGCATACCGATGTGCTGGAGGTGGACACCGCGCGTCGCCGCATCGTCGACGTGACCGATGCGGTGCGCCGGTTTTGCTTCAGCTACGGCGACGGTCTGTGCAACGTGTTCGTCCCGCACGCGACGGCCGGGGTCGCGATCATCGAGACCGGCGCCGGCTCCGACGACGACCTGCTGGACGCGCTCGAACGGCTGTTGCCGCGCGACGACCGCTACCGGCACGCGCACGGCTCGCCCGGGCACGGCGCCGACCACGTGCTGCCGGCGATCGTGTCGCCGTCGGTGACGGTGCCGGTCGCCTCCGGCGACCCGCAGCTGGGCACCTGGCAAAGCATCGTGCTGGTCGACCTCAACCGCGACAACCCGCGGCGGTCGGTGCGGTTGAGCTTTTTGGAGGGTTAGCGGGAACGCCCGCGACCGACGAATAGGCTGACCAAGCCAAACCAACAGGAAGAAGCGAACGAGAAGTGCAGACACACGAGATCAGGAAGCGATTCCTCGATCACTTCGTGAAGGCGGGCCACACCGAGGTGCCGAGCGCCTCGGTGATCCTCGACGACCCCAACCTGCTGTTCGTCAACGCCGGCATGGTGCAGTTCGTGCCGTTCTTCCTGGGCGCGCGCACCCCGCCGTACGCGACGGCCACCAGCATCCAAAAGTGCATCCGCACGCCGGATATCGACGAGGTGGGGATCACCACCCGGCACAACACGTTCTTCCAGATGGCCGGCAACTTCTCGTTCGGCGACTACTTCAAGCGCCGCGCCATCGAGCTGGCCTGGTCGCTGCTGACCGATCCCGTCTCCGAGGGCGGCTACGGCCTCGATCCCGAAAGGCTGTGGGCCACCGTCTTTTTCGACGACGACGAGGCGTTCTCGCTGTGGCAGGAGATCGCCGGCCTACCGGCCGACCGGATCCAGCGCCGCGGCATGGAGGACAACTACTGGTCGATGGGCATCCCCGGGCCGTGTGGCCCGTCGTCGGAGATCTACTACGACCGCGGCCCGGAATTCGGCGTCGAGGGCGGTCCGGTCGCCAACGAGGACCGCTACGTGGAGCTGTGGAACCTCGTGTTCATGCAGAGCGAGCGCGGCGAGGGCACCGGCAAGGCCGACTTCGAGATCCTCGGGCCGTTGCCCCGTAAGAACATTGACACGGGCATGGGCGTCGAGCGGGTCGCGTTCATCCTGCAGGGCGTGCACAACGTCTACGAGACCGACCTGCTGAGGCCGGTGATCGACACCGTGGCGGCCCGCGCGCCACGTCCTTATGACGTGGGCAACCACGAGGACGACGTCCGCTACCGCGTCATCGCCGACCACAGCCGCACCGCGGCGATCCTGATCGGCGACGGCGTCAGCCCCGGCAACGACGGGCGCGGGTACGTGCTGCGCCGCCTGCTGCGCCGGGTGATCCGCTCGGCCAAGCTGCTGGGCATCGAGGACCCGATCGTCGGCGACCTGATGGCCACCGTCCGCGACGCGATGGGCCCGTCGTATCCCGAACTCGTCACCGACTTCGACCGGATCCGGCGCATCGCCGTCGCCGAGGAGACCGCGTTCAACCGGACGCTGGCGTCGGGCTCGAAGCTGTTCGACGAGGTCGCCGGCGCCACCAGGGCGGCGGGCACCGGCGTGGTGTCGGGGTCGGACGCCTTCACCCTGCACGACACCTACGGCTTCCCGATCGAGCTCACCCTGGAGATGGCCGCGGAGGCGGGCCTGCAGGTCGACGAGATCGGCTTCCGGGAACTGATGGCCGAGCAGCGCCGCCGCGCCAAGGCCGACGCCGCCGCGCGCAAGCACGCGCACGCCGACCTGAGCGCCTACCGGGAGCTCGTCGACGCCGGGCCCACCGAGTTCACCGGGTTCGACGAATTGACGTCCGAGGCAAAGATTTTGGGCATTTTCGTGGACGGCAAGCGGGTGCCGGTGGTCGCTCACGGTACCGAGGGCGCCGACCGGGTGGAGCTGGTGCTCGACCGCACCCCGCTCTACGCCGAGGCGGGCGGGCAGATCGCCGACGAGGGGACTATCAGCGGCACCGGCGCCAACGAGAGCGCCCGCGCGGCCGTCACCGACGTGCAGAAGATCGCCAAAACCCTGTGGGTGCACCGGATCAACGTGGAGTCCGGGGAGTTCGTCGAGGGCGACACCGTCGTCGCCGCGGTCGACCCGGGCTGGCGTCGGGGCGCGACCCAGGGCCACTCGGGCACCCACATGGTGCACGCCGCGCTGCGACAGGTGCTGGGGCCCAACGCCGTTCAGGCCGGGTCGCTGAACCGGCCGGGTTACCTGCGGTTCGACTTCAACTGGCAGGGGCCGCTGTCCGAGGAGCAACGCACCCAGGTCGAAGAGGTGACCAACCAGGCCGTGCAGGCCGACTTCGAGGTGCACACGTTTACCGAGCAGCTGGAGAAGGCCAAGGCGATGGGCGCGATGGCCATGTTCGGTGAGGCCTATCCCGACGTGGTGCGGGTGGTGGAGATCGGCGGGCCGTTCTCGCTGGAGCTGTGTGGCGGCACCCACGTGCACAACTCGGCCCAGATCGGGCCGGTGACGATCCTGGGCGAGTCGTCGGTCGGCTCCGGGGTGCGCCGGGTGGAGGCCTACGTCGGGCTGGAGTCCTTCCGGCACCTGGCCAAGGAGCGCGCGCTGATGGCGGGGCTGGCGTCGTCGCTGAAGGTGCCGTCCGACGAGGTGCCGGCCCGGGTGGCCAACCTGGTGGAGCGGCTCAAGGCCGCCGAGAAGGAACTCGAGCGCGCCCGGCTCGCGGGCGCCAAGGCCGCCGCGACCAACGCGGCGGCCGGCGCCGAGCGAATCGGTAACGTGCGTGTGGTGGCGCAACGGATGGCCGGGGGGATGACGGCGGCGGATCTGCGGTCCCTGGTCGGCGACGTCCGCGGCAAGCTGGGCGGCGACCCGGCCGTCGTCGCGCTGATCT
Organism: Mycobacterium sp. NGS63; assembly: GCF_059812295.1. Classification (NCBI taxonomy): domain Bacteria; kingdom Bacillati; phylum Actinomycetota; class Actinomycetes; order Mycobacteriales; family Mycobacteriaceae; genus Mycobacterium; species Mycobacterium sp. NGS63. The sequence goes on from NZ_JCALCJ010000001.1 coordinate 206,684, forward strand.
CCGAGGGCGAGGGCGGGACGGTGCCGTATGCGGTGGCCGTCAACGCCGCGGCCCAGGACCTCGGGCTCAGCGCCAACGACCTGGTCAAGCAGCTCGCCGGGGCCGTCGACGGCCGCGGCGGCGGCAAGGCCGACCTGGCGCAGGGCTCCGGGAAGGACCCGAGCGGCATCGACGCTGCGCTCGACGCGGTGCGCTCCGAGATCGCCGTGATAGCGCGGGTCGGTTGAGTGGTTTTGACCCAGCACCGCCTCCCCGACCGGCCCGGTGATCCCGACGAGCACCCGGGGCGCGGCCGAATCCTCGGCGTCGACGCCGGCAGCGTGCGCATCGGGGTGGCGGTCAGCGACCCCGACGGCATCCTGGCCACCCCGGTGGAGACGGTGCGCCGCGACCGCTCCGGCAAGCACCTGCGCAGGTTGGCCGCGCTGGCCGGCGAATACGAGGCCGTCGAGGTCGTGGTCGGGCTGCCGCGCACGCTGGCCGACCGGACCGGGCCGTCGGCGCAGGACGCGATCAAGCTGGCCGACGCGCTGGCCCGCCGGATCGCCCCCACGCCGGTGCGTCTGGCCGACGAGCGGCTGACCACGGTGAGCGCCCAGCGGTCGCTGCGGGCCGCGGGGGTGCGGGCCCGCGAGCAGCGCGCGGTGATCGACCAGGCGGCGGCCGTGGCGATCCTGCAGGGCTGGCTCGACGCGCGCCGGGGGGCCGCCCGTGGTTGACAGCGCACGCAGGACCCGGGTCGACCGGGCGTCGCGCCGGCGCGAGGCGAAGGACAAGAAGCGCCGCCGCGTCGTCGGCCGGGTCGCGCTGGTGGTGTTCGTCGTGGTCCTGGTGGGCGGGGTCTTCGCCGCCACCCGGCTGTGGGGCTCGATGTTCGGCACGGGCGACGACTACAGCGGAAACGGCAAGCGCGACATCGTGATTCGTGTGCAGGACGGCGACTCGACCACGATGGTGGGGCAGACGCTGCAGAACCAGCAGGTGGTCAAGACGGTCCGGGCGTTCGTCAACGCCGCGCACGGCAACAGCAAGATCGACTCGATCCAGCCCGGCTACTACCGGATGCGCACCGAGATCCCGGCGGCCGACGCCGTCACGCGGCTGGCCGACCCGAACAGCCGCGTGGGGCGGCTGGTCATCCCGGAGGGGCGTCAGCTCGACGACACCACCGACATGAAGACCAACAAGGTCAACCCCGGCATCCTCACCCTGATCTCGCGCGCCACCTGCGTGGACCTCGACGGTAACCACCGCTGCGTGTCGGTGGACGACCTGCGCGCCGCGGCCACCAACGCCACGCCCACGGTGTTGGCCGTGCCGGCGTGGGCCACCGAGCCGGTCACCGAACTGGGCAAGGACCATCGCCGCATCGAGGGCCTCATCGCGCCGGGGACCTTCAACGTCGACCCCGCCGCGTCGCCGCAAAGCATCCTGACCGACCTGGTCAGCGCCGGCGCGGTCGAGTACATGAAGTCCGGCCTGCTGGACACCGCGCAGGCCCTGGGCCTGTCGCCCTACGACATCCTGGTGGTCGCCTCGCTGGTGCAGCAGGAGTCCAACGTCCAGGATTTCGCCAAGGTCGCGCGGGTCATCTACAACCGTCTGCACGCCCACCACACGCTGGAGTTCGACTCGACGGTGAACTATCCGCTGGACCGCCGCGAGGTGGCCACCACCGACGCCGACCGCGCCCAGCGCACCCCGTGGAACACCTACGTGTCGGCAGGGCTGCCGGCCACGGCGATCTGTTCACCGGGTGTCGACGCGCTGCGGGCGGCCGAGCACCCGGAGCCGGGTGACTGGCTGTACTTCGTCACCATCGATGCCCAGGGCACGACGCTGTTCACGAAGGATTATCAGCAGCATTTGGCCAACATCGAGCTGGCTAAGCGCAACGGTGTCCTCGACAGCGCGCGCTAGAAAGGCCGGGGTGCTCGGCTCGCCGATCGCGCATTCCCGCTCCCCGGACCTGCACCTGGCCGCGTACCGCGCGCTGGGGCTGCACGACTGGACCTACGAGCGCGTCGAGTGCGGCGCCGAGGAACTGCCCGGAGTGGTCGGCGGCCTCGGGCCGGAGTGGGTCGGGGTCTCGGTAACCATGCCCGGCAAGTTCGCCGCCCTGGAATTCGCCGACGAGCGCACCGACCGCGCCGCCGCCGTCGGCTCGGCCAACACCCTGGTGCGCACGGCGACGGGCTGGCGGGCCGACAACACCGACATCGACGGAGTCAGTGGGGCGGTCGGCACGGCCTCGGGATGGGCGCTGGTCTGTGGATCGGGCGGCACCGCGCCGGCGGCCGTGGTGGGCCTGGCCGGGCTCGGCGTCACCGGCATCACGGTGGTGGCGCGCGACCCGCACAAGGCGGCCCGGCTCGTCGAGCTCGGCACGCGCGCCGGGGTGGCGACGCGGTTCTGCGCGCTGGATGACGGCGGGCTGGCCGGCGAGGTGGCCGCGGCGGAGGTGCTGGTCAGCACCATCCCGGCCGACGTGGCCGCGCGCTACGCCGGCACGTTCGCCGCGATCCCGGTGCTGCTGGACGCCGTCTACGAGCCGTGGCCCACGCCGCTGGCCGCCGCGGTGGCCGCCGCGGGTGGTCGTGTGATCGACGGGCTGCAGATGCTGCTGCACCAGGCGTTCGCCCAGGTCGAGCAATTCACCGGGCAACCCGCTCCGCGAGCGGCGATGGCAGCCGCGTTGGGCTAACGTGCCCCCGCATGGCGGCCGCGGCGGTGCTGGCATGGATGGGCGCGCTGAGCGTCTGCGACATCCGGCACCGGCGGTTGCCCAACGCGCTGACGCTGCCCGGCGCCGCGGCGATCCTGCTGACCGCCGCCGTCGCCGGCCGCGGGCTGCCCGCGCTGGCCGGGGCGGCGGCGCTGGCCGGGGCCTACCTTTTGGTCCACCTCGTCGCGCCGGCGGCGATGGGCGCCGGCGACGTCAAGCTGGCGCTCGGGCTGGGCGGGCTGACCGGCTGTTGCGGCGCCGACGCGTGGTTGCTGGCGGCTTTCGGCGCGCCGCTGCTGACCGCGCTGGTCGGGGTGGCCGGCTGGGCGCGCGGCGTGCGCGCGGTCCCACACGGGCCGTCGATGTGCCTGGCCACCGCCGCGGCCATGGCGCTCGCGCTCTGCCCGCATTGATTCTGCGTCCATGGCGGACCCTTCTCGCACTTCTCCGCCATGGACGCAGACTCAACGGCCGGAACACAGAGCACGCCCGCCCGCATGGGAGAATTGTCGGGTGTTGCGCTGGATCACCGCCGGAGAATCCCATGGCCGCGCGCTGGTGGCCGTGGTCGAGGGCATGGTCGCCGGCGTGGAGGTCACCTCCACCGAAATCGCCGACCAGCTGGCCCGCCGCCGGCTGGGCTACGGCCGCGGCGCGCGGATGAAGTTCGAGCGCGACGCGGTGACCATCCTGTCCGGGATACGCCACGGCGTCACGCTGGGCGGGCCGATCGCCATCGAGATCGGCAACACCGAGTGGCCGAAGTGGGAAACCGTGATGGCCACCGACCCGGTCGACCCGTCGGCGCTGGAGAACTCGGCGCGCAACGAACCCCTGACCCGGCCGCGGCCCGGCCACGCCGACTACGCGGGCATGCTCAAGTACGGCTTCGACGACGCCCGGCCGGTGCTGGAGCGGGCCAGCGCCCGCGAGACCGCCGCCCGCGTCGCGGCCGGCACCGTCGCGCGCGCGTTCCTGCGCCAGGCGCTGGGCGTCGAGGTGCTCTCGCACGTCATCGCGATCGGCCCGTCGGCGCCCTACGACGGCCCGCCGCCGGCACCTGCGGACCTGGCCGCGATCGACGCCAGCCCGGTCCGGGCCTTCGACGAGCAGGCTGAAAAATCCATGATCGCCGAGATCGAGGCGGCCAAGAAGGACGGCGACACCCTCGGCGGCGTCGTCGAGGCCGTCGCGACGGGCCTGCCGGTCGGGCTGGGCTCGTTCACCAGCGGCGACAACCGCCTCGACAGCCAACTGGCGGCCGCGGTCATGGGCATCCAGGCGATCAAGGGCGTCGAGATCGGCGACGGTTTCGAGACCGCCCGCCGCCGCGGCAGCCGCGCGCACGACGAGATGTACCCCGGCCCCGACGGCGTCGTCCGCTCGACCAACCGCGCCGGCGGGCTCGAGGGCGGCATGACCAACGGGCAGCCGCTGCGCGTGCGCGCCGCGATGAAGCCGATTTCCACCGTGCCCCGGGCGCTGGCCACCGTGGACATGGCCACCGGCGACGAGGCCGTCGCCATCCACCAGCGCTCGGACGTGTGCGCGGTGCCCGCCGCGGGGGTGGTGGTCGAGACCATGGTGGCGCTGGTGCTCGCCCGCGCGGCGCTGGAGAAGTTCGGCGGCGACTCGCTGACCGAGATCCGCCGCAACATCGAGTCCTACCAGCGCGCGGTCGCCGACCGGGAGTCGCCCGCCGCGCGCATGTCCGGGTAGCCGCGATGCCACCCAAAGCCGTCCTCGTGGGCCTGCCCGGCTCCGGCAAGTCCACCATCGGGCGCCGGCTGGCCAAGGCGCTCGGCGTCGGCCTGCTCGACACCGACGCGGCGATCGAGCAGCAGACCGGCCGCAGCATCGCCGACATCTTCGCCGCCGACGGCGAACAGGAGTTCCGCCGCATCGAGGAGGCCGCGGTGCGCGCGGCGCTGGCCGACCACGACGGCGTCGTCTCGCTGGGCGGCGGCGCCGTCACCACGCCGGGCGTCCGCGAGGCCCTCGCCGGCCACACCGTCGTCTACCTGGAGATCGGCGCGCGGGAAGGGGTGCGGCGCACCGGCGGCAACACCGTGCGCCCGCTGCTGGCCGGGCCCGACCGCGCCGAGAAGTTCAAGGCACTGATGGCCGAGCGGGTCCCGCTGTACCGGCGCGTCGCCACCGTCCGGGTGGACACCAACCGCCGCAACCCCGGGGCGGTTGTCCGCCACATCCTTTCGCGCCTGCCGACAGCCCAGACCCAGCCCCAGACCCAGACCGAGGCCACCACATGAACCAACCCGCCCCGCCGGTCACCGTGCACGTGGCCGTCGACGAGCCGTACCCGGTGATCATCGGCGCCGGGCTGCTCGACGAGCTGGACGGCCTGCTGGCCGGGCGGCACCGGGTCGCGGTCCTGCACCAGCCGGTGCTGGCCGACACCGCCGAGGCGATCCGAAGCCGCTTGGCCGACACGGGGATCGACGCGCACCGCATCGAGATCCCGGACGCCGAGGCCGGCAAGGACCTGCCGGTGGTGGGATTCATCTGGGAGGTGTTGGGCCGCATCGGGATTGGCCGCAAGGACGCGTTGGTCAGCCTCGGCGGCGGCGCGGCCACCGACGTCGCCGGCTTCGCGGCGGCCACCTGGCTGCGCGGCGTCGACATCGTGCACGTGCCCACCACGTTGCTCGGCATGGTCGACGCGGCCGTCGGCGGCAAGACCGGCATCAACACCGACGCCGGCAAGAACCTGGTCGGCGCGTTCCACCAGCCGTTGGCCGTCCTCGTCGACCTGGAGACGCTGAAAGCCCTGCCGCACAACGAACTCGTCGCCGGGATGGCCGAGGTGGTCAAGGCGGGCTTCATCGCCGACCCGGTGATTCTGGACCTCATCGAGGCCGACCCGCAGGCCGCGCTGGACCCGGCCGGCGACGTGCTGCCCGAGCTGATCCGGCGCGCGGTCGCCGTCAAGGCCGAGGTCGTCGCCGCCGACGAGAAGGAGTCCGAGCTGCGCGAAATCCTCAACTACGGCCACACTTTGGGCCACGCGATCGAACGCCGCGAGCGCTACCGGTGGCGGCACGGCGCCGCGGTGTCGGTGGGCCTGGTGTTCGCCGCGGAGCTGGCCCGGCTCGCCGGACGGCTCGACGACGACACCGCGGCGCGCCACCGCACCATCCTGACGTCGCTCGGCCTGCCGGTCAGCTACGACGCCGACGCGCTGCCGCAGCTGCTGGAATACATGGCGGGGGACAAGAAGACCCGGGCCGGGGTGCTGCGGTTCGTCGTCCTCGACGGGCTGGCCAAACCGGGCCGGCTGACCGGGCCCGACCCGTCGCTGCTGGCGGCCGCCTACTCCGGACTGGAGGCGCAATGACGACCACCGTCAACATTCTCAACGGCCCCAACCTCGGCCGGCTGGGCCGGCGCGACCCCGACGTGTACGGGGATACCACGCACGAGCAGCTGGCCGCGCTGATCGAGCGCGAGGCCACTGCTCTGGGCCTGAAAGCCGTTGTGCGCCAAAGCGATAACGAGGCGCAGCTGCTGGACTGGATCCACGCCGCCACCGATGCGGGCGAAGCGGTGATCCTCAACGCCGGCGGCCTCACCCACACGTCGGTGGCGTTGCGCGACGCGTGCGCCGACCTGCGCGCGCCGCTGATCGAGGTGCACATCTCCAATGTGTATGCGCGCGAAGAGTTTCGGCGTCACTCCTACATCAGCCCGGTCGCGACCGGAGTGATCGTCGGGCTGGGAATCCAGGGCTACCTGCTCGCCCTGCGCTACCTCGCCTCAGACGAGGGCAAAAGCTAGCGGCCTACCGCTCCCGCTTGGCGTCGGGGTCGGTGCGGATCACCTCGGTCTTGGCGTCGTCCGCCGTCGGGATGGATTCGGTCGGGGCGTCGCGCTCGGCCGTGGCGACCGACCCGGTGTGCTCCTCGGCGGCCGGGCCCGCGGCGGTCTGCGCGGGGATCTCGCCGGTGGGCGTCTCGTCGGCGCGGACGGCCGAGAAGACGTCGGTGTCGGCCCGTTCGTCGTCGGGCGCGCCGTGGGGGCGCGGCGGCGGGTTGCGGTCGATGCGCCAGCGGCCGAAGGCCACGCCGATGATCGCGGGCAGGAAGACGAGCAGGGCGGTGAACGCCGCGAACGTCGTCAACTCGTTGAGGAAGCCCCCCGTGTACAGCCCGGTGTAGACCAGCGCGATGAGCCAGGACACCGCGCCGGACAGGATGCCGGCGAGCAGCCCGGCGAGCAGCCAGGTCATCGCCAGGTCGCCGCGGCGGTCCGGATCGGGGTTGGCCTTCGCGTCGGCACGGCCGTCGAGCACACCCCACACGACGACGCCGATCACGAACAGTAGCAGCAGCACCACGCTGATCAGACCGGCCTGCGTCTGCCACGCGTTGATCAGCGCACCTTGAATCAAACGGACGACCACCATAGCCGCGGCGAACACCAATCCGCGCAGCATCCAGTTCCTCATGAGGGAAAAGCGTAGCGAGTACCGTCAAGGGTCGTGACACATTCCCAGCGGCGAGACAATCTGAAAGCGCGAATCGGGGCCAGCGGGCTGGACGCGATGCTGGTCACGGACCTGGTCAACGTTCGGTATCTGTCCGGATTCTCCGGATCCAACGGCGCGTTGCTGGTGTTCGCCGACGACCGCGAGGCCGTGCTGGCCACCGACGGCCGGTACCGGACCCAGGCCGCCAAGCAGGCGCCGGATCTCGAGGTCGCCATCGAGCGGGCGGTCGGGCGCCACCTGGCGGGCCGGGCCGGCGACGCCGGCGTCGGCAAGCTGGGCTTCGAGAGCAACGTGGTCACCGTCGACGGTTTCGACACGCTGCGGGGCGAGCTGGACGAGCGCAAGGCCACCACCGAGCTGGTGCGGGCCGCGGGGACCGTCGAGGCCCTGCGCGAGGTCAAGGACGCCGGCGAGGTGGCGCTGCTGCGCTTGGCCTGCGAGGCCGCCGACGCCGCGCTGGCCGAGCTGGTGGCGCGCGGCGGGCTGCGACCCGGCCGGACCGAAAAGGAGGTGGGCCGCGAGCTCGAATCGCTGATGCTCGACCACGGCGCCGACACCATCTCGTTCGAGACCATCGTGGCCGCCGGGCCGAATTCGGCCATCCCGCACCACCGCCCGAGCGACGCGGTGCTCGCCGACGGCGACTTCGTCAAGATCGACTTCGGCGCCCTGGTGGCCGGCTACCACTCCGACATGACCCGCACCTTCGTGCTGGGCGAGGCGGCCGACTGGCAGCTGGAGATCTACGCGCTGGTCGCCGACGCGCAGCGGGCCGGGCGGGAGGCGCTGCGGCCGGGCGCCGGGCTGCGCGACGTGGACACCGCCGCGCGGCAGCTGATCGCCGACGCCGGCTACGGCGAGCAGTTCGGCCACGGGCTCGGGCACGGCGTGGGCCTGCAGATCCACGAAGCGCCGGGAATCGGCGCCACATCCGCCGGTACACTGCTTGCGGGCTCCGTGGTGACCGTGGAGCCCGGCGTCTATCTACCCGGCCGCGGTGGTGTCCGCATCGAGGACACCCTGGTGGTGGCCGACAAGACCCCGGAATTGCTGACCCGGTTCCCCAAGGAACTGGCCGTCCTCTAGGAGATACACCGACGTGGCAACGACTGCCGATTTCAAGAACGGGCTGGTGCTGGCGATCGACGGCCAGCTGTGGCAGATCGTCGAGTTCCAGCACGTCAAACCCGGCAAGGGGCCGGCCTTCGTGCGCACCAAGCTCAAGAACGTGCTGTCGGGCAAGGTGGTCGACAAGACCTACAACGCCGGGGTGAAGGTGGACACCGCGACCGTGGACCGGCGCGACACCACCTACCTGTACCGCGACGGCTCGGACTTCGTGTTCATGGACAGCCAGGACTACGAGCAGCACCACCTGCCCGAGTCCCTGGTCGGCGACGCCGCCCGGTTCCTGCTGGAGAGCCTGCCGGTGCAGGTGGCGTTCCACAACGGGGCGCCGCTGTACATCGAGCTGCCGGTGTCCGTCGAGCTGGAGGTCACCCACACCGAGCCCGGGCTGCAGGGCGACCGGTCCAGCGCGGGCACCAAGCCCGCCACCGTGGAGACCGGCGCGGAGATCCAGGTGCCGCTGTTCATCAACACCGGGGACAAGCTGAAGGTGGACACGCGCGACGGCAGCTATTTGGGCCGCGTCAACGCGTGAGCCGGCTCGGCAAGGGTCGTCATCAGGCCCGCAAGCGCGCCGTCGACCTGCTGTTCGAGGCCGAGGCCCGCGGGCTCAGCCCGGCGGAGGTCGTCGAGGCGCGCACCGCGCTGGCCGGCACGAACCCGGAGGTGGCGCCGCCGCCGCCCTACACCGCCGCGGCGGCCCTCGGGGTGGCCGCGCACAGCGCTCATATCGATGACCTGATCGCCTCGCACCTGCAGGGCTGGACGCTGGACCGGCTGCCCGCGGTGGACCGCGCCATCCTGCGGGTGGCGGTGTGGGAGCTGCTCTACGCCGACGACGTCCCCGAGCCGGTCGCCGTCGACGAGGCCGTGCAGCTGGCCAAGGAGCTGTCCACCGACGAGTCGCCCGGGTTCGTCAACGGGGTGCTGGGGCAGGTCATGCTGGTGACGCCCCAGATCCGGGCGGCGGCCCAGGCGGTGCGGGGTCCCCAGGAACCGTGACCCGCCTGGAGCTGCGCGTTGTCATCGCCGCGGTACTGGCGGCGACGGTGGTGCTCGGGGCCGTCGTGTGCGCCGCCTACGGGTGGGCCATCGCCGCGTCGGCGCTGGCGATCTACGCACTGGGCGTCGGGGCCTGGCTGTCCCACTCGGTCGAACGGCTGATCCTGGCCCGCCGCATCAGCACGGTCCGCTCGGCGGCCCGCCCGCTGCAGCCGCTGCTGCCGGTGATGGCGGCGCTGATGGGCCTGACGCAGGCCGTGGTGCGCTCGCTGGGCGACGTCACCGCCCTGCCGGTGCGCGGCCGCGAGCTGCCGATGCTGCGGCGATTGGGGCGCAACGGCGAAGACGAGGGCGCACAATAGCTCCATGAGCCGAGACAGCGCCCGCCCGAAACGACTTCGTGTGTCCGCGCTGGCGGCGGTGGCCAACCCGTCGTACACGCGCGTCGACACGTGGAACCTGCTCGACGACGCGTGCCGTCGCCTGTGCGAGGTCGACCTCGCCGGGCTGGACAAGGCCCACGACATCGCCCGCGTGAAGCGGTTGATGGACCGCATCGGCGCCTACGAGCGCTACTGGCTGTACCCGGGCGCCGGCAATCTGGCGACGTTCCGCGCGCACCTGGAGAGCCTGTCGACGGTGCGGCTGGCCGAGGAGGTCTCGCTGGCCGTGCGGTTGCTCTCCGAATACGGCGACCGCGCCGGGCTTTTCGACACCTCCGCGCCGCTGGCTGAGCAGGAGCTGGTGGCCCAGGCCAAGCAGCAGCAGTTCTACACCGTGCTGCTCGCCGACGACTCCCCGGTGACGGCCCCCGACAGCCTGGCCGAATGCCTTCGGGCGCTGCGCAACCCGTCCGACGAGGTGCAGTATGAGCTGCTGGTGGTGGGCAGCATCGAGGACGCCATCACCGCGGTCGCCCTCAACGGCGAGATCCAGGCGGCGATCATCCGCCACGATCTGCCGCTGCGGTCCCGCGACCGGGTGCCGCTGATGAACACGCTGCTGGGCGCGGCGTGCGACGACGTGGTGGCCACCGACACCCAGGATTGGGTGGAATGCGCCGAATGGATCCGGGAGCTGCGGCCGCACATCGACCTCTACCTGCTCACCGACGAGTCGATCGCCGCGGAGACCGAGGACGAACCCGACGTCTACGACCGCACGTTCTACCGGCTCAACGACGTCACCGACCTGAACAGCACGGTGCTCGCCGGCCTCCGAAACCGTTTCGCCACACCGTTTTTCGACGCGCTGCGCGCCTACGCGGCGGCCCCGGTCGGCCAGTTCCACGCGCTCCCCGTCGCCCGCGGCGCCAGCATCTTCAACTCGAAGTCGTTGCAGGACATGGGCGAGTTCTACGGCCGCAACATCTTCATGGCCGAGACGTCGACCACCTCCGGGGGCCTGGACTCGCTGCTGGACCCGCACGGCAACATCAAGAAGGCGATGGACAAGGCCGCCGTCACCTGGAACGCCAACCACACGTACTTCGTCACCAACGGGACGTCGACGGCCAACAAGATCGTCGTGCAGGCCCTGACCCGCCCGGGCGACATCGTGCTGATCGACCGCAACTGCCACAAGTCGCACCATTACGGTCTGGTGCTGGCCGGGGCGTACCCGCTGTACCTGGACGCCTACCCGCTGCCCGAGTATGCGATCTACGGGGCGGTGTCGCTGCACACCATCAAAAAGGCGCTGCTGGACCTCGAGGCCGCCGGCCAGCTGGACCGGGTGCGCATGCTGCTGCTGACCAACTGCACCTTCGACGGCGTCGTCTACAACCCGCGCCGGGTGATGGAGGAGGTGCTGGCGATCAAGCCGGACATCTGCTTCCTGTGGGACGAGGCGTGGTACGCGTTCGCGACGGCGGTGCCGTGGGCCCGGCAGCGCACGGCGATGGTTTCGGCCGAGCGCCTCGAGCAGATGCTGGCGTCCCCGGAATACGCTGCGGAATACCGGGATTGGGCCGCGGAGATGGAAGGGCTGCAACAAGGGGGGGAGCGGTCCGAGTGGCTCGAGCGCCGGCTGCTGCCCGACCCCGCCCGCGCGCGGGTGCGGGTGTACGCGACGCACTCGACGCACAAGTCGCTGTCGGCGCTGCGGCAGGCGTCGATGGTCCACGTCCGCGACCAGGATTTCAAGGCGCTCACCCGCGACGCGTTCGCCGAGGCGTTCTTGACCCACACCTCCACGTCGCCCAACCAGCAGCTGCTCGCGTCGCTGGACCTGGCGCGCCGCCAGGTCGACATCGAGGGCTTCGAGTTGGTCCGCAACGTGTACAACATGGCGCTGGTGTTCCGGCACCGGGTGCGCCGGGACCGGTTGATCAGCAAGTGGTTCCGCATCCTCGACGAGTCCGACCTGGTGCCCGACGAGTTCCGGGCGTCGTGCGTGAGCTCCTACCGCGAGGTGCGCCAGGGCGCGCTCGCCGAGTGGAACGAGGCGTGGCGGTCCGACCAGTTCGTGCTGGACGCCACGCGGGTCACCCTGTTCGTCGGCGACACCGGCATGAACGGCTACGACTTCCGCGAGAAGATCCTGATGGACCGGTTCGGCATCCAGATCAACAAGACCTCGATCAACAGCGTGCTGCTGATCTTCACCATCGGGGTCACCTGGTCGAGCGTGCACTACCTGCTCGACGTGCTGCGGCGCATCGCCACCGACTTCGAACGCAGCCGCAGCGCCGGCGGCAAGGAGGACCGCGCCCTGCAGCAGCGGCGGGTCGAGGAGATCACCGAGGACCTGCCGCACCTGCCCGACTTCAGCGAGTTCGACGTCGCCTTCCGTCCCGTCGACGCCTGCAAGTTCGGCGACATGCGCTCGGCGTTCTACGCCGGGTACGAGGAGTCCGACCGCGAGCACGTGCTGATCGGCATGGCCGGGCGGCGGCTGGCCGAGGGCAAGACGCTGGTGTCGACCACGTTCGTGGTGCCCTACCCGCCGGGCTTTCCGGTGCTGGTGCCGGGCCAGGTGGTGTCGAAGGAGATCGTGTACTTCCTCGCCCAGCTCGACGTCAAGGAGATCCACGGCTACAACCCCGACCTCGGGCTGTCGGTGTTCACCGAGGCGGCGCTGGCCCGGATGGAGGCTCAGCGCAACGCGGCGGCGGCCGCGGTCGGGTCGGCGTATCCCGCGTTCGAGCTGCCCGCCGACGCGTCGGCGGTCTCGGTGCGCAACGGTGACAGCGCAGTGGCGGCGGTCAGCGAGTCAGAGCGCTGAGCTGGCGCGGCTGCGACGGCGTCCACTCGGCCAGGCTCTGCCGCAGGCCGCGGGCGATCTCGTCGCGCCGAACCGCGCTGCCCGGCGGCCCCTTCACGTGGCAGCCGCAGCTCAGCGTGCCGAACGCGCTCGGGTCGGCGCCGGCCGGCGCCGCTCCCACCACGCCGACGCCGGCCAGCACAGCCGCCGCGCCGACCAGAATGTTGGCGATCATCATGGCCCCTCCGCGTCGATCACCGTCGGCCAGGCGGGCTCGGCGGTGATTCCGACGCACTCGTCGGGCTGGTGCAATCCGCTGATCAACAACGCGCGGCAGTTGTCGGCGCCGTCGCGGTGGCGCGCGTAGAGGAAGTTGCCGGAGACGCGCCGGTCGATGTGCGCCGGCGCCAGATACAGCGCCGCGTTCTGGATCCAGCCCATCGTGGAATCCTCGACGGCGATGGGGATTTCGCCCGGAAGGCCGGCGAGCGCTCGACGCAGTTGCTCGACGTTCATCGGCGCCAGCCTAGGACGAGGCCGCTGAGAGGCCGCTGAGAAGCGCCCGGCAGAATCTAGTGGCGTGCGGGTGCGTCCGTTGTCGCCCTTCAACCTGGGGATCTCCGCTCGCTCGGCCGCGGTATCGGCGGTGGCCGTGCTGATCGCGCTTGCCTTCGCCGGGGCCGTGTTCGACGCGATCCTGTACCGGACGCTGTTGGCGGGTATCGACGACGCCACCGCGGCCAAGGTGCGCATCATCGCCGAGGCGCTGCGGGCGGACCCGCCCGGTGAGCTGGGCGGCCTCGACGACACGCTGCTGACCACCAACCAGCTCGTGGTCGCGATCCAGGTGATCGACCCGGAGGGCCGGGTGGTGCATCGGGCGGGCCTGGCGCCCAGGACGCCGCTGGTGCCCGTCGCCGAGTTCGGCCCCGAACTGCGCCGCGGCATGTCCGACGACGCGGTGGCCGGCGACGACATGCGGATCAGCGGGCAACGGGTGGCGACCGCGGTCGGCGACTACACGGTGATCGTCGGCGGGGGCAGCGAGGCGGCCGAGGCGACGGCGCGGACGGCCGCGCTGCTGTTGGCGTGCGGCGCGCCGATCATCATCGCGGTGGCGGCGGCCGCGAGCTACCGGCTGGTGCGCCGGTCGCTGCAATCGGTGGACGCGATCCGCAGCCGGGTGGCCGAGATCTCGGCGTCGGACCTGGCCGAACGGGTGCCCGTGCCCGACAGCCGCGACGAGATCGCCGCCCTGGCCGTCACCATGAACGACATGCTGTCGCGCATCGAGGCCGGCCACCGCGCGCAACAGCGCTTCGTCGGCGACGCCTCGCACGAGCTGCGCAGCCCGCTGGCCACCATCATCTCCGGGCTGGAGGTCGCCGAGGCGCATCCCGAGTTGCTCGACGCCGAGTTCGCGGTCGGCACGCTGCTGCCCGAGGCGCAGCGCATGCACCTGCTGATCCAGGACCTGCTGCTGCTGGCCCGCGCCGACGAGAAAAGCATGGTGCTGCACCACGACGAGGTGGCCCTCGACGAGCTCGCGCAGGCCGAAGCGGTCCGGGTGCGGCGCGAGGCGACGTGCGCGGTCGACGCCGACATCGGCCCGGCGCGCCTGACCGGTGACCGGGCGGCGTTGTCCCGGATGATCCGCAACCTGGTGGACAACGCTGTGCGCCATGCCAATTCGCGCGTCGCGATCGACGTCGCCGCCCGCGACGGGACCGCGACGGTCGCCATCGGCGACGACGGCCCCGGCATCGCCCCGGCGGACCGGGCGCGGGTGTTCGAGCGCTTCGTGCGGCTGGATTCGGACCGCTCCCGCGGCGGGGGAGGGACGGGCCTGGGCCTGGCGATCGTCGCCGAGGTCGTCGCCGCCCACGGCGGGACGGTCACCATCGACGACCGGCACGGCGGCGGCACGACGGTCACCGTGCGGCTACCTCAACACACCAACCGGTAACCGACGCCCCGGACGGTCTCGATCGTGTTGGTGCCGAAGGGCGCGTCGATCTTGCGGCGCACGTATCCCACGTAGACCTCGACGACGTTGTCGGGGCCCTGGTAATGCGCGTCCCACACGTTGCGCAGGATGTCGGACTTCTTCACCGCCCGGTTCTTGTTGCGCATCAGGAACTCCAGCAGCCCGTACTCGCGGGGCGTCAGCGCGATCGGCGTCGAGCCGCGCTGCACCGTGTGCCGCGCGGGATCCAGCGTCAGCGACCCGGCGCTCAGCACCGCCGGCCGCTCGGGCGCGCCGCGCCGCACCAACGCGCGCAGCCGCGCCACCAGCACCCGGAACGAAAACGGTTTGGTCAGATAGTCATCGGCGCCCAGGTCGAACGCGTCGGTCTGGTCGTACTCGCCGTCCTTGGCGGTCAGCATGAGCACCGGCGTCCACACGTTCTGGGCCCGCATCCGGCGCAGCACCTCATACCCGCTGCGGCCGGGCAGCATGATGTCGAGAATGACGACGTCGAAGCCGTCGGTCAGCGCCTCCTGCAGGCCCTCGTCGCCCGTCTCGACGGCGACCACGACGAAACCCTCGGCCTTCAGCCCCATCGCCAGCGTCGCAGACAGCCGCCGCTCATCCTCGACGAGTAGCACCCGCATGTCGCCACGCTACCGCCCGTTTTCGCTCACCGGGATCGCAAAGGCGGCGCGCGCCCCGGGGTGGCGCAATGGCGCGCGGCCCGCGGGTTTGCGCTGGTCGCCGCCGAATCGCACCCGGCGCAATGCCGTGGCCCGCCCAGGTGGGCCCCGTTCGGCCGCCCGGGACGGGCCGTCCAACGGGGTTAGCGTGACGGCGTGGCGCACCCAGTACCGAGCTTGCATGTCGAAGGACCCCGGGCCGACCGCGCCCGCCGGGTCGCCGATGTGCTGCGCCAGCAGATCCACACCGGCGCCTACCCGGACGGCCTGCCCGGCGAGCACGCGTTGGCGGCCGAATTTTCGGTGTCGCGCAACACCGTTCGCGAGGCGCTCGCCGTCCTCAAGCGCGAGGGGCTGATCGACCGCGGGCCCAGGGTGGGCACCCACGTCGCCCAGCGCAAGTACTCCCATGGGCTGGACGCGCTGCTGGGGCTGAAGGAGACGTTCAAAGACCTCGGCGACGTCCGCAACGAGGTGCGCGCCGCCATGCCGGTGACCGCCCCGCCGTCGGTGGCCCGCCGGCTCGGACTCGAGCCCGGGGAGCGGGCGGTGTTCGTCGAGCGGCTGCGCTACCTGGGTGACCTGCCGCTCAGCCTCGACCTGACCTACCTGGTGTCCGACATCGGGGCGGCGATCCTGGATTATCCGCTGGAGACCGACGACTTGTTCGGGCTCATCGAGCGGGTGAGCGGGCAGCGACTGGGTTCGGCGTCGCTGGCGCTGGAGGCCATCCCCGCCGACGCGCACTCGGCGGCCACGCTGCAGGTGCCCGACGGGGCCGCGCTGCTCATGCTGGAGCGCCTCACCAGCCTCGACGACGGCAGACCCGTTGACTTGGAGTACATCCGGATGCGTGGCGACCGAATCACCATGCGCGGCAGCCTATTGAGGAGCAAGCTATGACGCTGGTCAACAGCCGCGCCGACGTGCCGGTCACGATCGACGAGTCGCTGTGCATCGACGGCTGCACGCTGTGCGTCGAGGTCTGCCCGCTGGACGCGCTGGCCATCGACCCGGAGACCGGCAAGGCCTTCATGCATGTCGACGAATGCTGGTACTGCGGCCCGTGCGCGGCCCGCTGTCCCACCGGCGCCGTCACCGTCAACATGCCGTATCTCTTGCGCTGAAACTCCCGCTGAAAACCCAGGGCCCCCAATGAAAAGCAACGCCCGCCGGCTGCTGTCGGTGCTTACCGCCGTCGTGGCCGTGGCCTCCGGCTGCTCGCTGGAATCGCTGTCGCAGTCCTCCGGCGTGGTCAACGTGGTGGTGGGATACCAGTCCAAGACCATCAACACCGTCACCGCCGGCGCGCTGCTGCGCGCGCAGGGCTACCTGGAGCGCCGGCTGGCCGACATCACCACCCGCACCGGAACCAGATACGCGGTGCGCTGGCAGGACTACGACACCGGCGCCCCGATCACCGCGCAGATGCTCGCCGAGAAGATCGACATCGGCTCGATGGGCGACTACCCGATGCTGATCAACGGCTCCAAGACGCAGGCCAGCGCCCGGGCCCGCACGGAGATGGTGTCGGTCACCGGCTACAACCCCAAGGGCGCGCTGAACATGGTTGTGGTGAAGCCGGATTCGGCGGCGACCGGGCTGGCCGACCTGGCCGGGGCCAAGGTGTCGGCCAGCGTGGGCTCGGCCGGCCACGGCACGCTGGTGCGCGCGCTGGCCAGGGCCCGCGTCACCGGCGTGGAGGTGCTCAACCAGCAGCCACAGATCGGGGCCTCGGCCCTGGAATCCGGCCAGGTGCAGGCGCTTTCGCAGTTCGTGGCCTGGCCCGGGCTGCTGGTCTACCAGAACAAGGCCAAGCTGCTCTATGACGGCGCGGAGCTGAACCTGCCCACCCTGCACGGCGTGGTGGTGCGGCGCTCGTACGCGTCCGCCCACCCCGAGGTGCTGGCCGCGTTCCTGCAGGCGCAGCTGGACGCCACGGATTTCCTCAACGACAAGCCGCTGGAGGCGGCGCGCATCGTGGCCCAGGCGAGCGCGCTGCCGCAGGAAGTGGTGTACCTCTACAACGGTCCCGGCGGCACGTCGTTCGACACCACGCTGAAGCCGTCGCTGTCCGACGCGCTGAAAAGCGATGTGCCGTACCTGAAGTCGATCGGCGACTTCGCCGACCTCGACATCGGCAAGTTCGTGGTGGACGGGCCGTTGCGCGCGGTGTTCGCCGCCCGCGGGCTGGACTACGACGCGGCAAGGGCGCGCACCGCGAACCCGTCGGCGCTGCGCGGTGAGCCCGCCCGCGCCAGCGAACTGTGGCTGGACGGGGCCGACGCGACGCAGACGGTCGCCGACCCCACCGGCCTGCTGCAGGCGATCCGGGACGCCACCGCCCGCGGCGCCAGGGTCCGCGCGGCCTACGTTCCCGACACCGAGCTGGGGACGCGCTGGTTCGCCGACAAGGCGGTCTGGGTGCGCGACGGGCAGGCCTACTACCCGTTCGGCACGACGGCGGGGGCGCGCCGCTACACCGCCGCACATCAGGGCAGCGTCGCCGTGGATTACCAACAAGCACTGGGAGGTTCGGTATGACCGCCGAGTTGAGCGAACGGGTCGCCGGGCCCGTCACGCTGCCCACCGTCGCGACGCCGCGAGCCTCCGCGTCACCATGGCGGTGGCGGCTGCTGCGGCTGGCGTCCGTGGCGGCCGCGATCGGGCTGTGGCAGCTGCTGACCGCCGGCAAGGTGCGGCTGCTGCTGCGGTTCGACACGCTGCCCACCGTCACCGAGATCGTGCACGCGCTGGACCGCCGGCTCGGCGCAGGCGAGTACTGGCTCGACCTGGCGCAGTCGTTGCTGCGGATCCTCACCGGCTTCGGCCTGGCCGCGGTGGTCGGCGTCGCCACCGGCGTGCTGCTGGGCCGCTCGCGGCTGTTCGCCGACACCTTCGGCCCGCTGGCCGAGCTGGCCCGGCCCATCCCGGCCATCGCGATGGTGCCGGTGGCGATCCTGCTGTTCCCCACCGACGAGGCCGGCATCGTGTTCATCACCTTCCTCGCGGCCTTCTTCCCGATCATGGTCAGCACCCGGCACGCGGTGCGGGCGCTGCCCACGCTGTGGGAAGACTCGGTGCGCACCCTGGGCGGCGGCCGGTGGCAGGTGCTCGGCCAGGTGGTGCTGCCGGGCATCCTGCCCGGCGTGTTCGGCGGCCTGTCGGTGGGCATGGGGGTGGCGTGGATCTGCGTCATCTCCGCGGAGATGATCTCGGGCCGGCTCGGCGTCGGCTACCGCACCTGGCAGGACTACACCGTGCTGGCCTACCCGCAGGTGTTCGTGGGGATCATCACGATCGGCGTGCTGGGGTTCGCGACGTCGGCGGCCGTCGAGCTGGTCGGGCGCCGGGTGACCCGGTGGCTGCCGCGGGCAGAGGAGGAGCGGCGATGACGGTCGGGATGAGCCTCGAGCTGGACCGAGTCCGGTTGTCCTACACGGGAAAACCCGTCATCGACGGGCTGAGCCTGACGGTGCGGCCGGGGGAGATCCTGGTGCTCACCGGGCCGTCGGGCTGCGGCAAGTCGACCGTGCTGCGCGCGCTGGCGGGCCTACTGGCCCCCGACGACGGCCGGGTGCTGGCCGACGGCGCCGAGGTCACCAGCACCTCGGGCGACCGCGGCATGGTGTTCCAGGACAACGCGCTGCTGCCGTGGCGCACGGTGCGCTCCAACATCGAGCTGGCGCTTCGGCTGCGCGGCGAGCCGCGGGCCACCCGCCGCGCGGCGGCCGAGCGCTGGATCTCCGAGCTCGGCCTGCGCGGCTTCGGCCACTTCCTGCCCAAGAGCCTGTCCGGCGGGATGCGCCAGCGCGTCCAGCTGGCCCGCGGCCTGGCCGGGGCGCCGCGCGCGGTGATGATGGACGAGCCGTTCGGGGCGCTGGACACCCAGACCCGCGCCGCCATGCAGCGGCTGCTCATCGACACCTGGCGCACCCACCCGACCACGATCGTGTTCGTCACCCACGACGTCAACGAGGCGCTTGCGCTGGGGGACCGGATCGTCGTGCTGGGCCGGGCCGGTGAGCCGCCCCGCGCGTCGATCGACGTGCCGGACCCGCGCAGCGACGTGCCGGCCGAGGAGCTGTTCGCGCAAGTCATTGCCGCGCTTGATCATTCGGTGGCGGCATGATGCAGATCCCCGACGCGGGGGCGCCGCTGCGCCTCGACTGTGACGTGCTGGTGATCGGCGGCGGCACCGCGGGCACCATGGCGGCGCTGTCGGCCGCCGAGAGCGGCGCGCAGGTGCTGCTGCTGGAGAAGGCCCACGTGCGCCACTCCGGCGCGCTGGCGATGGGCATGGACGGGGTCAACAACGCCGTCATCCCCGGCAAGGCCGAGCCCGAGGACTACGTCGCCGAGATCACCCGCGCCAACGACGGAATCGTCAACCAGCGCACCGTCTATCAGACGGCGACGCGCGGCTTCGCGATGGTGCAGCGCCTGGAGCGCTACGGGGTGAAGTTCGAAAAGGACGAGCACGGCGAGTACGCGGTGCGCCGCGTGCACCGCTCGGGGTCCTACGTGCTGCCCATGCCGGAGGGCAAGGACGTCAAGAAGGCGCTGTACCGGGTGCTGCGGCAGCGCGCGATGCGGGAGAAGATCCGCATCGAGAACCGGCTGATGCCGGTGCGGGTGCTGGTTTCCGAGGGCCGGGCCGTCGGGGCGGCCGCGCTGCACACGCGCACCGGCGAGTTCTATGCGATCGGCGCCAAGGCGGTGATCCTGGCCACCGGGGCGTGCGGGCGGCTGGGCCTGCCCGCGTCGGGCTACCTGTACGGCACCTACGAGAACCCGACCAACGCCGGCGACGGGTACGCGATGGCCTACCACGCGGGCGCGGAGCTGTCGGGAATCGAGTGCTTCCAGGTCAACCCGCTGATCAAGGACTACAACGGGCCGGCGTGCGCGTACGTGGCCAACCCGTTCGGCGGTTACCAGGTCAACGCTTTGGGGGAGCGGTTCGTCGACTCCGACTACTGGTCGGGGCAGATGATGGCCGAGGTCAAAAGCGAGATCGACTCCGCCCGCGGGCCCATCTACCTCAAGGTGTCGCACCTGCCCGACGAGACGCTCAGCGCGCTGGAGAACATCCTGCACACCACCGAGCGCCCGACCCGCGGCACCTTCCACGCCAACCGCGGCCACGACTACCGCACCCACGACATCGAGATGCACATCTCCGAGATCGGTTTGTGCAGCGGGCATTCCGCGTCGGGCGTGTGGGTCGACGAGCACGCCCGCACCACGGTGCCCGGGCTTTACGCCGCGGGGGACCTGGCCTGCGTCCCGCACAACTACATGATCGGGGCGTTCGTGTTCGGCGACCTGGCCGGCACGCACGCCGCGTCGACATGCGCGGACGTCGCTGCGCCGCAACAGCTTCCGGATGACCAGCTGCGCGAGGCCCACGAGCTGATCTACCGCCCGCTGCGCCACCCCGACGGCCCGCCGCAGCCGCAGGTCGAATACAAGCTGCGGCGCTTCGTCAACGACTATGTGGCGCCGCCGAAGACCGCGGCCAAGCTGTCCATCGCGGTGCGCACCTTCGACCGGATGCGCGCGGAGATCGCCGAGATGGGCGCCCACAACCCGCACGAGCTGATGCGCGCCGTGGAGGTGTCGTTCATCCGGGACTGCGCCGAGATGGCCGCCCGCTCGTCGCTCACCCGCACCGAATCGCGGTGGGGCCTCTACCACGACCGCGCCGACCTGCCCGGCCGCGACGACGGCCAGTGGGGCTATCACCTCAACCTGCGCAAAGGAACCGGCGGCCGGATGGCCTTCCTCAAGCGGCCCGTCGCGCCGTATTTCGTGCCCGTCCCGGAGCTCGACGGCCTGCCGCCAGCCGACCAGACCGTGCACGAGGTGGAGCAGCCGCCGCTGATCGGCGGCCAGGCCCCGGCCGCCGCCCGGTCCCGGATCGCCTCGCCCGCACCGGCGTTCGAGCCGCCCTCGCCGCGCATCGCCGAGGTCCTGGCACTGGAGGAGCCGACGATCGCCGACCTGGCGCCCTATCTGGCCGACGCGGATCCCGGGGTGCGCCGCACCGCGGTGGCCGCCCTGACCGAGCACATCCCCGACGGCTACGCGCCCGCCCTGTTCGCGGCGCTGGACGACGCCGACGCCGCGGTGCGCCGCACCGGCGCCGAGGGCATCCGCGAGCTGGTCGAGGTGCTGCCCGACCCCGGCGGCGCCGAGCCGTACCTTCGCTCGGCCGACACCGTGGTGCGCGCGGCCGCCGTGTACCTGCTGGCCGCCCGCCGCGCGGGCGACGCCGGGCAATACCGGCGCGCGCTGGACGATCCCGACCACCGGGTGCGGATCGAGGCGGTGCGCGCGCTGGTGTCGGTCGACGACGTGGCCGGCGTGGTGGCCGCCACCGGCGACGAGAGCCGGGAGGTGCGGATCGCGGCGGCCGCCGGCCTGGCGAGGCTGGGGGACGGCGCGCACGCGGTGAGCGCGCTCATCGCCGACCCCGACCCGCTGGTGCGGGCGGCGGCGCTGGCCGCGCTGGGCCAATTGGGTTGCGGCCCGGACGATTTCTCCGCCGTCGAGAGCGCGTTGCGCGCGCCGGCGTGGCAGGTCCGCGAGGGGGCAGCCCGGGCGCTGTCCGGCGCGGCCGCGGAGCTCGCGATCCCCCGGCTGGTCGAGGTGCTGGGCGACGCGCACCTCGACGTGCGCAAGGCGGCCGTGCTCAGCCTGACCCGGTGGGCCGGCGAGCCCGCCGCCCGCGACGCGCTGGGCATCGCGCTCAAGGACGGCGACGCCGACGTGCGGGCCTACGCGCGCCGCGCCCTGGGCGTCACTTGAGCATGCTGCCCGCGTCCACGGTGACCGGAAGCCCGGTGATGTAACGGGATTCGTCCGAGGCGAGGAACAGCACCGCGTTGCTGATGTCCACCGGCTCGACCCACCCGATCGGCAGCACGTGCATGAACTGCGCGGCGACCTTCAGGTCGTCGGGGCCCGGGTTTTCCAGGTCGGGGCGGAACAGCCTCATCGTTCCCTCGTTCATGAACATCGGCGTGTTCACGTTGGTGGGGTGCACGGAGTTGACCCGGATGAAGTGCTTGCCGAGTTCGACCGCGAAGGTGCGCATCAGGCCCACCACCCCGTGCTTGGCGGCGATGTAGTGGCCGGTGTGCGGGTAGGCCTTGAGCCCGCCGACCGAGCTCGTCAGGATGATCGATCCGCCCTGGCCCTGGGAAATCAGGTGCGGGACACCGGCTTTGACGGTCTTCCACACGCCCTCGAGGTTGACGTCGATCATGTCTCGCCAGTCTTCCTCGCTGGTCTTGTCGAGGGTCTGGCCGCCGTTGCCGATTCCGGCGTTGGCGCAGATGATGTCCAGGCGGCCCAGCTGCTCCACACCGGCGTCCACCGCCGCTTTCAGCGCGCCGTAGTCGCGCACGTCGACCTCGGTGGCGACGATGCGACGGTCGAGGCCCTTGATGAGGTCGACGGTTTCGGCGAGGTCGTCCGGCGTCGCCGGCGGGATCACCGTGTTGCTGCTGACCGGCTTGCAGATGTCGACCGCGATGATGTCGGCGCCCTCCTGCGCCAGGCGCACCGCGTGGCTGCGTCCCTGGCCGCGGGCCGCCCCCGTGATCAGCGCGACCTTGCCGTCGACTCGTCCACCCATGACTTCACCTCGTTTGTTTGTCGCTCGATCAGGAAGCGTTACACCTTTCGCCCGTGGTGTCAACCGCGTGGGGCGGGGGCCCCGAGCAGGCCCAGCAGCCGTTCGGCGAAGGCGCGCAGTTCGTCGTGCCCCTGGGTGACGCCGACGGCGCTCTCGTTGCACAGGCTGCGCGCGGTCTGCGCGATCAGCATCGAGATCGCCACCGGCGGATACTCCTCGAGGTCGACGCCGTGGGCCCGCAGCACCATCGTGGCCGCCGCGGTCTCGATGTCGCGGACACGTTCGGCGTAGGCCTTCAGCTCGGCGCCGATCGCCTTGCGGTGGTTAGCCAGGGCCATGAACTCCGCGTTCAGGGTGGTCAGCGCTGGATCGCTGTTCATCAGCCACAGCGCCCGCAGCGGCTCGTCGTCGGCCAGCAACGCGCGCATCCGCGCCAGCGCGACGTCGGCGCCCGCGCGCAGCACGGCCACGAACAGGTCGTCCATCGTCGGAAAGTAGTAGTACACCAGGGCCTGCTTGACCCCGGCCCGGGCGGCCACGCGCCGGGAGGTGGCCGCGGCGTAGCCCTCCTCCCGCATGATCCGGGCGGTGGCCTCGATCAGCTTGCCGCGCGCCCCCTCATTGCTTGACCGGTTCGCCCGCTCCGTGGTACGCATACCGCATCCTAGCAATTTGATCGATCGATCAGTACCCGAAGGGAGCTGTGCTCGTGAGCGGTGTCGCCGACGTCGACTACTTCACCGACGCCGAGACGGCGCAGGATCCCTACGGGTACTGGGATTACCTGCGCGGCCGGGGGCCTGTATTCCGCGAACCGCACCACGGGGTGGTGGCCGTGACCGGCTACCAGGAGGTGCTCGCCGCGTTCAAGGACGTCGACTCGTTCTCCGCGGTCAACGCGATCGGCGGCCCGTTCCCGCCGCTGCCGTTCACCCCCGAGGGTGACGACATCAGCGACCAGATCGAGGCGCATCGCCACGAGTTCCCGATCTTCGAGCACATGGTGGTCATGGACCCGCCGGAACACGACAAGGCGCGTTCGCTGCTGGGCCGGCTGCTGACGCCGCGCCGGCTGCAGGAAAACAAGGACTACATCTGGCAATTGGCGGACCGCCAGCTCGACGAGTTCCTCGCTCACGGCCGTTGCGAGTTCCTCGGCGAGTACGCCAAGCCGTTCGCCACCCTGGCGATCGCCGACCTCCTCGGGGTGCCCGAGGAGGACCGCCCGCAGATCCGCCGCAACCTCGGAGCCGGCAGCGCGCCGGGCGCGCGGGTCGGCGCCCTGGACCACGAGCCCGTCGGCAGCAACCCGCTGCAGTACCTCGACGACCTGTTCAGCGGCTACATCGCCGAGCGCCGCGAACGCCCGCGCGAGGACGTGCTCACCGGGCTGGCGACCGCCACCTACCCCGACGGGTCGACGCCGCCGCTGCTGGAGGTGGTCCGGCCGGCCACCTTCCTGTTCGCGGCCGGACAGGAGACCGTGACCAAGCTGCTGAGCACGGCGGTGCAGGTGCTCGGCGACCAGCCGGAACTGCAGGCGAGGCTGCGCGCGGACCGGGACCTGGTCGGCGCGTTCGTCGAGGAGTCGCTGCGGATGCAGAGCCCGACCAAGGTCGACTTCCGGCTGGCGCGCAAGACCACCACGCTGGGCGGGATGCGCATCCCCGCGGGCACGGTGCTGATGCTGTGCCTGGGCGCGGCCAACCGCGATCCGCGAAAGTTCGAGAACCCCAACGAGTTCCGGGTCGACCGCAAAAACGTGCGCGAGCACATCGCCTTCGGCCGCGGCATCCACACCTGCGCGGGCGCCCCGCTGGCGCGGGTGGAAGGACACATCACCGTCAACCGGTTGCTCGACCGCACCCGTGACGTCGCGATCAGCGAGACCGAGCACGGCGCGGCTACCGACCGCCGATACCGCTACGAGCCCACGTTCTTGTTGCGCGGGCTCACCGAGCTGCACATCGAGTTCACCCCGGTGGACTGAGCTTTACCGCAGGATCCTGGCGTACAGCAGGCTGTCCTGGGGTTCGGGCCCCATGGTGGGATAGACGGCGTGGCGGGCCAGCCGGCCCTCCAGCACGAAGCCGGCGTGCTCGAGCAGCCGCGCCGAGCGCTCGTTGTCGGGGCTGCACGTCGCCCAGACCCGATAGACCGTCGGGTCGGCGTCCAGCGCGGTCAGCAGCAGCTCGAGCACCTCGGACATGTACCCCTTGCCCCACCACCGCCGGCCCAGGCAGTAGCCGATCTCGACCGAGTGCGGGACGGGGCGCCGGCAGCTGGTCAGGCCGATGACGTCGCCGCGGTGCTTGAGCGCGATCGCCCAGGTCCGCTCCTCGTCGCTGGCGTTGAGCTTTTCGGTGATCACCCGGCGCGTCGCCGCCACGTTGGGGTGCGGCGCCCACAGCAGGTACTTGGTGACCGCGGGATCGCGGGCGACCCGCTGGAACAGCGCGCCCGCGTCGTCGAGCACCGGCGGGCGCAGCAGCAGCCGCGGCCCGGCGATGCGGTCAGGCGGGTAGTCGACCACGGGAGTCAGAGGCCGAGCGCTTGATAGGTCCGCCGGACGAATTTCGGTTGCGTGGATTGGAGTTTCGCCAGCGTGGTGTTACCCGCGACGGCCGCGGCCACGTCCACGGACATGTCGGGCAGATTCTGGACCAGATACATCAGCACCAGGTCGGCGGTCGGGTCGGCCTGCCACCACGTGCCGTACGCGCCGGGCCAGCTGAACGTTCCGAGGCCGCCCGGCCCGAACAGCGGCGCGCTACTGGCCGGATCGGTCACGACCGACAGGTTCAGCCCGAAGCCGCGGCCGACCCAATACGGCGCCCCCAGGAAGTTGTGGCGCTTTTGATCGTCGGTGAGCCGGTCGGTGCGCATGAGGCGCGCCGACTCGGGGGAGAGCACCCGCGCGCCGTCGATCGTCCCGTCGCCGAGCAACATCCGGATGAACCGCAGATAGTCGTCGGCCGTCGACCACAGCCCGCCGCCGGCATTGCAGAAGGACGGGAGTTTGATGTGCGGCGGCCCCATCGCGTCGTGGTGCAGCTGGCCCTGCCCGTCGAGCCGGTACATGGTCGCCGCGCGGCGGCGCCCTTCGGGGGACACGAAGAACCCGGTGTCGGGCATTCCCACCGGACCCAGGACCCGTTCGTCGAGCACCCGGTGGAACGGCTTGTCGTCGACGCGAGAAGCGATGACGCCCAGTAGGTCTATGGAGTGGCTGTAGGTCAACCGGTCACCGGGCTGGTGCACCAGCGGCAGCCTGGCCAGCTCGGCCAGCCAGGCGTCGGGGCCCTGGTTGAACGGCAGCCGCACGTAGGCCTTGGCGATCGGCCCGGACACCGAGAAGCCGTAGGCCAGGCCGCTGGTGTGGGTGAGCAGGTCCTCGATCAGGATGGCGCGGCGCAGCGGGTGCGTGCGCTCCAGCGGGCCGTGCGGGTCGTCGAGCACCCGCACGCCGGCCAGCTCGGGCGCCCACCGCACGACCGGGTCCTTCAGCGTCAGCTTGCCCTCGTCGACCAGGCTCATCACCGCCGCGACCGTGACCGGCTTGGTCATCGACGCGATGCGAAACAGCGTGTCGCGCTGCATCGGCAGGCCCGCGTCGATGTCGCGGTAGCCGATCTCGTTGACCTGCAGCAGGTTTCCGCTTTGCCAGACCATCGTCACCGCGCCGGCCAGCAGGCCGGCCTCGCACGCTTCGCGGATGGCGGCCTGATTGACGTCCAGATTCACGCTGTTCAGGGTAGTGGGCGCCCGCCTGGGGGTGACCGTCGGTCAGTGGGATTGCTTCCAGCCCGCTCCCACCTGGTCGTTGTTCACCAATATCGGATAGGCCAGCATCACGTTCGCCGAGTTGTCCATGGTGTCGTAGACGCACGCGACCCCGTCGGCGCTCGGGGTGTACCACGGCAGCGACGGTTGGGAGATGTCGGACGGCACGGCGTACGCCTGGGTGATCGTGCTGTTGGGAAACGTTGCCAACCAAGTCAATTGGTTGTTCGCCAGGGTGACCCGCTCGAAGATCCACTCGGCCTGACGGCCCGTGACGAACGTGCCGCCCAACGGTGTGACGGCGCGGCCCAGTTGTTCGGTGGTGAGGTTGATGACGTCGACGAGACCGCCGACACCGTTGTGCGCGGGCGCGTTGTTGCGGTCCACCACGGCCACCGTGCACTGGATCTGAGCATTCGGTGCGACCGGCAGGTTGTTCAGGACGACGTACGACGGCTGGTTGGGCAGCAATTCGGACCACGCCTGGTGTGTGGTGACGACGTGACCGGCGTTCTTCGAAACCGAGTGAACGGTTCCGCCCTGCAGGAGATCGACCTGGCCTTCACCGCCGTCCAGGCCGACCCAGATCGCGACGTCCGCCGACCCGTTGTCGGCGTCGTCCAGCGACACGTTCGGCACCATCCACGCGCCCTCGACCTCGTCGAACGAACGGCCGTCGACGTAGCGGAGCTCACCACCGCACCAGTTGAAGGTGTTGTCGGTTTCGACGTAGTCGGGGTGGATCATCGACGGGTCCACCTTGACACCGGTATCCGTTGGTGTGCCTCGCTTTTCGCCGATCTTGACTTTTCGGCCATGCCCGATGTCGGGGTTGGGGACATAACTCGGGGCGACGATGGTCAGCGGCCGGGACACCGCCCGACACCAGGTGCGGTACGCGGCCGGCGCCGCGTCGGGGTCCGGCCGCGACGGGTAGCCGCGCGCCATCAGCTCCGCCCGGTCGGAATCGCGGCACTCCTCCTCGCTGAGCGCGGGCAGCCGAATGTCCGCCGGCGACGACGGCCACGGCGACGCCGCCGGGCTCGGCGCGTCGTCCGTCGGGGATCCCGCGCAGCGGATGTCGATGACGTGTTCGGCCGACTTCTTGCCGCTCTCGGCCTCCACGGTGATCCGGCGGATCTCGCCTTCCGCCGTTGTGGTGGAGTACAAGTCGAGGCACCCGGCGGGACTGGCGATCACCGCGGCGGATCTTTCAGTGCGGTCGTCGAGGCGAATTCGGCAGACGGCATCGGGCAGGGTCCGCAACCGGATGAGCGTTTCGGTTCGGGGACTGATCGTGTAGCTGAAATGCGTGTCACCATCGGGAAATTCCGGTGGCGGTGACTGTGTGGCTGACTCGGTAGTCATGGAAGGACGATACGCCGACCAGCGACTTCGCATAAGAGCCTCCGCTCGCCAACCTAGGCCGCATGCAGATCGTCGAGTTTGATGGCGATCCGGGTTTCGATCTCGCTCAGCTCCACCCGCGGCGGCCCGGGCGCCGGTGGTGCGCCGGAGCGATAGCGGGCCCCGGTGGGCGTGACGAATTCGGCGGTGTGGCAGCCGGTTTCGTCCACTTCGGTGGTGACGCGCCAGCCGGGCGCTTCCTTGGCGTAGTTGCAGCGCTCGCACGACCCGAGCCCGTTGGCCGCGGTGGTCGGTCCGCCGCGGTGACTCGGCTCGGCGTGGTCGCGGTGGCGGATCGGGGCGTCGCAGTACGGCGTGCGACAGCGCTGATCGCGCAGGCCGATGAACGTCGCCAGGCCCTTCGGGAAGCAACGCGCCCGCGATTCCATGGTCAGCAGCGCCGCCGAGTGGGGATGGCGGTAGAGCCGGCGCAGGGTCGCCCGCGACCGTGCATCACCGACCGCGTCGCTCACCAGGTGGCGGGCGACCGCCCCCGGAATCGGGCCATAACCGTCGACCACCGCGGCGCAGTCGTCGTCACCGAACAGCGTCCCGTCGTTCAGCGCCAGGTTGACCGCGATCGGTTCGGCCACCTCGGCGGGGCGCCCGGTGACGCGCTCGACCAAGGTGTCGGCCATGACCTGGCCGCGGCTGCGGTCGTCGAACGTGGTGTCGGCCGCGCGCTTGAGGGCCGCGTACACCGCCACGCCCTTGGCCACCGGCAACAGCGCCGTCACCCAACTCATGGTGTCGGGGGCCGGCCGAATCGTCACCGTGCGTTCGGATTCGGCCTTGGCCGCGCGGTCGACAAACGCCTGCGCGTCGAGCCGGTAGGCGATCGCCCGGGCCGCCGCCGCGATGCGCGCGTCGCCCATCCCGTCCAGCTTCGAGCCGTCGTCGCACATCTCGGCGTCCAGCGCGCGGCGATCCTCGACGTCCAGGCACGCCGACTCCCGCACGATCAGGGTTGCCCGCCACTCGGACAGCCGCCCCGCCTCCAGCGCGGCGAGGGTGTGCGGCATCTCGTGCACCAGCGCCTTCGCAAAACCGAGGTGCCGCCCGCCCCGCGCCGGCGAATCCCGTCGCGCCAGCGCGATCTCGCTGGCCACCCCGCGGCCACGCTGCGCGGACGGCACACCCGCGTCGGACTCGTTGCGGCGGCGCAGCGCCTCGAACGCCGCGGCCGCACGCGCCTGACCCGCGGCGGCCGCCGACTTGACCGCCTCCAGCTCGGCGATCCGCGCGATCAGCGCCGCCTCGTCGGCGCGCGGATCCACCGCCGCAAGCCCACCGTGTTCGAACATGTGTTCGACAGTAGCACGGCGGCCGGACGCCCGCTAGCGCCGCTGCGCGCGGACGTACCAGAAGGCCATTTCGACCGAATTCCCGTCCACCTCGCGGCGCACGGCGGCCGGTTCCAGCGACTCGATATCCCAGCCGGCGCCGGCGAGGACGTCGCGCAGCGTCTGCTCGGACACCGCCGGGCGCGGCCGTTCCTCGTCGGGGTTGGCGTCGGAGAAGCAACTGATGAGCAAGGTGGCGCCGGGCCTGGTCGCCCGGTGCGCCGCGGCGGCGTAGCTGCGCTTGCCCTCGTCGTCGAGGCAGTGGAACATGCCGCTGTCGACGATCGTGTCGAAGGCGTCGGTGTAGCCCTCGAGCTTGGTGGAGTCGGTCACGGCGAAGCGCACGTCGACCCCGGCGTCGGCGGCCCGGCGCTCGGCGGTGATCAGCGCGGTCGGCGAGATGTCCAGCCCCGTGACGCGGTAGCCCTGCCCGGCCAGGTAGATCGCGTTGTCGCCGAGCCCGCAGCCGATGTCGAGAACGTCGCCGTGTATCCACCCGCCGGTGTGCCAGGCGATGACACTCTCCTTGGGCGCCTTGGTATCCCACGGCGGAGTGGTCATCGGCGGGATCCCCGGGCCGGGGCTCTCACCGCGGTAGAGCGCGTCGAAGTCCATCCGCTGCAACCCGGACGGAAAACCGGAAGGATTAGAGCCTGTCATTTTCGCCAGGGTAGGCCGGAATGCTACGCTGCCCGGCAGTCGACATCCTTTAACGATCCGTCCGGCGAGGCGGAGAAGGAGGTCAAGTCCTTTCATGGGTGACGCCAACGGCAGGGAATTGATGTCGGCGGCCGACGTCGGCCGCACCATTTCCCGCATCGCGCACCAGATCATCGAAAAGACCGCGTTAGATGAGGCGAGCCGGTCCCGGCCCCGCGTGGTGCTGCTGGGCATCCCGACCCGCGGCGTGATCCTGGCCGAGCGCCTGGCCGCCAACATCGGCGAATTCAGCGGCGTGGACGTCGCGCGCGGCGCCCTCGACATCACCCTCTACCGTGACGACCTGATGCAGAAACCGCCGCGGCCGCTGGAGGCGACCTCGATCCCGGCCGGCGGCATCGACGACGCGCTGGTGATCCTCGTCGACGACGTGCTCTACTCCGGGCGGTCGGTGCGCTCGGCGCTGGACGCGCTGCGCGACGTCGGCCGCCCGCGGGCGGTGCAACTGGCGGTGCTGGTCGACCGCGGCCACCGCGAACTGCCGCTGCGCGCCGACTACGTCGGCAAGAACGTGCCGACCTCGCGCGGCGAAAGCGTGCACGTGCTGCTGAGCGAGCACGACGGCCGCGACGCGGTGGTGATCTCGCGATGACCCGCCACCTGCTGGCCGCCGGCGACCTGAGCCGCGACGACGCCACCGCCATCCTCGACGACGCCGACCGGTTCGCCCAGGCCCTGGTGGGCCGCGAGATCAAGAAGCTGCCGACGCTGCGCGGCCGCACCGTCGTCACCATGTTCTACGAGAACTCGACCCGCACCCGGGTGTCCTTCGAGGTGGCCGGCAAGTGGATGAGCGCCGACGTGATCAACGTCAGCGCCGCCGGATCCTCGGTGGGCAAGGGGGAGTCGCTGCGCGACACCGCGCTGACGCTGCGGGCCGCCGGCGCCGACGCGCTGGTCATCCGGCACCCGGCCTCCGGGGCGGCGCACCTGCTGGCGGAGTGGACCTGCGCCGACGGTGACGGCCCGTCGGTGATCAACGCCGGGGACGGCACCCACGAGCACCCCACCCAGGCGCTACTGGACGCCCTGACCGTCCGCCAACGGCTCGGTGACATCGAGGGCCGGCGCATCGTGATCGTCGGCGACATCCTGCACAGCCGCGTCGCCCGCTCCAACGTCCACCTGCTGGCCACGCTGGGCGCCGAGGTGGTGCTGGTCGCGCCGCCGACGCTGTTGCCGGTCGGGGTCGAGGGCTGGCCGGCCACCGTGTCCTACGACTTCGACGCCGAGCTGCCCGCCGCCGACGCGGTGCTGATGCTGCGGGTGCAGGCCGAGCGGATGAACGGCGGCTTCTTCCCGTCGGTGCGCGAGTACTCGGTGCGCTACGGACTTTCCGAGCGGCGCCAGGCCATGCTGCCCGGCCACGCCGTGGTGCTGCACCCGGGCCCGATGGTGCGGGGCATGGAGATCTCGTCGACGGTGGCGGACTCGTCGCAATCGGCCGTGCTGCAACAGGTCTCGAACGGCGTGCACGTGCGGATGGCGGTGCTGTTCCACCTGCTGGTTGGGGCGGAGGAGATAGCGGCATGAGCGTGCTGATCCGCGGTGTGCGCCCCTACGGCGAGGGCGACGGCGTCGACGTGCTGGTCGACGACGGCCAGATCGCCGAAATCGGGGCGGGGCTGGCCATCCCGGACCTCGCGAACGTCATCGACGCGACGGGCCAGGTGCTGCTGCCCGGGTTCGTCGACCTGCACACCCACCTGCGCGAGCCCGGCCGCGAGTACGCCGAGGACATCGAAACCGGCTCGGCGGCGGCGGCTTTGGGCGGGTACACGGCGGTGTTCGCGATGGCGAACACCACCCCGGTCGCCGACAGCCCGGTGGTCACCGACCACGTCTGGCATCGCGGCCAGCAGGTCGGGCTGGTCGACGTGCATCCCGTCGGGGCCGTCACCGTCGGGCTGGCCGGGGCGGAGCTCACCGAGATGGGCATGATGGCCGCCGGCGCCGCGCAGGTGCGGATGTTCTCCGACGACGGCGTGTGCGTGCACGACCCGCTGATCATGCGCCGCGCCCTCGAGTACGCGCGGGGCCTGGGGGTGCTGATCGCCCAGCACGCCGAGGAGCCGCGCCTGACCGTCGGCGCCGTCGCCCACGAGGGCCCCACCGCCGCGCGGCTCGGGCTCGCGGGCTGGCCGCGCGCGGCCGAGGAATCGATCGTGGCGCGCGACGCGCTGCTGGCCCGCGACGCGGGCGCCCGGGTGCACATCTGCCACGCCTCCACCGCGGGCACCGTCGCGATCCTGAAATGGGCCAAGGGGCAAGGCATTTCGATCACCGCCGAGGTCACCCCACACCACCTGCTGCTCGACGACAGCCGGCTGGCCAGCTACGCGGGCGTGAACCGGGTCAATCCGCCGCTGCGCGAGGACACCGACGCGATCGCGCTGCGTCAAGCGCTGGCCGACGGGGTAATCGACTGTGTGGCCACCGACCATGCCCCGCACGCCGAGCACGAGAAATGCGTCGAGTTCTCGGCGGCGCGCCCCGGCATGCTGGGGCTGCAGACGGCGCTGTCGGTGGTGGTGCAGACCATGGTGGCGCCCGGGCTGATGACGTGGCGCGACGTCGCGCGGGTGATGAGCGAGAACCCGGCCCGCATCGTCGGCCTGCCCGATCACGGCCGCCCGCTGGAGGTGGGGGAGCCGGCCAACCTGACCGTCGTGGACCCGGGCGCCACGTGGACGGTCGCGGGGTCGGACCTGGCCAGCCGGTCGGCCAACACCCCGTACGAGTCGATGACCTTGCCGGCCACCGTGACCGCGACCCTGCTGCGCGGAAAGATCACCGCGCGGGACGGGAAGAGCCCGGCATGAGTTCAGGGACGCTGGCGGGGTCGCTGATCTTCGCGGCCGTGCTGGTGGTGGTGATCGCGGTGCTGATCCAGCTGATGATGCGCGGCTGGCAGCGCCGGTCGCAGCGCCACGCCGAGCTGATCGGGGACCTGCCCGACATCCCCCAGCGGGTGGGCACGGCGAGCATCACCACCCGCGGCCACTATTGCGGGGCGATGATGGCGCCGGATTGGAGCGAGCGGGTCGCCGTCGGCGATCTGGGCTACCGCGGCAAGGCGGTGCTGACCCGCTACCCCGAGGGGGTCATGCTGGAACGCGTTCGGGCGCAACCGATCTGGATTCCGCAAGGGTCAATTAAGGCTATCCGCATGGAACGCCGGATGTCCGGCAGGGTCGGCGCGCGCATCGGCATATTGGCGATCCGCTGGCGGCTGCCGTCGGGCGCCGAGATCGATATCGGGTTTCGGGCACACCACCGCGACGAATACACCGCGTGGCTGGAGTCGCAGGAGGGAGCTGCGCATGGATAAGGCCGTACTGGTACTCGAGGACGGCCGCGTCTTCACCGGCAAGCCGTTCGGCAAGGTCGGCGAAACGCTCGGGGAGGCCGTCTTTTCCACCGGCATGTCCGGCTATCAGGAGACGCTGACCGACCCCAGCTATCACCGGCAGATCGTGGTGGCCACGGCGCCGCAGATCGGCAACACCGGCTGGAATGGTGAGGACGCCGAGAGCCGCGGCGACAAGATCTGGGTCGCCGGATACGCGGTGCGCGACCCGTCGCCGCGCGCGTCGAACTGGCGCGCCACCGGCACGCTGGAGGACGAGCTGGTGCGCCAGGGCATCGTGGGGATCTCCGGCATCGACACCCGCGCGGTGGTGCGACACCTGCGCACCCGCGGCTCGATGAAGGCCGGGGTCTTTTCGGGTGCGGCGCTGGCCGAACCGGACGAGCTGGGCGGGCGGGTGCGGGGCCAGCAGTCGATGCTGGGCGCCGACCTCGCCGGCGAGGTCAGCACCGACGGCGGCTATGTCGTGGAATCCGAAGGGCAGCAGCGGTTCACGGTGGCCGCGCTGGACCTCGGCATCAAGACCAACACCCCGCGCAACTTCGCCAGGCGCGGCATCCGCAGCCACGTGCTTCCGGCGTCGACGACGTTCGGGCAGATCGCCGAGATCAAACCCGACGGCGTGTTCCTGTCCAACGGCCCGGGCGACCCCGCCACCGCCGACCACGTCGTCGCGCTCACCCGCGAGGTGCTGGGCGCCGGAATCCCGTTGTTCGGCATCTGTTTCGGCAACCAGATCTTCGGCCGGGCGCTGGGCCTGTCCACCTACAAGATGGTCTTCGGCCACCGCGGCATCAACATCCCCGTCATCGACCACGCCACGGGCCGGGTCGCGGTGACCGCGCAGAACCACGGCTTCGCGCTGGAGGGGGAGGCGGGCCAGTCCTTCGACACGCCGTTCGGGCCGGCGATCGTCAGCCACACCTGCGCCAACGACGGGGTGGTCGAGGGCGTCAAACTCAAAGACGGGCGGGCGTTTTCGGTGCAGTACCATCCGGAGGCCGCCGCCGGCCCGCACGACGCGAACTACCTCTTCGACCAATTCGTCGACCTGATGGAGGGGCACCAATGACCGCGAGCGCGCGTGTCTGTACAGCGACACGCCGTAGATCGCGTACAAATGCGGGCGCTCGCGCCAAGGAAAGGGGCCGCTAGTGCCACGGCGGACTGATCTCAACCATGTGCTGGTGATCGGCTCTGGGCCGATCGTCATCGGCCAGGCGTGCGAGTTCGACTACTCCGGCACCCAGGCCTGCCGGGTGCTGCGCGCCGAGGGCCTGCAGGTGAGCCTGGTCAACTCCAACCCGGCCACCATCATGACCGACCCCGAGTACGCCGACCACACCTACGTCGAGCCCATCACCCCCGCCTTCGTCGAGAAGGTGATCGCCCAGCAGGCCGAGCGGGGCAACAAGATCGACGCGCTGCTGGCCACCCTGGGCGGGCAGACGGCGCTCAACACCGCGGTCGCGCTGTACGAGAACGGGGCCCTGGGGCGCCACGGCGTCGAGCTGATCGGCGCCGACTTCGACACCATCCAGCGTGGCGAGGACCGGCAGATGTTCAAGGACATCGTCGCCAAGGTCGGCGGCGAATCCGCCCGCAGCCGTGTGTGTTTCACCATGGACGAGGTCCGCGAGACGGTCGCGGAGCTGGGCCTGCCGGTGGTGGTGCGCCCCAGCTTCACCATGGGCGGGCTGGGCTCGGGCATGGCGCGCTCCGTCGAGGAGGTCGACCGGATGGCCGGCGCCGGGCTGGCCGAAAGCCCCAGCGCCAACGTGCTCATCGAGGAATCGATCTACGGCTGGAAGGAATTCGAGCTCGAGCTGATGCGCGACGGCAACGACAACGTGGTCGTGGTCTGCTCGATCGAGAACTTCGACCCGATGGGCGTGCACACGGGCGACTCGGTCACCGTCGCGCCGGCGATGACGCTGACCGACCGCGAATACCAGCGGATGCGCGACCTGGGCATCGCGATCCTGCGCGAGGTCGGCGTCGACACCGGGGGCTGCAACATCCAGTTCGCGATCAACCCGGACGACGGCCGGCTGATCGTCATCGAGATGAACCCCCGCGTGTCGCGGTCCAGCGCCCTGGCGTCCAAGGCCACCGGCTTCCCGATCGCCAAGATCGCCGCCAAGCTGGCCATCGGCTACACCCTCGACGAGATCGTCAACGACATCACCAAGGAGACGCCCGCCTGCTTCGAGCCCACGCTGGACTACGTCGTGGTCAAGGCGCCGCGGTTCGCGTTCGAGAAATTCCCCGGCGCCGACCCCACCCTGACCACCACCATGAAGTCCGTCGGCGAGGCAATGTCGTTGGGCCGCAACTTCGTCGAGGCGCTCGGCAAGGTGATGCGGTCCCTGGAGACGGACCGCGCCGGGTTCTGGACCAAGCCGGATCCGCAGGGTGGCGCCCGGGAGGCGTTGACCCGGTTGCGGACGCCGACCGAGGGCCGGCTCTACGACATCGAGCTGGCGCTGCGGCTGGGCGCCTCGGTGGAAGAGGTGGCGCGGGCCTCGGGCGTCGACCCGTGGTTCGTCGCGCAGATCGGCGGTCTGGTCGAGCTGCGCGCCGAGCTGGTCGCCGCCCCGGTGCTCGACGCGGATTTGCTGCGGCAGGCCAAACACAGCGGGCTCTCGGACCGCCAAATCGCCGCGCTGCGCCCGGAATTGGCCGGCGAGCAGGGCGTGCGCTCGCTGCGCGAGCGCCTCGGCATCCACCCGGTGTACAAGACGGTGGACACCTGCGCGGCGGAGTTCGAGGCCAAGACGCCGTATCACTACAGCAGCTACGAGCTGGACCCCGCCGCCGAAACCGAGGTGGCCCCGCAGGCCGACAAACCCAAGGTCCTGATCCTCGGCTCGGGGCCCAACCGCATCGGCCAGGGCATCGAGTTCGACTACAGCTGCGTGCACGCGGCAACCACGTTGAGCCAGGCCGGTTTCGAGACCGTCATGGTCAACTGCAACCCGGAGACGGTGTCCACCGACTACGACACCGCCGACCGGCTCTACTTCGAGCCGCTGACGTTCGAGGACGTCCTCGAGGTTTTCCACGCCGAAACGCAGTCGGGCAGCGGCGGTCCGGGCGTGGTGGGCGTCATCGTGCAGCTGGGCGGGCAGACCCCGCTCGGGCTGGCGCAGCGGCTCTTCGACGCCGGGGTCCCGATCGTGGGCACCCCGCCGGAGGCCATCGACCTGGCCGAGGACCGCGGCGCCTTCGGTGACGTGCTGGCGAGTGCCGGGCTGCCCGCGCCGAAGTACGGCACCGCAACGACTTTCGCCCAGGCCCGCCGGATCGCCGAGGAGATCGGCTACCCGGTGCTGGTGCGCCCGTCCTACGTGCTGGGCGGTCGCGGCATGGAGATCGTCTACGACGAGGAGACGCTCGAGGGCTACATCACCCGCGCCACCGCGCTGTCGCCCGAACACCCGGTGCTCGTCGACCGCTTCCTCGAGGACGCCGTCGAGATCGACGTCGACGCGCTGTGCGACGGGGCCGAGGTGTACATCGGCGGCATCATGGAGCACATCGAGGAGGCCGGCATCCACTCCGGCGACTCGGCCTGCGCGCTGCCCCCGGTCACGCTGGGCCGCAGCGACATCGAGAAGGTGCGCCGCGCCACCGAGGCCATCGCCCACGGCATCGGCGTGGTCGGGTTGCTCAACGTGCAGTACGCGCTGAAGGACGACGTGCTCTACGTCCTGGAGGCCAACCCGCGGGCGAGCCGCACGGTGCCGTTCGTGTCCAAGGCCACCGCGATCCCGCTCGCCAAGGCGTGTGCCCGAATCATGCTGGGCGCCACCATCGCCCAGCTGCGCGACGAGGGCATGCTGGCCGCCTCCGGGGACGGCGCCCACGCGCCGCCGCACGCGCCCATCGCGGTCAAGGAGGCCGTGCTGCCGTTCCACCGGTTCCGCCGCGCCGACGGCGAGGGCATCGACTCGCTGCTGGGCCCGGAGATGAAGTCGACCGGCGAGGTGATGGGCATCGACCGCGACTTCGGCAGCGCCTTCGCCAAGAGCCAGACCGCCGCCTACGGGTCGCTGCCGGCCCGCGGAACGATCTTCGTGTCGGTGGCCAACCGGGACAAGCGGTCCCTGGTCTTCCCGGTCAAGCGCCTGGCCGACTTGGGATTTCGCGTCCTGGCCACCGAAGGGACCGCGGAGATGTTGCGGCGCAACGGGATTCCCTGTGACGAGGTGCGCAAGCATTTCGAGCCGCCGCAGCCGGGCCGCCCGGAGATGTCGGCCGTCGACGCGATCCGGGCCGGCGACGTCAACATGGTGATCAACACGCCCTACGGCAATTCGGGCCCGCGCATCGACGGCTACGAAATCCGCTCGGTGGCCGTGTCGGTCAACATCCCCTGCGTCACGACCGTGCAGGGCGCGTCGGCGGCGGTGCAGGGCATCGAGGCGGGCATCCGCGGCGACATCGGCGTGCGGTCGCTGCAGGAGCTGCACAGCGCGATGGGCGCGCAGTGACCGGATTCGGCGCCCGGCTGGCCGCGGCGAAGCTGGCCCGCGGCCCGCTGTGCCTGGGCATCGACCCGCACCCCGAGCTGCTGCGGGCCTGGGACCTGCCCACCACCCCCGACGGGCTGGCCGCGTTCTGCGACACCTGCATCGAGGCGTTCTCCGGCTTCGCCGTCGTCAAGCCCCAGGTGGCGTTCTTCGAGGCGTACGGCGCCGCCGGATACGCGGTGCTGGAACGCACCATCGCCGCGCTGCGCTCGGCGGGGGTGCTGGTGCTGGCCGACGCCAAGCGCGGGGACATCGGGTCGACGATGGCGGCCTACGCGGCGGCCTGGGCGGGCGATTCGCCGCTGGCCGCCGACGCGGTGACCGCCTCGCCGTATCTGGGGTTCGGCTCGCTGCGGCCGCTGCTGGAGGCCGCGGCGGCCCACGACCGGGGGGTGTTCGTGCTGGCGGCCACCTCCAACCCGGAGGGCGGCACCGTGCAGCGGGCGGCCTTCGACGGCCGGACGGTGTCGCAGCTGATCGTCGACCAGGCCGCGGTGGTCAACCGCTCCGCCACCCCGTCCGAGCCCGGCTACGTCGGCGTGGTGCTCGGTGCGACGGTGTTCGAGGCGCCCGACGTCAGCGAGCTGGGCGGGCCGGTGCTGGTGCCCGGTGTCGGGGTGCAGGGCGGCCGGCCCGAGGCGCTGGCCGGCCTGGGCGGGGCCGCGCCGGGCCAGCTGCTGCCCGCGGTTGCTCGCGAGGTGCTGCGCGCCGGGCCCGACGTGTCGGACCTGCGCGCAGCCGCCGAACGGATGCTGGACGCCGTCGCGTACCTGTCCGCGCTGTAGGCCTGGGCGTCGGGTGTGAATCCTGGGCTTCGACAGTGAATCGTGGGCGGGGAGATCGCCCCGGCTGCCGCCCTGGGTTCACACTGAAAGCCCTGGGCTCACATTCGAACGCTGGGCAAAGCCTCAGTCCGACGAGATGGCCGTCCCGGGCCGCGCGGTTTCGACGATGACGGTGGTGGCCTTGACGACGGCCACGGCGACGCTGCCGGGCGCGAGGTTCAGCTCCTGGGCCGCTGCGGTGCTCATCAGCGAGACCACGGTGTGGGGGCCGCACTGCATCTCGACCTGGGTCATCACCTTGTCGCTGACGACCTTGGTGACCAGCCCGACGAACCGGTTGCGGGCCGAGCTGCCGATGCTCAGCGGGTCCGGCGGGGGAGCGGGCGCGTTGGTCCGCGAAAACTCCGCCAAGTCCTCGCTGGCGATGACCTTGCGGCCGGCCGCGTCGTTGCTGACCGACAACGTGCCTTGGTTGATCCATCGCCGGACGGTGTCGTCACTGACTCCCAGCAGCTCAGCCGCCTGACGGATGCGCAGGTTCGGCACCGTTCGATGGTAACGGAAGCGCCGCCGACCTGGCGGTTGATCCTCCGAACGCGACACGCGCGACACGCAACGAAAAAATCCGTGATCCCCGGCACCCCTGCCGAGGGCCATCGGGGCCCGTACGCCCGCGCCCGCGGGGCGGCGCTCACCGCCCCCGCCACTTCCCGCCGAGGAGCGCAAACCCGCAGGTAGAAGGCGAATCCTGGGACGCCGAGGTGCCCGCCCAGCGACCGAAACCGCGCCCGAGCGACCCCGTTTCGGCGCCGCGCCGCGGGCCCGGCGCGGGGCCGGTCGGACGGGCCCACGCTGGACATTTGCGGAATTAACCAGGGGGCCGGGTTAGATTTCGTCAGGAAGCGTGAGTACGGTCATCTCCGCTGGCTGAAGTACCCGGCAGAGACAAAAGGAGATCGACTTCGGTCGATTGACAGATACGGAGGAATCGTGGCCCTTCCCCAGTTGACCGACGAGCAGCGGGCGGCCGCTTTGGAGAAGGCGGCTGCCGCACGTCGTGCGCGAGCAGAGCTCAAAGACCGCCTGAAGCGGGGCGGCACCAACCTGACCCAGGTGCTCAAGGACGCCGAGACCAACGAAGTCCTGGGCAAGATGAAGGTGTCTGCGCTGCTGGAGGCGTTGCCGAAGGTGGGCAAGGTCAAGGCGCAGGAGATCATGACCGAGCTGGAAATCGCCCCCACCCGCCGCCTGCGCGGCCTGGGCGACCGGCAGCGCAAGGCCCTGCTGGAAAAGTTCGGCTCCTAACCGCACCGGCGGCGATGCAGGCCGAACGGCCTGTGGGGGCACCGACCCGGGAGCGTCGATGAGCGCGAGCGGGGGGCCGGACGTCGTGCAGGGGGCACGCCCCGAGCCAACGGGCAAGGGGCGCGTGGTCGTGCTGTCCGGTCCCTCCGCGGTCGGCAAGTCGTCGGTGGTCCGCTGTCTGCGGGAGCGGATTCCCCACCTGCAGTTCAGCGTCTCGGCGACGACCCGCGCTCCGCGCCCGGGCGAGGTCGACGGCGTCGACTACCACTTCGTCAGCCCCGACCGGTTCCAGCAGCTGATCGACGACGGCGCCCTGCTGGAGTGGGCCGAGATCCACGGCGGGCTGCACCGCTCGGGCACGCTGGCCGAGCCGGTGCGGGCCGCCGCCGCGTCCGGGTTGCCGGTGCTCATCGAGGTCGACCTGGCCGGCGCCAGGGCGGTCAAGAAGGCGATGCCGGAGGTGCTCACGGTGTTCCTGGCCCCGCCCAGCTGGGCGGACCTGGAGGCCAGGCTGGTCGGCCGCGGCACCGAGACCCCCGAGGCGATGCGGCGCCGCCTGGACACCGCCCGCACCGAAATGGCGGCGCAGGACGACTTCGACGAGGTCGTGGTCAACAGTCGATTGGAGTCTGCGTGCGCCGAATTGGTATCCTTGCTGGTGGAAACTGCGCCGGGCCCGGCATGAACCGCTAGACAGACTGCATCCGAGCGCAAACCCCTTCAATCCGCCAGGAGACTGACCTACGTGAGCATTTCCCCGTCCGACGCGTCGCTGACCGCCGTGGACCAGTTCGACCCGTCGGTAGGCGGGCAGGGCGCCTACGACACCCCCCTCGGCATCACCAACCCGCCCATCGACGAGCTGCTGGACCGCGTGTCCAGCAAGTACGCCCTGGTGATCTACGCGGCCAAGCGGGCCCGCCAGATCAACGACTACTACAACCAGCTCGGCGAGGGCATCCTCGAATACGTCGGGCCGCTGGTCGAGCCCGGGCTGCAGGAGAAGCCGCTGTCGATCGCGTTGCGCGAGATCCACGGCGACCTGCTGGAACACACCGAGGGCGAGTAACAGACAGGCCGGGCGCGGTGGATCGCAAACGGATAGTCGTCGGCGTCTCCGGCGGCATCGCCGCCTACAAGGCGTGCACGGTCGTTCGCCAGCTCGCCGAGGCCGGCCACGACGTCCGCGTCATCCCCACCGAATCCGCGCTGCGGTTCGTGGGCGCGGCCACCTTCGAGGCGCTGTCCGGCCAGCCGGTGCGCACCGGCGTCTTCGACGACGTCCCCGAGGTGCCGCACGTCCACCTCGGCAAGCAGGCCGACCTGGTCGTGGTGGCGCCGGCCACCGCCGACCTGCTGGCCCGCGCGGTGCACGGCCGCGCCGACGACCTGCTGACCGCCACGCTGCTGACCGCGCGATGTCCGGTGCTGTTCGCGCCGGCGATGCACACCGAGATGTGGTTGCACCCGGCCACCGTCGACAACGTGGCCACGCTGCGGCGCCGCGGTGCGGTGGTGCTCGAACCCGCGCACGGGCGGCTCACCGGCACCGACAGCGGCGCGGGCCGGCTGCCCGAGGCCGAGGAGATCACCACCCTGGTGCACCTGCTGCTCGAGCGCCACGACGCGCTGCCCTACGACCTGTCCGGCTACCGGGTGCTGGTCACCGCCGGCGGCACCCGCGAACCGATCGACCCGGTGCGCTTCATCGGCAACCGCAGCTCCGGCAAGCAGGGCTACGCGGTGGCGCGCGTCGCCGCCCAGCGCGGCGCCGAGGTCACGCTGATCGCCGGGCACACCGCCGGCCTGATCGACCCCGCCGGCGTCAACGTGGTGCACGTCAGCTCGGCCCAGCAGCTCGGCGAGGCGGTGTCCAAGCACGCCCCCGAGGCCGACGTGCTGGTGATGGCCGCCGCGGTCGCCGACTTCCGGCCCGCGCAGGTCGCCACCGCCAAGATCAAGAAGGGCCCCGATCCCCAGGCCGAGCTGCCGACGATCGAGCTGGCCCGCAACGACGACGTGCTGGCCGGGGCCGTGCGGGCCCGGGCGCACGGGCAGCTGCCCAACATGCGCGCCATCGTGGGCTTTGCCGCCGAGACCGGCGACGCCAACGGCGATGTGCTGTTCCACGCCCGGGCCAAGCTGCGGCGCAAGGGCTGCGACCTGCTGGTGGTCAACGCCGTCGGCGACAACAGGGCGTTCGAGGTGGACAGCAACGACGGCTGGCTGCTGGCCTCCGACGGCACCGAGTCGGCGCTGCCACACGGTTCCAAGACGCTGATGGCCAGTCGTATCGTGGACGCAATCGTCGCGTTCCTGCACGGCGACAGCGGGTAGCAGGGTTTACTTCGCAGCGGCGCCCGGACGGGCGCCGGCTGACGCCGGACGATATAATTCGACTACCTAACTATTGGAAGGATCGAGACTGTGAGCGAAAAGGGTCGTCTGTTTACCAGTGAGTCGGTGACCGAAGGGCATCCCGACAAGATCTGTGACGCGATCAGCGACTCGGTCCTCGACGCCCTGCTCGCGGAGGACCCCCGCTCACGTGTCGCGGTCGAAACTCTGGTGACCACCGGCCAGGTGCACGTGGTGGGCGAGGTGACGACGTCGGCCAAGGAGGCCTTCGCCGACATCACCAACACGGTGCGCGCACGGATCCTCGACATCGGCTACGACTCGTCGGACAAGGGCTTCGACGGGTCGACGTGCGGCGTGAACATCGGCATCGGCGCGCAGTCGCCCGACATCGCCCAGGGCGTCGACACCGCCTACGAGGCGCGGGTCCAGGGCGAGCAGGACCCGCTGGACTCCCAGGGCGCCGGCGACCAGGGCCTGATGTTCGGCTACGCCATCAACGACACCCCGGAGCTGATGCCGCTGCCGATCGCGCTGGCCCACCGGCTGTCGCGGCGGCTGACCGAGGTGCGCAAAAACGGGACGTTGGACTACCTGCGTCCGGACGGGAAGACGCAGGTCACCATCGAATACGAGGACAACGTCCCGGTGCGGCTGGACACCGTGGTCGTCTCCACCCAGCACGCCGACGGGATCGACCTGGAGAAGACGCTGGACCCCGACATCCGCAAGCACGTGCTCCAGACCGTGCTCGACGAGCTGGCCCACGAGACCCTGGACTCGTCGGAGACCCGGGTGCTGGTCAACCCGACCGGCAAGTTCGTGCTCGGCGGCCCCATGGGCGACGCGGGC
Organism: Mycobacterium sp. NGS63; assembly: GCF_059812295.1. Taxonomy (NCBI): domain Bacteria; kingdom Bacillati; phylum Actinomycetota; class Actinomycetes; order Mycobacteriales; family Mycobacteriaceae; genus Mycobacterium; species Mycobacterium sp. NGS63. Next base: position 250,008 of record NZ_JCALCJ010000001.1, read on the forward strand.
CTGACCGGCCGCAAGATCATCGTCGACACGTACGGCGGCTGGGCCCGCCACGGCGGCGGGGCGTTCTCCGGCAAGGATCCGTCCAAGGTGGACCGTTCGGCGGCGTACGCGATGCGCTGGGTGGCAAAGAACATCGTTGCCGCCGGCCTGGCGGAGCGGGTGGAGGTGCAGGTGGCCTACGCCATCGGCAAGGCCGCCCCGGTCGGGCTGTTCATCGAGACGTTCGGCACCGCGATCGTCGACCCGGTCAAGATCGAGAAGATCGTGCCCGAGGTGTTCGACCTGCGGCCCGGCGCGATCATCCGCGACCTCGACCTGCTGCGCCCGATCTACGCGCAGACCGCCGCCTACGGGCACTTCGGCCGCACCGACATCGAGCTGCCGTGGGAGCAGCTCAACATGGTCGACGAGCTCAAGCGCGCGATCTAGGGGTTCCAGAACCCGGAGCCGCCGGTGCCGGACTTGCCGAAGCCCGAGTTGCCTTCGACGAAGGGGTAGCCCCCGCCGGAGTTGAAGAAGCCGGTGTTGTTGCCGACGCCCGAGTTGAACCAGCCGGTGTTGCCGCCGGTGAACGAGTCGGTGTTCCAGAAGCCGGTGTTGTTGCCGCCGTGACCGGAGTTGCCGATGCCGGTGTTGTAGTCGCCGATGCCGGAGTTGGCGATGCCGGTGATCCCGAAGCCGCTGCCGGTGTTGGCGAAGCCGACCGTGAACGTGCCACCGCCGGAGTTGAAGGCGCCCATGTCGTTTCCGCCGGCGCCGGTGTTGAAGAAGCCGGAGTTGAGGCCGCCGGCCGCCGAGTTGAAAAAGCCCGAGTTGGCGTCGCTCGTGTTGTAGAAGCCCGAGTTGCCGGTGCCGGTGTTGCCGAAGCCCGAGTTGGCCACCAACCCGCTCAGGTCGGCGGTGCCGCCCCACCCGGTGTCCAGGGTGCCCGCGTTGAACAGCCCGGTGTTGACGTTGCCCGAGTTGAAGAAACCGGTGTTGGTGTTGCCCGCGTTGAACGATCCGGTGTTGTCGCAGCCCGCGTTCATGTCGCCCACGTTCTGGTCGCCGCCGTTGAAGCTGCCCATGTTGAACGCGCCGGCGTTGCCGACGCCGATGTTGTTGTAGCCGCCGTTGAAGTGGCCGATGTTTCCGTTTGACCCGTTGAAACCGCCGATGTTGTTTTCCCCGGCGTTCCAGGACCCCACGTTGCTGTTGCCGGGGTCGCCCGCCCCGACGTTCTGGTACCCGGCGTCGAACGAGCCGGTGTTGGAGTAGCCGGCATTCCAGAATCCGGTGTTGATGTCGCCGGTGTTGCCGATGCCGGTGTTGGCGTTGCCCGCGTTGAACAGCCCCCAATTGCCGGTGCCGCTGTTGAACACGCCGGTGTTGCCGGTGCCGCTGTTGAACAGGCCGGTGTTGCCGGTGCCGGAGTTGAACAGGCCGACGTTGCCGCTGCCGGAATTGAGCCCGCCGAGCGTGAGCTGACCGGTGGCGATGTCGTAATAGGTGTTGCCGATGCCGATCTCGTTGTTGCCGGTCAGCCCGAAGCCGATGTTGTGGTCGCCGGTGTTGCCCAGGCCGACGTTGTTGTTGCCGGAGTTGCCCCAGCCCCAGTTGCCGATGCTGCCGTTGGCGTTGAGCCCGCCGATGCCGACCAGATTGTTGCCGTTGAGCCCGATGCCGAGGTCGTTGCTGCCGTTGTTGCCGATGCCGCGGTTGCCATCGCCCAGGTTCGCCAAGCCGATGTTGCCGTTGCCGCGGTTGCCGGCGCCGGCGTTGAGGTCGCCGAGGTTGCCGGCCCCCACGTTGGCATTGCCGAGGTTGCCGCCACCCAGGTTGCCGTTGCCGGCGTTGCCGAGACCCAGGTTGCCGTCGCCCTTGTTGCCGCTGCCGACGTTGCCGCTGCCGATGTTGGCGCTGCCGACGTTGGTGTGGCCGACGTTGCCGACGCCCAGCGCGTTCTGCAGCTCGGTGCCGGCATACGCGGCCGCGTTGGCGGAAAGGTTCTGCACCAGCCCGCGATGCAACGCCGCGGTCTGGGCGCTCAGGGCCTGATAGGCCCGGGCATGCCCGGAAAGCAGCTCCGCGACCGCCGCGGACACCTGGTCGGCGGCGGGGGACGCCACCTGCGTGGTCGCGGCCGCCGCCGCCGCGTTGGCCGACTCGATCGTCGCGCCGATGCCGGCGAGATCCGCTGCCGCCGCACGCACCTGCTCCGGCATGGCGAACACAAACGACATCGTCGGTCGCCCTTTCCGTCAACCCCCGCCTGGCCCAACCATCGGTCAAGGCCGGCAAAGCGTTACGGAAACGGCGCCGATTGGCTCAGGCGCGCCGTTGCGGCAGCGGGTGGTCGGCATCGAGGGCGGGCAGCCCGTCGATGCTGAGTTGGTTGCGCCGGCCCAGACTGGCGAACTTCTCGTCGGTCGCCTTGGCGTGGTGCGCCTCGAGCACCGGCCGTTCGTCGACGAGGTCGTAGTAGGGCACCGCGAATCCGCAGGCGTCGGCGATCCGTTCCACGTCGATGACGACGACGGCGCGGACGCCCGCGTGCTCTTCGCCGAAATGCTTGAGCAGGGCGGGGAATTCGGCGTCGTCCGGACGCACGACCCGCCCGGTGCCGAACAGCCTCAGAATCCGCGAGTTGCGGGTGAACGAGCAGAACATGACGGTGATGCGGCCGTTGTCGCGCAGGTGGGCGATGGTCTCGACACCGCTGCCGAACAGGTCGAGGTAGGCCACGGCGTGTTCCCCCAGCACCGCGAAGGTATCGCGATAACCCTTGGGCGACAGGTTGATTCGTCCGCCCTCGGAAGGCGCGGTGGCAACGAAGAAGACGGCCTGCTCGTCGATGAAGGCGCGCAGGGACTCGTCGATGCGCTCAAATTCCTTTGCCACGCCTGAGATCCTAGCCGCCGGCGGCGGACGGCTACCGGCGCGGCTTGAGCGCGACCAACCGGCTGTCGCCGCCGTAGAAGTCGAGCACCCGCGGGTTCATCACCCGGCGCCACAGCGGCGGGAACAGCGCCAAGAGCAGCATGGCGCTGTATCCGCTCGGCAGCTGAGGGGCGTCGTCGACGTGGCGCAGCACCTGGTAGGGGCGCAGCGGATTGGCGTGGTGGTCGGAGTGCCGCTGCAGATGAAAGAGCAGGACGTTGGCGATCACCGTGCTGCTGTTCCAGCTGTGCGCGGCCCGCACCCGTTCGTAGCGCCCGCTGGCCAGCTTCTGCCGGCGCAGCCCGTAGTGCTCCATGTAGTTGACCGTCTCCAGCAGGCTGAAGCCGACGACGGCCTGGCCGAGCAGCCACGGCAGCACCACCGGGCCGAACCATACGGAAAGTACGGCGAACAGCCCGCCCGTTATTAGCCACGCGCTCAATACGTCGTTGTGCAGCGTCCAGCGGGATTTGCCGAGCGCGGCCAACCGCGCGCCCTCGAGCCGCCAGGCCGAGCGCACGCTGCCGGACACCGAGCGCGGGATGAAGGCGTACAGGCTCTCGTCGAACCGCGCGCTGGCGGGGTCCTCGGCGGTGGCGACCCGGACATGGTGACCGCGGTTGTGCTCGACGTAGAAATGCCCGTAGCAGGTTTGGGCGAGCGCGATCTTGCTCAGCCGCCGTTCGGTGCGTTCGCGCGTGTGTCCCAGCTCGTGGGCGGCGTTGATGGCGAGCCCGCCGACCAGGCCGACCGTCGCCATCAGCCCCACCTTGTCGACGAAACTCATTGTGAGCCAACCGCCGCCGCTCCACAGCCAGCAGGCGAACACCAGCGACAGGTACTGGTTGGGGAGGTAGAGGTAGGTGGCCCAGCGATAGAACCGGTCGGTCTCCAGCCAGGCGAGGACGCTGTCCTCGGGATTCGCCGCGTCGGGCCCGACGAGGTGGTCCAATACCGGGATGACCACGAAGGCCAGCAGGGGCACGGTCCACCAGAACAGGCCGATGCCGGTGGTCTCTATGCCCAGCCAGGACGGGAAGACGAGCGTGGGCACCGCCGCCGCGAGCAGCCACAGGTACCGCCGGGGTTGCTTCCAACTCGCGGCGTGCACCTCCGGTCGGAGGACCGGGAGCCGGGTGCTGGGCAAAAGTGGCACGTTCGTCCAAAAACATTCTGTCGGTCGAATTAGCAGGCGGACACCTGTCATGCCCACTCATGATAGCGCACTAAGCATACTTACGGTATGCTAACGACGCCGTTAGTTAAATCACAGTCTGTTATAAACCGGAGGCAGGGATGGCTCTCTCGCGGAGGCGCTTTCTCGGTGCCGCCGCCGGCGTCGTCGCGGGCGCCCTCGGCGCGGGCGTCGAACTCGGAACCCGGCGAGCGGCGGCCAGCGCGATGCGCCCCCACTACCGGGCCATCGTGGTCGGCAGCGGGTACGGCGGCGGGGTGTCGGCGCTGCGACTCGGCCAGGCCGGAATCGAGACGCTGATCCTGGAACGGGGCAGGTGGTGGAACGCCCCCGACGAGGACGGCAAGCGCTTCTCGCGGATGGTGCCCGCGGACAACCGCGCCGGCTGGTTCACCTCCGTGCCGCCGAGCCTGGTGCCGTCGTACCGGGGCGTGTCCATCGCCGAGGTGGCCAAGCATTCGCCGTCGCCGCAACCGGTCCAGGCCGGGATCTGCGAGAAGGTGACGCACGGCGCGCACACGGTGTTCCGCGGGTCGGCCGTCGGCGGCGGGTCCATGGTCAACGCCGCGATCGCGGCGATCCCGACCCCCGATCAGGTCCGCGCCACCTTCCCCGACATCGACCCCGACGCCTTCCTCGGGACCTACATCGAACGCGCCAAGACCATGCTCCGGATCAGTTACCGCGACATGGACTGGTTCGAGAAGACGCCGTGGTTCCAGTACGCCAGGGTGGGCCGGCAGTACGCGGACGCCGCTGGCTACGGCGTCGACTACAACGGCAGCGCATACTCGTTCGACTATATGGAAAAGGAAGAGGCGGAACTGGTTCCGCGCTCGGCGCTGAACTTCGAGCAGCAGTACGGCAACAACTACGGCAGGGTGGGCAGCGTCGACCAGACGTACATCGCGGCCGCGCTGGCGACGGGCAAGGTCAGCCTCAAGCCGCTCACCCAGGTGACCGGCATCCGTCGCGAGCCCTCGGGCGAATACGTGGTGTCCACCCGCGAGATCGACCGGTTCGGCAAGAAGGTCGCGGACTCCGAGATCGGTTGCGAGCAGCTGTATCTGAGCGCCGGCGTGCTGGGCACCAACGAGCTGCTGCTGCGGGCAAGGGAAACCGGCGGCCTGCCGCACCTGAGCGACGAGGTGGGCCGCGGGTACGGCAACAACGGGGACATCATGGTCGCCCACATGCTGGGGCCGAACGACCCGGCCGGCACGCAGCAGTCCCTGATGGGAATGATCAACCTCGACGGTCGCGACGACCCGGACAACCCGGTCTACGCCAGCATGTTCTCGCTTCCGCTGCCGGTGGAGACGTTCGCGTTGGGGTACTACGCGATGGTGCGCACCGGCGACCGCGCGGAGATCGTCTACGACCGGGCCAAGGACTCGATCGCCATCGACTGGCCGGTGGGTTATACGGACAACCTGCGCGAGCGGGCCCGGCTGGTGTTCGACAAGGTGACGCAGGCCAACGGCGTGGACTACCGCGACGACCTGTTCGAGGGAAAGGCTTTGGCGCCCAATACCGTTCATCCGCTGGGCGGGGTGGTGCGGGGCCGGGCCACCGACGGCTACGGCCGGGTGAAGGGTTACGACAACCTGTTCGTCAACGACGCCTCGCTGCTGCCGGGCTACCTGGGCTGCAACCCGTTCATGGCGATCACCGCGCTGGCCGAACGCAACATCGAGGGGATCCTGCAGGGGCGCCGGGGCTAGCCGCGCTCAGGCGGTGAACCGGTAGTCGTCGAGGCGGAACCGCCGGCTGCGCCAGTAGGTCTCCACCGTGGTGGCGGGGCGGAGCGGCACGTCGCCGTTCTTGTCGAAGTAGTAGCTGTTGGCCAGCCGGCAGCTGTCCTGCCAGAAGATCTGGCGGTGGCGCTTGCGCATCATCTCTGCGAAGTACCGGTCGTTGGCCTCGGCGGTCACCTCCACGCGGGTGGCGCCGTCGCGGCGGGCGCGCTTCAGGCAGCGCACGATGTGATGGGTCTGCGTCTCGATGAGCGCGAAATACGACGAGCCGACATAGCCGTAGGGCCCGAACACGGTGAACATGTTCGGGAAACCCGGAACCGACACGCCCTCGTAGGCCTGCAGCCGGTGCTCGTCCCAGAACCGGCTCAAGGACTCGCCGCCGCTGCCGGTGACGGAGAACGTGGGGACGTTGTCGGTGTCCATCACCTTGAAGCCGGTCGCCAGGATCAGCACGTCGATCTCGTGGCTCTCGCCGTCGGTGGTGGCCACCGCCGACGGCGTGACCTTGTCGATCGGCTCGGTGACCAGCCGCACGTTGTCGCGGTTGAACGTGGCCAGGTAGCCGTTGTGGAACCCGGGCCGCTTGCAGCCCACGGCGTATTGCGGGGTCAGCTGCTCGCGCACCTCCGGGTCGGCCACCTGTTGCCGCAGATAGCTGCGACCGGCCGCCGCCATCCGCTTGGCCAGCGGGAACACGGTGAAATACTGCGCCGCGAGCGGGAAGGTCAGCTCGACGAACGCCTGGCTGACCAACCGCTGGACCAACTTGCCGCCGGGGATGCGCATCGCGAGGCGCACCGGCGCCGGCAGCGGCACGTCGAACTTGGGGAAGCACCAGATCGGGGTGCGCTGGAACACGGTGAGGTGGGAGACGATCGGCGCGATCTCGGGGATGACCTGCACCGCCGAGGCGCCGGTGCCGATGATCGCGACGCGCTTGCCCGTCAGGTCCTGGTCGTGGTCCCAGCGCGCGGTGTGCATGGTGGTGCCCGCGAACGAATCCACGCCGTCGATGTCGGGCAGCTTCGGCACGGTCAGCACGCCGCTCGCGCTGATCAGAAACCGGGCGGTGACCACCCCGCCGGGGTCGGTCTGCACCCGCCACAGGTGGTGTTCGTCGTCGAACTCGGCGGTCTGCACCTTGGTGTTGAACCGGATCCGCGGCCGCAGGCCGTATTTGTCGACGCAGTGTTCGGCGTAGGCCTTCAGCTCGTGGCCCGGCGCGTAGGTGCGCGACCAGCGCGGGCTCTGCTCGAAGGAGAACTGGTAGGAGAACGACGGAATGTCCACGGCAATACCGGGATAGGTGTTCCAGTGCCAGGTGCCGCCCACGCCGTCGCCGGCCTCGACCATCAGGTAGTTGGACAGCCCGGCCTTGTCCAGCTTGATCGCCGCGCCGATGCCGGAGAATCCGGCGCCGACGATCAGGGTGTCGTAGTCGGGCGTGATGCTCATGTGCGCCTGCTTCCGATGACGGGCACCCCGCGCTTGGGCCGCAGGGTCATGGTTGCCTCGGGTTCCACAGGATCGCCCGGGGCGAGCTCAAAGACGAAGCGCTGACTCATGATTGCGGCCACCAGCACCATCTCCATCAGGGCGAAGCTCTGACCGATGCAGATGCGCCGGCCGCCGCCGAAAGGCAGGTACGCCGAGCGCGGCCGATTTAGGTCGGGCGGCAAGAAACGGCCGGGATCAAAGGTTTCTGGGTCGGGCCACCAGCGTGCGTCGTGGTGGATGTGGTGGATCGGGATGACGACGGTGGTGCCGCGGCGAATGTGGTGCCCCCCGATGACGTCGTCCTCGATGGCCCGGCGCGCGATGATCCACACCGAAGAGAAGTAGCGCTGCGATTCCTGCAGGCACGCGGTGGTCCACGGCAGCCGGCCCAGGTCGTCGGCGGCCGGGCGGCGGGCGCCCAGCACGTCGTCGACCTCGGCGAGCATCCGGTCCCGGGCGTCGGTGTGTTGGGCCATCAGATACCAGAACCAGGACATCGCGTTGGCGGTGGTCTCGTGGCCGGCGAGCATGAACGTCAGCGCCTCGTCGCGGACCCGCCGGCGCGGCCAGGTTCCGCCGTCGGCGCGCAGCAGCACGTTGAGCAGGTCGGCGGAGTCGGTCGGGTGGACCAGGCGCTCGTCGATCACGGCGTTGACGGCGCGGTCGAGCGTCAGCGTGATGTTCTGCATGTCGCGCAGCGGCGGCGGCAGGCGGATGCCGGAGAAGGCCAGCCCGTGCAGCGCGTCGTAGACCGGGGCCGGCATGAGGCCCACCAGCCCGAGCCGCTGTAGCCGCTCGGCGTGCCGCAACCCGCGCGTCGCCAGGTCGTTCATGCTCTGCACCAAGGGGCCGAAATCCTGGCTGAACAGGGAATTGGCGACCACGCGCAAAGTCGTCTCGACCATCGTCTCGTGGATGTCGAACCGGACGTCCGGTTTCAGCGCGTCGGTGACGTCGGTGATCGGGTCGATCATCAGGTCGACGATCCCGTTGAGGTGGCGGCGCGCGAACGTCGGGTTCAGCGCCCCGCGGTGGGCGGCCCAGGAGTCACCCTCGTCGGTGAGCAGGTTGATGCCGACGCTGGCCCGGATGGGTTCGTACTCGTTGGATTTGACGTAGCGCAGCCGGGCGCCGTGCAGCACGTGGTCGACGTAGTCGGGATGGCCGATCGAAACGAAACGTCTTCCGGCGCAACGGAACCGGACGATGTCGCTGCCGCGTAACCGGCCCAGGAACCGGTCGCCCACGTCGAACCCGACGGTGAGCGCCTCGCGGCTCATCGTCCAGGAACTCAGGCGGGTCGCCGGTGTTCCGGCGAGGCGCTCGTCGGTGCGGGTCGCCATGGTTCCACTGTAGGGATGACGCGGGGGGCCGTTAATGAGATTATCGGACACACAGTTGGGACTTTAGGACAGGCCGTGCGACATCCACCCGCGCTCAGTCACCCCGTGTACGCGACCCGCGTGCTATGCGAGGTGGCCAACGAGCGCGGCGTGCCCACGGGCGAGGTGCTCGCGGGCACCGCGATCGACCCGGCCGACCTGAATAAGGCGGACGCGATGGTCAGCGCGCTCGACGAGATCGGGGCGGTGCGCCGGTTGCTCGCCCGGCTCCCGTCCGAATGCGGTATCGGTGTCGAGGTGGGCAGCCGGTTCACGCTCACCCACTTCGGGCTGTTCGGGTTCGCGGTGATGTCGTGCGGCACCCTGCGCGAGCTGTTTTCGATCGCGATGCGCTACTTCGCGTTGACCATGCTGCACATCGACCTCGCGTTGTTCGAAACCGCCGAGGACTGCGTGATCGAACTCGACGCCGGCCACCTGCCCGCCGATGTGCGGGGGTTCTTCATCGAGCGCGACATCGCCGGGATCATCACCACCACAGTCAGTTTCGCGCTGGCGGCGGCCGAGAAATATGCCGACCAGGTGTCGGCGGAGCTGGCCGTCGACGAGGAGCTGCTGCGCCCGCTGCTCGAGTTGGTGCCGGTCCACGACGTGCGGTTCGGCCGCGCGCACAACCGGTTGCACTTCCCGCGCGCCATGTTCGACGAGCCGCTGCCGCAGGCCGACCGCCACACGCTGCAGATGTGCATGGCGCAGTGCGACGTGCTGATGCAGGGCAGCGAGCGCCGCCGCGGCATCACCGCGCTGGTGCGCAGCAAGATGTTTCGCGATTCCGGCGTGTTCCCCACGCTTCCCGACGTCGCCGCCGAGCTCGACATTCATCCGCGGACGCTGCGCCGCCGGCTCGCCGAGGAGGGCACGTCCTTCCGGGACCTGCTCAACGAGGCGCGATCGACGGTGGCCGTCGACCTCTTGCGCAACGTCGGGCTGACCGTCCAGGAGGTGTCGACGCGGCTGGGCTACACCGAGGTCTCGACGTTCTCGCACGCCTTCAAGCGCTGGCATGGCGTGGCGCCCAGCGCGTATTCGCGGCAGGGGTAGGCGCCCGGCGCCGCTACGGATACAGCGCCTTTTTCAGCGCCGCCAGGCCGCGGTTGGTCGCCTCGGCGGCCGTGGGCAGCGCCAGCGCGAAGCTGACGTAGCCGTGCACCAGGTTCGGCTCGTTGCTCAGTTCGGCGGGCACCCCGGCGGCGGTGAGCAGCTCGGCGTAGCGGGACCCGTCGTCGCGCAGCGGGTCGTGTTCGGCGGTCCCGATGAACGCGGGCGGCAGGCCGGACAGATCGGTCGCGTTGGCCGGGGCCAGCGCGGTGGGCAGGGCCTTCGGATCGGTGAGGTCGAAGCCGGGCACGTACCAGCCCAGGAACGCGTCGATGACGTCGCGGTCCAGGATGGGCGCCTCGGCGTTCTCGGTGTGCGCCGGCAGCGACAGGTCGCCGGTCAGGGTCGGGTACCACAGCAGCTGAAACCGCAGCGCCGGACCGCCGTTCTCACGGGTCCGCTGCGCCATCACCGCGGCGAGGTTGCCGCCCGCCGAGTCGCCCGCGACGGCCATCCGGTCCGGGTCGCCGCCCAGCTCGGCGGCGTGCTCGGCGACCCAGCGCAGCGCGGCCCAGCAGTCGTCGACCCCGGCCGGGAACGGGTGCTCGGGGGCCAGCCGGTAACCGACGGACACCACGATCGCCTCGGCGCCGACGGCATGGGTGCGCGCGACGGGGTCGTGGGTCTCGAGGTCGCCGAGGCAGAACCCACCGCCGTGGTAGAAGACGACGACGGGCAGGGGACCGCCGGCGGCGGGCGGCCAGTAGATCCGGACAGGGATGTCGGTACGCCCGATTGTGCGCTCCTCGACGCGCAGGTCGGGCAGCAGTTCGGCGGGCACCTGCAGCTGCTTGAGCCTCGATCGCGCGACCTCGACGCCGTCGGAGGCCTTGAAGGTCATCGGGAACGTGTCGAGCAACGCCCTCAGCGTCGGATCGATGCCCGGCCGGGCGGTGGCCGGCTCACCCATCGTGCAGCGCCTCCCGCAGCGCCGCGAGCCCACGATCCATGCCCGCGGTGGCCGCCGGCACCACGCCGGCGTAACCGAGGTAGCCGTGCACCATCGTCTCGGCGTTGTGCACCTGCACTTCGACGCCGGCGGCGGCCAGCAGCTCGCCGTAGCGGAGGCCGTCGTCGCGCAGCGGGTCGTGGCCGGCGACGCCGATGTAGGCCGGCGCCAGCCCCGCCAGGTCCGTCGCCCGCCCCGGCGCCATGCCCGGCGGCGGGTCCGACAGATCGACTTCGCCTGCGTACCAACGCGAGAACGCGGCGATGGCCGCCGAGTCGAGAATGGGCGCGGTGGCGTTCTCGGTGAAGGAGGGCAGCGACGCGTCCCACAGCGTGGAGGGGTACCACAACAGCTGAAATCGCAGGCCCGGTACGCCTTCATCGCGGGCGCGCTGCGCGGTGGCCGCGGCGATCGTCCCGCCCGCCGAATCGCCGGCGACCGCCATCCGAGTGGTGTCGGCACCGATCTCACGGCCGTGGTCGGTGACCCACAGCGTTGCGGCCCAAGCGTCTTCGACGGCGGCGGGGTAGGGGTGCTCCGGCGCCAGCCGGTAGTCGACGGACACCACGATCGCCTCGGCGCCGACCGCGTGCTGGCGCGCCGTGCCGTCGTGGGTGTCGAGGTCGCCGACGACGAATCCGCCGCCGTGGAAGAACAGCACCACGGGCGCGGCCACCCCGGGATCGGCTGAGGGCCAATAGATCCGGATGCCGAGGGGACCCCCGGGGCCCTCGATGTCGCGGTCCTCGACGCGGAGCTCGGGATGCAGCGGCCGGCGGGGCAGGTCGCGGAGCCGTTGACGCGCCGTTTCGACACCATCTTCGGTTGATAGCCGGAACGGAACCGCATCCAGTACCTTCAGCAGGATGGGGTCGATACCAGGGTTCTCCTCAGCGGTGTCCAAACTGGGCATGGAAGTACCGTACGCACCCCGCCTGGTGTCCGGCGGCTGGGTGGTGGCCGGGTGGGCGGGCCTCGCCTACGGCGTCTACCTGACCGTGCTCGCGTTGCGTTCGCCGCCGGGAACGGATTTGACCGGGCACTGGGTGCTGCAGCCGCCGTTCAAGGCGGCGATGGCGGTGTTGCTGACCGTCGCCGCGGTGGCCCATCCCGTCGTCCGCGAGCGGCGGTGGCTGATGCCGGCGCTGCTGTTGTCGGCCGTCGGCGACTGGCTGCTGGCGATCCCGTGGTGGACGATGTCCTTCGGGCTGGGGCTGGCGGCATTCCTGTTGGCGCACTTGTGTTTCCTGGGCGCGCTGGTTCCGCTGGCCCGCACGTCGAGGCCGCGGCTGGCCGCCGTCGTCCTGATGTGTTTGGCGTCGGTGTCGTTGCTGGCGTGGTTCTGGCCGCACCTGGGCCGGGACAAGCTGACGATTCCGGTAACGGTCTACATGATCGCGCTGACGGCGATGGTGTGCGCGGCGCTGCTGGCGGACCTGCCGACGATCTGGACCGCGGTGGGCGCGGTGTGTTTTGCGGTGTCGGACGCGATGATCGCCATCGGGCGGTTCATCCTGTACAACGACGCGCTCGCGGTGCCCATCTGGTGGTTGTACGCCGCGGCGCAGGTCCTGATCACCGCCGGGTTCTTCTTCGGCCGCGAGGAGCCCGAGTACCAGACCGACTACGAATACGACTACGACTACGACGCCGAGTACGAGCCCGAGGCCGACGAAGGCTAGTTGTCGGTCCCGTTGGCTAGCAAGGTAACTCGGCGCACTCCCGTCGAGGTCGAGCCGATCGCCCGGGTCCTGCCGATGCTGTCGGTGCCCCACCTCGACCGCGAGTTCGACTACCTGGTGTCGGCCGAGCAGTCCGACGACGCCCAGCCCGGCGTGCGGGTGCGGGTGCGCTTCCACGGCCGCCTGGTCGACGGGTTCGTGCTGGAGCGCCGCAACGACACCGACCACACCGGCAAGCTGGGCTGGCTCGATCGCGTCGTCTCGCCCGAACCGGTGCTCACCCCGGAGATCCGGCGCCTGGTCGACGCGGTGGCGGCGCGCTACGCCGGCACCCGGCCCGACGTGCTGCGGCTGGCGGTGCCGCCCCGCCACGCCCGGGTCGAGCGCGAACCCGCGGCCGCCCCGCCGGTGCCGGACATCGGGCCCGTCGACCCGGCGGCCTGGGAGGGCTACGGCCGCGGCGGGCAGTTCCTAGCCGCGCTGGCCGAGTCACGCGCCGCCCGGGCCGTCTGGCAGGCGCTGCCCGGCGAGCCGTGGGCCGACCGCTTCGCCGAGGCCGCGGCGCAAACCATCCGGGCGGGACGCTCGGTGCTGGCGATCGTGCCCGACCAGCGTGACCTGGACACGCTGTGGCGCGCCGCGACCGCGCGGATCGACCAGGGCTGCGCGGTGGCGCTCTCGGCGGGCCTGGGCCCCGCCGCGCGCTACCGGCGCTGGCTGGCGGCGCTGCGCGGTGTCGCGCGGCTGGTGATCGGCACCCGCAGCGCGGTGTTCGCGCCGCTGAGCGACCTGGGGCTGGTGATGGTGTGGGCCGACGCCGACGACAGCCTGTCCGAGCCGCGCGCGCCGTACCCGCACGCCCGCGAGGTGGCGATGCTGCGCGCGCACCAGGCGCGGTGCGCGGCGCTGATCGGCGGCTTCGCGCGCACCGCCGAGGCCCACGCGCTGGTGCGCGGCGGGTGGGCCCACGACATCGTCGCCGCGCGGCCGGTGGTGCGGGCCCGCACCCCGCGGGTGATCGCCCTCGACGACACCGGCTACGCCGAGGAACGCGACCCGGCGGCGCGCACCGCGCGCATCCCGTCCATCGCGCTGCGCGCCGCCCGCTCGGCGCTCGAGGGCGGGGCGCCGGTGCTGGTGCAGGTGCCGCGGCGCGGGTACGTCCCCTCGCTGGCGTGCGGGCGCTGCCGCGCCATCGCCCGGTGCCGGCAGTGCACGGGCCCGCTATCGCTGCAGGAGCGCGGCCCGGGCGCGGTCTGCCGCTGGTGCGGCCGCGGCGAACCGGCGCTGCGCTGCGCGCGTTGCGGATCGGACGCGGTGCGCGCGGTGGTGGTCGGGGCGCGGCGCACCGCCGAGGAGCTCGGCCGCGCCTTCGCCGGCACGCCGGTCGTCACGTCGGCTGGCGACGCCATCGTTGCCGACGTCGCCGCGCGCCCGGCCCTGGTGGTCGCCACGCCCGGGGCCGAGCCCCGTGCGGAGGGTGGCTACGGGGCGGCGTTGCTGCTGGACACGTGGGCGCTGCTGGGCCGCCAGGACCTGCGCGCCGGCGAGGACGCCCTGTGGCGCTGGATGACCGCGGCCGCCCTGGTGCGCGCCCGCGGCGACGGCGGCGTGGTGATCGTTGTCGCCGAATCTTCCATTCCCACAGTGCAATCGCTGATCCGCTGGGACCCGGTGGGGCACGCGGACGCCGAGTTGACCGCCCGCGCCGAGGTCGGGCTGCCGCCCAGCGTGCACATGGCGGCCCTGGACGGCACCGCCGGCGCCGTGGCGGCGTTACTCGAGCAGGCCCGGTTGCCGGGCTCCGATTACGCGGACGTGCTCGGCCCGGTGGACCTGCCGCCGGGCGTGCGCCGCCCGCCCGGCACGCCCGCCGGGGTGCCGGCGATCAGGATGCTGGTGCGGGTGCGCCGCGAGCGGGGCCTGGCGCTGGCGGGTGCTTTGCGGCGCGGCGTCGGTGTGCTCAGCGCCCGGCAGGACAACGAGCCGGTGCGGGTGCAGATCGATCCGCTGCACATCGGATAGCCGCGCGGCGCGCCGAATCTGCGGTGCGGCGATAGTATTCGTGGGAAATAATCTCGGGTTTCGATATAGGCAGGCTGTTACACTTTCATCTCTTTGCTGGTGGCCCCGGACGGGTCCGGAGGAGGGGCGCGATGGCGGCGGACAACGCGACGGCAGCTGACGAGTCACTGGACGTGATCACCGACGCGCTGCTCACGGCCTCCCGTTTGCTGGTGGCGATCTCGGCGCGCTCGATCGGACAGGTCGACGAGACCATCACCATCCCCCAATTCCGGACCCTGGTGATCCTGTCCAACCGCGGCCCGGTCAATCTGGCCACGCTGGCCGGCCTGCTCGGGGTGCAGCCCTCGGCGACCGGACGGATGGTCGACCGGTTGGTGGCGGCCGGGCTGATCGACCGCCTCCCGCACCCGACCTCCCGGCGTGAGTTGCTCGCCGCGCTGACCAAGCGCGGTCGCGAGGTTGTCCGCCGCGTCACCGCGTACCGGCGCAGCGAGATCGCCGCCATCGTGGAGAAGATGCCACCGCCCGAGCGCCACGGGCTGGTGCGGGCCCTGACCGCGTTCACCGCCGCGGGCGGCGAGCCCGACGTCCACCTGGACCCCGACCTCGACCTGTAGCCACGCGGGCATCGGGTGTGAGCCCAGGGCGTCGATTGTGAACGTAGGGCGGGTTTCGGCGCGGATTTCCGCCCAGGATTCACTGTGAAAGCCAAGGTTTCACACCCGAAGTCGTGAGCTCACGCCGAAGGCCACTTCCTTTCGGCGGTGGCCAGGAGGTACTGCCACCGCATGATCCCGCCGGACAGGTATTCGCGCGCCAGCTCGACGAGCTGGGCGTCCAGCTCGGCGGCCAGCACGCGGTTGGGGCCGATGTTCGCGTACGCCTCGATCGTCGGGCCGTAGTGCGCCTTGAAGTAGGCGTGCATGGCCTCGGCGGTGTCGAACCGGGTCACCTCCAGGTCGGCCCGCACCGCGGTGACGCCGCCGACCCGGTCGCCCAGCAGCCCCGCGACGTAGCCCTCGCGACCCCACAGCGCCGCCGGGGCAATCGCCGGCGACAGGCTCGGCCGGTACGGCCGCAGCGCGGCCAGCATCCGGCCGAAGTACCCCTCCGGGGTCCAGCTGATCACGCCGATCGTCCCGCCCGGCCGGCACACCCGGACCAGCTCGGCGGCGGCGCGCCGGTGATCCGGCGCGAACTGCACGCCGATCGCCGAGATCACGGCGTCGAACTCGCCGTCGGCGAAGGGCAGCGCCTGGGCGTCGGCCTCCCGGTAGTCGAGGGTGAGCCCGCGCGCCGCGGCCCGGGCCCGGCTGCGCTCCAGCAGCTCGGGGGTCAGGTCGGTGGAGACGACGTCGGCGGCCGCCGCGGCAGCCGGCATCGAGATGTTGCCGGAGCCCGCGGCGACGTCGAGCACCCGCGTGCCCGGGCCGATGCCCGCCGCGGCGACCAGGACCGGGCCCAGCGGCGCCATCACTTCCTCGGCCATCCGGGCGTAGTCGCCGCTGGCCCACAGCGCGCGATGGGTGGAGGCGACGTCCGAACTATAACTGTTTGCAATAGTTGTCATAGGAAATAATATACTGACGCAACTGTGGGGATCCTGGGCGTGCCCTGCGAAGATCCGGTGCTTCCTAGACTGTGCCCGTGCGCCTCGTCTTCGCCGGCACCCCCGAACCCGCGCTGCCCGCGCTGCGTTGCCTCCTCGACTCGCCCCGGCACGAGGTGGTCGCGGTGCTGACGCGGCCCGACGCCGCCGCGGGCCGGCGCGGCAAGCCGGAGCCGTCCCCGGTGGCCCGGGAGGCGCTCGAGCGCGGCATCCCGGTGCTGCGCCCGGCGCGGCCCAACGCACCGGAGTTCGTCGCCGAGCTGTCGGAGCTGGCGCCGCAGTGTTGCGCGGTCGTGGCCTACGGCGCGCTGCTGCGCGACGACCTGCTGGCGGTGCCGCCGCGCGGCTGGATCAACCTGCACTTCTCGCTGCTGCCGGCCTGGCGCGGCGCGGCGCCCGTGCAGGCCGCGATCGCGGCGGGGGACACCGTGACCGGGGCGACCACGTTCCGCATCGAGCCGAGCCTGGATTCCGGGCCGGTGTACGGGGTGGTCACGGAGGCGATCCGGCCCACCGACACCGCGGGCGATCTGCTTGGGCGCCTGGCCCTTTCGGGCGCGACACTGCTGTCGGCCACGCTGGACGGCATCGCCGACGGCACGCTGACGCCGCGCCCGCAGCCGGCCGAGGGGGTCAGCGTCGCGCCGAAGATCACCGTCGAGGCGGCCCGGGTGCGCTGGGACCTGCCGGCGGCGGCGGTCGAGCGGCGCATCCGCGCCGTCACGCCCCACCCGGGCGCTTGGACCCTCGTCGGCGATCTGCGCGTCAAGCTCGGCCCGGTGCGTCTCGATGCCGAGGGACCGAAACCCTTGCCGCCCGGCGCAATTCACGCCGACCGCAAAAACGTGTGGGTCGGCACCGCCTCGGAACCGGTGCGCCTGGGCCAGCTTCAGCCGCCCGGCAAGAAATTCATGGACGCCGTCGACTGGGCGCGTGGCGCCCGGCTCGAACCCACGGCGCGCGCGACATGAGTCCCAAGCCCCGCAAGCGGCGCCGGCCGCTGGACCCCGCGCGCGCCGCGGCATTCGAGGTGCTGCGGGCCGTCAGCGAACGCGACGCGTACGCGAACCTGGCCCTGCCCGCGCTGCTGCGCCAGCGCGGAATCGGCGGCCGCGACGCCGCATTCGCCACCGAGCTGACCTACGGGACCTGCCGCGCCCGCGGGCTGCTCGACGCGGTCATCGGCGCGGCGGCCGGACGCCCGCCGGAGGCCATCGACCCGGTGCTGCTCGACCTGCTGCGGCTCGGCGCCTACCAGTTGCTGCGCACCCGGGTCGACGCGCACGCCGCGGTGTCCACCACGGTCGAACAGGCCGGAATCGAATTCGACTCGGCGCGAGCGGGTTTCGTCAACGGCGTGCTGCGCGCCATCGCCGGCCGGGACGAGAAGTCCTGGGTCGACGAGCTCGCCCCCGACCCGTCGAAGGACCCGATCGGGCACGCCGCGTTCGTGCGCGCGCACCCGCGCTGGATCGCCCAGGCCTTCGCCGACGCGCTCGGCGCGGCCGCGACCGAACTCGACGCGGTCCTGGCCAGCGACGACCAGCGGCCCCTGGTGCACCTGGCCGCGCGCCCGGGCGCGCTGACGGCCGCCGAGCTGGCCGACGCGGTGGGCGGCACCGTCGGGCGCTATTCGCCCTACGCGGTGTACCTGCCGGGCGGGGACCCCGCGCGGCTGGCGCAGGTGCGCGACGGCGCGGCGCTGGTCCAGGACGAGGGCAGCCAGCTGGTGGCCCGCGCGCTGACGCTGGCGCCGGTGGACGGCGACACCGGCCGCTGGCTGGACCTGTGCGCCGGGCCGGGCGGCAAGACCGCGCTGCTGGCCGCGCTGGGCTCGAACGCCCGCGTCACGGCGGTGGAGCCCGCGCCGCGCCGCGCCGACATGGTGGCGGAGAACACCCGCGGGCTCGGCGTCGAGGTGTGCCGCGTCGACGGGCGGCAGAGCGGTCTCGAGCCGGGCTTCGACCGGGTGCTCGTCGACGCGCCGTGCACCGGGCTGGGCGCGCTGCGGCGCCGCCCGGAGGCCCGGTGGCGCCGGCAGCCGGCCGACGTGCCGGCGCTGGCCAAGCTGCAACGCGAGCTGCTGGCCGCCGCGGTCGCGCTGACCCGCCCCGGCGGCGTCGTGCTCTATGCGACCTGTTCGCCGCACCTCGCGGAAACCGTTGGGGTGGTTGGCGACGCGCTGCGCCGCCATCCGGTGAGCGCGCTGGACACCCGGCCGCTGTTCGAGCCCTTGGATAAGGGACCGGCCGACGGCCTGGGGGACGGGCCGTATGTGCAGCTGTGGCCGCACCGGCACGGCACCGACGCGATGTTCGCCGCCGCGCTGCGCCGCGTCTGACGTGAGGTTGGGCGCCCGGCTGCGTAGTCTGTCGCTCATGCATCGCAGTAGGGGGCTCCGATGGGACCGCTGATCGCCCCGTCGATCCTGTCCGCCGACTTCGCGCGGCTCGCCGACGAGGCGGCCGCCGTGCGCGGCGCGGACTGGCTGCACGTCGACGTGATGGACAACCACTTCGTGCCGAACTTGACCATCGGCCTGCCGGTGGTGGAGGCCCTGCTGGCGACCACGAAGATCCCGATGGACTGCCATCTGATGATCGAGGATCCGGATCGCTGGGCGCCGCCGTACGCCGAGGCCGGCGCCTACAACGTCACCTTCCACGCCGAGGCCACCGACAACCCCGTCGGCGTGGCCCGCGACATCCGCGCGGCCGGCGCCAAGGCCGGGATCAGCGTGAAGCCCGGCACCCCGCTGGAGCCGTACCTGGAAATCCTGCCGCACTTCGACACCCTGCTGATCATGTCGGTCGAGCCGGGCTTCGGCGGGCAGGACTTCATCCCCGAGGTGCTCGGCAAGGTCCGCACCGCGCGCAAGATGATCGACGCCGGGGAGCTGACGATCCTGGTCGAGATCGACGGCGGCATCAACGAGGACACCATCGAGCAGTCCGCCGAGGCGGGCGTCGACTGCTTCGTCGCCGGGTCGGCGGTGTACGGGGCGCAGGACCCCGAGGCCGCGGTCGAGGCGTTGCGCCGCCAGGCCGCCGCCGCGTCGCCGCACCTGCGCGCATGAACCAGCCCCAGTCGGTCAACAGCCTCGACGCGGCCATGCGCCTGGCGATCGAGCACTCCTACCAGGTCAAGGGCACCACCTACCCGAACCCTCCCGTCGGGGCGGTCATCGTCGACCCCGAGGGCCGGGTCGTCGGTGTCGGCGCCACCGAGCCCGCCGGCGGCGACCACGCCGAGGTGCTGGCGCTGCGCCGGGCGGGCGGCCTGGCCGCCGGCGGCATCGCCGTCGTCACCCTCGAGCCCTGCAACCACTACGGCAAGACGCCGCCCTGCGTGAACGCCCTCATCGAGGCCCGGGTGGGCACGGTGGTCTACGCCGTCGGCGACCCGAACGCGATCGCGGGCGGCGGCGCGGGCCGGCTGCAGGCCGCCGGCGTGCAGGTGCGCTCCGGGGTGCTGGCCGACGAGGTGGCCGCCGGGCCGCTGCGCGAGTGGCTGCACAAGGTGCGCACCGGGCTGCCGCACGTGACGTGGAAGTACGCCAGCAGCGTCGACGGGCGAAGCGCCGCCGCCGACGGCACCAGCCAGTGGATCTCCAGCGAGGCCTCCCGGCTGGACCTGCATCGCCGCCGCGCCATCGCCGACGCGATCGTGGTCGGCACCGGCACGGTGCTGGCCGACGACCCGGTGCTGACCGCGCGGCGGCCCGACGGATCGCTGGCCGACCGTCAACCGCTGCGCGTCGTGGTGGGCATGCGCGAAATACCGCCGGAGGCAAAGGTTCTCAACGACGATTCGCGGACCATGGTGATCCGCACCCGCGACCCGGTGGAGGTGATCAAGGCCTTGGCGGATCGCACCGACGTCCTGCTGGAGGGCGGACCCACCCTGGCCGGCGCCTTCCTGCGGGCCGGGGCGATCAACCGCATCCTGGCCTACGTGGCGCCGGTGCTCGTGGGCGGGCCGATCACGGCGGTCGACGACGTCGGGGTGCCGACGATCGCGCGGGCGCTGCGCTGGCACTTCGACGGGATCGACCGGGCCGGCCCCGACCTGGTGCTGAGCCTGGTGCCGCAGGGCTAGCTCAGGAGACGACCGCGGGTTCCTGCTCGGGGACCTCGGGCTCCTCGGCGTGCTCGGGACGGCCGACGATCAGCAAGCCCAGCAGCGCCCCGACCACGCAGACGCCCGCGGTGACGGTGAATATCTCGCCGTACATCGCCGCGAACGACGGCAGGATGTTCTGTGCCTGGGCGACCGCGCGGTCGGCCTTGCTCAAATCGCTGGGCAGCGCGCCGTTTTTCTCGTTGAGAATCTGGTAGAAGCGGTACAGCCCCCACGCGCTGAGCGCGGCCACGCCGATCAGCATGCCGGTCATCCGGGACACCACCACCGCCGCCGAGGCGATGCCGTGCTCGGCCGCCGGGACGACCCGCAGGGCCGCCGACGTCAGCGGCCCGATCACCAGTCCGAGCCCGAACCCCGCGATCAGCAGGTCGTTGTTGACCGCCACGCCGCCGATGAGCAGGTCGTTGTTCATCGCGGGCATCGAGAACAGCCCGAAGAAGCTGTGCCGGTAGTGGGGCAGGTCGACGGGCCAGTGCGAGATCAGCAGGTAGCCGCCCGCGGCGATGAGCAACCCGACCAGGGCGACGGCGCGGTCGCCGACCCGGGTGGCGATGAAGCCGCCCAGCAGCGCCCCGATCGGCAGCGCGATCAGAAACGACGTCAGCATCCCGGCCGCCTTGGCCTGGTCCAGGCCCATCACGCCCTGACCGAACAACTCCACGTCGACCAGGGTCACCATCAGCGCGGCGCCGGCGGCGAAGGACGCGCCCATGGCGGCCAGGAAGGGCCGGAACTGCACGCCCGCCGGGTTGATCAGCTTGGTCCGCGCGAAGCGTTCCCACAGCAGGAAGACGATCCCGAAGGCGACCGCCGCGATCACCAGCGGCAGCCCGTAGCTGGGCAGCGCCTGCTGGCCGTTCGGGTTCGGGTTGTACAGACCGATGACCGCGAAGCCGAGGGTGGCGGCCAGCAGCAGGCCGCCGACGACGTCGATCTTCTCCGGCGCCTCGCTGCGGTCGTGCGAGGGCAGGCTGATCTGGATCAGCGCCATGGCGACCAGCGTCAGCGGGACGTTGATCCAGAACACGTCGCGCCAGTCGCGCAGCAGCCAGACGATGAAGATGCCGTACAGCGGGCCCAGCACGCTGCCCAGTTCCTGGGCGGCGCCGATGCCGCCGAGCACGGCCGCGCGGTTGCGCTGCGCCCACAGGTCGGCGCCCAGCGCCAGGGTGACGGGCAGCAGCGCGCCGCTGGCGACGCCCTGGATGGTGCGGCCCGCGATCAGCACGTGCAGGCTCGACACGTGGAAGTTCTGGATCGGGTAGCCGAGGATCACCAGGTCGCGCAGGGGGTGGCCCATGAACTCCGCGCTCATGCTGGACGGGTCGAAGTTGCCGACCTGCACCGCCAGCGCGGTGACGACCGAGCCGACCATGAACGCCGCCAGGCTGACCTGCAGCAGCCGCTTGCGGCCGAACCGGTCGGACGCCTTGCCCAGCAGCGGCATGGCCGCGATGTAGCCCAGCAGGTACATCGTGACGATCGGGGTGATGCGCTGGAGCTGGTTAATCGGGATGCCGACGTCGTGCATGATGTCGCGCATGATGGTGACCACGACGTAGGCGTCGAGGGCACCGAGCAGCACCGCCAGGCTGCCGGCGCCGATCGCTACCCGGCGTCCCGCGAGCCGCCTCATGAGCCCGCGGGCTTGTTGATCTGCATCGGCTTGTTCCAGTTCGACACGGTCATCTGGACGCTGTTGCCCTGGCTCTGCTGGAGGCTGATCTGGGCCAGCTCGTGGTCGCCGGACTCCACCACCCACACCGTGGCCGGCACCGGCGCGGTCGCCTTGAACGGGGACACGATCTTGTTCACCGCGTCCGCCGAGACGTGGCCGCTGATGCGCACGGCCGTCTGGCCGCTGATCTGGTCGCGGCCCTCCGACTTGGCGTCGGTGAAGTTCGCCAGCACGTTGGCCACCCCGGTGTCGGGGTTCAGCAGCGCCGACGGGTCGTACACCTGGGAGGCGGGACCGACGTCGGTCATCGTCTTGTCGCCGGGGTTCAGCGCGTTGGTATAGAGGTCACCGCCGACGACGACGAAGTCGGCGCTGATGTCCTGCCCGAGGTACGTGAGCTGGGCGTTGCCCTGCGCCGCGGTGCTCGGCTGCGTGGTCAGGTCGCCGGACAGGTTCTTGACGGGCAGCCCGGCGATCTTGCCGGTCACCGTGAGCACCAGGTGCGCGCTCTTCAGGTTCTTGGTGGCGTCGGTGGCCTGCTTCACCAGCGTCCCGCCGTCGGGCAACGGGCCGCCGCTCTTCGACGAGCTGAACGAGCAGCCGGCCACCAGGGCGGCGGCGAGGCCCAGGAAGGCAAGGACTACCGAGAGACGACGGGGGTTTTGCATACCCTGCATCGTAGAGGGTGCCGCGGGGCGGCCCGGGGAACGCGGCGCGCGCTGGGCCCCGCATCGGCCGATTAACCTGGTGCAATGTTCACCGGAATTGTCGAGGAACTGGGGGAGGTCACGGGCCGTGAGGCCCTCGCCGACGCCGCGCGGCTGACCATTCGCGGGCCGGTGGTGACCGCCGACGCCGGGCACGGCGACTCGATCGCCGTCAACGGGGTGTGCCTGACCGTCGCCGAGCTGCTTCCGGACGGCCGGTTCACCGCCGACGTGATGGGCGAGACCCTGAACCGGTCCAACCTCGGTGACCTGCGGGTGGGCAGCCCGGTGAACCTCGAGCGCGCCGCGGCCGTCAACAGCCGGCTCGGCGGGCACATCGTGCAGGGCCACGTCGACGGCACCGGCCGGGTGATGGCCCGGACGCCCTCGCAGCACTGGGAGGTGGTGCGGATCGAGCTGCCCGCCCAGGTGGCCCGCTACGTCGTCGAGAAGGGGTCGATCACCGTCGACGGGATCTCCCTGACCGTCTCCGGGTTGGGTTCCGACCCGACGGACTGGTTCGAGGTGTCGCTGATCCCGACGACGCGCGAGCTCACCACCCTGGGCGCGGCCCCGGTCGGGACGCAGGTGAACCTCGAGGTCGACGTCATCGCGAAGTACGTCGAGCGGTTGATGGCGCGCTAGGCGCCGAGGAGCGCGCGAGCCTCGGTCATCGACAGCATGAGGTGCAGCGGGTCCGTCGGGGATGGTTCGAAGTCGAAGTGTGCGTAGAACGCGCGCGCGCGGTCATGCAGCGCATGCACCAGAATCGCCCGAACTCCAATCGAGTCGGCGGCCGCGACGCAACGTGTGATCGCGTCACGCAGCAGTTGCCCGCCCAGCCCGGCGCCCTGCTCTTTGCGATCGACCGCGAGCCGCGACAACAGAATCACCGGCACCGGGTCAGGCATGTTGCGCCGCACCCGGCCCGGCGCGTCGCCGCGCATCACCGACCCGGACGCCAACGCGTAATACCCGACCACCCGTCCTTCGCGGCAGGTCACGAAGCAGCGGGACGCGCCGTGCACATGGTTGGCCAGCGCGCGCCGGCGCAGGTATCGATCGAGGCTCGGCTCTCCGCTATCGAAGTCAGCGATGTCGTCAGCCCCGCTGATCGGTCGCGGTGCGCTGTAGCCGCTCACGTCCCCCTCTTCGATTTGGGATCGAAGAGGGAGGGCTCGGAGAACAACTTCTCAAGTCGAGGCTTGTGCGTGACGGGTTGGTCCAGCTTCACGACGAACTGCGTCCATGCCGCGTCGTCGAGCACGAACAGCCGGCGGTCGGCGAGCACGTCGCGGGCGCGCGCCAACGCCGCAGTGATCGTGAAAGTGGTGAGGTCGGTCCCCTCGATCTCGGCGGCACGACGAATAAGCGCGTTCTGCTCCGGAGTCAGACGCGCTGCAAGACGCTCTGTCTTTCGGTCGGCGGCCATGGGCTTTATTGTGTGCCCAATGGGCGTACAAGTCAACGGCATGCCGACCGCCTCCCGCTCAGTAAGCAGTGGCAATAACCGGGGCGCCCCGGTGGTTCATACTGGATGCAACACTTGGGCCTTTCACGATCGGCCCCTACGACAGCAAGGCAGCACAGATGACGAGGTTGGACTCCGTCGAGCGGGCGGTTGCCGACATCGCGGCCGGCAAGGCCGTCGTCGTCATCGACGACGAGGATCGCGAGAACGAGGGCGACCTCATCTTCGCCGCCGAGAAGGCCACCCCGGAGATGGTGGCCTTCATGGTCCGCTACACCTCCGGATACCTGTGCGTCCCGTTGGACGGCGCGATCTGCGACCGGCTCGGGCTGCTGCCCATGTACGCGGTGAACCAGGACAAGCACGGCACCGCCTACACCGTCACCGTCGACGCGAGAATCGGTGTGGGAACCGGGATCTCGGCGTCCGACCGGGCCACCACGATGCGGTTGTTGGCCGATCCGGCGGCCGTCGCCAACGATTTCACCCGCCCCGGTCACGTGGTTCCGTTGCGCGCCAAGGACGGTGGCGTGCTGCGCCGGCCCGGCCACACCGAGGCCGCGGTGGACCTGGCCCGGATGGCGGGGCTGCAGCCGGCGGGGGCGATCTGCGAGATCGTCAGCCAGAAGGACGAGGGCTCGATGGCCCAGACCGACGAGCTGCGGGTCTTCGCCGACGAGCACGACCTGGCGCTGATCACGATCGCCGACCTGATCGAGTGGCGGCGCAAGCACGAGAAGCACATCGAGCGGATCGCCGAGGCGCGGATCCCGACCCGCCACGGCGAGTTTCGCGCCATCGGTTACGCCAGCATCTACGAGGACGTCGAGCACGTGGCGCTGGTCCGCGGCGAGATCGCCGGGCCCAACGCCGACGGCGACGACGTGCTGGTCCGGGTGCACTCCGAATGCCTGACCGGTGACGTGTTCGGTTCGCGCCGCTGCGACTGCGGGCCGCAGCTGGACGCCGCGATGGCGATGGTCGCGCGCGAGGGCCGCGGTGTGGTGCTGTACATGCGCGGCCACGAGGGCCGCGGCATCGGCCTGATGCACAAGCTGCAGGCCTACCAGCTGCAGGACGCCGGCGACGACACCGTGGACGCCAACCTCAAGCTCGGATTGCCCGCCGACGCACGAGATTACGGGATCGGCGCGCAGATACTGGTCGACCTCGGGGTGCGCTCCATGCGGCTGCTGACCAACAACCCGGCGAAGCGCGTCGGGCTGGACGGGTACGGGCTGCACATCATCGAGCGGGTGCCGCTGCCGGTGCGCGCCAACGCCGAGAACATCCGCTACCTGATGACCAAGCGCGACAAGATGGGCCACGACCTGGTCGGCCTGGACGACTTCCACGAATCCGTGCACCTGCCGGGCGAATTCGGCGGGGCCCTGTGAGTCCTGCCGCCGGCGTGCCGGAGGTACCGGCGCTCGACGCGTCCGGCCTGCGGCTGGCGATCGTCGCGAGCACCTGGCACAGCGAGATCTGCGACGCCCTGCTGGCCGGTGCCCGCAAGGTGGCGTCCGAGTCGGGCATTGACGACCCGACGGTGGTCCGGGTGATCGGGGCGATCGAGATCCCGGTCATCGCGCAGGAGCTGGCGCGCACCCACGACGCCGTCGTCGCCCTGGGCGTCGTGATCCGTGGCCAGACACCGCATTTCGACTACGTGTGCGACGCGGTGACCCAGGGCCTGACCCGGGTGTCGCTGGACGCCTCGACGCCCGTGGCGAACGGCGTGCTGACCACCGACAACGAGGCGCAGGCCCTGGACCGGGCCGGGCTACCGGAATCGGCCGAGGACAAGGGGGCCCAGGCCACCGGGGCGGCCCTGACCACCGCGCTGACGCTGCGTGACCTGCGCGCCCGGTCGTGACTCCGCCGAGCCGCGACGGCTGGGACGTCGAGTTGCGTCCGCACCGCACCCCGCTATTCGTCTACGCCGCAGCGTTTCTGATCGCCGCCACGCACATCGTCGTGGGCCTGCTGCTCAAGATCCGCTCCAGCGGCGTGATCTTTCACACCTCCGACCAGGTGGCGATCGCCATCCTCGGCCTGGTGATCGCCGGCGGCGTGCTGTTGTTCGCGCGCCCGCGGCTGCGGGTGGGCCCAGCGGGGCTATCGGTGCGAAACCTCTTCGGCGACAAGCTGATTCCGTGGCCGGACGTGGTCGGCGTGTCGTTTCCCGCCGGCAAGCGGTGGGCGCGTATCGACCTGCCCGACGACGAGTACATCCCGTTGATGGCGATCCAGGCCGCCGACAAGGAGCGGGCCGTCGAGGCCATGGACACCGTGCGGTCGCTGCTCGCGCGCTACCGCCCGGATGCGTCAGACGTCGAAGAATAGCGTCCCGACGTTGGTGGGGGAGTACGAGAGGTAGATCGGGATTTTCTCGAACACCAAATTCCCGGTGTTGAAGTTGTCGGTCGCCGCGACGACTACCGGGGCGTTGGGGCTGGCACCGACCGTCTCCTGGTAGATCCCGACGCCGCCGGTCGTCGAGACCGTGAGGGTGGTGCCCTGTGGCACATAGCCGTTCACCGAACCGGTGCCGACCGAGGACGGGACGTCCCCCCACAGGCCGCCGGAATCGACGAACGCGTTGGTGACGGTCACGGGGGTCCCGCCGTTGACCGACACCCTCAGGTTGGTGACGGGCGCCCCGGCCGCCGAGGTGCCCACGGTCAGCGGGTTGGCGCCGAACTGCGCCGTGCCGGCGGGCTCGTTGATCAGCACCCCCTGGTTGAGGGTGCCCGGCAGGGACTGCACGGGGTTGGTGCTTAACGGGCCGACGCCCACCGTGCCCACCCCGCCGTACCCCACGCCGAGAACCGGCAGCCCCTCGGAGGCAGGCAAATTCGTCGACACGCCGTTCTGGGTCTGGATCACGGAGGTGATGACCGCAACCGTGGTCGGCTGGGTGATGATCCCGTTGCCGAAGTTCACCGTCGCCGAATATGTCGTGTAGGTCTCCTGCAACGTGTTTGCGCCTTCGCCGTACGTGACGGTGTGCGTCCCGGTGGGCGCGCCCAGGGTCGCGAAGTTGACGTCCTGGGGAGGCACCACCAGGCCCTTGGATCCGGTGTCGAGGACCACTTGCGAAGTGGGTCCGCCGGCGATGGACACGTTCACGTACGGCCGGTTGATCTGCTGGTCCACGGTCACCGGGATGGTGGGGTCGCCGCCGCTGGCGCCGGCGGCCCCGTGCGCGCCCAACAGGGGAGCGGAACCCCCGGGGCCGCCGGGACCACCCGCGACCCCGCCCGGGCCGCCGGACACCCCGCCGGTCCCGCCCGGGCCGCCGTTGCCGATCAGCAGCCCGCCGCGGCCACCGGCACCGCCGATGCCCCCGAGCTCGCCGCCCATCCCGCCGTGGCCGCCGTCGCCGAACAGCAGCGCGCTGCCCCCGACACCGCCCGTGCTGAACGGCCCGCCGATGCCGCCCCAGCCGCCGTTGCCCCACAGCAACCCGCCGGTGCCCCCGGCCCCGCCGGGCGCGCCCCAGCCGCCCATGCCGCCGGGGCCGCCGGAGCCGATCAGCCCGGCCGGACCGCCCGGCCCGCCGGCCAACCCGGACGCGCCCGACCCGCCGGCGCCGCCGCTGCCGAGCAGGATGCCGCCCGCCCCGCCGGCCTGCCCGGTCCCCGGTGCCCCGTTGGCGCCGTTGCCGATCAGTGGCCGCCCCACCAACACCTCGGTGGGCAGGTTGATCACGCCCAGCGCGTCTTCCACCAGGGTGACGAGCGGGGACGTGCCGGCGGCCTCGGTGGCCGCGTACGCGCCCGCGCTGCCGGCCAGCGCCCGCACGAACTGGGTGTGAAACGCCTCCGCCTGCGCGAGGAGCGCCTGGTACTGCTGGGCCTGGCCGGAAAATACCGCCGCGACGGCCGCCGATACCTCATCGCCGGCGGCGGCCAGCACCCCGGTGGTCGAGACCGCGGCCGCCCGGTGGGCCGCCGCCATCGACGAACCGATCCCCGCGATATCGGCGGCCGCTTCCGTGACCAGTCCGGGCGCCGCGACCACAAACGACATCTGCGGATCGTAGCCCTCGCCAACAGGGAATTTGCGGTTTTGACGGGTCAGGCGTCGGGCTCGTCGGCGGCGGGATTCCAGGTGCTCGGCGTCATCGGCGCGGTGCCGGCCAGCGCGGTCAACCCGGCCGCCGGTTCGGCTCCGGCCCGGTGCGCGGTGCCGGCGAACCCCAGCGGGCCCGCGCCCTGATCGGAAGCCGTGACGGGGTCCAGGTACTCGTGGCGGTGCCCCCGGTCGACCAGTCCGGTGCGGTGACGTCGTCGCCGCGCCCGTTCCTCCGTGGCCGCGCCAGCCGTCGCCGCGGCCGCATCGGGCTGCGCGACGCCGCGCCTGACGCCGGCGCCGACGCGCATCGGCGCGCCGGAACCGACGCCGGGAGGGCCGACCAGGTAGGGGTAACCGAAACTTTCGGCGCCGACGGGGGTGGGCGGCGGTGGCGGCGCGGCGCCGGGTGCCGGGGCCGCGGCGGACACGGGAGCGGGCGCCGGCGCCGGCGCGGCCGCCGCGGCGGGTGCGCCAAGGGTCGGGGACATCCCGGCCACCGGCCCGATCTGAGACGGAGCCGGCGCGGCCACCCCGGGGGCGGCGGGCATCGGGGCGGGCGCGACCCCGGACAGCCCGGCCAGCCCGGCCGCCCCCGCGAAACCCCCCAGGAACGCGGGAGCGATCAGGCCGGCCGAAAGCTCCGCCAATTGCGTCAACTGCGGGGCGAACGTCAGATAGACCTCGCCCGACCAGCGGGGGATCCAATACGTCACCGTGCTGTAGAGCACCTGACCGTTGGCCGAATTCGGGTTCGTCAACTCGTTCTCGAACGCGGTGATGACTTTGCCAATGCGCTCCGTCCACCAGTTCGGATCGGTGGGGCCCGGGCCTTCGTCGTGGCTGCCGCCGGAGTTGTTGGCGGCGGCTTTCATGATCCGTGGCGCCGGCGTGGTTGGTGGCGTCGAAGCCACCGCGGCGCCCGACGCGGCCTGATAGGTCGTCATCGTGGTGGCCGCCTGGATCCACATCCGCGCGTAGTCCGCCTCGTTGACCGCGATCGGAATCGTGTTGATGCCAAAGAAATTCGTCGCCACCAACACCGCGTGGGTGGCGTGGTTGGCCGCCAGCTCGGCCAGCGTCGGCATGGCCGCCAGCGCGGTCGTGTAGGCCGCCGCCGCGGTCTCGTGCTGTGTCGCCGCCGCGGCGCTGTCGGAGCTGACCTGCATCAGCCACGCCAGGTACGGCACGTGCGCGGCGACATAGGACTCCGCGCTGGGGCCCTGCCACGCCCCGGCCTGCACCGCCGCCAGCAGGCCGTCGAGTTCCTCGGCGGCCGAAGCGTATTCGGCGCTCAGGGAGTCCAGCGCCCCCGCCGCGGAGATCAGCGACTCGATGCCCGGGCCGCTGCTCAGCAGCGCCGAATGCACCTCCGGCGGCGAGGCCATCCAGCTCACCGGGCAATTCTTCACCCGGATTGCATGGTTCCGCAATATCGAACTCGAAAGGCTTCTCAGCACGCATCTGCGGAGAATTCGCTACGACTTCGCCGTGGCAGCGGCTGACGGGCTCTCAGTCGCCGGGCAGCCGGACCAGGAATCCGGCGGCAATCAGGGTGCGCGCTAACTCCGTCTGCTGCGGCGCGGTAAGCCCGGGCAGGTCGCCGACGCGAAACGGCCCGGTGCTCTTCGAGACGAAACGCAGCGCCGCGGCGTGGTCGGCGCCGACGTTGATCGACAACTGGGCAAACCGCAGGGCGGCGCCGCCCTCGTCGGACACCACCCGCGAATACAGCGGTTGGTACTTCGCCACCACGGTTTGCCCGTCGATCCCGGCGGAGTCGCCGATGCGGCCGACGGGTGGGCAGCGGCCGCGGTGCACGAGGACGTCCTCCATCGCGTCGAGGCCCCCGGCGATGACGCTCGGGTCGTCGGCGATCCCGCGCAGCGCCGCGCCGAGGCCGGCGCGCACGGCCTCGTCGTCGAGGTGTCGCGGCGGCAGCCGCGCGTGCAGGCGGTCGTCGCGCAGGCTCAGCGCATGCAGCGCGTGGGTGATGAGGGTGAGCACGGTCGGCGCGTGGATCCCGACGGTCAGGTGGACCGAGGGCTCCGACGCGGTCTCGGCCGCATGGACCCGCCCGCGCGGCACGTAGAGCACGTCGCCGGCGTCCAGGCGCAACTCGTTCGGCAGCGGTGTGTCGCCGGCGACCCCTTCGCGGCGCTGTATCTCGTGTGGCGGCACGGTGGCGCCGTCCGACAACCGCCACAGTTTGGATCCCTGGATCTGCAGGACCAACACGTCGTGCGGGTCGTAATGCGGCTCGAAGCCGGTGGATTCGGGCGGCGTGAGGTACGCGTTGACCCGCGTGGGGAAGTTCAGCTCGACTTCGACGGCGTGGGACAGCGTGGCGATCGCGCGAACGTATTGCTCGAGCCCGTTGAGGACGACCGTGTAGCCGTCGGCGAAGGCGCCGCGGACGCGCGTCAGGTCGAGGCTGCCGTCGGGGCAGCGGGGCGCCTCTTGGCCTTCGCCGCCTTGGACGAGGCGCACCGCCGACGGCTCCGGCCGGACGCGCTCGAGCAGCTCGTCGACCGCCGACGGGCCGTGTAGCAGGCCGTCGAAATAGCCGGTGTGGCTTCGCTCGACGTGGTGGTGCGTCACGCCCCACACCTCGTCGAGGAAGGTCTGCACGGACAGCGGCTGGAGCAACCAGCCCAGCGAAGCGGTAACCATGACGCTGTCAGCATCGCAGCCGGCCAAACGGCTTGTCGAACGGGTCGGGGGCGGCTATTAGCCTGGGTACGTGCCAGATCCCGCCACCTATCGCCCCGCGCCCGGGTCCATCCCGGTCGAGCCGGGCGTCTACCGGTTCCGGGACTCTCACGGGCGGGTCATCTACGTCGGTAAGGCCAAGAGCCTGCGCAGCCGGCTGACGTCGTACTTCCAGGACATCTCCGCCCTGCACCCGCGAACCCGGCAGATGGTGACCACCGCGGCCAAGGTCGAGTGGACGGTGGTCAACACCGAAGTCGAGGCGCTGCAGCTGGAATACAACTGGATCAAGGAATTCGATCCGCGCTTCAACGTCCGCTACCGCGACGACAAGTCGTACCCGGTGCTGGCGGTCACCCTCAACGAGGAGTTCCCCCGGCTCATGGTCTATCGCGGCCCGCGGCGCAAGGGGGTGCGCTATTTCGGGCCGTACTCGCACGCGTGGGCGATCCGCGAAACGCTGGACCTGCTCACGCGGGTGTTCCCGGCGCGCACCTGCTCGGCCGGAGTGTTCAAGCGGCACAAGCAGATCGACCGCCCGTGTCTGCTCGGCTACATCGACAAATGCTCGGCGCCGTGCATCGGCAGGGTCAGCGCCGAGCAGCACCGCCAGATCGTGGACGACTTCTGCGACTTCTTGTCCGGCAAGACCGACCGGTTCGCCCGCGACCTCGAGCAGCAGATGAACGCCGCGGCCGAGCGACTCGACTTCGAGCGGGCCGCGCGCCTGCGCGACGACCTCGGCGCGCTGAAGCGCGCCATGGAAAAGCAGGCCGTGGTGCTCGGCGACGGCACCGACGCCGACGTGGTCGCCTTCGCCGACGACGAGCTCGAGGCCGCGGTGCAGGTGTTCCACGTGCGCGGCGGCCGGGTCCGCGGTCAGCGGGGCTGGATTGTCGAAAAGTCCGGGGACCCAGGCGATTCCGGCGAGGAGCGGTTGGTCGAGCAGTTCTTGACCCAGTTCTACGGCGAGCAGGCCGAGCTGGGTGGCGCCGCCGACGAGGCCGCCAACCCGGTGCCGCGCGAGGTGCTGGTGCCGTGCCTGCCGTCCAACTCCGACGAGCTCACCAGCTGGCTGACCGGCCTGCGCGGGTCGCGGGTCGCTTTACGGGTGCCGCGCCGCGGCGACAAGAAGGCGCTGGCCGAAACCGTGCAGCGCAACGCGAAAGAGGCGCTGCAGCAACACAAGCTGAAGCGGGCCGGCGACTTCAACGCCAGATCCGCGGCGCTGCAGAACATTCAGGACGCGCTGGGCCTGGCCGACGCGCCGCTGCGCATCGAATGCATCGACATCAGCCACGTGCAGGGCACCGACGTGGTGGGCTCGCTGGTGGTGTTCGAGGACGGCCTGCCGCGCAAGTCGGACTACCGCCACTTCGGGATCCGCGAGGCCGCCGGGCAGGGGCGCTCCGACGACGTCGCGTCCATCGCCGAGGTGACCCGCCGGCGCTTCGCGCGCCACCTGAGCGACCAGAACGACCCCAATATGCTTTCCCCGGAAGGCAAATCGCGCCGCTTCGCCTACCCGCCCAACCTGTTCGTCGTCGACGGCGGCGCGCCGCAAGTCAACGCCGCGTCCGGTGTGCTCGACGAACTCGGCATCACCGACGTCGCGGTGATCGGGCTGGCCAAGCGGCTGGAAGAGATCTGGGTGCCCTCGGAACCGGACCCGATCATCATGCCCCGCAACAGCGAGGGCCTCTACCTGCTGCAGCGGGTGCGCGACGAGGCGCACCGGTTCGCCATC
The DNA here is from genome assembly GCF_059812295.1 of Mycobacterium sp. NGS63. Classification (NCBI taxonomy): domain Bacteria; kingdom Bacillati; phylum Actinomycetota; class Actinomycetes; order Mycobacteriales; family Mycobacteriaceae; genus Mycobacterium; species Mycobacterium sp. NGS63. Next base: position 282,683 of record NZ_JCALCJ010000001.1, read on the forward strand.
GCCTACCATCGCAGCAAGCGATCCAAGCGAATGACCGCCTCGGCGCTGGACTCGGTGCCAGGATTGGGAGAGCATCGCCGCAAGGCGCTGGTAACCCATTTCGGATCGATAGCCCGCCTCAAGGAGGCCACCGTCGACCAGATCACCGCCGTACCGGGGATCGGCGTGGCCACCGCGACCGCCGTCCTCGAGGCGCTAAAACCCGAGCAACCCGAGCAACCGGAAGCCCCGCAATGACGAGCCAGGCCACCGCGGGCATCGACGTCGTCCTGGTGACCGGGCTGTCCGGCGCCGGGCGGGGCACCGCGGCCAAGGTGCTCGAGGACCTCGGCTGGTATGTGGCCGACAACCTGCCGCCCCAGCTGATCACCAGGATGGTCGATTTCGGGCTGGCGGCCGGGTCGCGGATCACCCAGCTGGCCGTCGTGATGGACGTGCGGTCACGGGGATTCACCGGCGACCTGGACTCGGTGCGCACCGAGCTGGCCACCCGCAACATCACCCCCCGCGTGGTGTTCATGGAGGCCTCCGACGACATGTTGGTGCGCCGCTATGAGCAGAACCGGCGCAGCCACCCGCTGCAGGGCGAGCAGACGCTGGCCGAAGGCATCGCCGCCGAGCGCCGGATGCTGGCCCCGGTCCGCGCCACCGCCGACCTGATCATCGACACCTCGACGCTGTCGGTGCGCGGCCTGCGGGAGAGCATCGAGCGGGCCTTCGGCGGCGACACCGGGGCGTCCACCAGCGTCACGCTCGAATCCTTCGGCTTCAAATACGGCCTGCCGATGGACGCCGACATGGTGATGGACGTGCGGTTCCTGCCCAACCCGCACTGGGTCGACGACTTGCGCCCGCTCACCGGCCAGCATCCGGCGGTGCGCGACTACGTGTTGAGCCAGCCGGGCGCGGCGGAGTTCCTCGACGCCTACCATCGACTGCTGAACCTGGTCGTCGAGGGCTACCGCCGGGAGGGCAAGCGCTACATGACGGTCGCCATCGGCTGCACCGGCGGCAAGCATCGCAGCGTCGCGATCGCCGAGGCGCTCATGCAGCTGCTGGGCGAGCAGAAGGCCGACGGGCGGCTGGCGGTGCGGGTGCTGCACCGGGATCTGGGCCGCGAATGACCGGCAACATCGTCGCGTTGGGGGGCGGCCACGGCTTGTACGCGACGCTGTCGGCGGCGCGCCGGCTGACCCCCTACGTCACCGCCGTGGTCACCGTCGCCGACGACGGCGGCTCGTCGGGCCGGCTGCGCAACGAACTGGATGTGATCCCGCCCGGCGATCTGCGAATGGCGTTGGCGGCGTTGGCATCTGACAGCCCGTACGGGCGGCTGTGGGCGACCATCCTGCAGCACCGGTTCGGCGGCAGCGGCGCCCTGGCCGGGCACCCGATCGGCAACCTGATGCTGGCCGGCCTCAACGAGGTGCTGGCCGACCCGGTCGCCGCCCTCGACGAGCTGGGCCGCATCCTCGGCGTCAAGGGCCGGGTGTTGCCGATGTGCCCGATCGCGCTGCAGATCGAGGCCGACGTGTCGGGGCTGGAGGCCGACCCGCGGATCTTCCGGCTGATCCGCGGCCAGGTGGCGATCGCGACGACACCGGGCAAGGTGCGGCGGGTGCGGCTGCTGCCGTCGGACCCGCCGGCGACCCGGCAGGCCGTCGACGCGATCATGGCCGCCGACCTGGTGGTGCTGGGGCCGGGCTCCTGGTTCACCAGCGTGATCCCGCACGTGCTGGTGCCCGGGCTGTTCAAGGCGCTGCAGGCCACCACCGCCCGGCGGGCGCTGGTGCTCAACCTGGTCGCCGAGCCGGGGGAGACGGCCGGCTTCTCGGTGGAGCGCCACCTGCACGTGCTGGCCCAGCACGCGCCCGGGTTCACCGTGCACGACATCGTCATCGACGCCGAGCGGGTGCCGGGCGAACGCGAACGCGAGCAACTGCGGCGCACCGCGACGCTGCTGCGGGCGGAGGTCCACTTCGCCGATGTCTCCCGACCTGGTACACCTTTACATGACCCGGGCAAGCTCGCGGCGGCGCTGGACGGGGTCCGGGCGGGCCACGGTGGTGGTTCACCGGGCTCGGGAGCCCCTTCGGCGACGACCACGAAAGAGCTTCGGGTGGACGGTGAAAGGGGTGACGACGCGTGGCGATGACGACCGAAGTCAAGGACGAGCTGAGCCGCCTGATCGTGAAGTCGGTGAGCGCGCGGCGCGCGGAGGTCACGTCCCTGCTGAGGTTCGCCGGCGGGCTGCACATCGTGGGCGGCCGGGTCGTCGTCGAAGCCGAGGTGGACCTGGGCAACGTCGCCCGCCGGCTGCGCAAGGACATCTTCGAGCTCTACGGGTACAACGCCGTCGTGCATGTGTTGTCCGCCAGCGGGATTCGCAAGAGCACCCGGTACGTGCTGCGGGTGGCCAACGACGGCGAGGCGCTGGCCCGGCAGACGGGGCTGCTGGACATGCGGGGCCGCCCGGTGCGCGGGCTGCCGGCCCAGGTGGTCGGCGGCAGCGTCGCCGACGCGGAGGCGGCGTGGCGGGGGGCCTTTTTGGCGCACGGGTCGCTGACCGAGCCGGGGCGGTCGTCGGCCCTGGAGGTCAGCTGCCCCGGCCCCGAGGCCGCGCTGGCGCTGGTGGGCGCGGCGCGCCGGCTCGGGGTCAGCGCGAAGGCGCGTGAGGTGCGCGGCGCGGATCGGGTGGTGGTGCGCGACGGCGAGGCGATCGGCGCCCTGCTGACCCGGATGGGCGCGCAGGACACCCGGTTGGTCTGGGAGGAGCGCCGCATGCGCCGCGAGGTCCGCGCGACGGCCAACCGGCTGGCCAACTTCGACGACGCCAACCTGCGCCGCTCGGCGCGCGCGGCCGTCGCCGCGGCCGCCCGGGTGGAGCGGGCGCTGGAGATCCTCGGCGACACCGTCCCCGACCACCTGGCCTCGGCGGGCAAACTGCGCGTGGAGCACCGGCAGGCCTCGCTGGAGGAGCTCGGCCGACTGGCCGACCCGCCGATGACGAAAGACGCTGTGGCCGGGCGCATTCGGCGCCTGCTGTCCATGGCCGACCGCAAGGCCAAGGTCGACGGCATTCCCGACACGGAGTCGGCCGTGACGCCCGACCTGCTGGAGGACGCGTAAGCACGCCAGCAAATTGCTGGGCGTGACGGGGGGCGGGGGGTACGGTCGGTTCATGAAACGGCTTTCGAGTGTCGATGCGGCGTTTTGGTCAGCGGAAACCGCGGGCTGGCACATGCACGTGGGTGCCCTGGCCATCTGTGACCCCAGCGAATGCTCCGAGTACAGCTTTGCCCGGCTGCGCGAACTGCTCATCGAGCGGCTGCCGGAGCTGCCGCAGCTGCGGTGGCGGGTCACCGGCGCGCCGCTGGGGCTGGACCGGCCGTGGTTCGTCGAGGACGAGGAGCTCGACGTCGACTTCCACCTCCGTCGCATCGGCGTGCCCGGCCCGGGCGGTCGCCGCGAGCTCGAGGAGCTGGTGGGCCGGCTGATGTCGTACAAGCTGGACCGGTCGCGGCCGCTGTGGGAGATGTGGGTCATCGAGGGGGTGGAGGGCGGGCGGATCGCCACGCTGACCAAGATGCATCACGCCATCGTGGACGGGGTGTCGGGCGCGGGCCTGGGCGAAATCCTGTTGGACGTCACGCCGGAACCCCGTCCGCCGCAACAGGAAACGGTCGGGTCGCTGGTGGGGTTGCAGATACCGGGCCTGGAGCGGCGCGCGGTGGGCGCGCTGATCAACGTCGGCATCAAGACGCCGTTTCGCATCGCACGGCTCGTCGAGCAGACCGTTCGCCAGCAGGTCGCCACGCTGGGCGTCAGCAGCAGGCCGCCGCGCTACTTCGATGCGCCCAAGACCCGGTTCAACGCGCCGGTGTCGCCGCACCGGCGGATCACCGGGTGCCGCGTCGAGCTGGAGCGGGCCAAGGCGATCAAGGACGCCTACGGTGTCAAGCTCAACGACGTCGTGCTCGCCCTGGTGGCCGGTGCCGCCCGCGGCTACCTGGAGAAGCGCGGCGAGCTGCCCGTCAAACCGCTGATCGCGCAGATCCCGGTGTCGACCCGGACCGACGAGGACAAGAGCCATGTCGGCAACAAGGTGAGCTCGATGACCGCGTCACTGGCCACCGACATCGACGACCCCGCCGAGCGGCTCAAGGCCATCCATGAAAGCACCCAGAGCGCCAAGCTGATGGCCAAGGCGCTGTCGGCGCACCAGATCATGGGGCTGACCGAGACCACGCCGCCCGGGCTGCTGCAGTTGGCGGCGCGGGCGTACACGGCCAGCGGGTTGTCGCGAAACCTGGCCCCCATCAACCTCGTTGTGTCCAACGTCCCGGGGCCGCCGTTCCCGCTGTACATGGCCGGCGCCAAACTGGATTCGCTGGTGCCGCTCGGGCCGCCCGTCATGGACGTCGCCCTGAACATCACCTGCTTCTCCTACCAGGGGTACCTGGACTTCGGCTTCGTCACGACGCCCGAGGTGGCCAACGACATCGACGACATGGCCGACCGCATCGAGCCGGCGCTGAGCGAACTCGAGGCGGCCGCCGCGGCGCGCGACTGACTTCTTCCGCCGCGCCTCCTCCCTGCGCCGAGCGTGAAGCTGTGGCGAAAAAACGGCCCAGATTTCGCCGTGAGTGCACGCTCGGCGAAATAGCCCTACTCGGTGTCCGGCGGGCGCGTCGCGTACACCCAAGACAGGAACCGCGCCACCGCCTCCGCGGAGCGGTGCGCGCGCGGGGAGCTGAAGATGTCGAAAGCGTGTTGGGCGTGCGGCAATTCGGCGTAGGCCACCGGGGACTTGGACACCGCGCGCAGCTCGTCGACGAACTCCTGCGCCTCGCCGACCGGGATGAGCGAGTCGTCGGTGCCGTGCAGGACGAAAAACGGTGGCGCGTCGGCGCGTAACCGCCGGATCGGCGAGGCGTCGATGTAGACGTCGCGATGCGTGGCGTATTTGCGCTTCACGACGAACCTTTCGAGCAGCCCGACGAACTCCGGCCGGCCCTCGCCCTCGGTGGAGAACCAGTCGTAGCGCCCGTACACCGGGACCGCGGCGACGACCGAGGTGTCGGCGTCCTCGAAGCCCGGTTGGAAGGTGGGGTCGTTGGGCGTGAGCGCCGCCAGCGCCGACAGGTGCCCGCCGGCCGAGCCGCCGGTGATCGCGACGAAGTTCGGGTCGCCGCCGTAGCGGGCGATGTTCTCCTTGACCCAGGCCAGCGCCCGCTTGACGTCGACGATGTGGTCGGGCCAGGTGTGCACCGGGGACACCCGGTAGCCGATCGACACGCACACCCAGCCGCGGGCTGCCAGGTGGCTCATCAGCGGGTAGGCCTGGGGCCGGCGCATGCCGATCACCCAGGCGCCGCCGGGCACCTGCACCAGCACCGGGGCCTTGCCGTCGCGGGGCAGGTCGCGGCGCCGCCAGATGTCGGCGAGGTTCGCCCGGCCGTGCGGGCCGTAGGACACGACGTTGGTCTTCTCGACGTAGCGCCGCCGCGCCACGGTGTTGCCCAGCGGCAGGTTGCGCCGCCCGCGGCGGGTGGGCTCGCTCTGCGGCAGCTTGCTCAGCGCCTCCTCGTAGTCGTCCCCGAGCTGCTCGCGCAGGCCCGCCTCCAGCACCGGTCCCGGGGTGGTGACGCCGTGATACTTGATGACCGCCAGGATCGCCCACGACGCGGCCGTCAGGGCCAGCGCGGCCTTGCCCCGACGCCCGGCGAAGTCGCCGCGCCGCGCGCGGCGCAGCACGTCGGCCAGCGAGACCGAGAAGTACACGCCGGGCACCTCGGAGGCCGGCCAGCCGAACCAGAACACCAGCACGGTGCTGTAGCCCTTGCGCGCCAGCGGCCGCAATCCGTTGGCGGCGTTGGCCAATTCCAGCGCGGCGCGCCCCAGCGGCCGGGGCTTGCGCAGATCGCGCCACCGCATCAGCCGGTGACCTTCGCGTGCAACTCGTTGCGCAGGATCTTGCCGGTGCTGCCGCGCGGCAGTTCGTCGAGCACGGTGATCTCGCGGGGCACCTTGTAGTTGGCCAGGTTGACGCGCACGTGCTGCTTGAGGTCGTCGGGGGTGGCGGAACCGCCCGGCCCGAGCACCACGAAGGCCGCCAGCCGCTGCCCGTACTGCTCGTCGTCCACTCCGATCACCGCGGCCTCCGCCACGTCGGGGTGCGCCGCGAGGGTCTTCTCCACCTCGATCGGGTAGACGTTCTCGCCGCCGGAGACGATCATCTCGTCGTCGCGGCCGACGACGAACAGGCGCCCGGCCTCGTCGAGGTAGCCGACGTCGCCCGACGACATGAACCCGGCGTGGAAGTCCTTCGTCGTGCCCGAGGTGTAGCCCTCGAACTGGGTGTCGTTGTGGACGTAGATGCTGCCGACCTCGCCTGTGGGCAGCTCGTTGAGTTCGCCGTCCAGGATGCGGATTTGGGTTCCGCCGGCCGGCCGCCCCGCGGTGTCGGGGGCCGCCCGCAGGTCGGCGGGGGTGGCGGTGGCGATCATGCCGGCCTCGGTGGCGTTGTAGTTGTTGTAGATCACGTCGCCGAACTGGTCCATGAACGCGATGACGACGTCGGGGCGCATCCGCGACCCGGAGGCCGCGGCGAACCGTAATGACTTGCAGCTGTACCGGTTTCGCACCTCTTCGGGCAGCTCCATGATGCGGTCGAACATCACCGGCACCACCGCCAGGCCCGTCGCGCGGTGGCGGTCGATGAGGTCCAGGGTGGCCTCGGGGTCGAACTTGCGGCGGGTGACCACCGTGCAGGCCATCGACGCCGCGAAGATCAGCTGCGAAAAGCCCCAGGCGTGGAACATCGGCGCGACGATCACGATGGTCTCCTCGGCGCGCCACGGCGTGCGGTCCAGGATCGCCTTGAGCGTGCCGACCCCGGCGTTGCCGCCGGATTGGTTGGCGCCCTTGGGCGTTCCGGTGGTGCCGGAGGTGAGCAGGATCATCCTGCTCTTGCGGCCGGTGCGCGTGGGCTGCTGGCCGGCGTGGTCGGCGATCAGCCGCTCCACCGTCAGTTCGTGCCGGCCGTCGTTCCACGCCACGATGCGGGTGGCGTCGGGCCGGTCGGCGAACGCGCGGTCCACCGTCGCGGTGAACTCCTCGTCGTAGATGACGGCGTCGACGCCCTCCCGGCCGACCACGTCGGCCAGCGCCGGCCCGGCGAACGACGTGTTGAGCAGCACGACGTCGGAGCCGATCCGGCTGGCGCCCACCACCGCCTCGACGAAGCCGCGGTGGTTGCGGCACATCACGCCGACGACCTTCGGCTGGCCCTTGGGCAGGCCCTGCAGCGCGGCGCCCAGCGCGTTGATCCGCTCGTCGAGCTGCCGCCAGGTCAGCGTGCCGAGCTCGTCGATCAAACCGGGGCGGTCGGGGCAGCGCTGGGCCGCACTGGCGAAACCCACCGTCATGCCCATGCCTTCGCGCCGCATGGCCGCGGCGATCTTCAGGTAGCGGTCGGGCCGCATCGGCGCGATCATCCCGGCGCGCCGCAGGGTGGTGATGACGCCGAGGGTCTGGCTGATCGGATTCATGGCTCAGCCCAGGATCGGGAAACGGCGCTTGGCGGCGAGATCGCTGAGGGCTTGCTGCATCACCGACCGCACGTGCGCGTCGACCTCGTCGACGTCGGGCTCGTCGCCGAATTCCGCGGCGATGTCGATCGGGTCGAGCACCTGGGTGACGATCTTGGTGGGCAGCGGCAGGTTCGGCGGGATCGCGGCGGAGAACCCGAACGGGAACCCGAACGACAGCGGCAGAATGTCGCTGCGCAGAAAGCGTTTCAGCCCCAGCCGCCGGGCCAGCCCGGTGCCGCGGGACAGGTAGAGCTGGGTCTCCTGCCCGCCGATGGACACCGCGGGCACGATGGGCACGCCGGCCTCGATCGCCGTGCTGACGTATCCCTTGCGGCCGTTGAAGTCGATGACGTTCTCCGCCGTCGTCGGCCGGTACGCGTCGTAGTCACCGCCGGGAAAGACGATCACCACCCCGCCGGTGCGCAGCGCCTTGGCCGCGTTCTCCCGGTGGGCCCGGATGTAGCCGGTGCGCCGGAAGAACGGGCCCGTCGGGCCCATGAACAGGATGTCGTGGCTCAGCGTGTAGACGGGCCGGTCGTAGCCGAACTTCTCGTAGAAGTGGGCGCTGAAGATCGGGACGTCCATCGGGAACATGCCGCCGGAGTGGTTGCCGACGACCAGGGCACCGCCCGCCGGGAAGGCGTCCAGCCCGCGCACCTCGGACCGGAAGTAGGTCTTGAGGAACGGGCGCATCACCCCCATCAGGCGCTGGGTCAGGCCCGGATCGAACTTGTCGATGTCCTCGATGTCGGGGATGTCGGGGATGTCGGGGCTGTCGCTGTCGGTCACGTTTCTCCCTTGGGGCTCCGGCGGGCCGCTTCGCCGCGTCGAGTCCCTCGATGGTAGCGAGCGGGCGGAGAGAAACCGCAAGTTCACGGTCTGTTCGTCTGGCGTCGGCCGAATCCGGCGCGTTATGGTTACGCCGGTCTGTCTGACGAGCGGGACGCCCGCTGCGTCGCTGGGCACGGGTCGAATACGACGTCAAGGAGGGGCCATGCCTGCGCTGACGGTGAACCGGCCTGCCGGAGTGGTGGAACCTGCCGCCACCGCGGATCAGCGCCAGGCCGACTACTTCCGCCGGCTGCTGGCCCAGAGCCGCACGGCGTGCGCCGACGAACAGGATCGGCGAACCCTGGACGGCCTGATCGAGAACCTGGACCGGCGATTCCCGTGCCGCGAGCCGGGCGAGGTCCCGAGGCGGCCGGCGGTCCGTTAGGGGCCGAATGCGCTCGGGCCCAGCGGGTTTCGTCGCCTGAACCATTCACCTCCGACGGGAATGAGGCCACCGATGGGATTCATGTCACCGGAGCTGCCCGACGCCGACCCCGACACCTGGCAGGCGCAGTCGCGGGCCGCCCGACTGCAGATCGTGACCCGCCACTGGGCCGAACACGGCTTCGGCACCCCCTACGCGGTGTACCTGCTCTACGCGCTCAAGATCGCCCTCTACGTCGCCGCGCCCGCCGCCATCATCTCGCTGACCCCCGGACTGGGCGGGCTGGGCCGCATCGGCGACTGGTGGACGCAGCCGATCGTGTACCAGAAGTTCATCGTCTTCACGTTGCTGTTCGAGGTGCTGGGCTTCGGCTGCGGATCCGGCCCACTGACGGGACGCTTCATGCCGCCGGTCGGCGGCTTTCTTTATTGGTTGCGCCCGAACACGATTCGGCTGCCCGCGTGGCCCGGCAAGGTCCCGCTCACCCGGGGTGACACGCGCACCGTCGTCGACGTCGCGCTGTATGCGGCCGTACTGGCCGGCGGGGTGTGGGCCCTGGCGTCACCGGGGCGCGGGGGACCGGTGACCGTCGTGGGTGACGTGGGTCTGATCGACCCCGTCTCGGTGCTGCCCACGATCGTCGCCCTGGTGCTGCTGGGGCTGCGCGACAAGACCATCTTCCTGGCCGCGCGCGGCGAGCACTACTGGCTGAAGCTGCTGGTGTTCTTCTTTCCGTTCGTCGACCAGGTGGCGGCGTTCAAGATCATCATGCTCGGGTTGTGGTGGGGGGCGGCGACTTCCAAGCTCAACCACCACTTCCCGTACGTCGTGTCGGTGATGACGAGCAACAACGCGCTGCTGCGCAGCAGGCTGTTCCTGCGGGTCAAGCACGCGCTCTACCTCGACCCGGTCAACGACCTGCGGCCCTCCTGGCTGCCCAAGTTCATGGCCCACGTCGGCGGGACCACGGCGGAATTCATCATCCCGGGGATCCTGGTGCTCGTCGCCGGCGACCAGCCCTGGCGCTGGTTCCTCATCGCGTTCATGGTGATCTTCCACCTCAACATCCTGTCCAACCTGCCCATGGGGGTCCCGTTGGAGTGGAACGTGTTCTTCATCTTCTCGCTGTTCTATCTGTTCGGGCACTACGGCTACATCACCGTCTACGACTTCGACACGCCGTGGCTGCCGATCGCCCTGGTCGTCGTTCTCGTCGTGGCGCTGGTCGCGGGAAACATGTTCCCCCAACAGATTTCCTTCCTGCCCGCGATGCGCTACTACGCGGGCAACTGGGCCACCAGCGTGTGGTGCTTCCGCCCGGGTGCGGAGGAGAAGATCGAATCCACCATCGTCAAGAGCTCGGCGCTGGTCACCAAGCAGCTGGCCACGATGTACGACCCGAAGACCGCCGAGATCATGATCGACAAGGTCGCGGCGTTCCGCGCGATGCACGTGCACGGTAGGGCGCTCAACGCGCTGTTGCCGCGCGCCATCGACGACGAGGCCGACTACAAGATCCGCGAGGGCGAGATCGTCGCCGGCCCGCTGGTCGGGTGGAACTTCGGCGAGGGCCACCTGCACAACGAGCAGCTGCTCGAGGCGGTGCAGCGGCGCTGCGGGTTCGCCGACGGCGACGTGCGTGTCATCGTGCTCGAGGGCCAGCCCATCCACATCCAGAAGCAGTGGTACCGCATCCTCGACGCGCACGCCGGGGTGATCGAGGCGGGCTACGTCGAGGTCGCCGACATGCTGACCCGCCAGCCGTGGCCCGAGCCCGGCGACGAGTTCCCCGTGCACGTCACCACCGCATGACGACGGCGGTCGTCGTCGGCGCCGGGCCCAACGGGCTGGCGGCCGCGATTCACCTGGCCCGCCACGGCGTCGACGTGCAGGTGCTGGAGGCCCGCGACACGGTCGGCGGGGGAGCGCGCTCGGGTGAGCTGACGGTGCCGGGCCTCATCCACGACCACTGCTCGGCCACCCACCCGTTCGGCGTCGGCTCGCCGTTCTGGGAAGAGATCGACCTGGCCGGCCACGGGCTGGTGTGGAAGTGGCCCGAGATCGACTGCGCGCACCCGCTCGACGACGGCAGCGCCGGCGTGCTGTACCGGTCGATCGAGGCGACCGCGGCCGGGATGGGACCCGACGAGACGCGATGGCGGCGTGCGTTCGGGGGTCTCGCCGCGGGGTTCGACGAGCTGGCCGAGGAGTTCTTCCGCCCGATCATCCACCTGCCGCGCCACCCGATTCGGCTCGCGGCCTTCGGGCCGCGGGCGCTGCTGCCGGCGAGCGTCATGGCCCGCTGGTTTCGCACCGAGCAGGCGCGCGCGCTGTTCGCCGGCGCGTCCGCGCACATGTTCACCCGGCTGGACCGGCCGCTCACCGCGGCCATGGGGCTGATGTTCATCGCCGGCGGGCACCGCTACGGCTGGCCCGTCGCCGAGGGCGGAACGGGCTCGATCAGCCACGCCCTGGCCGCCGCCCTCAAAGCGCACGGCGGCACCATCACCACCGGGGTCACCGTCACCGCCCGCGCCGACATCCCCGGCGCCGACGCCGTCCTGCTCGACCTGACCCCGGCCGCGGCGCTGAAGATCTACGGCGACGCCCTGCCCGCCCGCATCAAGCGGGCCTACCAACGTTTCCGGCAGGGCTCGTCGGCGTTCAAGGTCGACTTCGCCGTCGAGGGTCACATCCCGTGGACCAACCCCGTCTGCGCGCGCGCCGGCACCGTGCACCTGGGCGGCACGTTCGACGAGACCGCCGACACGGAACGCCAACGCGCACAAGGCAAGATGGCGCGGCGGCCGTTCGTCCTCGTCGGGCAGCAGTACCTCGCCGACCCGTCCCGCTCGAACGGCAACGTCAACCCGATCTGGGCCTACGCCCACGTGCCGTTCGGCTACACCGGCGACGCCACCGAAGCCGTCGTCGGCCAGATCGAGCGGTTCGCCCCGGGTTTCCGCGACCGCGTGATCGCCACCGTCGCCACCGGCACCGCCGCATTGGAGGCCTACAACCCCAACTACGTCGGCGGCGACATCCTCGGCGGCGCCAACGACGGCCTGCAGGTCATCCTGCGGCCGCGGCTCGCCGTCGACCCGTATGCGACCGGCGTGCCGGGCGTGTACCTGTGCTCGCAGTCCACGCCGCCGGGCGCCGGCATCCATGGGCTGTGCGGCTATCACGCCGCGGACTCGGCACTGCGCTGGTTGCGGGTTATTCCTGCACGATCACGGGGTCGCCGACGCTGACGTTGTCGAAGTACCACTCGGCGTCGGCGGGGCTGAGGCTGATGCAGCCGTGGCTGACGTTCTCCAGGCCCATGGCGTTGACGGCCCACGGGGCCGAGTGCACGAACAGGCCGCGGCCGGAGATGCGCACGGCGTAGTCCACCGGGATGACGTAGCCGTCGGGGTCGTCGACGGGGATCCCGACGCTGCTCGAGTCCATCACCACCGAGCGTTCCTTGGACAGGACCGTGTAGGTGCCCACCGGGGTCGGGTACTCGGGCCTGCCCATCGAGGCCGGCAGCACGCCCTGCTCGCCGAAGTGGGGCCGGTGGTGCGGCGACGGCAGCGACGGCGGCGGTCCCGCCTCGACCCCGTCGATGCTCACCGTGAACGTGTGCTCGGAGATGCTGGCCACCCCGACCACGGCGGGACCCGTCTGAAATTCCGTGGCCACCCCGCCCACCGACAGCGCCACCGCGCTGTGCGCCGGCCAGAATCGGTCGGGAACCCAGCGCACGACGTCGTTGTCAAGCCATTCGTACTTGCCGGTCATCGCCGGCGCCGACTTGATCGCGATCGCGCTTTCGGCGGCCTGCCGGTCGGTGACGGGCGCGCGGAACGTCACCACCACCGGGTGCGCGACGCCCACCACCGCGCCCCGCGTCGGCAGCACCGACGCGATGGCGGACCCGTACGGCTGGTAGCCCGCGGCCAGGCGCACGTCGGCCGGCCCACCGGCCACACTCGCAGCGATGGCGACCACCACAAGAAGACACCGAACGAGGGTCCGCATGGCTCCAGTTCCTTCTGACTGAGATAGTTGGGGCCGCCCCGGCGGCGAAAGCGCCGGGGCGGGTGAGCAATTCGATTCCAGCCCGCGCTCAGTGCCCGGGGCCGGGCGCGATCGGCTGACCGGGCACGGGGCCGCCGGGCGGCGGCGGGCCGACCGGGTCACCCTTGCCCGCGTAGGTCCCCGACATGTCGATGATCGGGGCGCCGGCCGGCAGCGGCGCGCCGCCCACCGGGGCGCCGGCCAGGATGGGCGCACCCACCGGCAGCGGCGCGCCGATCGGCAGCGGCGCACCGATCGGCAGGGGCGCGCCCAGTGGCAGCGGCGCGCCGATCGGCACGGGCGCGCCGACGGGCAACGGCGGCCCCAGCGCGATCAGCGGGGCGCCGACCGGCACCACCGGCAGCGGCCCGGGCACCACCAGCGGGACGCCGGACATGTCCGTGACCGGAGCGCTGGCCGTGCACACCTGGCCTGCGGCCGCCGGCGCGCCGGCCGCACCCGCCGCGCCCGCAGCAGCCGGGGCACCGGCCACCGGCCCGCCGGCCGCCGGGGCTTCGCCCGACATCCCCTCGACGCACGCAGTCCCACCGGTTTTCAGCGGGGTGGCCGCCGCATCCGGGCTCAACGCTATGGCGGCCCCGCACAACACGGCGATGGCACCCACTTTGGTGTAGAACCGATCAAGGACCGTCATCACGGCCGACTCCTTCAGCACTCAGTAATCCGCGTTCAAACGGTGCAGCGAAACCGCACGGCCCACCGCAGCCGTGTCGAATGTAGGGCCGCCGATGGCTATTGGACACGCGACGATTCCGGCACTTATAGAACCGATACAAACCAGACACGCTCCGGTTATCGCGGGCGCCGATGGCCGGGTAAAAGCCCAGCACTCTTCCCGGCCGAGGGTGGCGCGCGTCACTGATCTAGGCTGGCGACGAGCGCTTCATCAGCGGACTGGTGAGCACAGGAGAAGACAGGGAGAGATGACGTGACGGTCCGAGTAGGCATCAACGGCTTCGGTCGAATCGGACGCAACTTCTACCGGGCCTTGCTGGCTCAACAGGAGCAGGGCGGCGCCGACATCGAAGTGGTCGCGGTCAACGACCTCACCGACAACGCCAGCCTGGCGCACCTGCTGAAATTCGACTCCATCCTGGGCCGGCTGCCCTACGACGTCAGCCTCGAGGGCGACGACACCATCGTCGTCGGCACCACCAAGATCAAGTCGCTGGAGGTCAAGGAGGGCCCGGCCGCGCTGCCGTGGGGCGATTTGGGCGTCGACGTCGTCGTGGAATCCACCGGCATCTTCACCAACGCCGCCAAGGCCAAGGGCCACCTGGACGCCGGCGCCAAGAAGGTGATCATCTCGGCGCCGGCCACCGACGAGGACATCACGATCGTGCTGGGCGTCAACGACGACCGCTACGACGGCAGCCAGAACATCATCTCCAATGCGTCGTGCACCACGAACTGCCTTGCGCCGCTGGCCAAGGTGCTCGATGACGAGTTCGGCATCGTCAAGGGCCTGATGACCACCATCCACGCCTACACCCAGGACCAGAACCTGCAGGACGGGCCGCACAAGGACCTGCGCCGCGCCCGCGCCGCCGCGCTGAACATCGTGCCGACCTCGACCGGCGCCGCCAAGGCCATCGGGCTGGTCATGCCCAACCTCAAGGGCAAGCTCGACGGGTACGCGCTGCGGGTGCCGATCCCCACCGGCTCGGTCACGGACCTGACCGCGGAGTTGAAGAAGCCCGCCACCGCCGACGAGATCAACGCGGCGATGAAGGCGGCCGCCGAGGGCCCGATGAAGGGCATCCTGAAGTACTACGACGCGCCGATCGTCTCCAGCGACATCGTCACCGACCCGCACAGCTCGATCTTCGACTCCGGCCTGACCAAGGTGATCGACAACCAGGCCAAGGTGGTGTCCTGGTACGACAACGAGTGGGGCTACTCCAACCGCCTCGTCGACCTTGTCGCGCTGGTCGGCAAGTCGCTGTAAGCCGTGAGCGTTCCGACCCTTTCCGACCTTCTCGCCGAAGGTGTTTCGGGTCGCGGCGTGCTGGTGCGCTCCGACCTGAACGTGCCGCTCGACGAGAACGGCGCCATCACCGACCCCGGCCGCATCACCGCGTCGGTGCCGACGCTGCAGGCGCTCGTCGACGCCGGCGCCAAGCTCGTGGTCGCCGCGCACCTGGGCCGTCCCAAAAACGGGCCCGACCCGGGGCTGTCGCTGGCGCCGGTCGCCGCGGCGCTCGGGGAGGGGTTGGGCCGGCACGTGCAACTGGCCGGCGATCTCGTGGGCTCCGACGCGCTGGCCCGCGCCGAGGGGCTGACCGACGGCGACGTGCTGCTGCTGGAAAACGTGCGTTTCGACCCGCGCGAGACCAGCAAGGACGACGGCGAGCGGCTGGGGTTGGCCCGGCAGCTCGCCGAATTGGTCGGTCCGACAGGGGCTTTCGTCTCCGACGGCTTCGGGGTGGTGCACCGCAAGCAGGCGTCGGTGTACGACGTCGCGACCCTGCTGCCGCACTACGCCGGCACGCTGGTGGCCGAGGAGATCCGGGTGCTCGAGCAGCTGACCAGCTCGACTACTCGGCCCTATGCGGTGGTGCTCGGCGGGTCCAAGGTCTCCGACAAGCTCGGCGTCATCGAGTCGCTGGCCACCAAGGCCGACAGCATCGTGATCGGCGGCGGGATGTGCTTCACATTCCTTGCCGCGCAGGGCCTTTCGGTGGGCACCTCACTGCTGGAAACCGAAATGATCGACACCTGTCGCCGGCTGCTGGACACCTACGCCGACGTGCTGCGCCTGCCCAGGGACATCGTGGTGGCCGAGAAGTTCGCGGCGGACTCGCCGCCGCGGACCGTGGCGTGCGACGCCATCCCTGCCGACATGATGGGGCTGGACATCGGCCCCGAATCGGTCAAACGCTTTGCGGCGCTGCTGTCCAACGCCAGCACCGTCTTCTGGAACGGCCCGATGGGCGTGTTCGAGTTCCCCGCCTTCGCCGCCGGCACCAAGGGTGTGGCCGAGGCGATCGCCGCGGCGACCGGCAAGGGCGCCTTTTCCGTGGTGGGCGGCGGGGATTCGGCGGCCGCGGTGCGCGCGCTCGGCATCCCAGAGGGCGACTTCTCCCACATTTCCACCGGCGGCGGCGCGTCGCTGGAGTACCTGGAGGGCAAGACGCTGCCGGGCATCGAGGTCCTACAACGTCCGCAACCGACTGGAGGCGCCGCGTGAGCCGCAAGCCACTGATCGCCGGCAACTGGAAGATGAACCTCAACCACTTCGAGGCGATCGCGCTGGTGCAAAAGATCGCGTTCGCGTTGCCGGACAAGTACTACGACAAGGTCGACGTCACGGTGATCCCGCCGTTCACCGACCTGCGCAGCGTGCAGACCCTGGTCGACGGCGACAAGCTGCGGCTGACCTACGGCGCCCAGGACCTGTCCCAGCACGACTCGGGCGCCTACACCGGCGAGGTCAGCGGCGCGTTTTTGGCCAAGCTCGGCTGCCGCTTCGTCGTCGTCGGGCACTCCGAGCGGCGCACCTACCACCACGAGGACGACGCGCTGGTGGCCGCCAAGGCCGCCGCCGCGCTCAAGCACGAGCTCACCCCCATCGTGTGCATCGGCGAGCACCTCGAGGTCCGCGAGGCCGGCGAGCACGTCGCCCACTGCGAGGGGCAGCTGCGCGGCTCGCTCGCCGGGCTGTCGGCCGAGCAGATCGCCGATGTCGTCGTCGCCTACGAGCCGGTCTGGGCGATCGGAACCGGGCGGGTGGCCAGCGCGTCCGATGCTCAGGAGGTGTGCGCGGCGGTCCGGTCAACGTTGGCGTCGCTCGCCTCGCCGCAGGTCGCCGATACCGTGCGGGTGCTCTACGGCGGGTCGGTGAACGCCAAGAACATCGGCGACATCGCCGCCCAGGACGATATCGACGGGGCGCTGGTGGGAGGCGCGTCGCTGGACGGCGAGCAGTTCGCGACGCTGGCGGCCATCGCCGCCGGCGGGCCGCTGCCCTGACGGCCCGTCGACACCGGTAGGCTTTCGCACATGGAATTGGCCCTGCAGATCACCCTGGTGGTCACCAGCGTGCTGGTGGTGCTGCTGGTGTTGCTGCACCGCGCCAAGGGCGGCGGCCTGTCGACGCTGTTCGGCGGCGGTGTGCAGTCGAGCCTGTCCGGGTCGACCGTCGTCGAGAAGAACCTCGACCGGCTGACGCTGTTCATCGTCGGCATTTGGCTGGTGTGCATCGTCGGCATGGCCCTGCTGATCAAGTACCGCTGACGCGGTAGCCCTCCCTCATCGCCGAGTGTGAAATACACGACGCGACACGCCGGCGACGCGTCGTGAGTTTCACTTTCGGCGCTTGGGGCGCCGCGCCGATACTTGAAACCATGGCCGAGGCCCCCGACACCGCGCTGGAACCGATCGGCGCCGTCCAGCGCACGCGCGTGGGCCGCGAGGCGACCGAGCCGATGCGCGCTGACATCCGGCTGCTGGGCGCCATCCTCGGCGACACCGTGCGCGAGCACAACGGCGAGGAGGTCTTCGGGCTCGTCGAACGCGCCCGGGTCGAGGCGTTCCGGGTGCGGCGCTCCGAGATCGACCGGGCCGAGATGGCGCGGATGTTCGACGGCATCGACATCCGCCAGGCCATCCCGGTCATCCGGGCGTTCAGCCACTTCGCGCTGCTGGCCAATGTGGCCGAGGACATCCACCGCGAGCGCCGGCGCGATATCCACGTCGCGGCCGGCGAGCCCCCGCAGGACAGCAGCCTGGCCGCCACCTACGCCAAACTCGATCGCGCTCAACTCGATTCGGCGACCGTCGCCGAGGCGCTGCGCGGCGCCCTGGTGTCCCCGGTGATCACCGCCCACCCCACCGAGACCCGCCGCCGCACGGTGTTCATCACGCAGCACCGCATCACCGCGCTGATGCGGCTGCACGCCGCCGGACACACCGAGACCGACGACGGCCGCGACATCGAGCTCGAGCTGCGCCGCCAGGTGCTGACGCTGTGGCAGACCGCGCTGGTGCGGCTGTCGCGGCTGCAGATCACCGACGAGATCGACGTGGGCCTGCGGTACTACCCGGCCGCGCTGTTCCGGGTGATCCCGCAGGTCAACGCCGAGGTGCGCGGCGCGTTGCGCACCCGCTGGCCCGACGCCGACCTGCTGGCCGCGCCCATCCTGCAACCCGGCTCGTGGATCGGCGGCGACCGCGACGGCAACCCGAACGTGACCGGCGACGTCGTGCGGCGGGCCACCGGCAGCGCCGCGTTCACCGCGCTCGCGCACTACCTGGCCGAGCTCACCGACCTCGAGCAGGAGCTGTCGATGTCGGCGCGGCTGATCACCGTCACCGACGAGCTGACCGCGCTGGCGCAGGGCTGCGACGAGACCGCCCGCGCCGACGAGCCCTACCGGCGGGCGCTGCGGGTGATCCGCGCCCGGCTCACCGCGACCGCAGCGCAGATCCTGGACCGCCGCCCGCAGCACGAGCTCGACCTGGGCATGCCGGCCTACGCCGCGCCGGGCGAACTGCGGGCCGACCTCGACGTCGTCGACGCCTCGCTGCGCACCCACGGCGCCGCGCTGCTCGCCGACGACCGGCTGGCCCGGCTGCGAGAAAGCGTGCACGCCTTCGGTTTCCACCTGTCCGGCCTGGACATGCGGCAGAACTCCGACGTCCACGAGGAGGTGGTCGGCGAGCTGCTGGCCTGGGCCGGCGTGCATCCCGACTACGCTTCGCTGCCCGAGGACGAACGCGTCGAGCTGCTGGCGGGCGAGCTGGCCACCCGCCGCCCGCTGGTCGGTGATCGCGGGGTGGGGGTACCGCCCGCTTGCGGGGGCCTGTCCGACCTCGCGCGCGGCGAGCTGGGCGTGCTGGCGGCCGCCGCCCGCGCCGTCGAGCTCTACGGCCCGGCCGCCGTGCCGAACTACGTCATCTCGATGTGCCGATCGGTGTCCGACGTCCTGGAGGCCGCCATCCTGCTGAAGGAGGCCGGCCTGTTGGACGCCTCCGGGCCGGAACCCTATTGCCCCCTGGGGATTTCGCCGCTGTTCGAGACCATCGACGACCTGCACAAGGGGGCGCCGATCCTGCAGGCGATGCTGGACCTACCGCTGTATCGGTCGCTGGTGGACGCGCGGGACGGCTGCCAGGAGGTGATGCTCGGCTATTCCGACTCCAACAAGGACGGCGGGTATCTGGCCGCCAACTGGGCGGTCTACCGGGCCGAGCTCGACCTCGTCGACACCGCCCGCAAGACCGGGATCCGGTTGCGGCTCTTCCACGGTCGCGGCGGCACCGTGGGCCGCGGCGGGGGGCCCAGCTACGAGGCCATCCTGGCGCAACCGCCGGGGGCGGTGAACGGCTCGCTGCGCCTCACCGAGCAGGGCGAGGTGATCGCCGCCAAGTACGCCGAATCCGAACTGGCGCGCCGCAACCTGGAGAGCCTGGTGGCGGCGACCCTGGAGTCGACGCTGCTGGACGTGGAGGGCCTCGGCGACGAGGCCGAGCCGGCCTACGCGGTGCTCGACGAGATCGCGACGCTGGCGCACCGCGCCTACGCCGAATTGGTCCACGAGACACCGGGTTTCGTCGACTACTTCATGGCCTCCACACCGGTCAGCGAGATCGGGGCGCTGAACATCGGCAGCCGGCCCACCTCACGCAAGCCCACCTCGTCGATCTCCGACCTGCGCGCCATCCCGTGGGTGCTGGCCTGGAGCCAGTCGCGGGTCATGCTGCCGGGCTGGTACGGCACCGGGTCGGCCTTCGAGCGCTGGATCGCGGCGGGCCGCGAAACCGAGCGGGTCGAAATCCTGCATGTGCTGTACGAGCGCTGGCCGTTCTTCCGCAGCGTGCTGTCGAACATGGCGCAGGTGCTGGCCAAGAGCGACCTGGGCCTGGCGGCCCGCTACGCCGAGCTGGTGCCCGACGAATCCTTGCGGCGCAGGGTCTTCGACAAGATCGCCGACGAGCATCGGCGCACCATCGCCATGCACAAGCTGATCACCGGTCACGACGACCTGCTCGCCGACAACGCGGCGCTGGCGCGTTCGGTGTTCAACCGGTTCCCGTATCTCGAGCCGTTGAACCACCTGCAGGTGGAGTTGTTGCGCCGCTACCGCTCCGGTGACGACGACGAACTCGTGCAGCGCGGCATCCTGCTCACCATGAACGGTCTGGCCAGCGCCCTGCGCAACAGCGGCTAGTGAGTCCATCCGCCGACCGTGGGGGATACGTAGGAAAAACCCGTCCGATCCCTACGTAACCCACTCACTCGGCGCGCGCCGGGGACGCTAGGGCAGCTTGATCGCCGACATGTACATCTGCAGGGTCGGCATGAACAGGTCGATATCGTCGAGTTGGCTGCCCAGCATCACGGCGTCGGTGGTGGCGACGAGCACGTGGGCGAAGGTCCGGGGCGGGATCAAAAGCGCCCCGCCGATGCGGTCGATGCCCTCCACGATGAACTGCGCCAGCGACTCGACGACCTCGGATCGCTTGGCGGCCACCCGTTCCCGCGCGTCGGGGTTGCGTAACAGGTAGAGGGTGAACTCGTGGCCCAGCGCGGCGTGCTCGGCGCCGCGGTCGCGGCTGAGCTGGCGCCAGCGCGCCGCGATCTGCTCGAGTTCGTGGGCCCCGATGTGCGTCGCGGTGGCCATCACCTCGGCGAAGTTGTCGAAATAGCGGCGCCAGTAGCGGTCGCTGACCGCCAGGAAGAGGTCTTCCTTGGTGGCGAAGTGCTTGTAGATGGCGCCCTTGGTGTAGCCCGCGGCCCCCGCGATGTCGTCCAAAGACGCTGCCATGAAGCCCTTTTCGGCGAAAACCTCCTCCGCGGCATCAAGCAGCACTGAACGGGTGTGCTCCAGGCGTCGCTCGCGCGTCCAACGCTCAACCATGCCGGCGATTGTGCCACAAGAATCTGAGAATACTCTTGGTCATCCAGATACCGATTGGTATATTTTCGTGTGGCCCGCCGACGATCCGAAGAGGAGACGGTGTCATGACCGAACTGTCCGACAAGAAGCGTGCGTCCCTGGAGTCGCTCGGTACCCAGCCCCCGTCCAAGGCCAGGCCGGTGCGGATCTGGGCCGCCGTCGGCGGCGTCATCCTGGCTTTCCAGCTGTACGTGTGGATCCGCTGGATCAGCGGGCCGCACTTCGAGCGCGTTGCCCCGGGACCGACCGAGCCGCCGATGTTCATGAAGGCGATCCTGTTCACCTGGACCAGCGTGATCGTCGTCGGCCTGCCGATCGCCTTCTGGTGGTTCATCATTCGGCCGTGGCGGCGGGAGCGGCGAATCACCCTCGACGGCATGCTCCTGATCTCCTGCGGCCTGTTGTTCTTTCAGGACCCGCTGCTGAATTACTTCAACACGTGGAGCACCTACAACACCTGGATGTGGAATCGGGGCTCGTGGGTCCAGGACATCCCCGGTTGGGTGTCGTTCGGGAAGCCGGGCGCCATGATGGCCGAACCGTTCCTGATGAACGCGCCCGGCTACTTCTTCGTGCTGCTGTGCACGATGCTCGGCTGCTGGGTCATGCGGAAAGCGAAGCAGCGGTGGCCCAACATCAACACCTTCGGCCTGATCGGCGTGGTGATCGCCTGGACCTTCGTCTTCGATTTCGTCATCGAGGGCCTGTTCCTCATGCCGATGGGGCTGTTCACTTACCCCGGCGCGATTCGTGCGCTGTCGGTCAATCCCGGCACCTACTACCAGTGGCCGCTCTACGAGGGGCTCATGTGGGGCGGTGTCCAGGCCGGCCTGTGCTGTCTGCGCTACTTCACCGACGATCGCGGCCGGACCTTCGTCGAGCGCGGACTCGACCAAGTCCGGGGCGGGCTCGCCCGACAGCAGTTGACCCGCTTCCTGGCGATCTTCGCCGCGTGCAGCGCCTTCTTCTTCGTCTTCTACAACCTTCCGGCCCAGTGGTTCGCCATGCACCAGGATCCCTGGCCCGACGACATCCTGAAGCGCTCGTACTTCCTGATGGGCATCTGCGGCGAGGATACCGATCGGCCGTGCCCCGACCCCGCGCTGCCGGTGCCCCTGACGAATTCCGGCTACATCAACCACGACGGGCAGCTTGTCCTGCCCAATGGCGTAAAGCTCCCCAGAAGCGTTCCCCTGGAGCGCGGGAAGTGACGCGTTGACGGGCCGGGCAGCGACCGAGACGATCGGCGGCGCGACTCCGATCGGTGACCAAGGCCAGGCCCCGGCCAAGCCGGTGCGGATTTGGGCCGTGGCGGGCGGTGCGCTGCTGGCGCTGCAGGTGTACGTGTGGATCCGCTGGATCACCGGGCTCTATTTCGAACGGGTGCCCACCGGGCCGAGCGATCCGCCGATGTACATGAAAGTGCCGCTGATGGCGAATGCCATAGCGCTCTGGGTCGGGCTGCCGTTCGCCGTGTGGTGGTTAATCATCAGGCCCTGGCGCCGCGAGCGACGAATCACGTTGGACGGCATGCTCTTTGCGTCGATGGCTCTGATGTTTTTCCAGGATCCCTTGCTGAACTACTTCAACACGTGGTGCACCTACAACACTTGGCTGTTCAATCGGGGTTCGTGGTCCCCGCACATTCCCGGATGGGTGTCGCCCGAGGAGCCCGGCCGCCAGGTCGTCGAACCGCTGCTGACGAACGCGCCCGGATACGCCTACGGGGTGCTGCTGATCACCATCGTCGGCTGCTGGGTGATGCGAAAGATCAAGGCGCGCTGGCCAAACATCAGCAACCTGCGGCTGATCGCGATCACCTATGGGATCGCGTTCCTCTTCGACTTCGTGATGGAGGGACTGGTCCTGCTGCCCATCGGGTTCTACACGTATCCCGGTTCGATCCGGTCGGTGTCGGTCAATGCCGGCACCTACTACCAGTGGCCCGTCTACGAAGGACTGATGTGGGGAGGTGTTCAGGCCGCGCTGTGCTGTCTGCGTTATTTCACCGATGATCGCGGCCGTACCGTCGTCGAGCGCGGCCTGGACCACGTCCGGGGCGGGCTCGCGCGCCAGCAGCTCACCCGGTTTCTGGCGATCTTCGCCGGGGTCAGCGCGTGCTTCTTCGTCTTCTACAACATCCCCGCGCAGTGGATCGGCATGCACGCCGACCCGTGGCCCGAAGACCACCTGAAGCGTTCGTACTTCAACGGCGGCATCTGCGGCGACGGGACCGACACGCCATGTCCGGATCCCGCGCTGCCGATACCGACCAAACGCTCCGGTTACGTCAATCAGGATGGCAGGCTTCTTCTTCCGCCGGGCGTGGGGCTTCCGAAAACCATTCCGTTCGATCGGGGGAAGTAATTTGTTGAACAGTCAGTCCGCAGCCGTCCGCTCCCTTTCGGACGCGCCGTTCTACCGCGCCGTCGGCGACGAGGTGGACGTCTTCCGCGCGGCGGCCGGCCGAGGCCTCCCGGTGCTGCTGAAAGGCCCCACGGGATGCGGCAAGACACGGTTCGTGGAGGCGATGGCCCACCAATTGGGCCGGGACCTGATCACCGTTGCCGGCCACGAGGACATGACGTCGGCCGATCTGGTGGGTCGTTTTCTGCTCAAGGGCGGTGAAACCGTTTGGGTGGACGGGCCTTTGACCCGCGCGGTGCGCGAGGGAGCCATCTTCTATCTGGACGAGGTGGTGGAGGCGCGCCAGGACACCACCGTGGTCATCCACCCGCTCGCCGATCACCGCCGCGAGCTGCCCGTCGACCGGCTCGGCACGACACTGCGGGCGGCACCGGGATTCCAGTTGGTGATCTCCTACAACCCCGGCTACCAGAGCGTCCTGAAGAACCTCAAGGAGTCCACCCGTCAGCGCTTCGTC
Organism: Mycobacterium sp. NGS63; assembly: GCF_059812295.1. Classification (NCBI taxonomy): domain Bacteria; kingdom Bacillati; phylum Actinomycetota; class Actinomycetes; order Mycobacteriales; family Mycobacteriaceae; genus Mycobacterium; species Mycobacterium sp. NGS63. The sequence goes on from NZ_JCALCJ010000001.1 coordinate 306,365, forward strand.
GCGATCGAGCTCGGCTACCCATCGCCCGAGATCGAGACCGAGGTGGTCGCCTACGAAGCCGGGATCGACACCGAGACCGCGAGTGCCCTGGTCAAGCTCGCGTACGCCATCCGAAACCTCGAGGGCTCACCGTTGCGCGAAGTGTCCTCCACCCGCATGCTGATCCTCGCCGGTGGCCTCGCGGCTGAAGGGCTGAACCTGCGCAGCGCGGTCCACGCGGCCGTCGTGCAGGTCCTCTCCGACGATGACGACGTCATCCGCGCCCTCGACGAACTCGTCGACGCTGTCCTGCCCCAGAAGTGACCAACCCCAACCGGTTCCGGTTGCTCGCCACCCACATCGCCGGCAGGCCCGTCGAAGTCAGCGAGGCGCCCGCCGGCCAGCCCGCGCACACCGACGGCCGGTTCATCTTCGTCTCGCCCGGTTCGATCGGGGAGCAGCGCCGCGAGATGCTGGTCCAGGCCGCGCTTCTCGGTGCGGGAAGCCTTGATCGGCGGTTGGTGAGGGGTTTGCGGGCACGTTCCACATTGGCGCGACGCTACCTGGCACTCGAAGGTCAGCGGGTTCTCGCCGAACTCGCCCGGCAGATGCCGCTCGATCCGGCGCTCCTCCCGGACGGACGACCCAGCATCTCGAGCGCCGACGAGTCGCTCGAGATGGCCAAGGGCCGAACCAAGGTTGCCGACCCACCGGAGTGGTTCGGTGTCATCAAACCCTCCCGGTTGATGGCGGCGGCCTCCGCTCCGGGCGGGCGGGCCACCGACAAAGACCTCCGGTTGCGGTTCGATCCCATCGACATGCCCGAAGCGGAGGACGACGACCAAGACGACCAAGACGACGACGGCAGGCAGTCCGGGGGGAGCAAAATCCTCAAACTGTTCGAAAGCCCGCTCTTCAACAACCGATCGATGTCGGACTACTTCCGCAAGATGTTCGGCGGTTCGCGTGCTCCCGGAGAGGGCGCCGCGGGCGTCGAGATGACGGTTCGCTCGATCCGGCGGGTGCCAGAAGTCGGGCCGAATGCCCGTCCCCTGCCCACCCCGATCCAGTTCACCGATGACGACAAGCCCGGCGCCGCGATGGGCGTGGGCAGCGCCCTGTATCCGGAGTGGGACGTCTTCAACGACCGGTACAAGCCCGACTGGTGCCGGGTCATCGACTTTCCCCTGACCGCCGCCGCCGACGTCTCCGATGCCGGTGTGGCGCATGACGACGTGCTGCGGCGCCGCCTGGCCCGGGTCGGGCTCGGCCCCAAGGTGTTTCGCGCCCGCGCCGACGGGGACGACCTCGACGTCGAGGCGCTCATCGACCTGTTCGTCGATCTGCAATCCGGCTACTCCCCGCCCGAACACGTCTACCTGGAGCGGCGCAAACTCGCCCGCAACCTGGGCGTGCTGATCCTGCTCGACGCCTCCGGGTCGGCAACCGACAGCGACCCGGACGGCCTCGCGGTGCACGACCATCAGCGGCGCGCGGCCGCCACCCTCGCGGTGACGCTGGAGGAGCTGGGCGACCGCGTCGCCGTCTACGCGTTTCGTTCGCAGGGCCGCCACGCCGTGCATCTGCCGGTCATCAAGACGTTCGACCAGAGTTTCGGCGCCGTCGGTCGGGCGCGGCTCAATCAGCTCGAACCGGCGAGCTACACCCGCCTCGGCGCCGCCATCCGTGGCGCGGGGGAGATCCTCAAAACCGAAGCGGGGACACCGAATCGGCTGCTGCTGGTCCTCTCGGACGGCTTCCCCTACGACGACGGCTACGAAGGCCGGTACGCCGAAGCCGACGCCCACAAGGCCCTCGAGGAACTGCGCGCGGATGGCGTTGCGTGCCTTTGCCTTTCCCTCGGCGCCGCCACGGCCACCGATGCGCTGGAACGCGTCTTCGGCTCCGCCAGCTTCGCCAGCGCCGCCACCCTGGCCGAGTTGAGCCCGCGGATGGACGAGCTGTTCTTGTCGTCGCTGCGGGAACTGGCCGCGCCCCAACCGTCGAGAGGATGAGTAATGAAGGTGTTGTTGACCGGCGCGCTGGGCAACATCGGCCTGCCCACGCTGGAGGCGTTGCTCGCCGAGGGCCACGACGTCGTCGCCTTCGACCTCGAATCCCGCCGGGCACGCAAATTGGCGTCCGGCGTGCGGGGACCGGTGCGCTTCGTGTGGGGCGACATCACCGACGCGGAGTCGGTGCGCCTCGCCCTGGATGGCGTCGACGCGGTGATCCACCTGGCGGCCATCATCCCCCCGTATTCCGAGCAGCGACCCGAACTGGCCCGCCGGATCAATCTCGACGCGACGCGTGCACTGATCGCGCACATGGAGGCCTCGCCCACGGCCAACCGGCTGGTCTTCGCCTCGTCGCAAGGCATCTTCGGCGACGTGCAGGATCGCCAACCGCCCCTGCGCGCCGACAGCCCCGTGTCGCCGACCGACGAGTACGGCCGCCAGAAGGTCGCCTGCGAGCAGGCGATCCGGCAGTCGCAGCTGCGGTGGAGCATCCTGCGCCTGGCCGCCGTGACCCCCATTCACCTGCAGGCGCAGGACCCGAGCATCATGTTCGAGTTCAGCCCCGACGCGCGGTTCGAGTTCCTGCATCCCGCCGACGCCGGGACCGCGTTCGCCCGCGCGGTGGCGTGCGAGGAGGCGATCGGGCAGACGCTGTTCATCGCCGGCGGCCCCGACTGCCGCATGACCTACTACGACTTCGTCACCGCCCTGATGGGCGCGATCGGGATCGGCCCCATTCCCGCCGACGCCTTCGTGCGCCGATCACCGCCGCGGTTCTTCGGCGATTGGGTGGACACCGAAGAAAGCCAGCGCCTGCTCGGTTACCAGAAGCGCGGGCTCGCCGAGCAATTGGCGGACATGAGGAAAGATTTCGGAATGCTGGTGCCGCTCACCCGTCTCGTGCGCCCGGTCGCGACGTGGTTCGTCATCCGGAGTTCTCGACACCGCGACGCGTCGGCTAGGGCCTGACGTAGTCGACGCAGCACGGCCCCGCCGCCCGCGCTACGCCGCCGATCTGGGCCGGCACCGGTTGCGGATGAAACGTCCAGCGCGGCGTCATCCGGTACTCGCGCAGCATGCGCGTCGTGGCCGCTGTTGTGGCCGCCAGTGAGAACGGTTGGGCCGGGCAGGAATGCCTGCCATGCCCGAACGCCGTCACCAGCATCGGTGAGGGAAGGGCGTTCCGGGCGGCCAGCCGGTGCCGATTCCATCGATCGGGGTCCCACTCTTCCAGCCCCGGCGCCGCGGACGTGTTGAGCAGCGGCAGCAAGGTGGCGATGATCCAGCCCGTCGGCACCTCGTAGGTAACCTCGCCGGTGTCGAAGTGGATCGGAGACAGCACGGCGCGGGTCATGATCGAGCGTTGCGCCAGCCGGGTCGACTCGAGCGCACAGCGCTGAGCGAACTCCCTGTCGTCCAAGCGAACTCGGGCCAGCTGGGTGGGGTGCTCGAGGAGGTCGACCAACGCCCAGCCCAGGGCGGCGGGCAAGTTGGACATGGACGCGATGTGGATCAGCGCGATGTCGAGAGCGATCCCGCGCAGCCGGACGGCCGGTGTCTCCGCGGACCACGCGTCGACGACTCTGGTGAAAAGGCCCTGATCGCTCGTGTCGCCGGATTCGAATCGGCGTACGGCGGCGCCGACAACATCGGCAACCTCGTCCAGCGCGGCCCGCTCCGCGCTCTTGTTCGTGGCCGCCACCGCCGCCATCCGGTCGGGGTGGACGAACGCATCGGAGCCGTCGAGGGTGTCGAAAGCGCGCACCAGCCGTTCGAAGGCCTCACCGTCGGCCGATCCGGGTCCCGCCCACGAGGCCAGCCCCATCCGATGGCCGAGCCGCCGCGTGAGATCGAAGACATCCACCCAACCGGCCGACCCCAGCTCGTCGGTGGTCTGCCGCAGCGCCCAGTCCAGGTTGACCAGATAGGAGGCCACGTCGTCCCGCCGGAACAATGTGCTCGGCAAGGTACGGCGTCCGGCAAAGATCTCGTCGGGAAGCTTGCGCCGCAACATCAGGTAATCGGCGACTCCCTTGCTGGCCGTCTCCTCGGTGAGCGCGTAGAACGACTCGACACCCGTGCACGAAAACGTGAACAGATAGTGGTCGCCGCCGCTTTCAACGACGAAGGTGTCGCCGTGCTGTGCGCGGGCGGCGGCGATCGTGGCGACGGCATCGTCGACGGAAACGTCCCACGGCAGACCGGTTCCCGCCGCGTACGGCGGAGCCGGAACCGGGTGGGCCTCGGCCACGATCTAGTGAGCTGTCCGGTTCCGCAACCTGTCCAGCACGCCGCGCACGGCGTGCTCGGTGACCGACAGCGGGGACATCATCGTCTCGCCCACCTTCACGATCTCGTCCATGCGCGCAACGATGGACTCCACCGGCTCGACCAGCACGATCAGCCGCTTCGCGAGATCGTCCAGGCTGCCGAGGGTGCCGTCGAGGTGATCCAGGCCGCCCTCGAGGCGTTCGACGGTGGCGTTGAGGGCGCTCAGCGAGCTGTTCAGCTCGTTCATCGTCCTGCTCAGGCCGTCGAGGACGTCTTCGACCTGCTCGACGGTCTTGTCGGCGTTCAGGGCGGCCTGGGTGAGGGTCTTGATCCGGCTTCGCTCGGGCCCGCCGCGCACGGTTCTGTCTGCCATGGGGGTAATTATGCGCGCCGCGAGGTCAGTGCGGGAGCTTGGATGCGGCCGCTTCGTCGAGCAGCCACAGCGTGGTCTCCAGGCCGACGGCCCCGGCGGCCGGCGCCGACGCGGGCGCGGCGCCGTGGATGGCGGCGGCCGCCGCGTCGGCCTTGCCCGCCCCGGACACCAACAGCCACACCTCGCGGGAGTAGCGAATCGCGGGGATGGTCAACGTGATTCGCTGCGGCGGCGGCTTGGGGGAGTCGTCGACGGCGACCACCATGCGCGCCGTCTCCCGCACCGCGGGGGTGTCGGGGAACAGCGAGTTGATGTGGCCCTCCGGCCCCATGCCCAGCAGGTGGACGTCGAAACTCGGCACCGGCTGGCCGGGTTCGGCGTTGGCGGCCAGCAGCTGCTCGTAGGCCAGCGCCGCGGCAGCCAGGTCCGCGCCGAACTCGCCGTCGCTGGCGGGCATCGGATGCACCTGGCTGCTCGGGATGTCGACGTGATCGAGCAGCGCCTCGCGCGCTTGTTTGTCGTTGCGCTCGTCGTCGTCCTCGGGCACGTAGCGTTCGTCGCCCCAGAACAGATGCACGCGTGCCCAGTCGACGGGTTGGTCGGCGAGGTAGCGCAGCAGCCCGATGCCGTTGCCGCCGCCGGTGAGCACGATCAGCGCTCGCCCGCGCGCCGCCACGGCGGACCGGATCGTTTCGACCAGGCGGGTGCCCGCGGCCTCGACCAGGGCGTCGCCGTCGGGGAAAACTTCGACGATTGGGCTCATACGTACTCCACCTTCTCGATGCCTTCGAGCGCTGTCCGGTAGATTTCGTCGGCGTCCAGCCGGCGCAGGTCCTCGGCCAGGCACTCGCCGGTTTCCCTGCGCGCCAACGGAACCAGCGCGTCGGGCTTGGCGGTGCGGCTCAGGGTGGCGGTGCGGCCTTCCTGGGGCCGGCTCAGCGCGATGGTCTCGCTCGGGCGGACCAGCTCCACTTTGAGCTCGCCGACGGCGCGGCGCACGGGGCCGTCGATGCGGCTGGCCAGCCAGCCCGCCAGGATGTCGAGGGCCGGCTCGGTCTTCAGCCCGGACACCAGCGCCGACTCGATCGGTTCGTGCGGCGGCTGGTCGACGGCCGAGGTGAGCAGCGCCCGCCAGTAGGTGATGCGTGACCAGCACAGGTCGGTGTCGCCGGCGGTGTATCCGGGCAGGCGGCTCTTGATCGCCGACAGCGGGTCGAGGCCATTGGTGGCGTCGGTGATGCGCCGGATTGCCAACTTGCCCAACGGATCCTGGGCGGGCTTGTCGGGGGCGATGTCGGGCCACCACGCCACGACGGGAATGTCGGGCAGCAGGAAGGGGATGACCACGCTGGCGGCGTGGCCGGCCAGCGCCCCGGACAAAGTCAGGATCACCACCTCGCCGGCGCCGGAGTCGCCGCCTGCGCGCAGTTGCGCGTCCAGGCGCGGTTCGTCGGCGTACGGGTTGCCGCGCATCGTGACGATGATCCGGCTGGGGTGCTCGTGGCTGGCGTCGTTGGCGGCCTTGAGGGATTCCTCCAGGACCTCCTCGCTGTCCGGCGCGATGAGCAGCGTCAGCACCCGCCCCATCGTGACGGCGCCGATCTTCTCGCGCAGCTCGTCGAGCTTCTTGTTGATAGCGGTGGTGGTGGTGTCGGGCAGGTCGACAATCATGGCCGCCGCCATTCCCGCCCCGTGCGGCGCAGCATCTCGAACGCCGAGTCCGGGCCCCAGGTGCCGGCCTCGTACGGGTCGGGCTTGCCGTGCGCCGCCCAGTTTTCCAGCACCGGATCGAGGATCTCCCAAGCCAATTCGACCTCCGCGTTGACCGGAAACAGGGACGGCTCGCCCAGCAGCACGTCGAGGATGAGCGCCTCGTAGGCCTCCGGCGACTCCTCGGCGAACGCCGAGCCGTAGGAGAAGTCCATGTTGACGTCGCGGACCTCCATCGCGGTGCCGGGCACCTTGGAGCCGAACCGCAGGGTGGTGCCCTCGTCCGGCTGGACGCGGATGACCATGGCGTTGGCGCCCAGCTCGTCGGTCATGGTGGCGTCGAACGGCAGGTGCGGGGCCCGCTTGAAGACCAGCGCGATCTCGGTCACCCTGCGGCCCAGGCGTTTTCCGCTGCGCAGGTAGAACGGCACGCCCGCCCAGCGGCGGGTGTCGACCTCGAGCGTGATGGCCGCGAAGGTCTCGGTGGTGGAGTCCTTGGCGAACCCCTCCTCGTCGAGCAGCCCGACGACCTTCTCGCCGCCCTGCCAGCCGGCGGTGTACTGGCCCCGGCTGGTGGTCTCGTCGAGCGGCTCGGCCAGCTGCGTGGCCGACAGCACCTTGATCTTCTCGGTCTGCAGCGCCGCGGGATTGAAGCTGACCGGCTCCTCCATCGCGGTCAGCGCCAGCAGCTGCATGAGATGGTTCTGGATGACGTCGCGGGCGGCGCCGATGCCGTCGTAATAGCCGGCCCGCCCGCCCAGCCCGATGTCCTCGGCCATGGTGATCTGGACGTGGTCGACGTAGTGGGAGTTCCAGATCGGGTCGAACAACTGGTTGGCGAAGCGCAGCGCCAGGATGTTGCGCACCGTCTCCTTGCCCAGGTAGTGGTCGATCCGGAAGACGGCCTCCTCCGGGAAGACGGCGTTGACCGACTTGTTCAGCGCCTGAGCGCTTTCCAGGTCGTGGCCGAACGGTTTTTCGATGACCACCCGGCTCCACCGGTCGCCCTGCGGGCGGGCCAGGCCGGACTTGTGCAGCTGCTCGCACACCACCGGGAACGACTTGGGCGGAATCGCCAGATAGAACGCGTGATTGCCGCCGGTGCCGCGCTCGGCGTCCAGCTTCTCCAGCGTCTCGGCGAGCCGGGCGAACGCCTCGTCGTCGTCGAAAGCGCCCGGCACGAAACGGAATCCCTCGGCCAGCCGCTCCCAGTTCTCCTCGCGGAACGGCGTGCGGCAGTGTTCCTTGACGGCCTGGTAGACCACCTTGCGGAAGTCCTGGGTCTGCCAGTCGCGGCGGGCGAAACCGACCAGGGAGAAGGTGGGCGGCAGCAGGCCGCGGTTGGCCAGGTCGTAGATCGCCGGCATCACCTTCTTGCGGGCCAGGTCGCCGGTGACGCCGAAGATCACCATGCCGCACGGCCCGGCGATCCTCGGCAGCCGCTTGTCCTGCTTGTCCCGTAACGGGTTACGCCATTGCGTCGCTGAGCGAGCCGGGCTCATTTGGAGCTGGAGCCCAGCTGCTTTTGCGTCTCCTCCAGCAGCTCGGTCCACGACTCCACGAACTTTTCCACGCCCTCTTTCTCCAGCACGACGAAGACGTCGGTCAAATCGACCCCGACCCCGGCCAGCTTGTCGAACACCTCCTGGGCGGCTGAGGCCGCGCCGCTGACCGTGTCACCGGTGATGTCGCCGTGGTCGGCGACCGCGTCAATCGTCTTCTCCGGCATGGTGTTCACCGTGTTCGGCGCGACCAGCTCGGTGACGTAGAGGGTGTCGGGGTAGTCAGGGTTCTTGACGCCGGTGGACGCCCACAGCGGGCGCTGCACGCGCGCCCCGTCGGACTTCAGCGCCGCATAGCGGTCGCCGCCCTCGAAGACCTCCTGGTAGGCCGCGTACGCCAGCCGGGCGTTGGCGACACCGGCCCTGCCGCGCAGCGCCTGCGCGTCGTCGGAGCCGATCTTCTCCAGCCGCTTGTCGACCTCGGTGTCCACCCGGGACACGAAGAACGACGCCACCGAATGGATCTTGGACAAGTCGTGTCCGGCCTCGCGGGCCTTCTCCAGCCCGGCGAGGTAGGCGTCCATCACCTGGCGGTGGCGCTCCACCGAGAAAATCAGCGTGACGTTGACCGAAATCCCTTCCGCCAGAACGGCGGTGATCGCCGGGATGCCCGCCTTGGTCGCCGGGATCTTGATGAACAGGTTCGGCCGGTCGACGATCTTCCACAACTCGACGGCCTGCGCGATGGTCTTGTCGGTCTCGGCCGCCAACCGCGGGTCGACCTCGATGGACACCCGGCCATCGACGCCGTCGGAGGCCTCCCATTCACGCGCCAGCACGTCGCACGCGTTGCGCACGTCGTCGGTGGTGACGGTGCGCACCGTGGCGTCGACGTCGGCGCCGCGCTCGGCCAGCTCGGCGATCTGCCCGTCGTAGGCGTCGCCCTCGGCAAACGCCTTCTGGAAGATCGACGGGTTGGTGGTCACGCCGACAACGCTTTTGGTGTCGATCAACTCCTGCAAGTTGCCCGACTGCAGCCGCTCCCGCGACAAGTCGTCCAGCCAAACGGATACCCCCGCGGCGGACAGCGCCGCAAGCCTAGGGTTCTGACCGGCCATGTGAATCACCCTCTCTTAGTTGTCGACGACCTGTTCCGCGGCGGCGGCGACGGCTTCGGCGGTGAAACCGAACTCACGGAACAGCGTCTTGTAGTCGGCGGATTCGCCGTAATGCTCGATCGACACGATCCTGCCGGTGTCGCCGACGAGCTTGTGCCAGCACTGCGCGACGCCCGCCTCGACGGCCACCCGCGCCGACACCGACGGCGGCAGCACGGAATCGCGGTACTCCTCGGACTGGGACTCGAACCATTCCACGCACGGCATCGACACCACCCGCGCCACAATGTCGCGGGCCGCCAACAACTTCTGCGCCTCGACGGCGAGCTGCACCTCGGATCCGGTGCCGATCAGCACCACGTCTGGCTCGTCCCCGCCGTCGTCGCCGAGGATGTACCCGCCCCGCTGCACGCCCTCGAAGTCGGTCCCCTCGAGCACCGGCACGCCCTGGCGGGTCAGGATCAGCCCGACCGGGCCACTGCCGTTGCCGCGGGCCAGGATCGTGCGCCAGGCGTACGCCGTCTCGTTGGCGTCGGCCGGGCGCACCACCGACAGCTTGGGGATCGCGCGCAGCGCCGCGAGGTGCTCGATGGGCTGGTGGGTGGGGCCGTCTTCGCCGAGCCCGATCGAGTCGTGCGTCCACACGTAGATGGTGTCGATGTCCATCAGCGACGCCAGCCGCACCGCCGGGCGCATGTAGTCGGAGAACTGCAAAAACGTGCCGCCGTAGGCCCGGGTGGGGCCGTGCAGCACGATGCCGGACAGGATGGCGCCCATGGCGTGCTCGCGCACCCCGAAATGCAGCGTTCGCCCGTACCAGCCCGCGGTGTAGTCCTTCGTCGAAATCGACGGCGGGCCAAAGGAATCCACCTCGTCCATGGTGGTGTTGTTGCTGCCCGCCAGGTCGGCCGAACCGCCCCACAGCTCGGGCAGTTTGGGCCCCACCGCGCTGAGCACCTTGCCCGACGCGGCGCGGGTGGCCAGCTCCTTGGACCCGGGCTCCCAGCGCGGGATGTCGGCGTCCCAGCCGTCGGGCAGCTTCTCGGCGGTCAACCGGTCCAGCAGCGCCTTGCGTTCGGGTTCGCGTTGCCCCCACGCGTCGAACTCGGTCTGCCACTTCTCGTGGGCTTCCTTGCCGCGGTCGATGAGCTTGCGGGTGTGCGCGATGACGTCGTCGCGCACCGCGAAATTCTTGTCGGGATCGAACCCGAGGATCTTCTTGACCGCGGCGACCTCGTCGTCGCCCAGCGCCGCGCCGTGCGCCTTGCCGGTGTTCATCAGGTTGGGCGCCGGGTAGCCGATGATCGTGCGCAGCTCGATGAACGACGGCCGGTCGGTGACGGCCTTGGCGTTGGCGATGGCGTCGAGGATTGCGACGACGTTCTCGCCGCCCTCCACCTTCTGCACGTGCCAGCCGTAGGCCTCGTAGCGCGCGGCGGTGTCCTCGCACAGGGCGATGTTGGTGTCGTCCTCGATGGAGATCTGGTTGTGGTCGTAGAAGACGATGAGGTTGCCCAGCTGCTGCACGGCCGCCAGCGAGGACGCCTCCGACGTCACGCCCTCCTCGATGTCGCCGTCGGAGGCGATCACGAAGATGAAGTGGTCGAACGGGCTGGTTCCGGGCTCGGCGTCCGGGTCGAACAGCCCGCGCTCGTAGCGTGACGCCATCGCCATGCCGACGGAAGACGCCAGCCCCTGGCCCAGCGGGCCGGTCGTGATCTCAACGCCCTTGGTGTGCCGGAACTCCGGGTGCCCGGGCGTCTTGGATCCCCAGGTGCGCAGCGACTCGATGTCGGAGAGCTCCAGCCCGAACCCGCCCAGGTACAGCTGCAGGTACAGCGTCAGGCTGCTGTGCCCGCACGACAGCACGAACCGGTCGCGGCCCAGCCAGTAGGTGTCGCTGGGGTCGTGGCGCATGACGCGCTGAAACAGCGTGTAGGCCAGGGGGGCCAGGCTCATCGCCGTCCCGGGATGGCCGTTGCCGACCTTTTGGACGGCGTCGGCGGCCAGCACCCGGATCGTGTCGACCGCGGCCGAATCGATCTCGGTCCAGTCGTCGGGCAGGTGCGGTTCGGTCAGCGTGGAGATCTCTTCGAGTGTGGTCACAGCCTCGGTCCTTGGGTCATCAAGCTGATATTGCTCACCCTAATGCGGGAGCGCCGGCTCTTACAGCGCAGAGTCTGGGATACCCACGGCCGGCCGTGTGAAAAAATTACGCGCCGGACGCGTGGGCCCCGCAATCAGTCCGGCCATCCGGTGGAATTCCGGCGGAAGGGACCCTGAGGGCTGGCCACCGCCCCCGGGCGGTCTACCATCGTGCGTAGTAGATGCTGCGCGCTGCTGCGACCCCGAGGAGTTATTGCGTGAGCGTTCGCGGGCGCGTCGCGCCGGGCCGGATACCGAGCCGAGTACACGGCACGGTCTTGGCGTACCTGGCGCTGACCAAGCCGCGGGTCATCGAGCTGCTGCTGGTCACCGCGATACCCGCCATGCTGCTGGCCCACCGCGGCACGGTGAACCCGCTGCTGATCGCCAACACGCTGATCGGCGGCATGCTGGCCGCCGGCGGCGCCAACACGCTCAACTGCGTGGCCGACGCCGACATCGACAAGGTGATGAAGCGCACCGCGCGCCGGCCGCTGGCCCGGGCCGCGGTGCCGACGCGCAACGCGTTGGTGCTGGGCCTGGTGCTCAGCGTGGGGTCGTTCTTCTGGCTGTGGTGGACGACGAACCTGCTGTCGGGGCTGCTGGCGATCGCCACCATCGCGTTCTACGTGTTCGTCTACACGCTGCTGCTCAAGCGACGCACGTCACAGAACGTGGTGTGGGGCGGCGCGGCCGGCTGCATGCCGGTGATGATCGGCTGGTCGGCCGTCACCGACACGATCGGCTGGCCGGCGCTGGTGATGTTCGCGATCATCTTCTTCTGGACGCCGCCGCACACCTGGGCGTTGGCGATGCGCTACAAGGACGACTACCGGGCCGCCGGTGTCCCGATGCTGCCCGCGGTGGCGACCGAGCGTCAGGTCACCAAGCAGATCCTGATCTACACGTGGCTGACCGTGCTCGCGACGCTGGCGCTGGCGCTGGCCACCGGCTGGCTGTACGCGGCGGTCGCGCTGGTCGCCGGGGTGTGGTTCCTGGCGATGGCCCACCAGCTCTACGCCGGCGTGCGCGCCGGTGAGCCGGTCAAGCCGTTGCGGCTGTTCCTGCAGTCGAACAACTACCTGGCGGTGGTGTTCTGTGCCTTGGCGATCGACTCGGTGATCGCGCTGCCGCACCTGTTCGCTTAAGGCAGCAGCACGATCGAGCCCGTGGTCTTGCGGCCCTGCAGGTCCTCGTGCGCCCGGGCCGCCTCGGACAGCGGGTAGCGGCCGCCGACCTCGACGGTGATGGCCCCGCCGGCGATCGCGTCGAACAATTCGGTTGCCCGCCAGCCGAACTCGTCGGCGGTGCGCACGAAGTGCGCCAGCGACGGGCGGGTCAGAAACACCGACCCGGCGGCGTTGAGGCGCTGCGGATCGAACGGCGGGACGGGCCCGCTGGCCGCGCCGAACAGCGCCAGCGTGCCGCGCATGGCCAGGCTGGCGAGGCTGGCGTCGAACGTGGTGGCGCCGACGCCGTCGTACACCGCGGCCACGCCGGCCCCGTCGGTCAGCCCGCGAATCCTCGCGCCGAACTCCGCGGCGTCGTCGGGGTAGGGGAGCACCTCGTCGGCGCCGGCGGCCCTGGACATCCGCTCCTTCTCCGGGGTGGAGACCGTGGTGATCACCCGGACGCCAAGGGTTTTCGCCCACTGGGTCAGGATCAGCCCGACGCCGCCGGCGCCGGCGTGCACCAGCACGGTGTCGCCGTCGCGCACCGGATAGACGGATTTGAGCAGGTAGTGCGCGGTCAGCCCCTTCAGCAGCACCGAGGCGGCCACCTCCGACGACACCCCGTCGGGCACCCTCGCGGTCAAAGCGGCCGGGGCGGTGGCGAATTCGGCGTAGCCGCCGTTGGCCGAGGCGCTGACGACGCGGTCGCCCACGCCGAAGCCCTCGACGCCGTCGCCGGTAGCGGCGACGGTGCCGCACGATTCGAGGCCGATGACGAACGGCAGCTCGCGCGGGTAACTGCCCGAGCGGAAGTAGGTGTCGATGTAGTTCACACCGATCGCCTCGGCCTCGATCAGCACCTGGCCCGGGCCGGGCTCGGGCCGGGCCGTCTCCACGTAGCGCAGGACCTCGGGGCCGCCGGTTTCGCTGACTTCGATTGCGTGCATGGGGGATATCATGCCCGGGCATGAAGCTGGCCCGGCCGGACGTCTTCCATCCGCGTATCGTGCTGGCGGGTGAGCGCCACCCCGACGATGCTGGGCTGGTGCCCGCCCTGCGGCGGCGCGGCCTGCACGCCCGCTGGGTGCCCTGGGACGATCCGCTCACCGCCCGCGCGCACCTGGTGATCCTGCGCGCCGCCCCCGCGGTCGAGGAGTTCGCGGCCTGGAGCAAACGCGTCCAGCACCTGCTCAACCCGCCCGACGCGGTCGCCTGGAATCTCGACGAGCAATACCTGCGCGACCTCGACGCCGCCGGCGTGCCCGTCCGACCGGGGGGCGGGCCGGAGGCGGCGCTGGTCTTCCTGGGAGGGGAGCCGTCGCACTCGTGGCCGGTCGAGCCGGAGTTCGAGGCGTGGGAGCTCGGCCACGCGGCGCTCGCGGCGGCCGCCGAGCGCGCCGGCATCGCCCCGCGTGACTTGCTCTACGCGCGCGCCGACGTGGCGGGGGACCGGCTCGTGGCCCTCGACCTCGTCGCGCCGTCGCTGGGCTGGTCGCATCTCGACGCCGAGACCCGTGCGCGCGCCCAGCGCGAATTCGCGCTGGGCGTGGAGTCAACCCTCGAGCGCCTCGGGTTGGGCCCGCTCTCGCATCGACGCCCATAGCGCCGCGGTGGCCGCCGTGCACGCCGCCGCCCCGGCGACGTGCACCGCGACCAGGGCGGCGGGCACCCCGGTGTAGTACTGTGCGACGCCGACGGCGGCCTGCGCGCAGACCAAGGCGAGCAGGACGCCCAGCCGCAGCAGGACGGCCCGGGCCGCGCGCACCGCCAGCAGCCCGAAGCCCAGCCCGACCAGCAGGGCCAGGTAAAAGACCAGCAGCGACGAATGCGCGTGCACCAGCGTGGTGATCTCGACCTTGAGCCGAGGGACCGTGCGGCTGGGGCTGCGGTCACCGGCGTGCGGGCCCGCGGCGGTGACCAGGGTCCCGGTCACCAGCACGGCCGCCAGGTTCAGCCCGGTCAGCGCGGTGAGCACGCGCAGGGGGCGGGCCACCCGCTCCCGCACGACCCCATCATCCGGCTCGCCGACCTTGACGAAGAGCAGCACCGACAGCCACACCATCGCCATCGACGTCAGCAGGTGGACGGCCACCGTCCACCACAGCAGCCCCGTGCGCACGGTGACGCCGCCGATCACCGCCTGCACCACCGTCGACGCCGGCATCAACCACGCGTAGACGAGGACCTCGGTGCGCCGCCGCGCCCGGGTCACGGCCAGCACGGCCAGCGCCGCGGCGATCACCACCGCGAAGGTGACCATCCGGTTGCCGAACTCGACGGCCTGGTGGATCCGCGGCACCTCGGCATGGGCCACCGGGACGAAGCTGCCCGGAAAGCACTGCGGCCAGGTGGGGCACCCGAGGCCCGACGCGGTGACGCGCACGATCGCGCCGGTGACGGCGATGCCGCCCTGGGTGAGGATGACGAGCGCGGCGATCGCCCGCTGGGCGCGCGGGCTGGGGTCGGGGAGCAGGTCCAGCCACCGTCGCACACGCATCGCCCGATCGTAGCGATAACTACCGTGCGTAGTAGACATGGGCGTTGACTCTGCGCTGAGCGCGCGTCCTACTCGAACTTTTCCGCCCTGGACGCAGACTCAACGAGGCTCAGGTGAAGCGGAACCAGCGCCGCGCGGCCAGCGCCGCCAGCGCGCCCCACACCGCCAAGACGATGACCCCGAACCAGTCCACCGACAGCGTCATCGCCTGCGACAGCGCCTCGGTGAGCGCGCCCGAGGGGGTGAGTCGGGCCGCCCACTTGACCGCCGTGGGGATCATCGAAGTTTCCAGGGTCAGCGCGCCGAGCCCGGCGAAGACGAACCACATCAGGTTGGCCACCGCGAGCACGATCTCGGCCCGCAGCGTCCCGCCGAGCAGCAGGCCGAGGGCGGTGAAGCCCGCGGTGCCCAGCGCAATGACCGCCGCGCCCAGCGCCAGCGCCGCGGGGGCGGGTCGCCAGCCGAGCGCAAACCCGATGGCGCCCAACAGGATTGCCTGCAGGAACACGACCGTGACCACCGCCAGCGACTTGCCGGCGATGATGCCCCACACCGGCAGCGGGGTGGCCCCGAGCCGCTTCAACGCCCCGTAGCGGCGGTCAAAGGCGACCGCGATCGCCTGCCCGGTGAACGCGGTCGAGATGACGGCCAGGGCCATGATGACGGGCGTGAACACCGCCGCGCGGTGCCGGCCGAATTCGCCGAACGGAAGCAGAGTCAGCCCGACCAGCAGGGTGATCGGGATGAACATGGTCAGCAGCAGTTGCTCGCCGTTGCGCAGCAGCAGCTTGAGCTCCAGGCCGAACTGCGCCGCGAGCATCCGCGACACCGGGCTGGGCCGCGGATCGGGGGTGAAAGTCCCAGCGGGAAAGGGGGATTCGCTCATGGTCGCAACTTCCTGCCGGTCAGGTCGAGGAAGACGTCCTCGAGGCTGCGTTGCTCGACGCGCATGTCGGTGGCCAGCACGTCGATGCGCGCGCACCACGCGGTGACGGTCGCCAGCACCTGCGGGTCGACCGGGCCCTCGACCAGGTACTCGCCCGGCGTCACCTCGCTGGCCTTGTACTCCTCGGGCAGGGCGGAGGTCAACAGGGACAGGTCCAGGCGGGGCGGCGCGGTGAACCGCAGCTGGTCCTTGGCGCCCGAGCGCATCAGTTCCGTCGGCGTGCCCGAGGCCACCGTCACGCCGTGGTCGATGATGACGATCCGGTCGGCGAGCTCCTCGGCCTCCTTGAGTTGGTGGGTGGTCAGCAGCACCGTCACGCCGTCGCGGCGCAGCGCGTCGATCAGTTCCCAGACCAGCAGCCGGGCGTGGGCGTCCATGCCCGCGGTGGGCTCGTCGAGGAACACCAGCTCGGGGCGCCCCACCAGCGCGCAGGCGAGCGCGAGCCGCTGCTGCTGCCCGCCGGACAGCCGCCGGTAGGTGGTGCGGGCGGCGTCGGTCAGCCCCAGGGTGTCCAGCAGCCACGCCGGGTCCAGCGGGTCGGCGGCGTAGGCCGCCACCAGGTCGAGCATCTCGCCCGCGCGGGCCGCGGGATAGCCGCCGCCGCCCTGCAGCATCACCCCGATGCGTGAGCGCAGGCGCGCGTTGTCGGCGATCGGGTCCAGGCCGAGCACCTCGATGGTGCCGGCGTCGGGGCGCACGAATCCCTCGCACATCTCGACCGTCGTGGTCTTGCCCGCGCCGTTGGGTCCGAGCAGGGCCAGCACCTCGGCGGCGCGCACGTCCAGATCGAGCTCGGAGACCGCGGTGGTTTGCCCGTATCGCTTGGTCACCCCGCGCAGCCGGACGACCGCGTCGGGGGCGTGGGGGGCCGAGGTCACGTGGAGTCAGCGTAGGCGTCGGGCGCGGCCTCGGAAGAAGGGGTGGCCCGTGGCGCCCCGGCGTCCGGCACGGTGTCGGGAACCGCCGGGGCCTCCGGTTCGCGCTGCCCGTTGGGCAGACGTCGCCACGGCAGGCGGGTGTAGGTGACGGCGATGAGCGCCAGCACGACGACGCTGCTGGCCAGCGTGGCGTCCACGATCTGGAACAGCGCGAAGCGGTCGCCGTTGGCCGTCGGGCCGAAGATCCCGACGATCAGGGTGATGAGGATCGCCGCCACCCGGAAGCCGGTGCGCGTCGCCCAGGCCGCCAGCGGGATGATCGCCCACAGCAGGTACCAGGGCTGCACGACGGGAAACAGCAGCACGGTGACGCCCAGCGCGACGCCCAGGCCGCCGATCGGGTGCAGCCGGCCGCGGAAGACCGCCACCAGCAGCCAGGCCACCATCACCGTGATGATCAGCACGCCGATGCCACGCGTGAGGCCCAGCACCGCGGTGGTGTGATCCCCCAGCCCCAGCAGGATGCCCACCTGCCCGGTGCCCAGGGCCAGCAGCGTCGGCGGCGACATCCAGCTGCGCACCACGTTGGCGGTGCCCAGCGTGTAGATCCAGCCGAACCCGAGCCCGCTGGCCCAGCCGACGAGCGCCATCACCGCCAGCGACAACGCCGTCATCGCGCCGCCCGCCAGCAGCAGCGCCCGCATGTTGCCGCCGCAGCGGTAGGCCAGCGCGACCGTGACGAACCCCAGTGCCAGCAGCGACGGCAGCTTCACCTGCGACGACAGCGTGATCAGGATGGCGCCGGCGAGCAGCATGCCCAACGGTCCCCAGTCCGGCCCGGGCCGCCACGACGCCGGCCACAGCCGCGGCGCCTCGATGCCGCGCAGCGCGAACTCGGCGCCGGCCAGCATCAGCCCGAGCATCAGCGCCTCGTTGTGGACGCCGGCGACCAGGTGCATGATCAGCAGCGGGTTGGCCGCCCCCAGCCACAGCGCGCTGACCTCGGCGACGCCGCAGCGCCGCGCCAGCCGCGGGGTGGCCCAAACGATCAGGCCGACGCCGATCAGCACCACGATCCGGTGACAGAGCACCGCGGCGACGATGTTTTCCCCGGTCAGGGCCGAGATTCCGCGGCCGATCCACAGGAACAACGGGCCGTAGGGCGCCGGCGTCTCCCGCCACAGGGTGGGCACGGACAGCGTGAACACGTGGGACAGGCCCAGCCCGGAGGCCGGGCCGACCCGGTAGGGGTCGAGGCCCTCCAGCGAGATCTGGCTCTGGGCCAGGTAGGAGTAGACGTCCTTGCTGTACATCGGCGGCGCGATGAGCAGCGGCAGCACCCACAAAAGCAGGGTGCGGTCCAGGTCGCCGCGCGACATGCGCCGATTGCCCAGCGCGAAGCGGCCGAGCATCAGCCAGGCCAGCGCCATCATGACCGCGCCGGTCGTCGTCATCGTCAGCGAGACGGTCTGGATGCGCGACGGGAGGTTGAGCAGCCGGACCCCGAAGGTGGGGTCCTGCACGACGGGGCGGGCGCCGGCCCCCAGCGCGCCGATCGCCATCACGACGGTTCCGGTCGCACCGAACAGCCGGGTGCGCTGCAGCGCGGTCAGCTCGGTATCGTTCAGCGGCGAACCCACCGCTTGCTCGTCGCCGTGCAGGCTGGCGATCGACGAGCTCAGCGTGTGCTGGCGGGCTGACATCTTCAGCAGCCTAGCCCCGACGACGAGGCGCGCCCCGGTGTGACCAGCGCAACGCCGGGACAGAGGGGACCCTTGCTAGACCGATCCCCGGAATTGCGTCACACTGGTGTTGTGAAAATCCGAAC
Organism: Mycobacterium sp. NGS63; assembly: GCF_059812295.1. Lineage (NCBI taxonomy): Bacteria > Bacillati > Actinomycetota > Actinomycetes > Mycobacteriales > Mycobacteriaceae > Mycobacterium > Mycobacterium sp. NGS63. Next base: position 324,802 of record NZ_JCALCJ010000001.1, read on the forward strand.
CAGCCTGGATGAGACGGTGGCGCCCGCCGCTGTCTCGGACGGTCACACGCGGCGCGCCATCGTGCGCCTGCTGCTGGAGTCCGGATCGATCACCGCCGTCGAGATCGGTGAGCGGCTGGGCCTGGCGCCCGCCGGTGTGCGGCGCCACCTGGACGCGCTGATCGAGGCGGGCGACGCCGAGTCGGCGCCGGCCGCGGCGTGGCAGCAGGTTGGCCGCGGGCGTCCCGCCAAGCGGTTCCGGCTGACCGCGGCCGGTCGGGCCAAGCTCGACCACGCCTACGACGACCTGGCCGCGGCGGCCATGCGCCAGCTGCGGGAGATCGGCGGCGAGGACGCCGTCCGCACGTTCGCCCGGCGCCGCATCGATGCGATTCTCGACGGCGTCCAGGCCGCGGACGGCCACGACGATGCCGCGGTCGAGGCGGCGGCCGAACGCGTGGCCGGCGCGCTGACCGAGGCCGGCTACGTGGCCACCACCACCCGGGTCGGCGGGCCGATCCACGGAGTGCAGATCTGCCAGCACCACTGCCCGGTGTCCCACGTCGCCGAGGAGTTTCCCGAGTTGTGTGAAGCCGAGCAGCAGGCCATGGCCGAGGTGCTCGGAACGCACGTGCAGCGGTTGGCGACCATCGTCAACGGAAACTGCGCCTGCACCACCCACGTACCACTGACTGTGCCTGTGGCGCAGCCTATTTCGAAGGCGCCCAGCCCGCGCCGCGACACCACGAGCACCGAAGGAGCGTCGTTATGACCCTAGAGGCCGACAAGGCCCCAGCCCCGCCGCTGACGCAGGAAGAGGCGATCGCCTCCCTGGGCCGGTACGGCTACGGCTGGGCGGACTCCGACGTCGCGGGCGCCAGCGCGCAGCGCGGGTTGTCCGAGGCGGTGGTGCGCGACATCTCCGCGAAGAAGAACGAGCCCGAGTGGATGCTGCAGACCAGGCTGAAGGCGCTGCGCATCTTCGAGCGCAAGCCGATGCCGAATTGGGGCTCCAACCTCGAGGGCATCGACTTCGACAACATCAAGTACTTCGTGCGCTCCACCGAAAAGCAGGCGGCGTCGTGGGAAGAGTTGCCAGAGGATATCCGTAATACCTACGACAGGCTCGGAATTCCCGAAGCAGAAAAGCAAAGATTGGTTGCTGGAGTAGCCGCACAATACGAAAGTGAAGTTGTTTACCACCAGATCAGAGAGGATTTAGAGGCTCAAGGCGTCATATTCTTAGACACTGATACTGGTTTGCGGGAGCATCCGGAAATATTCAAAGAGAATTTCGGATCAGTAATTCCGGCGGGCGATAATAAGTTTTCTGCATTGAATACTGCGGTGTGGAGTGGCGGTTCTTTTATTTACGTTCCGCCGGGTGTGCACGTCGACATCCCGCTGCAGGCCTACTTCCGGATCAACACGGAGAACATGGGCCAGTTCGAGCGGACGCTGATCATCGCCGACGAGGGCTCCTACGTCCACTACATCGAGGGCTGCCTGCCGGCCGGTGAGCTGATCACGACCGCCGGCGGCGACCTGCGACCCATCGAGTCGATCCGCGTCGGCGACTACGTCACCGGCCACGACGGGCGGCCGCACCGCGTCACCGCCGTGCAGATGCGCGACCTCAACGGTGAACTCTTCACCTTCACCCCGATGTCGCCCGCCAACGCGTTCTCCGTCACCGCCGAGCACCCGTTGCTCGTCGTCCCGCGCGACGAGGTCCGGGTGATGCGTAAGGAGCGCAACGGGTGGAAGGCGGAAGTCAACTCCGCCAAGCTCCGTGCCACCGACCCACGGTGGATCGCGGCCAAGGACGTGGCCGAGGGCGACTTCCTGATCTACCCCAAGCCGAAGCCCATCCCACACAAGACGGTCCTGCCGCTGGAGTTCGCGCGACTGGCCGGCTACTACCTCGCCGAGGGCCACGCGTGCCTCACCAACAAGTGTGAATCGCTGATCTTCTCCTTCCACAGCGACGAGTTCGAGTACGTCGAGGAGGTGCGGCAGGCGTGCAAGTCGCTGTATGAGACGCCGGGCTCGGTCCTCATCGAGAAGGACAAGCACTCGGCCCGCGTGACCGTGTACACCAAGGCCGGTTATGCGGCGATGCGCCAGCACGTCGGCTCGGGCTCGGCGAACAAGAAGCTGTCCGACACCCTCATGCGCCAGGACGAGACGTTCCTGCGCGAGCTCGTCGACGCCTACGTCAACGGCGACGGCAACGTCACCCGTCGTGGCGGCGCACTGTGGAAGCGCGCGCACACGACGTCGCGCGTGTGGGCCTTCCAGTTGCAGTCGATCCTGGCGCGGCTGGGCCACTACGCCACCGTCGAGCTGCGGCGGCCCGGCGGTCCCGGTGTCATCATGGGGCGCAACGTCGTTCGTCAGGACATCTACCAAGTGCAGTGGACCGAGGGCGGTCACGGACCTAAGCAGGCCCGCGACTGCGGCGACTACTTCGCGGTGCCGATCAAGAAGCGCGCCGTGCGCGAAGCGCACGAGCCGGTCTACAACCTCGATGTCGAGGAACCGGACAGCTACCTGGCCTACGGCTTCGCGGTCCACAACTGCACCGCGCCGATCTACAAGTCGGACTCGCTGCACTCCGCGGTCGTCGAGATCATCGTGAAACCTCATGCGCGCGTTCGTTACACCACGATCCAGAACTGGTCGGGCAACGTCTACAACCTGGTCACCAAGCGCGCCCGCGCCGAGGCCGGCGCCACCATGGAGTGGGTCGACGGCAACATCGGCTCGAAGGTGACCATGAAGTACCCGGCGGTCTGGATGACCGGCGAGCACGCCAAGGGCGAGGTGCTGTCGGTGGCGTTCGCCGGCGAGGACCAGCACCAGGACACCGGCGCCAAGATGCTGCACCTGGCACCCAACACGTCGAGCAACATCGTGTCCAAGTCGGTTGCCCGCGGCGGCGGCCGCACCTCCTACCGCGGCCTGGTCCAGGTCAACAAGGGCGCGCACGGCTCCAAGTCGAGTGTGAAATGCGATGCGCTGCTGGTCGATACGGTCAGCCGCAGCGACACCTACCCCTACGTCGACATCCGCGAGGACGACGTCACCATGGGCCACGAAGCCACCGTGTCCAAGGTCAGCGAGAACCAGCTGTTCTACCTGATGAGCCGCGGCCTGACCGAGGACGAGGCGATGGCCATGGTGGTGCGCGGCTTCGTCGAGCCGATCGCCAAAGAGCTGCCGATGGAGTACGCGCTGGAGCTCAACCGGCTGATCGAGCTGCAGATGGAGGGCGCGGTCGGATGACCGCCATCTTGAACAAGGGAGAGCTGTTCTCTTCCTTCGATGTTGACGCGTTCGAGGTTCCGCACGGCCGCGACGAGCTCTGGCGGTTCACCCCGCTGCGCCGGCTGCGCGGCCTGCACGACGGGTCCGCCAAAGCCACCGGCAAGGCGCACATCGACGTCAGCGAACACCCCGGCGTGCGGACCGAGACGGTCCGCCGCGGCGACGAACGGCTCGGCGACGGCGGCGTCCCCGCCGACCGGGTTGCCGCCCAGGCGTTCTCGTCGTTCAACACCGCCACGGTGGTCACCGTCGGCCGCGACACGCAGGTCGCCGAGCCGATCAACATCACCGTCACCGGGCCCGGCCAGGGCGCAACCGCCTACGGGCACCTGCAGATCCGCGTCGAGGAGCTCGGCGAGGCGGTGGTCGTCATCGACCAGCGGGGCGGCGGAACCTACGCCGACAACGTCGAATTCGTCGTCGCCGACGCCGCCCGGCTGACCGTCGTGTGGATCGCCGACTGGGACGACGACATGGTCCACGTGTCCGCGCACCACGCCAGGCTGGGCAAAGACGCGGTGCTGCGGCACGTCACCGTCACGCTCGGCGGCGAGGTGGTGCGGCTGGCCGCCAACGTGCGCTACTCGGCCGCCGGCGGCGACGCCGAGCTGCTGGGCCTGTACTTCGCCGACGACGGCCAGCACCTAGAGTCGCGGCTGCTGGTCGACCACGCCCGGCCCGACTGCAAGTCGAACGTGCTGTACAAGGGTGCGCTGCAAGGGGATCCGGACTCCGCGCTGCCCGACGCGCACACCGTCTGGGTGGGTGACGTGCTGATCCGCGCCGACGCCACCGGCACCGACACGTTCGAGGTGAACCGCAACCTGGTGCTCACCGACGGGGCGCGCGCCGACTCGGTGCCCAACCTGGAGATCGAGACCGGCGAGATCGTCGGCGCCGGGCACGCCAGCGCCACCGGGCGTTTCGACGACGAGCAACTGTTCTACCTGCGCTCCCGCGGCATCCCGGAAGAGCAGGCCCGCAGGCTGGTGATCCGCGGCTTCTTCGGCGAGATCATCTCCAAGATCGCGGTGCCCGAGGTTCGGGAACGCCTCACCGCAGCCATCGAACACGAACTGGAAATCACGGAAAAGACTGCCACTTCATGACCACTCTGGAAATCAAAGACCTGCACGTCAGCGTCGAGAACCCCAACGCCGCCGAATCCGAACGCGAGATTCCCATCCTCAACGGCGTCAACCTGACCGTGAAATCCGGTGAGACGCATGCGCTGATGGGCCCGAACGGGTCCGGCAAGTCGACGTTGTCCTACGCCGTCGCCGGCCACCCCAAATACCGGGTGACGTCCGGGTCGATCACGCTGGACGGCGAGGACGTGCTGGCGATGAGCGTGGACGAGCGCGCGCGGGCCGGCATCTTCCTGGCCATGCAGTACCCGGTCGAAGTGCCCGGCGTCTCGGTGTCGAACTTCCTGCGCTCGGCGGCCACCGCGGTGCGCGGCGAGGCGCCGAAGCTGCGCCACTGGGTCAAGGAGTTCAAGGCGGCGATGACGTCGCTCGAGATCGACCCCGCCTTCGCCGAGCGCAACGTCAACGAGGGGTTCTCCGGCGGCGAGAAGAAGCGCCACGAGATCCTGCAGCTGGAGCTGCTCAAGCCGAAGATCGCCATCCTCGACGAGACCGACTCGGGGCTCGACGTCGACGCGCTGCGGGTGGTCAGCGAGGGCGTGAATCGCTACGCGCAAACCGAGCACGGCGGCATCCTGCTGATCACTCACTACACCCGAATCCTGCGCTACATCCACCCGGAATTCGTGCACGTGTTCGTGGGTGGGCGCATCGCCGAATCCGGCGGGTCGGAGCTCGCCGACGAGCTCGAGCAGAACGGCTACGTGCGCTTCACGCAAGCCAATGGCGGCGACCCGCAGCGCCCGGCTTCGCCGCGCTCGCGATCGCCGCAGGCGGCCGCGGGGGCGTAAGCATGACCGCGTCACGACTGGACCTCGCCGCGATCCGCGCCGATTTCCCCATTCTCAAGCGGGTGATGCGCGGCGGAAACCAGTTGGCGTACCTGGACTCCGGTGCGACGGCGCAGCGCCCGCTGCAGGTGCTCGACGCCGAGCGGGACTTCCTCACCACGTCCAACGGCGGCGTGCACCGCGGCGCGCACCAGCTGATGGAGGAGGCCACCGACGCCTACGAACAGGGCCGCGCCGACATCGCCGCCTTCGTGGGCGCCGATCCCGACGAATTGGTGTTCACCAAGAACGCAACCGAGGCGCTCAACCTTGTGTCCTACGCGCTGGGCGACGACCGTTTCGGTCGATCGGTGCGCGAGGGCGACGCGATCGTCGTCACCGAGCTCGAGCACCACGCCAACCTGGTCCCGTGGCAGGAGCTGTCCCGCCGCACCGGCGCCACGCTGCGCTGGTACGGCGTCACCGACGACGGCCGCATCGACCTGGACTCGCTGCGACTCGACGAGCGAGTCAAAGTCGTTGCGTTCAGCCACCATTCCAACGTCACCGGGGCGCTGGCTCCGGTGGGCGAACTGGTCGCCCGCGCCAAGGCCGTCGGCGCGCTGACCGTCCTGGACGCCTGCCAGTCCGTGCCGCACCGGCCGGTCGACTTCCACGCCCTCGACGTCGATTTCGCCGCGTTCTCCGGGCACAAGATGCTGGGCCCCAACGGGATCGGCGTGCTGTATGGCCGCGGCGAGCTGCTCGACGAGATGCCCCCGTTCCTCACCGGCGGCTCGATGATCGAGACGGTGACCATGGAGGCCAGCACCTACGCGGCCCCGCCCCAGCGGTTCGAGGCCGGCACCCCGATGACCTCCCAGGTGGTCGGGTTGGCCGCGGCCGCACGCTATCTCAACAACATCGGGATGGACGCGGTCGAGGCCCACGAACGCGAACTCGTCGCCGCCACGCTTGACGGCCTGTCCGGCATCGAAGGCGTGCGCATCCTCGGGCCCACGTCGACGGAAAACCGCGGCTCGCCGGTGTCGTTCGTCGTCGACGGCGTGCACGCGCACGACGTCGGGCAGGTGCTCGACGACGACGGCGTCGCGGTCCGGGTCGGGCACCACTGCGCGCTGCCGCTGCACCGCCGGTTCGGTTTGGCCGCCACGGCGCGGGCGTCGTTCGCTGTCTACAACACCGCCGACGAGGTCGAGCGGCTGGTCGCCGGCGTGCGCCGCGCACTGGATTTCTTTGGGAGAGACTGACGTTGCGCCTCGAACAGATCTATCAGGACGTGATCCTCGATCACTACAAGCACCCGCAGCACCGGGGGCTGCGGGAGCCGTTCGGCGCCGAGGTCTTCCACGTCAACCCGGTCTGCGGTGACGAGGTCACCCTGCGGGTCGCGTTGTCCGACGACGGCGAGACCATCACCGATGTCTCCTACGACGGGCAGGGCTGTTCGATCAGCCAGGCCTCGACGTCGGTGCTGACCCAGCAGGTGATCGGCCGCACCCTCGGCGAGGCGCTCAAGACGATCACCGCGTTCACCGAGATGGTGTCCTCGCGCGGCACCGTCGAGGGGGACGAGGACGTGCTGGGCGACGGGGTGGCGTTCGCCGGGGTCGCCAAGTACCCGGCGCGGGTGAAATGCGCGTTGCTGGGGTGGATGGCGTGCAAGGACGCCCTGGCCCGGGCGGCGGAAAGAGACGGCTTCAAGGAGGTCAGCTGATGAGCGAAACCACTGCGCGGGACGAGGAATTCCTCGCCGACGTCGAGGAGGCGATGCGCGACGTCGTCGACCCCGAACTGGGCATCAACGTCGTCGATCTCGGATTGGTCTACGGCCTCAACGTCGAAGAGGGCGACGAGGGCACCGTCGCCTTGATCGACATGACGTTGACCTCGCCGGCCTGCCCGCTGACCGACGTCATCGAGGACCAGTCGCGCAGTGCGCTCGTCGGCGCCGGCCTGGTGGACGAGCTGCGGATCAACTGGGTGTGGAACCCGCCGTGGGGCCCGGACAAGATCACCGAGGACGGCCGCGAGCAGCTGCGCGCCCTCGGCTTCACCGTCTGACCTGACGCGCTCAGGGCCTCCGTCCCCTTAGTGATGGTGGAACGGAATGTGGATGGGCAGGTGGGGCAGGTGGGGGTGCGGGCGCCCCATCGGCGGGCACGCCTGCAGGGCGATCGTCACCGCTTGCAGCGCGCCGTCGGTGTTCGTTCCCTGGGCCCCCATGCATTTGCCGTTCCCGATCGCGTCCGAGCTCGAAGGCGTCTGCTTGTTGTAGGTGGTCGAGTCGGTGACGGTGACGTTGGTGGGCGTCGGTTGGGGACCGAGGCCGCTGACGGCGATGGTGTTGCCCGACACCGAATTGACCAACCCGTAGAAACCGGCCGGCGGCGGGCACTTCCCGTCGGCCGCCGGTGTGACCGTCACGGCTTGCGCGGTGATCGCGGCGGGGGGAGGAGCGCTCTGCGGGGTGGCACGTACGTTGACGCAACTGCCCTCGGTGACGTCGGTGAGCTTGGCCGGCGTCTGCTCGACCACCCTGGTCTGCGGCGAGAAGTCCACCGTGGCCGACCCGGTGCGCGTCCTGAGCTGGATGGTGCCGCCCGATACCGATTGGACCATGCCCTCGACGTAGTCCTTCGGAACGTTGGGTGGCGGCGGGGGGGCCGGTGGGGGCGCGGCACCGGGTGCCGGGCTGGGCGGGACCGCCGTGACCGCCGGCTTTCCGCCGTTGCCGTTGTTGGTCGCGCCGTCCGAGTGGCACATGGCGACGCTCAACGCGAGCGCGGCGATGACGGCGACCAGCGCGATTTGGGCCAGTCGCGGCTTGAGCGTCCGGGCAGGCATCGACGCGCTCCGATCGTGAACTTCAGATTTTGAGTCTGGATACCCGCTCGGAGCGAGATTTCACGAATCAGTAGCGGGGATCACCCGCCCTGGCCGTGCGGCCCCTTGCCCGGGCACTTGCCGTCCTGGGCCGCGCGCAGCTTGATGGTCGTCGCCTGCAGCGCGCCGCCGTTGTCCTGGGTGCCGCTCGCCGTGACGCACTTGCCCTGCGCGATGGCGTCCGGCGTCGCGGTGACCAGCTTGGTGTACTGCGTCTTGTCGTCGACCGTCACCGGCGTCTGGGTGGTGTTGCCGCGGTCATCGGTGCCCGCGACAGTGATCGTGTTGCCCGTCACCGAGGCGACCGAGCCCCGCAGCGGCTTGGGCTTCGGGGGCGCGGGCGCCGGCGAGCTCGACGGCGGTGTGCTGGAACCCGGCTGGTTCTCCTTGGGCTTCGGGCAGGTGCCGTTGACCGAGGGGCTGACGCGGACGGAGACCGCGGTGACCGGCTGCCCGGCCTGGGCCTCCTGCGTGGGCCGCACGGTCACACAGCTGCCGTTCGTGACGTCACTCAGTGTCGCCGGAGACACCTCGGTGATCTTGGTCGTCGAGGTGAAGTTCACCGTGGCGTTGGAGTTGTCCTCCTTGGTGACCTGGATCGAGTTGCCCGCCACCGACGCGATCAGTCCGCTGACCTTGGCCTCGCCCTGGGCGGGCGCCTGCGAGGTGGCCGTCGAGGTCACCGTCGACGTCGACGTGGACGTCGACGTCTGATTCGCCTGATTCGACGAACCGCAGGCGGCGACGGACAACGCGGTCGCGCCGGTGACGGCGAGGATGGCGAGCCGGGTGAGCCGAGGAGTGAGACAGCTGGCGGGCATCTACGTTTCCCCCAATCGTGAGTTGGACCACGAAAAGGTGTACCCGATGTTGCTGTGTTTGACCTGTGCGTGTCAGAACGCGTCTTCGGAGACGCGCATGATGTCGCCATCGAGGGATTCGATGACCCGGCGCTGCGCGGTGAGCCGGGGCAGCATGTTCTTGGCGAAGAACGTCGCGGTCGCGATCTTGCCCCGATAGAAGTGCCGGTCGTCGGCCGACGCGTCGGCCAGCGCGGCGTGGGCAATGCCGGCCTGCACCAGCAACCGCCAGCCGATCAGCAGGTCGCCGACGGCGAGCAGGTAGCGCACCGACCCCAGCCCCACCTTGTAGATCTCCGTCGGGTGCTGCGCGGCCGACATCAGGTACCCGGTCAGCGCGCCCGTCATCGCCGTGACGGCGTCGAGCGCGGTCTGCATCAGCTCGGCCTGCGGTCGCAGCGCCTCGTCGCAGGCGTCGAGGGTCTCGCTGATTTGCGCCGTCAGGAACTGCAGCGCCCGGCCGCGGTCGCGAACGATCTTGCGGAAGAAGAAGTCCAGCGCCTGGATGGCGGTGGTGCCCTCGTAGAGCGAATCGATCTTGGAATCGCGGATGTACTGCTCGATGGGATAGTCGACGAGGAAGCCCGAGCCGCCCAGCGTCTGCAGCGACTCGGTGAGGACCTCGTAGGCCCGCTCCGAGCTCACCCCCTTCACGATCGGCAACAACAGATCGTCGATGCGGTGCGCGAGGTCGGGGTCGGCACCCGAAACCCGTTGCGCCACATCGGGATCCTGGTGCGCGGCAGCGTACATGTACAGCGCGCGCAGCCCCTCGGCGTACGCCTTCTGGGTCATCAGGCTGCGACGCACGTCCGGGTGGTGGATGATCGTGACCCGCGGCGCGGTCTTGTCCGCCATCTGGGTGAGGTCGGCGCCCTGCACCCGCTCCCTGGCGAACGCCAGCGCGTTCAGGTAGCCCGTGGACAGGGTGCCGGCGGCCTTCACGCCGATCGTCATGCGCGCCTGCTCGATGATGGTGAACATCTGCGCGATCCCGTTGTGCACGTCGCCGACCAGGTAGCCGACGGCGGGCACGTCGCCGTCGCCGAAGGTCAGTTCGCACGTCGGCGAGGACTTGATGCCCATCTTGTGTTCCAGCCCGGTGGCGAAAACCCCGTTGCGGGAACCGAGTTCGAACGTCTCGGGGTCGAACAGGTACTTGGGCACATAGAACAGGCTCAGTCCCTTGGTGCCCGGGCCGGCGCCCTCCGGCCGGGCCAGCACCAGGTGGAAGATGTTCTCGGTGGTGTCGCCCACGTCGCCGCCGGAGATGAACCGCTTGACGCCCTCGATGTGCCAGGTGCCGTCGGGTTGTGCGATGGCCTTGGCGCGGCCGGCCCCGACGTCGGATCCCGCATCGGGCTCGGTGAGGACCATGGTGGCCTGCCAGCCGCGTTCCACACCGATTGCCGCCCAGCGCTTTTGCTGCTCATTGCCCTCTTCGTACAGCGCCTGCGCCATGAACGGGCCGAAGTTGAAGAAGCTCGCCGACGGGTTGGCGCAGAGGATCATTTCGGTGACCGCCCAGGTCAGCGGGGGCGGCGCGGGCATGCCGCCGATCTCCTCGGCGAGGCCCAGTCGCCACCACCCGGCGTCCTTGATCGCCCGCACCGTGGCGGCCAATTCGCCTGGGACGCTGAGCGTATGCTCAGCCGGGTCGAAGACCGGCGGGTTGCGGTCGGCGGCGGCGAAGGATTCGGCGACCGGGCCCTCGGCCAGGCGGGCCGCCTCGGCCAGGATCGTCCGGACGGTGTCCTCATCGAGGTCGCCGTAGCGCCCGCTGCCCAGGACGGCGCCGATGTCGAGGACGTCGAACAGGTTGAACTCGAGATCACGGACGTTAGCGATGTAGTGGCCCAACGCAATTCCCTCCGCCCGACTGCTCAGCGCTAAGTCTGTCGGACGGGGGAAAACGTACGCAACCGTAGGTAGGGCTGGACCTGGGCTAGATCACGCCGGACGTGCCCCTGGTGCCGAACAAGATTCCGGCATTGCCGCCGGCGCCGTTGGTGCCGCCGATTCCGCCCTTGCCGCCGTTGCCGCCGTTGCCGACGAGGAAGGAATTGCCGCCGTTGCCGCCGTTGCCGTTCGACCCGCCGTTGCCGCCGTCCCCGCCGTTGCCGTAGAAGAGCCCGGCGGCGCCGCCGTCGCCGGCATTTCCGAGCGATTGAGTGAACCCGCCCGCGCCGCCGTTGCCGACCAGCCACGCCCGGCCACCGGCGCCGCCGCCGAAGAACCCGGTGCCGCCGGCACCGCCGTTGCCGTACAGCAGCCCGCCGTTGCCGCCGGCGCCGCCGACCGCGGCGGCGCCGCTGGCGCCGCCCGTGCCACCGGCGCCGAAGAGCCCCGCGTCGCCGCCCCGGCCGCCGTTCTGGCCCGCGAGCGTGCCGGCGCCGCCCGCGCCCCCGTTGCCGAACAGGATGCCGCCGGATTCGCCGGCCTGGCCGGGTCCGCCGTTGTTGCCGTTGCCGATCAGGGGCCGGCCGATGAGCAGCCGGGTGGGCGTGTTGATCACGTCGAACAACGGCTTCAAGGGGTTGGTGCCGGCGGCCTCGGTGAGGGCGTACGCCTGCGCGCCGCCGACCAAGGCTTGGACGAACCGGTCGTGAAAAGCCGCGGCCTCGGCGCTCAGCGTCTGATAGCTCTGGGCGTGCGCGCCGAACACCGCGGCGATGGCGCCCGACACCTCGTCGGCCCCCGCGGCCGCCACGGCGGTCGTCTGGGCCGCCGCCGCGGAATTGACCTCGCTAATTGTCGAGCCGATGCGCGCCAGATTCCCGGCCGCCCCCGACAGCGACTCCATATCGGCGACTAAAAATGACATCCCGCACCTCCGGTGAAGCGTCAGCGATGGCAAAATCCTATCGCTATTCCCGCAGCTGTGGGAGCGCAATCGTCGGCCGGAACCGCGACGAATTTAGTTGCCCACGTACATATTTCACGATGTGTTCAATATGCACGGTTGATATTTCGGGACGAGATTTGAGATTTCCGTGAATTCGGCCGGTGGCAAATTCGATAAGCGCCCCCGGGCGACCGCGGCGCGAAAAGCCGGGCGACCGCGCCCGGCGGGACGTACGCTCGGGCGGAAGTGACTACCCAAGACCTGACCAACGAGAACTTCAAGCGGACCGTCTACGGCAACGACAACGTGCTCGTCTACTTCTGGGCGCCGCTCTGCGCGCCGTGCGACGTGTTCGCCCCCACCTACGACGCGTCGTCGGACAAACACCCCGACATCGTCCACGGCAAGGTCAACTACGACACCGAGCGTGACCTGGTCGGCGCCGCCCAGGTGGCGTTGCTGCCCACGCTCATGGCCTTCCGGAAGGGCAAGCTGGTGTTCAAGCAGGCCGGCATCGCCAACCCCTCGGTCATGGACGACCTGGTGCGCCACCTGCGGGCCTACCGCGTCGACCCGGCCGAGATCCGGCGCGGCCTGATCTGAGCTCCCGGCGGGAACATCGCGCCGTCCGCCGACGTTGGGCCGAATGTGACAACACGTGATCTCACTGCCGAGCAGTTCAACGAAACCATCGAGGGCAACGACATCGTGCTCGTCGACTTCTGGGCCTCCTGGTGTGGTCCGTGCCGCCAGTTCGCGCCGACGTTCGCCGCGTCGTCGGAAAAGCACCCCGACATCGTCTTCGCCAAGGTCGACACCGAAGCCGAGCAACAGCTCGCGGCCGCGGCCCAGATCCAGTCCATCCCGACGTTGATGGCGTTCAAGAAGGGCAAGCTGCTGTTCAACCAGGCCGGCGCGCTGCCGCCGGCGGCCCTGGAGGACCTGGTCCAGCAAATCAAGGACTTCGACGTCGACGCTGCGGTGCAGGCCGAGCAGGCCTGATCAGACCAGCTGCCGCTGGTCGTCGCGCAGTGGCATCACCGCGCGGCCCTCGGCGACGCGGACGTAGATGGATTTGAGCGTTTCGATGTAGCGCGCGACCGACTCGCGGGCGACCGGGTTGTCGGGGAAGAACACCATCGCGTGCGTCTCCTTCTCGTACCGATTCACCCGCAGGTCGAATCGGGCCGGAACGCCGCCGTCGTGGTGGATCTTGATGTTCGACCCGCCCCACTCCGACTTCACGATGGTGGACAGGGGCGGGCTGCTGGCGTCGAGGTGGAAGAGCAGCGGAACGCGTCCCAGCGGCATCCGCAGCCACGGCGCCAGCTCCAGCACCCGATGGAACGGCACGTTGGCCAGCGCCTTGCCCGAGTCGAACGACTGTTGCGCGACGCGGGCGGTGTCACCGAACGACGACGGGTCGACGGGGATGGTGATCGGGACGAAGCCGGTGAACCACCCGATCGTCAGGAACTCCGCCCGGCTGCTGCGGGTGTCACACGCGACGAGCCCGTGATACGTTGCGGCGCCGGTCAACTCGTATTGCGCCAGGGCGGCGCAGGCGAACACGCCGCCGCTGAAGCGGGCGCCGGCGGCCAGGCAGGCGGATTCGAAGGCGGCCGTCTGGCGCTCGTCCATCACCCGGACGAACATCAGCTGACACGGCCCCGACCCGTCGCCCAGCGACACCGGACAGTCCGGCAGGGTGCCGTCGTTGCGCTCGAAGAAGTCGACCCAGGCGCGCACCTGCGGGGAGTCCAGGGTCAGGGCGGAGCTGTACTCGTGCTGGCGGAGGCAGTAGTCCGCGTAGCTGCCCGCGGCCGGCAGGGACGGTGGCGCACCGCCGGCGAGCAACGACGTGTACATCAGATACAGCTCCAGGCGGATCGCACCGAGGAACTGCGCGTCGATGTAGAGATGGTCGATGCTGAAGCAGAAGGTGAAATGGTCCGCGCGCTGAATGATGGCGAAGCGGAAGCAGTCCCACTGCAGCGGGCTCGGTGTCGTGCTGATGTGCTCCCGGATATCGGCCGGGGCCATCTCGCCGCGGTTGACCGGAACCAGCCGGATGTCGGTGGGCTCGGCCACGGTGTGCCGGACGATGCGGTCGCCGTCGGCAAACTCGAACCAGCTGTGATACGTGTCGTGGCGCTGCAGGTGCGTGTTGATGACGTACGTCAGCGCCCGGACATCGCACCGGCCCGGCATGTCCCAGCTGCCGATGCACAGCCGCGACATGTCGAGGCCGCGGTCCGCGTGGTCGCGAAAGTTGCGCAGGTGCCGGGCCTGCTGATGGCTGGCCGGCACGGCGCTCGCCGGGGCCCGCCGGACCTTGGCGAGCGAGTCGGGTGAGGGTTGCCAGCACACCACCGAGCCGCGGTCCGGCACCCATTCGTCGATGGATCCGAACGCGTCTTCTGCCGGTATGAACACATTCCCTCCCTACCTGTCTCACTGACCGGACACAGGGGACTCACAAGACTCGGGTTCGCTCTGTCGCGGCTTTGCCCAACGGCGCACCTACCTCCATTGAGTCAAATCCGTTGCGGTACAGCACATTCGGCGCCAGTGCTCCGGCTTCCGTCGTTCGCGCGGCTAACCAAGACGTCTCGCCGGGCCGTTTGCTGACACGTGCCCAACGGTCGCTTAAGATAGCAGATCAAACCAGTTCCGGTGGGGGTATTTCGCCGACATTTAACGTTCGCGTCGCATGCGCCCGTCCGGGGGCCCCGATCCCGGTAGAGTCCCGCCCATGTGGGGCACCGTTCTCGCGTTGGCGCTGGTCGCGGGGGTGGATCCGGGGCGGATCGCGATCGCGCTGCTGGTGTTTTCGCGTCGGCGCCCCGTCCTGCACCTGGTGGCGCTGTGGCTCGGCGGGATCGCCGTCGGCGTCGCCCTGGGCGTCGGCGCGCTGCTGGGGCTGCACGACGTCGCCCTCCGGGCGATGCACCGGCTGGAAATCGCCACCGCCGGCCCCGCCGCGGGGCAGATCCAGGTCGCGGCGGGCGTGTTGGCGCTGGTCGTTGCCGTGGCGATCGCGACCGGGGTCGCCGCGCGCCGACCTTCGGTGACGCCGGCCGGCGACCCCGCCCCGGCCCCGGCAGGCGGGTTCTCGCGGGTGTCCACGCGCGCGCTGGGCGCGCTGCAAGCCGGCCCGCCCTGGCTGACGTTTGTGGCCGGCGTCGTGATCACGACCGACTTCCGCTACCTGGGGGCGCTCGCGGTGATCCTGGCCTCCGGCGCCGCCCTGGGCAGCCAGGTGGGCGCGGCCGCGGCGTACACGCTCGTCGGGCTGGCGTTCGCCGAGGTCCCGCTCGTCTGCCACCTGGCCGCGCCCGCCCGGACCCGCGCGCTGATGTCGCGTATGCACGACTGGGTGCGGGCCCGCCGGCGGGCGGTTCTCGGGGTCGTCGTGGCCGCGCTGGGGGTTTTCCTGCTGACCAGCGGCATGGGGCACGTCTGAGCCCGTCGCGCACGCGTTAGGTTGCACGGGTGAGTTTGGTACTGGTGGAGCAACCGCGGCCGGGCGTCGCGCTGATAACCCTCAATCGGCCCGAGCGGATGAATTCCATGGCGTTCGACGTCATGGTGCCGCTCAAGGAGGCCCTCGAGCAGGTCACCTACGACAACGCCGTGCGGGTCGTCGTGCTGACCGGGGCGGGCCGGGGGTTCTCCTCGGGCGCCGACCACAAGTCCGCGGGCACCGTGCCCCACATCGACAGCCTGACCCGCCCGACCTACGCGCTGCGCTCGATGGAAGTGCTCGACGACGTGATCCTGGCGCTGCGGCGGCTGCACCAGCCGGTGATCGCCGCCGTCAACGGCCCCGCCATCGGCGGCGGCCTGTGCCTGGCGCTGGCCGCCGACATCCGGGTGGCCTCGACCAGCGCGTACTTTCGGGCCGCCGGCATCAACAACGGGCTGACCGCCAGCGAGCTGGGCCTTTCCTACCTGCTGCCCCGGGCCATCGGATCGTCGCGCGCCTTCGAGATCATGCTGACCGGCCGCGACGTCACCGCCGAGGAGGCGGAGCGCATCGGGCTGGTGTCGTGCCAGGTGCCGGAGGGGCAGTTGCTGGACACCTGCTATGCGATCGCCGCACGCATCGCGGCCTTCTCGCGGCCGGGAATCGAGTTGACCAAGCGCACACTGTGGAGTGGACTGGACGCCGGTAGCCTGGAGGGGCACATGCAAGCCGAAGGCCTGGGACAGCTCTTCGTCCGCCTACTCACCGCCAACTTCGAAGAAGCAGTTGCCGCGCGCGCGGAGAAGAGGCCGCCGGTGTTCACCGACGACAAGTAACAACGCAGGGAGCGGATCGTGATCACGGCCACGGACCTCGAGGTCCGCGCTGGAGCGCGCATTCTGCTCTCGCCCGACGGCCCGGACCTGCGGGTGCAGCCCGGCGACCGCATCGGGCTGGTCGGGCGCAACGGCGCCGGCAAGACCACGACGCTGCGCATCCTGGCCGGCGAGACCGAGCCGTACGCCGGGTCGATCGTGCGCGCCGGCGAAATCGGTTATCTCCCACAGGATCCCAAAGAAGGCGACCTCGACGTGCTGGCCCGCGACCGGGTGCTCTCGGCGCGCGGGCTCGACGTCCTGCTCACCGACCTGGAAAAGCAGCAGGCGTTGATGGCCGAGGTCGCCGACGACGACGCGCGCGACCGCGCGATCCGCCGCTACGGGCAGCTGGAGGAGCGGTTCGTGGCGCTGGGCGGGTACGGCGCCGAAAGCGAGGCCGGCCGGATCTGCGCGAGCCTGGGCCTGCCGGAACGGGTGCTGACGCAGCAGCTGCGCACGCTGTCCGGCGGCCAGCGCCGCCGCGTGGAGCTGTCGCGCATCCTGTTTGCCGCGTCGGACTCCGGCGCGGGATCGTCGACCACCTTGCTGCTCGACGAGCCCACCAACCACCTCGACGCGGATTCGCTTGGCTGGCTGCGCGATTTCCTGCGGGCGCACACCGGCGGGCTGGTGCTGATCAGCCACAACGTCGAGCTGCTCGCCGACGTCGTCAACCGGGTGTGGTTCCTGGACGCGGTGCGCGGCGAGGTCGACGTCTACAACATGGGCTGGCAGAAGTACCTGGACGCCCGCGCCACCGACGAGCAGCGTCGGCGCCGGGAACGCGCCAACGCCGAACGCAAGGCCGCCGCGCTGCGCACCCAGGCCGCCAAGCTCGGCGCCAAGGCCACCAAAGCCGTTGCGGCCCAGAACATGTTGCGTCGCGCCGACCGGATGATGGCCGCACTCGACGAGGAGCGGGTCGCCGACAAGGTGGCCCGGATCAAGTTCCCCACCCCGGCCGCCTGCGGGCGCACGCCGCTGGTCGCCAAGGGGCTTTCCAAGTCGTACGGTTCGCTCGAGGTGTTCAGCGGCGTCGACCTGGCCATCGACCGCGGCTCGCGGGTGGTGGTGCTGGGTCTCAACGGCGCCGGCAAGACCACGCTGCTGCGGTTGCTGGCCGGCGTCGAAAGCCCCGACAGCGGGGCGCTGGAACCCGGACACGGTTTGCGGATCGGCTATTTCGCGCAGGAGCACGACACGCTCGACGCCGACGCGACCGTCTGGGAGAACATCCGGCACGCCGCGCCGGAGTCCGGCGAACAGGAGCTGCGAGGCCTGTTGGGCGCCTTCATGTTCAGCGGGGCGCAGCTCGACCAGCCGGCGGGAACCCTGTCGGGCGGCGAGAAGACCCGGCTCGCGCTGGCCGGCCTGGTGGCCTCCACGGCCAACGTCCTGCTGCTCGACGAGCCGACCAACAACCTCGACCCGGCGTCACGCGAACAGGTGCTCGACGCGCTGCGCAGCTATCACGGCGCGGTGGTGCTGGTGACCCACGACCCGGGAGCCGCCGAGGCTCTCGACCCGCAACGCGTCGTGCTGTTGCCCGACGGCACCGAGGACTATTGGTCCGACGAGTACCGGGATCTCATCGAGCTGGCGTAACAGCGCAGCGATTTCGGCCAAACCCGCCCGCGACCGGCACGGCGTTCCTACGCTATGTGCTGGGGATCGAGTCCGGGCGGGGGAGGGACATTGGGGACGTCGAAGAGCGCGGCGAAAAAGCCGAAGAAGACGCGCGACCAACTGCTGCGTGAGTTACGCAACGCGTACGAGGCCGGCGCCAGCATCCGCACTCTGGTGGCCAGCACCGGCAAGTCGTACGGATCGGTTCACAGCATGCTGCTCGAGTCCGGCACCACGCTGCGCGGTCGCGGCGGCCCCAACCACACGTCTGGGCGGCCACAGTCCGCGCGAGCGTAGCGTCACTGCGAAAGTTCGTCCCCTTATTCGCAGTGGCGCTACGCCCGCCGTCCAAATCAGTTGCGGCGCACCGACTTTTCCACGAGATCCAGCACGGCCGACAGCCTTTCGGGGTCCTCGCCCGAGGCCAGCCGGGCCACCAGGCCGTCGAGCACCAGTTCCAGGTAGCACTGCAAGACGTCGCCGGGCACGTCGTCGCGGACCCGCTGCGCCTCCTTCTGGCGGCGCAGCCGATCCGTAGTCGCCGCCGCCAGTTCGGCCGAGCGTTCCGCCCAGCCGCGGCTGAACACGGGGTCGTTGCGCAGTTTGCGCGCGATCTCCAACCGGGTGGCCAGCCAGTCGAACTGGTCGGGCGCGGCGAGCATGTCGCGCATCACCTGGATGAGGCCCTCGCGGGACGCCACGTCGGCCATCCGCTCGGCGTCCTCGTGCGCCAGCGCGAAGAACAGCGCGTCCTTGTCCCGGAAGTGGTGGAAGATCGCGCCGCGCGACAGGCCGACCGCCGTTTCCAGCCGGCGCACCGTCGCCCTGTCGTAGCCGTATTCGGCGAAGCACCGGCGGGCGCCGTCGAGGATCTGACGGCGCCGGGCCGCCAGATGATCCTCGCTGACTCGTGGCATGGCCGCGGCCCGTCCCGGTCGGGGGCTAGCCCTGTTTCGAGCCCGACTTCAGCATGTTGCGCAGCACGTACTGCAGGATGCCGCCGTTGCGGTAGTAGTCGGCCTCGCCGGGGGTGTCGATGCGCACCACCGCGTCGAACTCCAAAGCGTCTCCGGGATCGCCGGAGCTGTCCTTGATCGCCTTGACCTTCACCGTCTTCGGGGTCTTGCCGTCGTTGAGCGCTTCGATGCCGGTGATGTCGAAGACCTCGGTGCCGTCCAGGCCCAGGTCCTGCGCCGACTTGCCGTCGGGGAACTGCAGCGGGATGACGCCCATGCCGATCAGGTTGGATCGGTGGATGCGTTCGAACGACTCGGCGATCACCGCGCGCACGCCCAGCAGCAGCGTGCCCTTGGCCGCCCAGTCGCGCGACGAACCCGACCCGTACTCCTTGCCGCCCAGCACCACCAGCGGGATGTCTTGCGCGGCATAGTTTTGCGCCGCGTCGTAGATGAACGCCTGCGGCCCGCCGTCCTGGGTGAAGTCGCGGGTGTAGCCGCCGGCCACATCGTCCAGTAGCTGGTTGCGCAGCCGGATGTTGGCGAACGTGCCGCGGATCATCACCTCGTGGTTGCCGCGCCGCGACCCGAAGGAGTTGTAGTCCTTGCGCTCGACGCCGTGCTCGTCGAGGTACTGCGCCGCGGGCGTGCCCGGCTTGATGCTGCCGGCGGGGGAGATGTGGTCGGTGGTCACCGAATCGCCGAGCAGCGCCAGCACCCGCGCGCCGGTGATGTCCTTGACCGGCTCGGGGTCGGCCGACATCCCCTCGAAGTAGGGGGGCTTGCGCACGTACGTCGAATCCGGGTCCCACTCAAAGGTATTGCCGCTGGGCGTCGGCAGGTTGCGCCAACGCTCGTCGCCCTTGAACACGTCGGCGTAGTTCTTGGTGAACATCTCCTGGCTGATGGCCGAGGCGATGGTGTCCGAGACGTCCTTCTGCGACGGCCAGATGTCCTTGAGATAGACGTCGTTGCCGTCTTTGTCTTGGCCGAGCGGCTGCTCGTCGAAGTCGAAGTCCATGGTGCCGGCCAGCGCGTAGGCGACCACCAGCGGCGGCGACGCCAGGTAGTTCATCTTCACGTCGGGGTTGATGCGGCCCTCGAAGTTGCGGTTGCCCGACAGCACGGCGGCCACCGAAAGGTCGTTGTCGTTGACGGCCTTCGAAATGTCCTCGGGCAGCGGGCCGGAGTTGCCGATGCACGTGGTGCAGCCGTAGCCGACCAGATAGAAGCCGAGCTTCTCCAAATACGGCCACAGGCCGGCCTTGTCGTAGTAGTCGTGGACGACCTGCGAGCCCGGCGCCATCGTGGTCTTCACCCACGGCTTGGAGGCCAGCCCCTTCTCGACGGCGTTGCGCGCCAACAGCGCCGCGCCCAGCATCACCTCGGGGTTGGAGGTGTTGGTGCACGACGTGACCGCGGCGATCACCACCGCGCCGTGGTCGAGCTCGAACTCGCCCAACTCGTCGGACTTCACCGTGACCGGGTTGCTCACCCGGCCCTTGGCGTGCCTGGCGGCCGACTCCGCCGGCTTGTGGTCGTCGGCGTGGCCGTTGCTCAGCGCCCCCGGGTCGCTGGCCGGGAACGTCTCGTCGACCGCCTCGTCGAGCTTCGAGTAGTCCTTCTTGTCGGGGTCGTCGCCGACGTAGTTCGGGATCTGCTCGCGGAACGTAGATTTGGCGTCCGACAACGCGATGCGGTCCTGCGGGCGCTTGGGCCCGGCGATGGACGGCACCACGTCGGACAGGTCGAGTTCGATGTATTCGGAGAACGCCGGCTCGTGCTTGGGGTCGTGCCACATGCCTTGTTCCTTGGCGTAGGCCTCGACCAGCGCCAGCTGCTCGTCGGAGCGGCCGGTGAAGCGCAGGTAGGAGATGGTCTCCTCGTCGATCGGGAAAATGGCTGCGGTGGAACCGAATTCGGGGCTCATGTTGCCCAGCGTGGCGCGGTTGGCCAGCGGCACCTCGGCTACGCCCTCGCCGTAGAACTCGACGAACTTGCCCACCACGCCGTGCTTGCGCAGCATCTCGGTGACCGTCAGCACCACGTCGGTGGCCGTCACGCCGGCCTGGATCTCGCCGGTCAGCTTGAACCCGACGACGCGCGGGATCAGCATCGACACCGGCTGGCCGAGCATCGCGGCCTCGGCCTCGATGCCGCCGACGCCCCAGCCCAGCACGCCGAGCCCGTTGACCATCGTGGTGTGCGAGTCGGTGCCCACGCAGGTGTCGGGGTACGCCAGCCCGTCGCGGTCCATCACGACGCTCGCCAGGTACTCGATGTTGACCTGGTGCACGATGCCGGTGCCCGGGGGCACCACCTTGAAGTCGTCGAAAGCGCCCTGCCCCCAACGCAGGAACTGGTAGCGCTCGCCGTTGCGCTCGTACTCGATCTCGACGTTGCGCTCGAAGGCGTTGGCGGTGCCGAACAGGTCGGCGATCACCGAGTGGTCGATCACCAGGTCGGCCGGCGCCAGCGGGTTGACCTTCTCCGCGTCGCCGCCGAGCTCGCCGATCGCCTCGCGCATGGTGGCGAGGTCGACGATGCACGGGACGCCGGTGAAGTCCTGCATCACCACGCGCGCCGGGGTGTACTGGATCTCAATGCTGGGCTCCGCCTTGGGATCCCAGTTCGCGATGGCCTCGATGTGGTCCTTGGTGATGTTGCTGCCGTCCTCGTTGCGCAGCAGGTTCTCGGCGAGGACCTTGAGGCTGTAGGGGAGTTTCTCGGTGTTGGGGACGGCGTCCAGGCGATAGATCTGGTAACTCTTGTCGGCGACCTTGAGGGTGTCGCGGGCTCCGAACGAGTTCACAGAATCTTTGCTAGTCACTTCAACTCCCAAGGATTAAATTCTTCCGCCGGCGGGCTGTGCCGGCGGCGCGGTGCTACTTTAACAGTACGCTTGTCCTGCATTACGGCGGGCACCTCGTAGTCCAGTCTTGTCTCGCAAGCCGCGCCTTTAAACCCCCGTGGATGCTCAGTTGAGGGATTTCCCGGTGCGTTGTCCGCGCGAGACATAACACACGGCGACCGGCGCCGGCGCGTCGTGTGCGAGGTTTATGTGTCGCGGCATGCCACGCGCGATCCGGCGGACCCGGGGCGCGTACCGTGCCTGTAGCACCGCGCCAGGAGGGACACGATGACGGGTCAACAGTTCCTGCCCGCCTACATTCCGCAAGACGTCGACATGGCCGCGATCAAGGCCCAGGTCGCCGCCGACGGCGTCAGCGCGCCGCCGCCGGCCATGGCCGGGCTGCTCGACGTGGTCAACCAGGCGCGCGCCGGGGGCATCAACCTCAAGATCGTGCTGCTCGACCACAACCCCCCGAACGACACGCCGCTGCGCGACATCTCGACCGTCGTCGGCGCCGACTACCACGACGCCACGGTGCTGACCCTGAGCCCCAACTACGTCGGCAGCTACAGCACGCAGTTCCCGCGGGTCACCCTCGAGGCGGGCGAGGACATCGCCAAGACGGGTAACCCGGTGGTCTCGGCGCAGCACTTTCTGCACGAGCTGAGCGCGCCGGAGTTCCCCTGGACGGGGCTGACCATCTTCTTGTTGGTCTTCGTGTTCGCGGCGGCGGTCGGCACCCGCTTCCTGCAGGTGCGCGGCAGGCGCGCAGCAACCCCGGCCGGCGGGCCCGACGACCCGCCCGACGCGACCGGCAGCGCCTAGCACCGGCGCCTAGCACGGCCATCCGGCTCCAGCCGCCCCGGCGGCCGGACGGCCACGGTCCGGCGCGGCAAACCCAGCAGGTCACCGTTCGGTCACATTAAACGCACGTCAAGAGTGCAGTTTGTGACGGGCGTTTCCCACGCGTCATGTGTGACGTACGGTGCAAATGATGCTTGTGTTGTTATGGCCGCCCCCCGTGAATGACCGTGCCTTCCGCCGCCCGCGCTGAGCCGTAGGAGACCTGACTCGAATGAGAAGCATCCGCTCGGGCTCCGCCGCGCGACCGGCCGCCAGGCTGGTCCGGCCGCTGCTGCCCTCGGTGCTGAGCGTGGCCATGCTGGTGTGCACCCCCGGCCTGGCGCAGGGCGACCCCGCGGCCGACGGCCTCGCCGCGCTGATCGCGAACGTCGCCAAGGCCAACCAGCGGCTGGAAGACTTGACCGCCGAGATCGAGACCGAGCAGGAAAGCGTCAACAAGGCCCTCGTCGACGTGGAGACCGCTCGGGACAACGCGGTCGCCGCCGACCACGACCTTCAGGACAGCCGGCAGGCGGTCAACGACGCCAACACGGCGATCGCCGCGGCGCAGCGGCGCTTCGACACCTTCGCGGCGGCCACCTATATGAACGGGCCGTCGGGCAGCTACCTGACGGCGACCAGCCCCGAGGACATCATCGCCACCGAAAGCGCGTCGCGGACCCTGACCGCCAGCTCCCAGGCCGTGATGGACAAGCTGCAGCGGGCCCGCACCGAGCAGGTGAACAAGGAGTCGGCGGCGCGGCTGGCCAAGCAGAAGGCCGACAAGGCCGCGACCGACGCGAAGGCCAGCCAGGACGCCGCGGTGGCGGCGCTCACCGATTCCAAGCGCAAGTTCGACGAACAGCGTGAGCGGGCGACCCGCCTGGCCGCCGAGCGGGACGAGGCGCAGGCCAAACTCGAGGCGGCCAAGCGCGAATGGGCGGCGGGCCGGGGCGGTGCGGCCGTGCCGGCCTCGGGCGACCGGTGGGACCCCGGTGCGCCGGCCAGCGCGCCGCCCGGCGGCGGCCGTCAGTGGGACGGGCTGTGGGACCCGACGCTGCCCATGGTGCCCAGCGCCAACGTGCCCGGCGACCCGATCGCGGTGGTGAACCAGGTGCTCGGCATCTCGGCGACCTCGACGCAGGTGACGGCCGGCATGGGCCGCAGCTTCCTGCAGCAGCTGGGCATCCTCAAGCCCGACGACACCGGCATCACCAACCCCGCCCCTGGCCGCCCGTCGCGGATTCCGCGGGTTTACGGGCGGCAGGCCTCCGAATACGTGATCCGGCGCGGCATGTCGCAGATCGGGGTGCCCTACTCGTGGGGCGGCGGCAACGCGGCCGGCCCGAGCAAGGGGATCGACTCCGGCGCGGGCATCACCGGCTTCGACTGTTCGGGCCTGGTCCTGTATTCGTTCGCCGGGGTCGGCATCAAGCTGCCCCACTATTCGGGCTCGCAGTACAACCTGGGCCGCAAGATCCCGTCGTCCCAGATGCGCCGCGGCGATGTCATCTTCTACGGCCCGGGCGGCAGCCAGCACGTGACGATCTACCTCGGCAACGGACAGATGCTCGAGGCCCCCGACATCGGTTTGAAGGTCCGCGTCGCCCCGGTGCGGACCAGCGGGATGACGCCGTATGTGGTCCGCTACATCGAGTACTGAACGAGGAGCTATGCGCCGCAAGCGGTTTCGCCTGATCCACCTGGCCTCCAGCGTCACGGTGGTAGCCGGGCTGACGTTGTCCATTGCCGCCCCGGCCGGCGCCGACCCCGGCGCGTGGGATCCCACCCTGCCGGCCACCATCAGCGCGGGCGCCCCGGGCGATCCGCTCGCGGTCGCCAATGCCTCGCTGCAGGCCACCGCCCAGGCCACCCAGACCACGCTGGACCTGGGCCGCCAATTCCTCGGCGGGCTCGGAATCAACCTGGGCGGCAGCCCACCCGCCGCCGACCCGGGCGCGACCAGCCCCAGCCGGATCCCGCGGGCCAACGGCCGGCAGGCCATCGAGTACGTGATCAAGCGCGGCGGCTCGCAGATGGGGGTGCCGTACTCGTGGGGCGGCGGTTCGCCGAACGGCCCGAGCAAAGGTGTCGGCGACGGCGCCAACATCACCGGCTTCGACTGCTCGGGCCTGATGCGGTACATGTTCGCCGGCGTCGGCGTGCTGATCCCGCGGTTCTCCGGCGACCAGTACAACTTCGGCCGCCACATTCCGCAGAACGAGGCCCGGCGCGGCGACCTGATCTTCTACGGCCCGGGCGGCAGCCAGCACGTCACCATGTACCTGGGCAACGGCCAGATGCTGGAGGCCTCCAGCCTCGCCGGCAAGGTCACCGTCAGCCCGGTGCGCAAGCCCGGCATGACGCCGTTCCTGACTAGGATCATCGAGTACTGATCAGCGGGGCCGGCGACCATCAGCTGGGCGAGCGTCGACGGAATTACGCAGGCCTGGAATAGTTGGACGAGGGCACGTCGCTGCCCGGCAGTCGTGTCCGATTGAGCTGTGGAGGGTTCTTCATGACAACAGCAGGTGGGCCGCCCCCGGGCGCCAGCAACTACCCGGGCCAGTCCGGCCCTCCCGCGCATGAGGCGCCCCCCGGCGGCGGTAACGGCCTGGCCGCCGAGGTCCACACGCTCGAGCGGGCCATCTTCGAGGTCAAACGGATCATCGTCGGCCAGGACCAGCTCGTCGAGCGGATGCTGGTCGGCCTGCTGTCCAAGGGGCACGTCCTGCTCGAGGGCGTTCCCGGCGTGGCCAAGACCCTGGCCGTGGAGACCTTCGCGCGGGTGGTCGGCGGGACCTTCGCGCGCATCCAGTTCACCCCCGACCTGGTGCCCACCGACATCATCGGTACCCGCATCTACCGGCAGGGCAAGGAGGAGTTCGACACCGAGCTCGGCCCGGTGGTGGTCAACTTCCTGCTCGCCGACGAGATCAACCGCGCGCCCGCCAAGGTGCAGTCGGCGCTGCTCGAGGTCATGCAGGAGCGCCACGTGTCGATCGGCGGCAAGACCTTCCCGCTGCCCAACCCGTTCCTGGTGATGGCGACGCAGAACCCGATCGAGCACGAGGGCGTCTACCCGCTGCCCGAGGCCCAGCGCGACCGCTTCCTGTTCAAGATCAACGTCGGCTACCCGACGCCGGAGGAGGAGCGCGAGATCATCTACCGGATGGGGGTCAAGCCGCCGGTGCCCAAGCAGATCCTCAACACCGGCGACCTGCTGCGGCTGCAGGACATCGCGTCCAACGTCTTCGTCCACCACGCGCTCGTCGACTACGTGGTGCGCGTCGTCACCGCCACCCGCCACCCCGAGCAGCTGGGCATGAACGACGTCAAGACCTGGATCTCGTTCGGCGCGTCCCCGCGCGCCTCGCTGGGCATCATCGCCGGGGCCCGCTCGCTGGCGCTGGTGCGCGGCCGCGACTACGTCATCCCGCAGGACGTGGTGGAGGTCATCCCCGACGTGCTGCGCCACCGCCTGGTGCTCACCTACGACGCGCTGGCCGACGAGATCTCGCCCGAGATCGTCATCAACCGCGTCCTGCAGACGGTTGCCCTGCCGCAGGTGAATGCCATTCCGCAGCAAGGTCATTCGGTGCCGCCCGTGATGCAGGCCGCCGGCGCGGCCAGC
This sequence comes from Mycobacterium sp. NGS63, assembly GCF_059812295.1. Lineage (NCBI taxonomy): Bacteria > Bacillati > Actinomycetota > Actinomycetes > Mycobacteriales > Mycobacteriaceae > Mycobacterium > Mycobacterium sp. NGS63. Next base: position 350,901 of record NZ_JCALCJ010000001.1, read on the forward strand.
GGTCGGTGACGGATCCAGCCCCCGCCGGGAAGCCCGCGGCCAACCGCCCGCCGTCGTTCCAGCGCGGGCAGATCGACGACCCGAAGCTCTCGGCAGCCCTGCGCACGCTCGAGCTCACCGTCAAGCGCAAGCTCGACGGCGTCCTGCACGGCGATCACCTCGGGCTGATCCCGGGGCCGGGCAGCGAGCCGGGGGAGTCGCGCGAGTACCAGCCCGGCGACGACGTCCGGCGCATGGACTGGGCCGTCACCGCGCGCACCACCCACCCGCACGTGCGGCAGATGATCGCCGACCGTGAGCTGGAGACCTGGCTGGTGATCGACATGTCGGCCAGCCTGGACTTCGGCACCACGGTGTGCGAGAAGCGCGACCTGGCCGTGGCGGCCGCCGCGGCGATCACGTTCCTCAACAGCGGCGGCGGCAACCGGCTCGGCGCGATTGTGTCCACCGGCGCGACCATCACCCGCGTGCCGGCCCGCTCCGGGCGCCAACACGAGCAGACGCTGTTGCGGACCATCGCGACGACGCCCAAGGCGCCGGTCGGGGTGCGCGGGGATTTGGCGACGGCCATCGACGCGCTGCGCCGGCCCGAACGCCGCCGCGGCATGGCCGTGATCATCAGCGACTTCCTCGGCCCGATCAACTGGACGCGGCCGCTGCGCGCGATCGCGGCCCGCCACGAGGTGCTGGCCATCGAGGTGCTCGATCCCCGCGACGTCGAGCTGCCCGACGTCGGCGACGTCGTGTTGCAGGACGCCGAGTCCGGCGTCACCCGCGAGTTCACCATCGACGCCCAGCTGCGTGACGACTTCGCCAAGGCCGCCGCGGCGCATCGCGAGGAGGTTTCGCGCACCTTCCGCAGCTGCGGGGCGCCGGTGCTGACCCTGCGCACCGACCGGGACTGGATCGCCGACATCGTCCGCTTTGTCGAGTCCCGCCGGCGCGGGGCACTGGCCGGGCGGCAGTGACTCGGATATGACCTTGCCCCTGCTGGGCCCGATGACGTTGTCGGGCTTCGCGCATTCGTGGTTCTTCCTTTTTCTCCTCGTCGTCGCCGGGTTGGCCGCGCTGTACATCGTGCTGCAGCTGGCGCGCCAGCGGCGGATGCTGCGGTTCGCGAACATGGAGCTGCTGGAAAGCGTCGCCCCGCAGCGGCCATCGCGGTGGCGGCACGTGCCGGCGATCCTGCTGGTGACCTCGCTGGTGCTGTTCACCGTCGCGATGGCGGGGCCCACCAACGATGTGCGGATCCCCCGCAACCGCGCGGTGGTGATGCTGGTGATCGACGTGTCGCAGTCGATGCGCGCCACCGACGTCGCGCCCAACCGGATGGCCGCCGCGCAGGAGGCGGCGAAGGCGTTCGCCGACGAGCTGACCCCGGGGATCAACCTGGGCCTGATCGAGTACGCGGGCACCGCGACCGTGCTGGTGTCGCCGACCACCAACCGGGAGGCGACCAAGAACGCGCTGGACAAGCTGCAGTTCGCCGACCGCACCGCGACCGGGGAGGGCATCTTCACCGCGCTGCAGGCCATCGCCACGGTCGGCGCGGTGATCGGCGGCGGCGACACGCCGCCCCCGGCGCGCATCGTGTTGTTCTCCGACGGCAAGGAGACGATGCCGACCAACCCCGACAACCCCAAGGGCGCCTTCACCGCCGCGCGCACCGCCAAGGACCAGGGCGTACCGATCTCGACGATCTCGTTCGGCACCCCCTACGGCTTCGTCGAGATCAACGATCAGCGCCAGCCCGTCCCGGTCGACGACTCCACCATGAAGAAGGTCGCCGAGCTGTCCGGCGGGAGCTGGTACAACGCCGCGAGCCTGGCCGAGCTGAAGGCCGTCTACGCCTCGCTGCAGCAGCAGATCGGCTACGAGACGATCAAGGGTGACGCCAGCGCGAGCTGGCTGCGCCTGGGCGCGCTGGTGCTGGCGCTGGCGGCGGGGGCGGCGCTGCTGATCAACCGCCGGCTGCCGACCTAGCCCTATTCCGCGGACGTAACGCCGGGGCGAAACTTAGCTCCATATTTCGCCCTGCCGTTACATGCGGCGGGCGCGCGCTTGGGCCACTCGACGGGTGATGTCGTCGGGGTGGTCTTCAGCGATGACCCGAACGACGATCCACCCGTAGCGTTCGAGCATCTCCAGGCGACGGATGTCCTTCACGTATTGATAGCGACTGGATTGATGATGATCGCCGTCGTACTCGACCGCGACCTTGATGTCCTCCCATCCCATGTCCAAATACGCTTCGGCCCAATCCCATTCGTTGCGCACCGCGATTTGCGTCTGCGGACGGGGAAATCCGGCGCGCACCAGCAAGAGCCGTAACCAGGTTTCTTTCGGCGACTGAGCCCCGCCGTCGACGAGTTCGAGAGCCGCTCTGGCGGCCTTCATGCCGTGGCGGCCGCGGTAGCGGTCGACGAGCAGCTCGACGTCTGCCATCTTCAACTCGGTCGCTTGGACCAGCGCGTCGATCGCGGCGATCGCGATGCCCGCCGGATTGCGGCGGGCCAGATCAAGCGCGGTGCGCGCGGGCGTCGTGATGCGCATCTGATCGATGACGGTGATCTCGTCGGCCTCGATGCGTTCTTCCCAGACGCGCACCCCGGCGGCTTGGCGGCGGTTGGTATCGATGATCTCGGCCGGCCGCGATGGATCGATCCACCGAGCGCCATGCAGAGCGGAAGCGGAGAAACCTGCCAGGATGCCGCGGCGCCGCGAGCGCAGCCAGCTTGCTTTGGCGCGCCGCACCGCTGTCAGTTCGGTGTCCCGCGGGAGGTACACGTCCCGGAAAAGGGCGACGTAACGGCTTCGCAGCTCGTGGCGAGTCACTAGCTGCGCGGCCCGGGCTTCGCTGCCCACGAACGGGTCAGTCATGACGAAAGTGTGCTGAGCCACACCGACAGCCCGACGCTCACGTAACGCCAGGGCGGAATCCCGCTCATTGTTTCGCCATGACGTTACGCGCGCGAGAGGGGGAGATTTCAGGCGGACCGCACTGAAACGATAGGTTGGCGGGGTGACTGACTCCGACTACGGCAGACCCGCGTTCGTGTCCCGTTCGACCCTGGTGACGGGCGGAAACCGGGGGATCGGTCTGGCGATCGCGCAGCGGTTGGCCGCCGACGGGCACAAGGTGGCCGTCACGCACCGGGGATCAGGGGTGCCCGACGGGCTGTTCGGCGTCGAGTGCGACGTCACCGACAACGACGCCGTCGACCGCGCCTTCACCGAGGTCGAGGAGCACCAGGGCCCGGTCGAGGTGCTGGTGTCCAACGCCGGCATCTCCAAGGACGCATTCCTCATCCGGATGACCGAGGAGCGGTTTGAGGAGGTCATCAACGCCAACCTCACCGGCGCGTTCCGGGTGACCCAGCGTGCGGCGCGCAGCATGCAGAAAAAGCGGTTCGGCCGGATCATCTACATCGGTTCGGTCTCCGGCAGCTGGGGCATCGGCAACCAGTCCAACTACGCGGCCGCCAAGGCCGGCCTCATCGGCATGGCCCGCTCGATTTCCCGCGAGTTGTCGAAGGCCGGGGTGACCGCGAACGTGGTCGCCCCCGGCTACATCGACACCGAGATGACCCGCTCCCTGGACGAGCGGATCCAGAAGGGGGCACTCGAGTTCATCCCGGCAAAGCGGGTCGGCACCGCCACCGAGGTCGCCGGGGTGGTCAGCTTCCTGGCGTCCGAGGACGCGAGCTACATCGCCGGCGCGGTCATCCCGGTCGACGGCGGCATGGGCATGGGCCACTGATTTTCATTACGACACAAGGCATTAAGGACGGACATGGCAGGACTGCTCGAAGGCAAACGGATTCTGGTCACCGGGATCATCACCGACTCCTCGATCGCGTTTCACATCGCGCGGGTGGCCCAGGAGCAGGGGGCCGAACTGGTGCTGACCGGGTTCGACCGGCTGCGGCTCATCCAGCGCATCGCCGACCGGCTACCGAACAAGGCCCCACTGATCGAGCTCGACGTGCAAGACGAGAAGCATTTGGCCACGCTGGCCGACCGGGTGACCGAGGTGATCGGTGAGGGCAACAAGCTCGACGGCGTGGTGCATTCGATCGGCTTCATGCCGCAGACCGGGATGGGCATCAACCCGTTCTTCGACGCCCCGTACGAGGACGTCGCCAAGGGCATCCACATCTCGGCGTATTCGTATGCGTCGCTGGCCAAGGCGCTGCTGCCGATCATGAACCCCGGCGGCGGGATCGTCGGCATGGACTTCGACCCGTCGCGCGCGATGCCGGCCTACAACTGGATGACCGTCGCCAAGAGCGCGCTGGAGTCCGTCAACCGGTTCGTGGCCCGCGAGGCCGGCCGCTACGGCGTGCGCTCCAATCTGGTTGCGGCCGGGCCGATCCGGACGCTGGCGATGAGCGCCATCGTCGGCGGCGCGCTCGGCGAGGAGGCCGGCGCGCAGATACACCTGCTCGAGGAGGGCTGGGACCAGCGCGCGCCGCTGGGCTGGAACATGAAGGACGCCACGCCGGTGGCCAAGACGGTGTGCGCGCTGCTGTCCGAGTGGCTGCCCGCCACCACCGGGACCGTCATCTACGCCGACGGCGGCGCCAGCACCCAATTGCTGTAAATCGCAATGGAGTTTGACGCCGTCCTGCTGCTGTCCTTCGGCGGCCCGGAGGGGCCCGAGCAGGTGCGGCCGTTCTTGGAGAACGTCACCCGCGGCCGAAACGTCCCGCCGGAACGCCTCGACGACGTCGCCGAGCACTACCTGCATTTCGGCGGAGTCTCGCCGATCAACGGCATCAACCGGGCGCTGATCGCGCAGCTGGAGGCCGAGCAGCAGTTGCCGGTCTACTTCGGCAACCGCAACTGGGAGCCCTACGTGGAAGACGCCGTTACCGCCATGCGGGACAACGGCGTTCGTCGTGCCGCGGTGTTCACCACGTCGGCGTGGAGCGGGTACTCCAGCTGCACGCAGTATGTCGAGGACATCGCCCGGGCCCGCGCGGCGGCGGGACCCGGCGCGCCCGAATTGGTCAAGCTGCGAACCTATTTCGACCATCCGCTTTTCGTGGAGATGTTCGCCGGCGCCGTCGCCGACGCCGCGAAAGCGGTGCCCGCCGGCGCCCGGTTGGTGTTCACCGCGCACTCGATCCCGGTGGCCGCCGACCAACGCTGCGGCCCGCGGCTGTACAGCCGCCAAGTCGCGTATGCCGCACGGCTGGTCGCGGCCGCGGCCGGATACGCCGACTACGACCTGGTGTGGCAGTCTCGGTCGGGCCCGCCCCAGATTCCATGGCTGCAACCCGACGTCGCCGACCACCTCAGGGCGATCACCCCCCAGGCCGTGGTCGTCTGCCCGATCGGGTTCGTTGCCGACCACATCGAGGTCGTCTGGGATCTCGACCACGAGTTGCGGTTACAGGCCGAGGCCGCCGGAATCGCGTTTGCCCGGGCCGCAACGCCCAACGCCGATCGGCGGTTCGCCCGCCTGGCCGCCGACCTGATCGACGAGCTCCGCCACGGGCGCGCGCCGCGCCGGGTGAGCGGCACCGATCCGGTGCCGGGCTGCTTTGCCAGCACCGACGGCGAACCGTGCCGCCCGCCGCATTGCGCGGCGCCGCAGCAGACCTAGTCCGCCCAGGCGGAGTAGAGGATCGCGGTGACCGCCGCGATCCTCGCCGAGCGCACCACCGCGGTGAGCGGCCGCAGCGCGTCGGTCGCGATCTGGGCCTGCGACGACGATTGCGGGCCGATCCCGGCCAGGCCCGCGCTGACCGCGATGATCGCGTCGACGTGCGCGGCGTTCTCCAGCACCCGCAGCGCGCGAGTCGGCGCGTGGTCGGGAATGCGGTGTTGCCGTGAGGATTCCAGCAGCTGCTCGACGAGTCCCCGCGGATCGTCGACGTCGGACGCGGCGCCGAGCCCGAGGGTGCCCAGGGCGTCGGCGGCCGATCGCACCGCCGACCGCAGCCCGTACTCGGCGTCGCCGAGCTCGTAGTGGTCGAGTACGGGCGCGCCCGGCAGCGAATAAACCGTCCACGCCAGCCCGCACAGTTCGGGCAGGCCGTCGTCGACCTCGTCGAGTTCGCCGTAGTTGAACTCGGGGACCAGCCCGATGGCGGCGGCGGGATCGTCGGGGCTGGCGATGATGACGGCCTCGCCCGCGGCCAGGGCGTCGGATTCGAACTGCGTCCCCGGGGCCAGCCCCCGCACGTCGCCGGGCACGGGCAGCACCACGTTGATCGTCCCGCGGGCGCGGGACCGGCCGACCGCGGCGCGCAGCGTCTGCAGCAGCGTGACCGTCCCGGCGTCGTGGACGTCGGGCCACGGCAGCCCGGTGTGGCCCGCGGCGACGGCATCATACGCGGTGACCGATTGCTTTGGCGCCCAGAGGGATAACGCGTCCAAGACATCGTCGGGCGCGGCCTTGCCCGCGAGCCAGGCGTTGGCCCACAGGGACAGCGAGACACTGGGACACCACATGTTCTCGGAGTGTAGTTGTTTGGTCCGGCAAAGTCGGATTACGCGTATTCTGGCCGCATGCCCGCCGCGGTGATCTGGCTGATATTCGCGCTGGTGCTTGCCGGTGCCGAGGCGCTCACCGGCGATATGTCCCTGCTGATGCTTTCCGGGGGCGCGCTGGCCGCCGCGGGCAGCACCTGGCTGCTGGGCTGGCCGGTCTGGGCCAACGCGGCGGTGTTCGTGGCCGTGTCGATCCTGCTGATGATCGGGGTGCGGCCCGCGCTGCGGCGACGGCTCGCGCCCGCCAAAGGGCTGCCGACCGGCATCGCCGCGCTGGAGGGCAAGAGCGCGCTGGTGCTCGACCGCGTCGCGCGCGACGAAGGCCAGGTGAAGCTGGACGGCCAGGTGTGGACGGCGCGGCCGCTCAACGACAACGACGTGTACGAGCCCGGCGAACGGGTCACCGTCATGCAGATCAGCGGCGCCACAGCGGTGGTGTTCAAGGGCGTGTAACCCTCTGAAAAAACAGGAGGAAAAGATGGTCGTTCTATTGGTGGTGGCGCTCGCGCTGGTGATCTTCGGGATCATCATCGTGGCCAAGTCCGTCGCCCTGATCCCGCAGGCCGAGGCGGCGGTGATCGAACGCCTGGGTCGCTACAGCCGCACGGTCAGCGGGCAACTGACGCTGCTGGTGCCGTTCATCGACCGGGTGCGCGCCCGCGTGGACCTGCGCGAGCGGGTGGTGTCGTTCCCGCCGCAGCCGGTGATCACCGAGGACAACCTGACGCTGAACATCGACACCGTGGTCTACTTCCAGGTCACCGTGCCGCAGGCGGCCGTCTACGAGATCAGCAACTACATCGTCGGCGTCGAGCAGCTCACCACGACCACGCTGCGCAACGTGGTCGGCGGGATGACGCTCGAGCAGACCCTGACCTCCCGGGACCAGATCAACGGCCAGCTGCGCGGCGTGCTCGACGAGGCGACCGGCCGCTGGGGCCTGCGCGTCGCCCGGGTCGAGCTGCGCAGCATCGACCCGCCCCCATCGATCCAGGCGTCGATGGAAAAGCAGATGAAGGCCGACCGCGAGAAGCGGGCGATGATCCTGACCGCCGAGGGCATGCGCGAGTCGGCGATCAAGGAGGCCGAGGGCAACAAGCAGGCGCAGATCCTGGCCGCCGAGGGCGCCAAGCAGGCCGCGATCCTGGCCGCCGAGGCCGATCGGCAGTCGAGGATGCTGCGCGCGCAGGGTGAGCGCGCCGCCGCCTACCTGCAGGCGCAGGGGCAGGCCAAGGCGATCGAGAAGACGTTCGCCGCGATCAAGGCCGGCAGGCCCACCCCGGAGATGCTGGCCTACCAGTACCTGCAGACGCTGCCGGAGATGGCGCGCGGTGACGCCAACAAGGTGTGGGTGGTGCCCAGCGATTTCAGCGCGGCGCTGCAGGGGTTCACCAAGCTGCTCGGCGCTCCGGGCGAGGACGGGGTGTTCCGGTTCCAGCCGTCGCCGGTCGATGACGCGCCCAAGCACGCCGGCGACGACGACGCCGAAGTCGCCGACTGGTTCTCCACCGAGACCGACCCGGCGATCGCCCAGGCCGTGGCCAAGGCCGAGGCGATCGCGCGGCAGCCGGTCGACGGCCAGCCGGGTGCGCCGCCCGAGCTGACCCAATAGGCTTTCGGGCATGAGTGTCCTGACTTCACCGAAAACCTATGTGGCGCTTGCCGCTTTCCACGCCGGCGACGCCGTGGCCTGCGGGGTCCAGGTGGCCCCGATCAAGAAGGTCCTGGACACCCTCGGGGTGCCCGACGACGTCCGGCGCGTGCTGCCCGTGGTCAAGGCCGCCGCGGCGCTGGGACTGTTGTCGGTCACCCGGTTCCCGGCCCTGGCGAGGCTGACGACGGCGATGCTGACGTTGTACTTCGTCCTGGCGGTGGGCGCGCACATCCGGGTCCGCGACAAAATCGTCAACACGCTTCCGGCCGCGACGTTTCTGGCCACGTTCGCCGCGATGACGGTCAAGGGGCCGGACACGCGCTAGGCCGATGCGCATCGATCCTGCGCTCAGATCGCGATTTCGGCGGCGGAGGCGCGCTGGTTGCAGTTTCGATGAAAGCACCGGCTAGTCCACCCGCAATTCGACCAGGGGCAGCGGGGCGTCGGTGTGGGTGATCGCCGCGCCCAGCGTCTGCTCCAGCACCGGGCGGAACCGTTCCCAAGTCCGGGGGTGCCGGTCGCGGTAGGCGGCCAGCGTCCGGTCGGCTTCGTCCTGGGCCAGAACGCGCGCGGTGGCGCGCCGCGGCGCCCGGCTGCCGGCGTACACCCGAACGCGCGGGTTGGCCTCAATGTTGCGGAACCACTGGGCCTTTCGGCCGAAGCCGGATGCGACGACGTAGACGTCGGGGGCGGGGTGGTCGACGACCTCCAGCACGGCGTAGCGCGGCGCGCCCGACTTGCGCCCGATGTGTTCGAGCATCAGGATGCGCGCGCCGAACAGCGCGCCGGCGCGGGCCTTGTAGATCCAGACGGGGGCGCGCACCAGCCGTCGGGAGCGCAGCAACCGCGCGCCGGCCGTCGCCAACATCGATGCTCGTGCAGCCATGACTGTGATCCTCCTCCGCCCGGGGCGGTCGCATAGCCGGGCAACGTTTCGGGTAAGCCTGATACCCAATGAATCCAAAAGCGGGCAAGGCTCGCCGCGGTACACACGACGAGGTCACGGTGGTCGACGCCCGTGCCACGCATCGCTCGATCCAGGGCACCGCGATCGGCAACTTCATGGAGGCGTACGACTTCACGCTGTTCAGCCTCGTCGCGACCATCCTCGCGCAGAAGTTCTATCCCGGGGAAAACTCCGAGGCCGGCAACCTCATCGCCACGTTCGGGACGATGACGGCGGGGTTCGTCGTGCGGCCGCTGGGCGGGTTCATCTTCGGCCCGCTCGGCGACCGCATCGGGCGCAAGCCGGTGCTGGTGATGACGATCTCGCTGATGGCGGTGTGCGCGTCGCTGACCGGTGTGCTTCCCGTCTACCACACCATCGGGGTGTGGGCGCCGATCCTGCTCACGGTCGTCAGGATCTGCCAGGGGCTGTCGTCCGGCGGCGAGTATGCGGGCGCCATGACCTACATCGCCGAGCACGCCCCGGACCACAAGCGCGGAATGCTCGCCGGATTCCTCCCGGTGGGCACGCTGGCCGGTTTCGTGGTGGGCGCCGCGCTGGTGACGGCGCTGCAGACCGCGCTGCCGACGAGCGACATGCTGGCCTGGGGCTGGCGCGTGCCGTTCCTGTTGGCCGCGCCGCTCGGCCTGATCGCGGTGTACCTGCGCAAGCGCATCGACGAGTCGCCCGACTACGAGGAGATGCACGCACGCCAGCCGCCGATCTCCGGTCGCAAGCAGTTCGTGCAGACGGTCGTGCGGCAGTGGAAGGGGCTGTTGATCTGCTTGGGCGTGGAGCTCGCGGTCACCGACACCAGCTACATGGTCAGCGGGTACGTGCCGACCTACCTCAAGAAGACCGCGAGCGTCGGGGACACGGTGGCGCTGGTGATGGTCCTCATCGTGCTGGCCGTGCTGACCGTCGGCGTGCTGTTCGTCGCCATGCTTTCGGACCGCGTCGGGGTCAAACCGCTGATGTGGACGGGCTGCGGGCTGCTCGTCGCCGTCTCGATACCGGCGTTTTCGCTGATGCGTTTCGGCGCGGCGTATCCGACGAAGTTCGCCGGCGTCCTGCTCGTGGGGCTCCCAATGCTGTTTTTGAGCAGCCTCGAGCCGGCCATCCTGCCCGCGCTGTTCCCGACCAACGTGCGCTACGGCGCCGTGTCCATCGGCTTCAACATCGCGGTGTCGGCCTTCGGCGGCACCACCCCGTTGGTCGCCGAGACGCTGGTCGCCGGAACCGGCAACGCGATGTGGCCGGCGTACATGCTGATGTTCGCGGGGGTCGTCGGCGCCGTCACCCTGGCCTTCGCCCCGGAGGTGGCCGGTAGGCCGTTACTGGGCTCCGGGCCCTCGGTGGAGAGCCCCGACGGCGACGGCGGAGATTACGTCGCTTCCCGATCGTCGGGTCTCGGTAGTTGAGAAAGCCGAATTCCCGGCGTTCGCAGAAGCCGCCGGTCCAGGGTCACCAGCGGCGCCGCCAGGATCTCGGCCAGCGCGACGTAGGCGGCGTCATAGCTCGATAAGTTGGCGCGCAGCTGCCAGGCGCGGCCGGCGAGCAGTTCGTATGGCCAGAGCTCTATCGCCAGATCCAGCAGATCGGCGTGGGCCTGAGCGGCCTGGTCGGCGCTGACGACGCCGCCGAGCTCGGCGCGCCTGATGACGTTGGCGCATTCGTAGAGCAACAGCGTCGGCGCGTGGAGGTCCGCTTCGGCCAGACGCGTCGTCGCCCACTGACCGTCGGCGCCGGAATCGAGCAGGACGGCAACTACGGCCGAGGCGTCGCAGACGACACGCTCGGTCACCGGCGGTCGGCGTCTTTGGCGGCGAGGATGGCCGCTGCGTCGAGGCGCACACCGGTCGCGTTGACCCGGGCGCGGGCGCGGGCGACGACGTCGTGGACCGCGGGCTTCTCGACGGTCGCCACGAGCAGCCCGCGCAGGTATTCCTGCAGTGACTGCCCGGAGCGCGCGGCGCGTGCGGCGAGCTCGTCGCGAACGTCGTCCGGTATGCCGCGGATCGTGATGGCCACCATGCCTGCAGAATAGCAGCAAACGCATCATACTGATGGCAGTCGATCCGGTGCTCAGCCGAGGAATTCGATGTCTGCTCCGTGTCCATGGGAACTCGCCAGTCGCCCGTCGCAAGTGATCAGCGGCGCGGCGAGACCCTCGGCGAGTGCCACGTACGCGCCGTCGGCAACGGTGTGAGTGCCGCGCAGTTCGTAAGCGCGCTTGACGAAACGCTTTGTTGGCCAACGCCGCACCGGCAGACTTTGTAAATCGGCGACGGCGACGAGCCCTTCGTGGTCGCTGATCAGCCGGCGCACGACGGCGCGGCGTATCGCACCGACCACTTCGACGTCGAAGTGGGCAGGGGTGTGCAAAGCCTCGCCACGCAGTCGCCGGTTCACTGCCGCCCCCGATGGTGTCGCAAGGATCAGTTCGACGGCTGCCGACGTGTCCAGGACGATCACTCGGATCGCGCTTCGCCGACCAATTCGGCCGCCGTCACGCCGAGTTCGCGGCGCGGCAACGCCGCGAGCCGATCGAGAACCTCGTCGAGCGGCGGTTCTTCGGCAATCTCACGCAGCCGAACAAGTAGAAAATCGCTGAGGCTCATGCGGTGCGCCGCCGCCCTGGCTTTCAACTCCTGGACCAGTTCGTCGGGCACATTCCGAATTTGAACCATCACTGACATGTCTTGAACATATCGCACATGCTATAGACATGTGTCCGAACGTGAAGCGAACCTGAAGAAAACCGCTCCGACGGCCGCTCAGCGGCGACGCGCGCTAACAATGAGGCATGACGAGTTCCCGGCGCGCGGCCAGCCGTCCCGCGGGCGCAACGCCTCGCGTGCTGGTGGTCGAGGATTCCGAGACCATCCGCGAAATGGTCAGCGAGGCGCTGACCGACGCCGGATACCACGCCGACGCGCGCCCCGACGGTGACGGGCTGGAAGACGCGCTCGACGGCCTGCGCCCGGACCTGGTGGTGCTCGACGTGATGCTGCCGGGGCGCGACGGGTTCGAGCTCATCGACGTGATCCGCGACTGGGGCGACGCCGGCATCGTGATGATCACCGCCCGCGACGGCCTGCCGGATCGGCTGCGCGGCCTCGACGGCGGGGCCGACGACTACGTCGTCAAGCCCTTCGAGCTCGCCGAGCTCGTGTCCCGCGTCAGCGCGGTGTTGCGCCGGCGGGGACGGCTGCCGCGGGCGCTGCAGGTCGGCGACCTGATGGTCGACGTCGACGCGGGCGTCGCCGTGCGCGCGGGGCACGTGCTGGACCTGACGGCCACCGAGTTGCGGCTGCTGCACTTCCTGGCCGAGCAGCGCAGCCGGACCGTCAGCGCCGGCCAAATCCTCAGTGCGGTATGGGGTTACGACGCCTACGACCCAAACCTCGTGCAGGTGCACGTCAGCGGGCTGCGGCGCAAGCTCGAGGTCCACGGGCCGCGGATCCTGCACACCGTGCGCGGCATCGGCTACCGGCTCCAGCCCCGACGCGCGTGACGGGCGTACCCGACCCCGTCACGCCGACGCCGTCGCTGCAGCGGCGGGTCACCGTCGTCGTGATCGGGTTGCTCACGGTCGTCTTGTTGGCGCTGGGCGTCGTCATCGACGTGAGCCTGCGCGCCCAGGCGCGTCGCGACCTCAACGACCGGCTGCTGGCGGCGACGTCGCGCGCGGACGCGCTGGCTCTGGCGCGCACCCCGGCGCAGCAGATCGCCGCCCAGCTCAACGGCGGCGGCGTTCGGGCGTTGGTGATCGCCGCCGACGGCGCCGGCTACGGCGACTACGCGCTTAGCGCCGACGCCGACGCCGGCGCGTTCGTTCCGGCATGGGGCCCGCCACCACCGCCCGGGCCACCCCCGCCGCCACGACCACCCTTCGCGCCGCCACGACCACCCTTCGCGCCGCCGGAGGCGACCGCGACCCAACTGGTGCATCCCTTGCCCGACGGTGGCCGGCTGATCCTGGTGGCCGACACGACGCAGACCACACTGGTGACGCGTCAGCTTCGTCAGCTGATGATCGGCGCCGGGGTGGTGACACTGTTGGTGGCCGCGTTGCTGCTCGTCGCCGTCAGCCGGGCCGCGCTGCGGCCATTGGATCGGCTCACGGCGCTGGCCACGGCCATCGCCACCGGTGACCGCGGCCGGCGCTTGCGCGCGAAGCGCACCGACACCGAACTCGGCCGCGCCGCAAGCGCATTCGACGGAATGCTGGAAGCGCTGGAAGCCTCCGAGCGGCGGGCGCAAGAGGCGGCCGACGCCGCCCGGCGCGCCGAGACCGCCACCCGCCGATTCCTCGTCGACGCTGCGCACGAGCTGCGGACGCCGATCGCCGGCATCCAGGTCGCCGCCGAACAACTCCTCAGCAACGCCAACGATCCCGCGGCGCACGGTCAACACCGCCGCGCCAGCCTGTTGCTGTCCGACGCGCGCCGCGCCGGGCGCCTGGTCGCCGACATGCTGGACCTGAGCCGCATCGATGCCGGGCTGCCGCTGGATCTGCAGGACGTCGACCTCGGGGCCGTCGTCGACGCCGAGGCCGAGCGGGCGGCGATGCTGGCGCCGCGGGTGACGGTAACGAGGACCGGCCTGACCCAGCTCGAGGTCAGGGCCGACCCCACCCGGCTGGCGCAGATCCTGTCCAACCTGCTCGACAACGCCCGCCGGTACACCCCGGCGGGCGGGACCATCCACGTCGACCTCCGCGAGACCGACCGCACCGCCGAGGTGACCGTCACCGACAGCGGCCCCGGCGTCCCCGACGACGAGCGGGAGCGCATCTTCGAGCGGCTGGTGCGCCTGGACGCCGGGCGCGACCGCGACCACGGCGGGGCCGGGCTGGGCCTGCCGATCGCCAGGGCGCTGGCGCGCGCCCACGGCGGGGAGTTGGCATGTCTGCCGCGCGAGGGCGGGGCCCAGTTTCGGCTCAGTCTGCCCGTCGACGCGGCGCCGGAAGTTCCAGTGTGAGCCCACGGCTTTGGGTGTGAGCCGATGGCGGCGCCGCGGCGATTTTTCCGCCCTGGACTCACATTCGACGCCGTGGACTCACACTCGTTTGACCTCGTTTATCGCGGCGGCGGCGGGGGAGTCGGGGCGCCGGGCTCGGCCGGCGGCCGGTTCGGCGGCGGCGGGAACGCCCCGGGCGGTGGCGCCGGCTGGTGCCAGGCGAACTGCGGCGGGGGCGGCGGGGGGCCCCACGCCCCGGCCGGCGGTGGCGGCGGGAAACCCCAACCCGGCGGCGGGGGCGGCGGGGCCCACAGGCCGACCAGGGTGGCGGCCCCGAAGGCCCCGACGGCGAGGCCGGCCACGCCGCTACCGATGGCGACGCCGACGGGGTGGCGGTGCGCGATCGACGGCCGGGCCGCCGGGACGGGTTGCGCGGGTTCCGCGCTGGGGATCGGTTCTTCGCTGGTCACTGTGCCTCCTCGTTGCTGTGCGGTGCCAGCGACGCTAGGAAGCCAAGCTGAAGTCAACCTGAAGTGGGCCGCGTCGGGCCGAGGTCTTCAGGTTCGCTTCAGGTCAAACGTCGGCGGCCTGGGCCTCGCGGTGGTGTTGCCGATAGTGGCGGATCTCGACGATCAGCCCCGTCACCCCCACCGCCGCGGTGCACAGCGACACCAGGAACAGCAGCGGGCTGGGGTGACCGGCCAGCGCGTCGCCGAGGATCACCACGGCGGCGGTGCCGGGCAGCAGGCCGGCCAGCGTGGCGACGGTGTACGGCAGCGGCCGCACGGTCGATGCGCCGGCGGCGTAGTTGATCGCCGAGAACGGCACGGCGGGGATCAACCGCAGCGACAGGATGGCCAGCCAGCCGCGCTGGCGCAGGCGCTGGTCGACCGTGTCGATCGAGCGGTGGCGAACCAGGCGTTTGAGCTGCCAGCCGGCCGCGCGCACCAGGAGCAGCGCGAGCACCGCGCTGGCGGTGCTGGCGACCACCGCGATGGCAACACCCAGCGCCGGGCCGAACAGCAGCCCGGCGGCCAGGGTGAACGCCGTGCGGGGCACCGGCACCACCGTGGCCACCACGTGCGCGCCCAGAAACGCCAGCGGGAACCAGGGACCCACCGATTCCGCCCAATCCCGCATCTGCACCGGCGTCGGCAGCGGAAGCCAGCTCGCCGCGACGACAAGGGCTGTGATACCGGCCACTGTCGCCAGCGCCCGGGGCCGCGACAGCTGGCGCGCCGCCGCGCCCAGGGCGCAGCCGAGGTCGCGCAGCGTCGCGGTGATTTTGCAGGTGGCGGAAGCCGTCACGCCCGTAAAGGTTACGGGGCGCAGGTGAATAACTCGTTTCTCAGGCCTGGCGTTTCGTTCCCGTCCAGCGGCGGAGGCGCCGCGCGGTTTTTAGCGGGGCGCGTCGATCAATTAGCCTCATTAGTACGTGGCAGACCCCCAATTGCTGGGAAAAAGGGAGCAATCGGTGTCCATTGATGTACCCGAGCTCGCCGACCTAGAACAGGTTCGCGGGCGTTGGCGCACTGCGGTCGCCGGTGTGCTGTCCAAGAGCACGCGCAAGGCGCCCGAGCAGTTGGGGGACGAGCCGGAGCGGCTGCTGGAGAACCCGACGTATGACGGGATCGCCGTGCGCGCGCTGTACACCGCGCTCGACGAGCTGCCCGAACCGGCGCTGCCCGGCGAGTGGCCCTACGTGCGCGGCGGCGATGCCCGGCGCGACGTCAACGCGGGCTGGAAGATCGCCGAGGCGTTCGCCGATCACGACAACGCCGCGGTGCTCGCGGCGCTGGCCGACGGGGTCAGCGCGCTGGTGATCCGGGCCGGCGAGCCGGAGAAGCTGCTCGCGGGGGTGTACCTGGACCTGGTGCCGGTGATCCTCGACGCCGGCACTGACTATGCCGCGGCGTGCGACGCCCTGCTGGCGCTGGTCGACGAGCCGGAACCGGATAAGCGCGACGCTCTGTCCATCGACCTGGGCGCCGACCCGCTGACCGCGCCGCTGAGCGAGCGGGAATCCGCGCCGGTCGAGCAAGTGGTCGCCGTGGCGATGCGGGTGGCCGAACGCCGCGGCGTGCGGGCGATCACCGTCGACGGGCCCGCCTTCCACAACCTGGGCGCCAACGCGTCGTGGGAGCTGGCCGGCGGCATCGCGGCCGCCGTGGCCTACCTGCGGCTGCTCACCGACGCCGGGATCCCGGTCGGACAGGCGTTGCGGCAGATCAGCTTCCGGCTGGCCGCCGACGACGACCAGTTCGTGACGATCGCCAAGATGCGCGCCGCGCGTCAGCTGTGGGCGCGCGTCGCCGAGGTCGTCGGCGACGCCGAGGGCGGCGCGGCCGTCGTGCACGCGGAGACCTCGCTGCCGATGATGACCCAGCGTGACCCGTGGGTGAACATGCTGCGCGTCACGATCGCCGCCTTCGGCGCGGGCGTCGGCGGCGCCGACACCGTGCTGGTCACCCCGTTCGACGCGGCCATCCCGGGCGGCTTTCCCGGTGTGGCGAACGGCTTTTCGCGCCGCATCGCGCGCAACACCCAGCTGCTGCTCCTGGAGGAGTCGCACGTCGGGCAGGTGCTGGACCCGGCCGGTGGGTCGTGGTTCGTCGAGGACCTCACCGAGCAGCTGGCGCAACGGGCGTGGCAGCAGTTCCAGGATGTCGAGGCGCGCGGCGGTTTCGCCGAGGCCCGCGACCACGTCGCCGAGCAGATCGCCGAGGTGGCCGCGAAGCGCGCCGACGACATCGCGCACCGGCGCACCGCGCTCACCGGAGTCAACGAATACCCGAACCTCGGGGAACCGCCTTTAAAGCACGGGGATTCGCCGTCGGCGGTGCGGCGCTACGCGGCGGAATTCGAAGCGCTGCGGGATCGTTCGGACGCCCACCTGGAGCGCACCGGGTCGCGCCCGAAGGCGCTGCTGCTGCCGCTGGGCCCGTTGGCCGAGCACAACATTCGCGCGACGTTCGCGGCGAACCTGCTGGCGTCGGGCGGGATCGAGGCCGTCAACCCGGGGCCCGTCGACGCCGCGGGCGTCGCGGCGGCGGTCACCGAAGCGGGATCGCCCGTGGTCGTCATCTGCGGCACCGACAAGCGCTATCACGACGAGGCCGCGGGCGTGGTCGAGGCGGCCCGCACCGCCGGCGCCTCGCGGATCTACCTGGCCGGGCCCGAGCAAGACGCCGAGCACCGGCCGGATGAGTACCTGACCGCGAAAATCAATGCGGTGCAAGCCTTGTCGAACCTGCTCACCAGACTGGGAGCCTAGCCGCCATGACGATGACCACACCCGCGATCGGCAGCTTCTCGAACGTTCCGCTGCACGGTGACCGCGACGTGCCCCCGCCCACCGAGGCCGGGGTCGACGAGCACGTCGCCGCCGCGGCGTCGGCGCACGGGTACACCCCCGAGCAGATGCATTGGCACACACCCGAAGGCATCGACGTCAAACCGGTGTACATCGGCGCCGACCGCGCCGGCGCGGCCGCCGAGGGTTACCCCCTGAACAGCTTCCCGGGCGAGCCGCCGTTCGTGCGCGGGCCCTACCCGACGATGTATGTCAACCAGCCCTGGACGATTCGCCAATACGCGGGATTCTCCACGGCCGCGGACTCCAACGCGTTCTACCGGCGCAACCTCGCCGCCGGACAGAAGGGCCTGTCGGTGGCCTTCGACCTGGCCACGCACCGCGGCTACGACTCCGACCACCCGCGGGTTCAGGGCGACGTCGGAATGGCGGGCGTGGCAATCGATTCCATCCTCGACATGCGCCAGCTGTTCGACGGCATCGACCTGTCCACCGTGTCGGTGTCGATGACGATGAACGGCGCGGTGCTGCCGATCCTGGCGCTGTATGTGGTGGCCGCCGAGGAGCAGGGGGTGCCGCCGGAGAAGCTCGCCGGCACCATCCAGAACGACATCCTCAAAGAGTTCATGGTGCGCAACACCTACATCTACCCGCCCAAGCCGTCGATGCGCATCATCTCCGACATCTTCGCCTACACCAGCGCCAAGATGCCGAAGTTCAACTCCATCTCGATATCCGGATACCACATCCAGGAGGCCGGCGCCACAGCGGATTTGGAGCTGGCCTACACGCTGGCCGACGGTGTCGATTACATCAAGGCGGGCCTGGACGCCGGGCTGGACATCGACAAGTTCGCGCCGCGGCTGTCGTTTTTCTGGGGCATCGGGATGAACTTCTTCATGGAGGTCGCCAAGCTGCGCGCCGGCCGGCTGCTGTGGAGCGAGCTGGTGGCCGGGTTCGGGGCCAAGAACCCCAAATCGCTGTCGCTGCGCACCCATTCGCAGACCTCCGGGTGGTCGCTGACCGCCCAGGACGCATTCAACAACGTCGCGCGCACCTGCATCGAGGCGATGGCCGCCACCCAGGGGCACACGCAGTCGCTGCACACCAACGCGCTGGACGAGGCGCTGGCACTGCCCACCGACTTCTCGGCGCGGATCGCGCGCAACACGCAGCTGGTGTTGGCGCAGGAGTCGGGCACCACCAGGCCGATCGACCCGTGGGGCGGCTCGTATTACGTGGAGTGGCTGACCCATCGGCTCGCGCAGCAGGCGCGCGCCCACATGGCCGAGATCGCCGAGCATGGCGGCATGGCGCAGGCCATCGACGACGGCATCCCCAAGATGCGCATCGAGGAGGCCGCCGCGCGCACCCAGGCCCGCATCGACTCCGGCCAGCAGCCGGTGATCGGGGTCAACAAGTACCAGGTCGACGAGGACCAGGAGATCGAGGTACTCAAGGTCGAAAACGACCGGGTGCGCGCCGAGCAGCTGGCCAAATTGCAACAGCTGCGGGCCGATCGGGACCAGGCGGCCGTAGACGCCGCGCTGGCCGAGCTGTCACGCGCGGCCGCCGCCCACGGCCGCGCCGGCCAAGACGGGCTGGGCAACAACCTGATGGCGCTGGCCATCGACGCGGCGCGGGCCAAGGCCACCGTCGGCGAGATTTCCGACGCGCTGGAAAAGGTGTATGGCCGGCACCAGGCGGAGATCCGTACTATCGCCGGGGTCTACCGTCACGAAGCCGGAAAGGCCACCAACATCGCCACCGCCACCGAACTCGTCGAGAAGTTCGCCGAGGCCGACGGCCGCCGGCCCAGGATTCTGGTGGCCAAAATGGGCCAGGACGGCCACGACCGCGGACAGAAGGTGATCGCGACGGCGTTCGCCGACATCGGGTTCGACGTGGACGTCGGGTCGCTGTTCTCCACGCCCGAGGAGGTGGCCCGCCAGGCCGCCGACAACGACGTGCACGTCATCGGGGTGTCGTCGCTGGCCGCCGGGCACCTGACGCTGGTGCCGGCGCTGCGCGACGCACTGGCCGAGGTGGGGCGGCCCGACATCATGGTCGTGGTCGGCGGCGTCATCCCGCCGGGCGACTTCGACGAGCTCTACGCGGCCGGGGCCACGGCCATCTTCCCGCCCGGGACGGTGATCGCCGATGCCGCAATCGGCTTGCTGCACAAGCTCGCCGAGCAGCTGGGCTACGACCTGAACTGATGTTGACTCTGCGGCTATGGCGACAAAGTGCGAGAAGGCCGCACCCTGCGCGCAGAGTCAACGCCTGATGACCTCTCAAGACCTGGCCAAGGCCGTGCTCGGCGGTGACCGCGCGGCGCTGCCGCGGGCCATCACGCTGCTGGAGTCCACCCGCGCCGACCACCAGAAAGAGGCCCAGCAGCTGCTGCTGGAGCTGACGCCGCACTCGGGCAACGCCCATCGCGTCGGCATCACCGGCACCCCCGGGGTGGGGAAGTCGACCAGCATCGAGGCGCTCGGCATGCACCTCATCGAGCAGGGCCATCGGGCGGCGGTGCTTGCCGTCGACCCGTCGTCGACGCGCAGCGGCGGCTCGATCCTGGGCGACAAGACCCGGATGGCGCGCCTGGCCGTGCACCCCGACGCCTACATCCGGCCGTCGCCGACGTCGGGCACGCTGGGCGGGGTGGCCAAGGCCACCCGGGAAGCCATCGTGCTGCTGGAGGCCGCCGGGTTCGACGTGGTCCTCGTCGAAACCGTCGGTGTGGGGCAGTCCGAGGTGGCGGTGGCCAACATGGTCGACACCTTCGTGCTGTTGACCCTGGCCCGCAGCGGCGATCAGCTCCAGGGCATCAAGAAGGGCGCGCTGGAGCTGGCCGACATCGTGGTGGTCAACAAGGCCGACGGGGATCACCTGCCGGAGGCGCGCAAAGCCGCGCGCGAGTTGTCCGCGGCGATCAGGCTGATCCATCCGGGCGAAACCCTGTGGCGGCCACCGGTTCTCACGATGAGCGCGACGGAGGGGACCGGCCTGTCGGAGCTGTGGGAGACGATCGAGCGCCATCACCGCGTGTTGTCCGACGCCGGCGAGCTCGACGAGCGCCGCCGGGCCCAGCAGGTCGACTGGACCTGGCAGATGGTCCGCGACACCGTGCTGGACCGGGTACTGTCCAACCCGGGCGTGCGCAAGATCCGCGCCGACGTGGAACGCCGGGTCAAGGCGGGGGAGCTGACGCCCGCGTTGGCGGCCCAGCAAATCCTGGAGGCCGCCGCGCGCTGACGGACACAACGCCCGCTGCGGTGAGACAATCGGGCGGTGGATCAGGTCGACGAGCGAATTGCGGAGACAATCGAAGCGCTGCAGGCCAGCGGCGCTGTTTTTGCCTACCTGCATGGCAGCCGCGCGTCGGGCGGTGCCCGGCCGGGTTCCGACATCGATATCGCGGCGTATTTCCTTGGACAACCGCCGGAGGCGTTTGAGGTTCTCCTGCCCGCCGGCGTCGACCTCGTAGTCCTCAACCGTGCCCCCCTCGAACTCGCGGGACGCGTAGCGCTTTACGGGAAACTGCTCTTCGAATGCGATGCCGGTGCTCGTGTGGTGTGGGAGGCGACCACACGCAAGGTCTACCTCGACGAACTCCCGCGGCTTGAGCGCGCCCACCGGGATTTCGCGGATGCGGTGCTTCGTCGTGGTCGATGACGTCCGCGTGTTGCGATTACTGCGCGTTGTCGCCGACGATCTCGCTGTTTTGCATCAGGAATCTCAGGCCGACGGCGCGCGGCGCTCCGACCCGATGTGGCTTCGTGGCGTGAAGTACACCTTCGTCACGTCGATCGAGGCGTGCGTCGATATCGCTCAACACATGTGTTCCGCGCAGGGCTGGGGTCCGCCGGCGGACAACGGCGACACCATGAAAATCCTTGGGCGCCAACGGGTACTGACGGCCGATTTATCCGATGCCATGCGTAGGGCGGTTGGATTCCGCAACATCCTCGTGCATGAATACGTGGAGGTCTCGGATGAGGTCGTCGTATCCAGGCTTGCGAATCTCGGCGATCTCGAGCAGTTTGTCGAGCAGGTGACCGCATTTTTGCGCGACGGCCCTGGCACCGGCTGACAGCTTGGCCTCATTCGGCCGGTCGGTTATGCCCTTGATCTGTGATGATTGTTTGGAGAAGCTCGACGATCTGCTGCTGTCCCGCGGCTGCGGCGTCGAATTTGCCCCGCATCTCGATGAATCCTCGATCGACATGCTCTCGAAGGCTGCCGAAGTCCGATCGGAGGGTGCCGAACTCCGACCGGAGGACACCGAACTCCGATCGGAGATCGACGAAGTCCTCCCGCAGGGCATTGAAGCCGGCCGTCGTCGCCCGGCGGAAGTCGCGAAGCTCGTCGCGAAATTCGCTGACGTCCCGGTCGGCGGCTCCCGCGAGGACGCGCGCGGCCGCGGCGTCTTGCTCACTTCCCTGGACTCGCTCGGTCAGGTTGTGCACCTGGTGCTCAAGGGCGGTGACGCGCGATTCGAGATCCCCGGGCTCCATGACACCCGAGCGTAGCGCCGCCCAATGGCAACCGGCACCGCCGATCAACAGGGGGCCCTGTTCTTCACCCGGGAACCGCGCAAAGCCCGCTGCGGCGCGGCGGCGAGGTCACCGTGGCCGGGCCCAGTACCAGCAAATACAGGACGGCGCGGCTCGCTAACGGATAGGTAAATAAATCCCTGTTTGCCAGACGGAAGGTATGAAATCCAAGTAAATTCGTTAGTGTGACGATGAAGTCCGGGATCGATCGCCGCGCGGTCCACTCCCACGATGGCCCTGACGCAGGCCGTCGTGTGTCCGGCGCGGCGGACCCACATTTTGCGTGCGTCGTTCGCAGTTTCTCCGCGATGTTTCCCGCCCGCCGGTTCGGCGGCGGGGCGCTGGCGGTCTACGTCGACGGCCAACCCGCCGTCGACGTGTGGTCCGGCTACGCCGACCGGGATGGTCACCTGCCGTGGTCGGCCGACACCGCGCCGATGGTGTTCTCGGCGACCAAAGGGATGGCGGCCACGGTCATCCACCGTCTGGCCGACCGCGGGCTCATCGACTACGAGGCCCCCGTCGCCGAGTACTGGAAGGAGTTCGCGGCCAACGGCAAGGCGAGCCTCACCGTGCGCCAGGTGATGCGACACACCGCCGGCCTCTCGGGCCTGCGCGGGGCCAGCCAGGATGACTTGCTGGATCACGTCCTGATGGAGGAACGGCTGGCGGCCGCGTCCCCGGGGCGCCTGCTGGGCAAATCCGCGTACCACGCGCTGACGTTCGGCTGGCTGATGTCCGGGCTGGGCCGGGCGGTGACCGGCAAGGGCATGCGCGCGCTGATCCGCGAGGAGCTCGCCGAGCCCCTGGGCACCGACGGCATGCACCTCGGCCGGCCGCCGGCCGGCTCGCCGACGCGGGCCGCCCAGATCATCATGCCGCAGAGCATCATCGGCAATCCCGTCGTCAGCTACGTGACGAACAAGGTCGCCAACCAGCTGTCCGGCGCCTACCGGTCCATGTACTTCCCGGGCATCATCGCCGCCGCCCAGGGCGAGATCCCGTTGCTGGACGCCGAGATTCCGGCGGCCAACGGCGTGGTGACGGCCCGCGCGCTGGCGCGGATGTACGGCGCGATCGCCAACGGCGGCGAGATCGACGGCACCCAATTCCTGTCGCGTGAGCTGGTCGCGGGGCTGACGGGCAAGCGAAGCCTGCGCCCCGACCGAAATCTGTTCGTGCCGTTGGCTTTCCATCTGGGCTACCACAGCCTGCCGTTCGGCAACGTGATGCCGGGCTTCGGCCACGTCGGGCTGGGCGGCTCGGTCGGCTGGGCCAACCCCGCCGAGGGGGTGGCGTTCGCCCTGGTGCACAACCGGCTGCTGACACCGTTCGTGATGACCGATCACGCGGCGTTCGTGGGGATCTACAAGCTGATCCGCGACGCGGCCGCCAAGGTCCGCGAGCGCGGGTTGCAGCCGGTGACCGAGTTCGGGGCGCCGTTCTCCGAGCCGGGGGCCGTCGCGGGCTGATTCTCCTGCGGCCCAGCCACGTTCGTCCGGCGCCGCGTCAGCGGCCGCGGGATATCGTCAGCAGGTTCAACGCTTCCGCGGCGTCCCGCAGGCTTTCGTATAGGTGACAAACCCGGTAAGTCGACCGCCGAAGATGACCGATGCCGTCGCTTCCGACGATGCTTGGCGGACTTGCGAACCATAAAAGATCCGTCGCCCGTCGGTCCGCGACCCCGCGTCACGCGACTGGCTCGCCAATGGCCGTGTGGTCCCAAAAGCGGCTCGCACAAGCCAGTTGCCGAAAACGTCCGTGCTCGCATGCATGAAGTTCGTAGGCTCGCGTCATCGGGTTCCAGATCAGGTGAGTGCTTGCCCCTGTCATTGTTCAACCCTTGGGTCGGGTGTGCGACGAGGGGCGGAGGGGGAGTCCGCGCATGGCGGGTCAACCTGAAGTCGTCGTTCTCCGACAGCGGAAAGCGGCTGGGTCGGAACATAATTGGGACGTCCGGTCAGTTTCGTCCGACGCGCCACCAATGGCGTCGCCACGGCACAAAGGCATGTCCGCCATGCTTGCGGCCGTAGCCTGCGCCATCTTTGGCTCCAAGCTCGTCGTCATTTCGTCGCTGGGTTCGCCGATGCCCATTTTGGATCAATGGGACGTCGAGGCCGCGGGCCTCTATTCGCCGTATCTGAAGGGCGCCCTCTCGTTCTCCGACCTTTTCGCCGCGCATCTCGAACACCGCATCCCGGTTTTCCGCATGCTCGCGCTGGCGCAGTTGGAGCTGGCCGGCGAGTGGAACACACGCCTCGAGATGATCTTTGGCGCAACAGTGCACACGGCGGCGGTCACGTGGCTCACTGCGTTGCTGATGCCCCTGATGGCGCGACAGCGGCGGATTCTTCTGGCGGGCTTCGTCGCATTTTTGTTCGGATTCCCGGTCGTCTACGAGAACGCGCTGTGGGGATTGCAGCTGGAGGTGTACCTATCGTTGTTTTTCGGCATCGCGTCGCTGGTCGCGTTCGCCACCGCGCGTCCGTTTTCTGCGCGCTGGTTTGGCGGCTTGGTTGCCGCGGTCCTCAGTTACTTCTCGTTTGCCACAGGGGTCGCCGCCATCCTCGCCGCCGGTGCACTCGTGACTATGCAGGTAACACTCAACGCCAGAAAGAGACGGCGCCGGGAGTTGGCCGGCGTCGTCGTCATGGCATCGGTAGCTCTGATGATGGTCGTGTGGGCGGCGTCGGGTGCGAACCCGATGAGCACGGCGCGGACGCTCATCCAAGGACTGATGGTGTTCTTGGCTATGGCCGGCATGGCACTCGTCCCGGCGGTGTGGTTTTTATATCGCACGACGGCCGAGCGCCCTGGTATTGCCGACCGATCCTGGGTGGCAGTCGGAATCGTTGCGTGGCTCGCCATCCAGTTCGTCCTTCTCGCCTATGGTCGGGGGGCCGCCGTGGGGGTGCGATATCTCGACTTCGTCCTCCCTATCTACCCGGTGGGGCTAGTGGCGGTGTTCGGTCTCGTCACCAGAGCGCACAGGCCGCGGTTCAGCCAGCAAACGGCGGCGGCCGCGGCGGCGTGGTCGTTTGCCGTCGTAGCTGCCATCGCACTGTTCGGTTATTACGGATCAGTCCTGGGGGCCATGGACTGGAGCAAAGCCGCCAGCCAACAACTCGCCAATATCCGGGCCTACCTCGCCACAGGCGACGTCGGCCGTCTCGGCCCAAACGGTCCGGGTGGGCACGGGATACAACTTTCCTACCCAAGCCCGCAGCGACTGGTCGAAGTTCTTCGAGACCCTGAAATCACTGCGATACTGCCGCCCGAGTTCCGGCCTTCCAACTCCGGCACCGCCGAGGTCCGCAAGCGGATGTGGCTCAACGGATCGCTCGCCAGCGGCACTGCTGCCGCGGTCCGCCTGGTGCTTGCGGCTGGGCCAGCGTTGCTCGCAACTGCGCTGGCTTTGTTCTTCGCGGTTGCAGCACGACGAAGTCAGCCAGGTGGTGAGGTGGTAGCACGCACCACGATCACCACTCGACATGCCGCCAAGCATCGTGGTCACTTTGTGGTAAACCATGCGGCCAGGCGCAGCTTGTCCGTGCTGATGAGGTCAGTCAACTCACCCTTTGCAGCCGGAATCGGGCGCGACAATTTTCGGCCCGCGGGGTGACGTCGAGTTTCGCTTCGCGTTTGGCGCAGCCGTGAACGCCGCGCTGTCCTGATTCAGTTCGCGCACAGGCACTTCGGACACAGTTCTTCGATTGTTCTACGAAACGTATTGCAACGACCGCCGCCGACCGCTACGTCGACCCGTTGTTGCCCGGCAATCCGAGCAGCAGACCGCCGGTGCCGCCCGCTCCCGGGATGCCGGCCGTCCCCGCGTTCCCGCCGTTGCCGCCGTTGCCGCCGTTGCCGACCAGCACGGCGTTGCCGCCCTTGCCGCCGGTGCCGCCGACCCCGGCGCTGTTGGCGGTACCGCCGTCACCACCGGCACCGCCGTTGCCGATCATCCCGGCCACACCGCCCGGGCCGCCCGCACCGCCCAGCACGTTGCCGTGCCCGCCCTGCCCGCCGAGCCCTCCGTTGCCCCAGAGCATGCCGGCGGCTCCGCCGGCCACGCCGATGCCGCCATTGCTACCACCGGACGAGCCGGCCCCCGCGGCACCCCCGTTGCCGATGAGCATGCCGGCGTTGCCGCCCGCCCCGCCGTTCCCGCCGGTGGTGTTGCCGAAGCCGCCCGCACCGCCCGGGGCGCCGTTGCCGAAGAGTCCGCCGACGCTGCCGCCGGCGTTGCCGGGCCCGCCGACGACGGCTCCGAACCCGCCGTTGCCGCCCGCTCCGGGCGTGCCGTAAAGAAACCCGGACCTACCGCCGATGCCGCCATCGCCGCCGGCGTTGGTCGCTCCTTGTCCGCCGGCGCCGCCGACGCCGCCATTGCCGCCGAACATGCCCCCGGCGCCACCGGCCCCGGCGTCGCCGGAATCCGTGCCACCCGATCCGCCCGGGCCGCCGGCGCCGCCGTTGCCGAACATGCCGCCCGATCCGCCGTTGCCTCCGTTCCCGGACATGCCCGCCGCCGAGGTTCCGCCGCCGCCGCCGGCGCCGCCGGTGCCAAACAGCCCGGCGATACCGCCGTTCCCACCGGCCCCGCCGGTTATCGAGTTTCCGCCGGGGCCGCCGGCCCCGCCGGTCCCGAACAACATCCCGCCGGCGCCGCCGTTGCCGCCGTTCCCGCCGGCGGTCCCGGCAGACCCGCCGGCGCCGCCCGCACCGCCGTGACCGAACAGCCCTGCGGCGCCGCCATTGCCGCCGTTTTGCCCCGGCCCCAGGACGCCGTTGGCCCCGGCGCCGCCGTTGCCGCCGTTACCGAGCAGCCACCCGCCGGGCGCGCCGTTTTGGCCGGTCCCCGGGGCGCCGTTGGCGCCGTTGCCGATGAGCGGGCGCGCGGTCAGGGCCAGGAAGGGCGCGTTGACCACATTGAGCACGTCCTGGCCCAGCGTCTGCGCCGCGACGTTGGCGGCCTCCGCGCCAGCGTACGAACCGGCACCGGCAGTGAGGGCCTGCACGAACTGCTGATGAAACCCAGCGACCTGAGCGCTGAGCGCCTGAAAGCCCTCACCGTGGGCGGAAAACAGCTCGGCAATCGCCGCCGACACCTCGTCCTGGGCGGCTACCAGGATCCCCGTCGTCTGGGCCGCCGCGGCCCCGGTAGCCGCGTCGAGCGTCGCGCCGATGCCCGCTAAATCCGTTGCCGCCGCGACCATCGTCTCCGGCGCCGCCATGACAAACGACATCCCGCACCTCCAAGCAAACCAAGACAACCCAGCGGCTGGCTGGCGATCGGTGACACACAAATCGTATGCCGAAATACAGCGGCGCAGCGGGGTAACGCGATTATCCTTCGGGCCTTCATGGCGTCGGGCCGCGTGAGCGACCGCGCGGTCGGTGCGAGTAAGGTCGCCTACGATCGGGCCGCTGCATCAACCTGACGAGGTTTACGACATGACCGAGGACGAGCTGACGCGCAAGGACCTTGTGCGTCCGGGCGCTTTGAACACGGTCTGATCGAAAGAAGATGGGCATCGGGGACCGTGACGCGGCCAGGCGCATCGGCATCTTCGCGCACGGCGAGGTCGGCCATGCGATTCTCGGGAAATTGCTCGCCTACGCGCCGGAAAGCGTTGTCGCGCTGCTGACCGAAACCGACGCTGTCGCCGACGGGTTCCCCGTTCCCGAGGGTTGCGAGACCAGACGGTGGGGGGATCAGGACGAGGGTGACAGGGTCGAGTGGCTCGTCTCCAGGCGGCTTGACGTCATCGTTCTCGCCTGGTGGCCGCATCTGCTCAAGGAAGGTGTCCTCGAGGCGGCTCCCGTCATCCTGAACACCCATCCCAGCCTGCTGCCGTACTGCCGGGGCAAGGACCCGAATTTCTGGGCGATCGTTGAAGGCGCGCCTTACGGCGTCACGCTCCATCACGTCAACGCCGCGATCGACGCCGGTGACATCGCCTTCCAGAAAGAGATACCGGTGTCGTGGACCGACACGGGGGAGACGCTGTACCAGAAGGCGTTGGCAGCAATGGTCGCGCTTTTCGAAGAGGCCCTGCCGGTGATCGTGCACGGCACGATCCCGCGGATTCCGCAATCGGATGCCGGCACCCTGCACTATCGCAGCCAACTCGAGTCAGCGAGCATCATCGACCTCGATGAACCGACGACGGCCAGGGAGGTACTGAACCGCCTGCGCGCCCGGACTTTCCGTCCACACCCCGCGTGCCGGTTTTCCGACGGCGACGGCGATTACGAGGTGCGGGTCACCATAGAAAAGCTCACCTAGCCCGCGGCGCTTTTCACGCTTCGCACAGCTCGCGAACGACTTGCACGACGCGGCACTGCTCGTCCTTGGTGATGTCATGGAAGCTGGGCAGATTGATCGCCCGCTCGGGAATGTCGGCGGCCCATCGACCGCCGGGCGATCCGGCAAATGGTGGAATCGTCGAAAGCGGGTGAAAAAAGACCCGGGCGTCGATGTTTTGTGCGGCAAACGCACCCCGAATGCGGTCGGACGTCAGCCCCCTCGCTCCCTCGAAGACGACCGTGGGCATCCAGAAGCCGTTCTGGGTGTCGGCCGGTTCGGGATTCATCGAGATGCCCGCCACCCCGGTCAACGCGTCGTGGTAGACGTAGAAGACTTCCCGCTTTCGCGAGATCAGCTCCTCGATGCGTTCCATCTGGCCGCAACCGATGGCCGCCTGGATGTTCGACATCTTGTACTTGAACCCCACCATGTCCGGCCAGAACTGTTTGGTCTGACCGCGCGCGCGGCCGTGGTTGCTCAGCGTGAGCACGTGCTCGTACAGGTCGTCGTCGTCGGTGACGAACATGCCGCCCTCACCGGTGGAGACGGTCTTGGTGCCGTGAAACGAGAAGGTCCCGAATCGCCCCAGGGAGCCGGCGCGGTTGCCGTGATAGATCGAGCCGAGGGCCTCCGCCGCGTCCTCGATGACCGGGATGCCGTGCTTTCGCCCGATCGCCAACAGGGCGTCCATCTCGCACAGGTTGCCGTACAGGTGCACGGCGACGATGGCCTTGGTGCGCGGAGTGATCGCCGCCTCGGCCAAATCCGGGTCGATACACCAGCTTTCGGGCAGGATGTCGACGAAGACCGGTTTGGCGCCCAGGTGGACGATGGGCGCCGCGGTGGCGATCCAGTTGGTGTCGGCCATGATGACCTCGTCGCCCGGGCCGATGCCCAGCGCGGCCATGCCCATGTGCAGGGCGCCGGTGCAACTCGACGTCGCGATCGCGTGCTTGACACCCAGGTGCGCGGCGAAAGCATGCTCGAAGCGATCGAGGTATTCGTAGCAACGCGCGCCCCAGCCGTTCGCGGCGGCGTCGGTCGCGTACCGCACCTCGAGGTCGGTGATCGACGGTTTGGTGTAGGGGATGCGGGGGTTCACAGCACGCTCAACTCCGGGACCGCGGTGACGAGACGCACGCCTTTGTCGACGAGATCACCCAACTGGGCGCGGACCTCATGGGCGATGTTCCACGGCAAGACGACAACGTAGTCCGGCGGGTCCTCCCGCAGCGCTTCGGGTGAATAGATGGGAATGTGGCTGCCGGGCATGAATTTTCCTTGCTTGGACCCCGCGGCATCGCACACGTAGGGCAGCAGGTCGGGACGGACGCCGGCGTAGTTCAGCAGCGTGTTGCCTTTGGCGGCGGCCCCATAGGCGGCCACGCGCCGGCCGGCGCGCTTCTGCTCGACCAGAAATGCCAGCAGATCGACCTTGACCCGGTCGGTGCGCTGCTGGAACTCGGTGTAGGTCTCCAGTCGGGTCACCCCGAATCGGTCCTCGCGCGTCTGCAGCGCAGCGACGCGGTCGGTGGTGGCGATCGCCGCGTCGGTCAGGCAGCCGTAGACGCGAAGGCTGCCGCCGTGGGTCGACAGTTCTTCGACGTCCCACACCCGCAGGCCGGCGGCTGCGAAGATCTGGGTCACGGTGGTGAGCGACAGGTACGAGAAGTGCTCGTGATAGATGGTGTCGAACTGGGTGTGTTCTATCAGCGGCACAATGTGGGGAAATTCCAGTGTCACGACGCCTTCGGGCTTCAGCACCGTGGCCAGCCCGCGGGTGAAGTCGTTGATGTCGGGGACGTGGGCATACACGTTGTTGCCCAGAATCAGATCGACCCGCCGGCCTTCG
Organism: Mycobacterium sp. NGS63; assembly: GCF_059812295.1. Taxonomy (NCBI): domain Bacteria; kingdom Bacillati; phylum Actinomycetota; class Actinomycetes; order Mycobacteriales; family Mycobacteriaceae; genus Mycobacterium; species Mycobacterium sp. NGS63. The sequence goes on from NZ_JCALCJ010000001.1 coordinate 381,001, forward strand.
CCGGCCAGCCGGCGTCCCAGGGCCTCGCCGAAGAACTCCCGCGCCACCGGGATTCCCAGCGCCTCGGCCGCCGCAGCCGTGCCCGCCGTCGGCTCGATACCCAGGCACGGGATGCCCGCTGCCACAAAGTTCTTCAGCAGATAGCCGTCGTTGGACGCCACTTCGATGACGAAGCTCTCGGGCCCGAGATTCAGCCGCTCGGTGATCATGCGCACATACCCGGCGGCGTGGTCGAGCCAACTGGTCGAGGTACTGGAGAAGTAGGCGTAGTCGGGGCTGAACAGTTCCTCAGCGCGCGCGTAGTCCTCGGTCTGCACCAACCAGCACTGGTGGCACACCTTAACGCGCAGCGGGTAATGCAACTCCGGGTTGGACAGGTCGTCGGCCTGCAGGTAGGCGTTCGACGGTGGCGCGAAGCCCAGGTCCACGAACGTGTGCTCCAGGGGCGTACCGCAGTGTCGGCATTTCATACCGCGACCCCCGTGAAGTTGGGGTCCAGCAGCGGATGGGATCGGTCGCGAGCCGAAAGGTCCTGCGGCGGCAGGGGCCAGCTGATGGCGAGCCGCGGGTCGTCGTGCCGGAGCCCGCCCTCGGCGGGCGGGTGGTAGAACGCCGTGTGCAGGTACAACAACTCGCTGTCGGGTTCCAACGCCTGGAAGCCGTGCGCGAAACCCTCTGGGATGACGAACATCTGGGCGTCGCCCTGCGCCAGCTCCTGGGCGTGCCATTGCAGGAATGTGGGGGATCCCTTGCGCAGGTCGACCGCCACGTCCCAAACCCTGCCGCGAAGGCAGCGGATCATCTTGACTTCCGCGTGCGGCGGGCGCTGGAAATGCATGCCGCGCACGGCCCCCGCGTGGCGGGTGGTCGAGTGGTTGATCTGCACGACCTGGCGGTGGCCCAGCAGGGGCTCGAGTTCCTCGGCACAGAAGAGGCGCAGGAAGGTGCCGCGGTCGTCTTGGTGAGGGTCGGACCGCACGACCTTCAGGTCGGCCACCGGGGTGTCGATGATGTTCATGCCGTCGCCCAAACCTGGCCCGACTCGGCCGCATCGGCGACGTAGGCGGCCAACTGGTCGGCACTCGACACCTCGTCGGCCTCGATCAGCTGCCGATACCAATGGGCCGTGTGCCGCAGCGTCTTCTCGAGATCCCAGACCGGACGCCACCCCAGATGCATCTTCGCCTTGGCGCTGTCCAGGTGTAGCAGACCCGCCTCGTGTGGCTGGGGGCTCGATGTCACCTGCCACCGAAGCTGCGGCCAGGTGCGGGCCAGCTGTCCGAGCACCTGCTCGACCGTGCGGTTTCCGGCCTCGTCGGGACCAAAGTTCCACGCATCTGCGCACGCGCTGTCGCCCGTCAGCAGCCGCTGACCCAGCAGCAGATACCCGCTGAGAAGATCGAGCACGTGCTGCCAGGGGCGCGTGGCGTTCGGCGAGCGAATGACCAGCGGCTCGCCGGCTGCGATCGAACGCGCCAGGTCGGGAATCAGCCGGTCCTCGGACCAGTCGCCACCGCCAATCACGTTGCCGCCCCGGGCTGTTGCGAGCAGGGGCGCCGACGGGTTTTGCAACAACGAAGCCCGGTAGCTCGCGGACACCAGCTCGGCGGCGGCCTTGGACGCACTGTAGGGCTCGTGGCCACCCAGCCGGTCTTGCTCCCGGTAGGCCCAAGGCCATTCGCGATTCTCGTAGCACTTGTCGCTCGTAATCGCGACCACGGCGCGCACTTCCGGGGTATGACGAACGGCCTCGAGGACGTGCACCGTGCCCATCACGTTGGTGGCCCAAGTGGTCACCGGCTCGCGGTAGGACCGACGGACCAACGGCTGGGCGGCCAAATGGAAAACCATCTCCGGCCGCTCCGCGGCGAAAACCCTGCGGACTGAGGCTTCATCGCGGACGTCGACGCGGTGATCGTTGATGGACAGCTTCAGCAGGTCCCAATGGCTGGGCTCGACCCATGGGTCCAACGCGAGCCCGGTGACCTCGGCGCCCAGCGTTTGCAGCCACAGCGCCAACCAGCTGCCCTTGAATCCCGTATGGCCGGTGACGAGGACCCGGCGCCCGCGGTAAGCAGTCCCGAAAGCGTTCAATGCCAGCATTTCCAGGGCGCTTCGCCGCTGCTCCAGAGTTCTTCGAGCATGTTTCTGTCTCGAAGGGTGTCCATGGGTTGCCAGAAGCCGGAATGCTCGAAGGCCATCATTTCGCCGTCGGCAGCGAGACGAGTCAAGGGTGCGCCTTCCCACGAGGTCTGGTCGCCTTCAATGTAATCGAGCACCGCGGGCGACAGGACGAAAAATCCGCCGTTGATGAGCCCGCCGTCGCCGCGCGGCTTCTCGACAAAGCGCGTGACCCTGTCACCCGCGCACTCGATGGCCCCGTAGCGTCCCGGCGGGAGCACCGCCGTGACCGTGGCGCTCCGCCCGTGCTGACGGTGGAAGTCGATGCTCGCGCCGATGTTCACGTCGCTGAGCCCATCGCCGTAGGTGAAGCAGAAGGCCTCGTCGTCCTTGATGTAGCTGCCCACCCGCTTGAGCCGCCCGCCCGTCATGGTGTCTTCACCCGTGTCCACCAGCGTCACCCGCCAGGGCTCGGCGTGTCGCGTGTGCACTTCCATCTTGTTAGCCGACATGTCGAAGGTCACGTCCGACATGTGCAGGAAATAGTTCGCGAAATACTCCTTGATGACGTAGCCCTTGTAGCCGCAGCAAACGACGAAGTCATTGATCCCGTGGTGGGAATAGAGCTTCATGATGTGCCACAGGATCGGCCGCCCGCCGATCTCCACCATCGGCTTCGGGCGGATCGTGGTCTCTTCCCTGAGGCGGGTGCCCAGGCCACCGGCCAGCAAGACGGCTTTCATCGGACCCGCGAGTAACCCGCGTTACCTTCCACTAAAGCCCCCAGCAGTTGGTACTTTTTGCCCTGCAACCAGGTGGTTTTGGGCGTTTCGGCCTGCTCACGCTGCCCGGATACCGCGACCGCGATCAGGAGCGACACGCGGTGAGAGTACACCGGACACCACCTCCTCGAAGGCAGAAACCGCGAGACAAAACGTTGCGGTCCAGGGGCGTGTTCAGAGAAATCACAATTGAGTCACTTAGTCGGTCATGCCTCGGTACAGTTACGGCACTGGAGCTGTCCGTTGGGGAGGCAACGCGTGACTGGTGACGGTCAATCGACCCGCGTGGACTCGGTTAGCGTGGTGATTCCGGTCTACAGCGGTGCCGAGACCTTGCCCGGCGTGGTCAAGGAGCTCGAGCAGCTTCGTTCGACGCAGAAAACCCCCGAGGGTCGTCAGTACTGCGTCGACGAGGTGCTCCTGGTGTGGGACCGCGGCATCCGGGGCAGCGACGAAGTCGTACGCGAGCTGGCCGCGCGGGACGACTGGATCCGCCCAATATGGTTGTCTCGCAACTTCGGACAGCATCCGGCGACGCTGGCGGGCATGACGTCGTCGGGCGGGGACTGGATCGTCACCATGGACGAGGACGGGCAGCACGATCCGGCGTATATCGGCGACATGCTCGACACGGCGTACCGGGACCGCACCCAGTTGGTGTATGCGGCGCCGACGAATCCGCCACCCCACGGTGCCTTCCGCAACGCGGCGTCTTGGCTGACGAAATGGCTGTTCGTGCACGTGCTGATGTCGTCCGACGGGCCCAAGGCGTTCAACAGCTATCGACTGATTCTGGGCGAGGCCGGACGCAGCGTGGCCGCCTACACCGGCGCAGGGGTGTTCTTGGACGTCGCGCTGTGCTGGGTTGTCGCCAACCCCTCGACCTGTCCGGTGGCGATGCGCCAGGAAGGGCGGCCGGCCAGTGCCTACACCCTGAGTCGCCTGGTCGCGCATTTCTGGCGCCTGGTCATCTCGTCGGGAACCCGGCCGCTGCGTTTCGTCTCGATGATGGGAATCCTGTTCGCCCTGATCGGTTTTGGGATGGCGATCAACAGCGCGGTCCAAAAAGCGCTCGGGGACATCAGCGTGCAGGGGTGGACATCGGTGTTCGTGGCGGTGCTGGTCGTCGGCGGCGCCATCTTGTTCGCCCTGGGGATCATCGCCGAGTACATCGCGGCCGCGGCCAATATGGCCATGGGTAAGCCGGTATATGTCATCGTGCGCGATCCGAGCGACGTGTTCGGCGACCGGGCGGAGTGAGCGGTGTTCACCTGGGTCGTGGGTCGCGGCGGACTGCTGGGCAGCGCCGTGTCCCGGGCGATTCGTCCGAAGTTCACGGAGCTTCGGGTGCCGTGGGCGGACCACGATACGGCGGTCGAGGTGCTCGACTCTAACCTCGAACGATTCGTCCGCGAGGCCGGAAGGGACGACTGGTCGGTCATTTGGGCCGCGGGCAGCGGCGTCGTCGGTACTACGGCCGACAAACTCGCCGCGGAGACGCGCATCATGTCTCACCTGCTCACGAGGTTGCGAGACACGCGACCGGCGGGTCGGGGCGCGTTCTTCCTCTCGTCGTCGGCCGGCGGCATCTACGCCGGGTCGACCCATCCACCGTTCAGCGAGTCGACGGCACCAAAGCCGCTGAGCCCGTACGGCGAGACGAAACTTGCGCAGGAGGAGATGGTCCAGACGACACTCGCGGGCCGTATCCCGCTGGTCATCGGGCGCTTCTCGAACCTCGCCGGACCCGGCCAGAACATGGTGAAACAGCAGGGTCTCGTCAGTCAGATGTGCCGAGCCGCGATCACGCGGCAATCGTTGAACGTCTTCGTGCCGATGGAGACGCTCCGCGACTACCTGTACATTGATGACGCCGCCGCGATGGTGCGCACCCTGGTCGAAAAGGCCGTGACCAACCAGCCGTCGATGCCGGTGCTGCGCAACATCTCCTCACAACAACCCGTGTCCGTCTGCACCGTGGTACGGACGGTGCAGCAGGTGGCCCACCGCACGGTCCGCATCGCGCTGGGGACCAGCCCGTCGTCGACCTATCACGTCCGGGACTTGCGGCTTTGCACTGATTTCCGGGACGACTTCCACAGCGTGGCGATCACGCCGTTCCCCGTGGCGGTCAAGCGCGTATACGACGACGTGCTGCGGCATCAAGCCATGCACGACTGACCGCCGTGCGTAGAGGTCGAACCCGCAAAGTGGTCGGCGCCTGTCACTTGGGGACCCGACGCGGCCTGCGGTGACGGCTGCAAGCTCTACGTGTGCGACGTCTCGCCTTGCGTGTCGGCGGCGGTGCGGCGGAAAGAAAAGTACCGATGACCGATGTAGTTCAGCAGCACCGTGGGCACCAAGATGATTGCCTGTGCCGCGATGCGCTGCACACCCAACTCGACCAGCGCGGTCAGGCCGACGGCGTTGATGCCGAACGTCGTGAGGTACACACTCTCGAATCGCACCAGGTCACGCAGCACGTGGCCGCGAACGCGGAAGACCAACCGGCGGTGCATCAAGAAAGCGAACAGCACACTCAGCGCGTGTGAGAGGACCACCGTCACCAGAGACCCGGCGACGGTGCCGAGCCGGTGGTCGACGAAGTGGCCCACAGTCTCCGAACAGCCGACGAAGAGCGCGAACCCGACGGCGGTGTTGATTCCCCCGACCACCACAAATGCGACGCGCTGGTCCTGCACGAGCCTGATCAGCGGCCCCGGCGGCGCCGATTCAGGCGGCAGGTCGAATTCACTCATAGAGCAGCGTTGGGGTGGTCATGACTCGCTCTCTGGTTTCAACAGCGGTGTTCGCGGCGTGGATTTCTTCGTAACATGTTGGCCCACTTCCCCCGATGGCCGCGCAATATCTGCGAATCCTAGCGCCACGATCGGTTAGGAACTAAGTTACTGAGCTGCCGGCGTTCACCCGGCTCGTTCGCTCGTGGGGGCTTGTCGTTGCGCCGCAATCGCGCGGAACTCCGCCTGGCCGAGCAGTAGGAGGCAGTGTCGTGGCGCCAGCGGTATCGGTCGTCGTGCCGGTGTACAACGGCGTGTCGTTCATTCACGAGACGATGCAGTCGATTTTGGCGCAGACGTTCACCGACTTCGAACTGCTGGTTTCGGAGCGCTATTCCACCGACGGCACCTGGGAGGCTTTGCAGCGCTACGGTGACGACCCGCGAGTTCGCCTGCTGCGGCTGGATGCCCCCGGTCCGGCGCCGGTGAACTTCAAGTACGTGACCGACCTTGCCAGCGGCGAATTCATCAAGGCCGTCTGCGCCGACGATGTGCTCTATCCCGACAATTTGGCCGTGTTGGTCGCCGAATTGAGGGCGCACCCGTCGGCCGTGCTGGCCGTCAGCTCCCGAGATGTTATCGACGCCAACGGAAAGATGGTGCTGCGCAACCGGGGGCTGGCCGGGCTGAGCGGTGAGGTCGACGGCGTTGAGGCCATCCGCCGCACCGTGCTCGCCGGCACGAACATCTACGGCGAGCCGCCGACGGCCTTGTTCAGGCGCAACGCGCTGATCGAGGCTGGTGGTTGGGAACCCAACCGCCCCTTCCTCTTTGACCTGGCGACTTACTGCAGGGTGCTGCTGCATCACGGTGGGAACCTCGTAGCGGTGCCCCGACCGCTCTGGGCTTTTCGGCTCAGCGGCGCTCAGGAGACCGTCAAAACCTACAACCACACCCAGACCGACGATGTCATCGGGTTTTTCCAAGAGTTGGCCGCCGCGAACCCAGGGCTGCTCAGTCGGCGGCACCTGCTCGTCGGCAGCACGCGGGCCCGGATGAACACCATCGGACGTCACGCGATGTACCGCTGGCTTGGGCGCAAGCGCCTCGAGGCCGCCACAACCGGCAGCTAAACCTCGCAACTACGTCACTCACACCACAGGTGACCAAACCGGTGGAGTGATAGCCACTGGACGATCTTCTGCACGGATCGCATCCGTTCGGGAAATGCTGCCCGGGTTGCACGGCGGGATCAGTGGCCGGGTGGAGCGTTTCCGCTAGGCTTGGCAACCACTTGTGTTGTGCTTCAGGTACTTCGGCTCGAGGTACATCGCGCGGCCCGAATTTCGACGATTTGACCACGCGTGTAGCCGTTACTGCACTCGGTGGTCGGGTTGCCCTAGTGTGCCGCAGCGCCTGGAATGCGCGGAGACATCATGCATGCCGACCCAAATCGTTTCGTTGCGACACGCTTGCTCCGTGCCGACATGCGATCCGGCTCGCGGGGCAAGCGTTGTCGGGGGCCTTTCCAAGTCCCGCGAATCTCAGTTCGATGGGGGGGTCGTTGGGTAGACTGCCGGGCGGCGGATTGGGGGCGCGCCATGCTCCCGCCACTGTCCACGCAGAAGGGGAAAGTGCAGTGAGGCGACCCCTCGACGTGCTCCTTCAGATGGTTTCTGCCACCCGGGATCGGCTTTCGGTGGTCACCGGACAATCCGAGCGCACCATCTTCCTCGGTACTGTCCTGGTGGCGTCGGCGATTTCGGCTGCGACAGGCTTTGTTCTCGTGCAGTACTACTCGGTCGACCTGATCACGTCGCTGATCGTTTTCCTCCCCGAGGACTGTTACCTGGATTGGCCCACGAGGGTAGGTCGACATTGTTTCAGCGACTATTCGATACCTATGAGCTTCGGGATGGCGCCCGACCCCTGGGCGCCTTATCCGTTGTACCTTCCGCCAGCATTCAAGCCGTCCAGCAGCAACTACTTGGCGGCCGGGATGGTGCCTCCGGCGATGTTCGGGTTTCTGGGTAAATGGCTGGGTGCACCACGGCTCGGACTGTTCGGCTACCTGCTCGTTCTGACGGCCGCGGTGTTTTCTCCCGCAATGTGGGCCGCGCGCGGCGCGCGGGGCCTGGAGCGGGTAATGGTGTTTGTGGCGTGCGGCGTCGCGGCCGTCCCGGCCTGGGTCGTGATCGATCGAGGCAACGTGGTGGGGTTCGTCGTGCCAATCGCGCTGGCTTTCCTGGTCGCGCTGTGCCGGCGGCGCTGGAACCTGGTCGCAATCATGGTGATCCTGGCGGCGCTGGTGAAACCGCAGTTCGCCGTGCTGGTTGTCGCGCTGTTCGCCGCGCGGCAATGGCGACTGGGTGGCATCGCAGTTGGCGGGGTCGCGGTCTCCAATGTCGCCGCATATCTGTTGTGGCCGCGCGACTTTCCCGACACGATCCTGCGATCCGCCCACAACACCCTTAGCTACGGTAAGGGGGCGTTCCAAGCCGTCGTCGCGAACTCGAACATATCTTTCGGCAAGGCGTTCTTGACGATCCCCGATGGCATCAAGGCCCGTGAAACGGGGGGTGCCATCCCAGACGACTTCCTCGCCGGCCCACGATCAGCGATCGGGTACGCCATCCTCTTGCTGGTCGTCGTGTCAGTCATGGCCCTGGGGCGGCGGCTCCCGCCTGTCATGGCGGGCATCCTGCTGCTGGCCACTGCCTCGCTTTTCCCCACGCTAAGCAACCCGTACTACCTGATCTTCGTGTTACCAGTTGCGGCGCTGGTTGTCCGGCATCCGGACGGACCGCCGGGAACCGGGATTTTCGACCGCCATGCGACCGTAGGCGGCCACCGCCGCGCGGTCGGCGTTTGCCTGAGTCTGGCCGTGGCGCTGTGCGTTGCCCAGATCGCCATACCCGCTCCGCCGCACCAGATCTCAGTGATTGTGCGACAGATGGCGGCACCCACCACCGCGATACTCGTCAGCAGTACGCTGTTCCTCGCGCCGTTCCTCTGGCTGGTCACGTGTGGGGTGATCATCGTTTCCTACGCGCGGCGCCCGGATCCCTTGTCCCGAGGTTCCGCTGGCCAGCCGGGGTCTTCGGAGGTAATCACGGCGTTTTCGCCACAACGACCAACACAATCTGGGAAGCTGTTCGCAACCGGCGACCTCGGGTCCAAAGCTTGCTCTCCTTCGTCGAGCACGGAGACCTCGCAGGGAAGCGAGTCGTCCGATCGAGCACTCGATCAGTAGCCGGGATAGGAAGGGAAGGAACGCGGGGGATAGTCGGGGAATTTTCGCCGCATCGCCCGTCGACCGTCTAACCAAAAGGAATAAAATGCCGCGGGCTGTGAAAGAATATTTCTCATCGAAATCGATGATCGACCTCTACTTCAACCTGAGGTTCGCTCCATTTCGGTTTCCGCAGCGTCACCAATATTACTCGGCCGTCGAGGGCAAATATGGGATCGAGATCGGCGGACCTAGTTCGCTCTTCAAAACGGTCCTGCCGGTCTATCAGATCGTGCGCGGATTGGATGGCGTGAACTTTGCGACGGATACCATCTGGGAAGGTAATATCGAGGCCGGAGATAATTTTAACTATTACCACAGCAAATCCGGCCGTCAATTTATCTCTGAGGCGTCGGATTTGAGTGAAATTTCGTCCGGCCGATACGATTTCCTCCTCTCGTCAAACTGCCTGGAGCATGTCGCGAACCCCATCAAGGCCCTCAAGGAGTGGGGAAGGGTTATCGCAGCCGGCGGAGCGCTCATCCTTGTTCTGCCCAACAAAGAGAGCAACTTCGACCATCGGCGCCCGGTTTCGAAGTTCGAACATCTGTTGGAGGACTTCGATCGAGACACCGGAGAGGACGACCTGACTCATCTGGACGAAATCTTGATGCTTCACGACCTGAGCATGGATCCGCCGGCCGGCGACCTAGAGCATTTTCGGCAACGAAGTCTGAAGAACTTCGAGAATCGAACTCTGCACCACCATGTGTTCGATGTCCCGCTGATTGAACAAGTCCTCGACCACATTGGATTTGAGATCGTGGATATCACGACCACCAAAAGCGACTTCTTCGCGCTCACAAAGAAGCCTGGCGCCGGCGCCCCTGCGGACTGATCATGCACCGAACGGCTGAGAACGCCCTGGCCCTGCTGACCAAGCTGCGAAGTGAATCCGAGCGCGCCTCCTATCGGGCTGCGGAAAGCTACCGGCGATCTGGTGACGCTTTGGGCTTCATTTGCGAAACCCACCAGGAGCTTCCACCGCAGCCGCCGACCGGCCGGCGCACCTTGCTTTTGTTCGCGCACTTCGATCCCCAGGGTGTCGTGGATCCTTATGTCGTCAACTACTTGAGGGCGCTGCACGGGCTGGGAGCAGCCATCGTTTTCGTTTCGGGATCGCCGAGCCTTACACCGGAGTCGGTGGCTCCTCTCCGGCCCCTGTGTGCCGGCATATACACGCGCCAGACGTTATCCCTCGACTTCGGTTCGTGGCACTTGGCGTGGTCCATCATGAGGGAGCGCGGCTGGTCGCTCGATCAGTTCGACCGCTTCGTACTGGCCAACGACAGCGTGTATGGGCCGCTATTTCCCATTGAAGAGATGTGGGCCTCGTTTCACGGAGCCGACATGTACGGCGCCATCGAAAATACCGAGCAGTCACCCCACGTTCAATCTTTTTTCCTATGCTGGGACCTCAACCCGCGCACCCGTTCTTTCCTGAACGACGAGTGGAATGGCTTCCAATACGTTACCGACAAACTCCTCTTGATCCGGCGGTACGAGGTCGGCCTGTCCACGCGTGCCCATGATGCGGGCCTCACTGTAAAACCGTTCCTTTCCGTCGCCGCTGTCAAAGCGATGAGTAATCGCTTATCGGGGCATCAGTGGTCCCAAAGATTGTTCTGGCCCCGACCCCCGAACATCACCATCTACTTTTGGGATGTCCTCATCGAGCACTTCCGGTTTCCTTTTCTCAAGGCGAGCTTGCCGCGTTACAACGCACCGTGGCAAGATTCCATTCCGCAGCTGCGCGACTTCATCGAGAACCACACCTCTTACCCCTACGAACTCATTCAGTCCAACGTCGAAAGGCTTGGGCTTGGCGAGTCGACCTGGGTCAGGCCAAATCCCACTTTTCAGCACATCCGGACATGGGGCGAGTCTCGGGTCGTGCAACTGAGAACTCAATTACAGCATCGGGGTTCCGATACCCAGGAGCCTCGGGTGGAAAATCAAGCCACACATCGGTTTTAGCGCCCGACGACATTCGGGCGTCAGGTGGGCAAGGATGGCCTAGGGTGATTGCCGAAAGCGTTGTCCAGCGAGTTGAGGAAGATTTTGACCTTCGGCGATGAAGACCTCCGGGCAAGGGTAAAGAAGGTCCGGAGAGCGGTCGCGCTTTCGAACCGGCAGGCGGCTGACTTCTCAAGCTTCATGCTGGACCTTCCGAGCAGGCTGCGCGACGAGTCGGTGCGCTCTTCCTACCGGGCGGCCCTGCGCTATCGGTTGGACGGCGACGCGCTCCGCTTCGTTTGCGAAACCCATCAAGAGCTTTCACCGCAGCCTCCCCCGGGTCGCCGCACGCTGGTATTGTTCGCGCATTTCGATCCGCAAGGCGTTGTCGATCCTTACGTCGTTCACTACTTGAAGGCGCTCCACGGGCTCGGAGCCACGATTATTTTTGTCTCCGGCTCGCCGGCCCTGACGCCGGAGACAATCGAGCCCCTCCGCGCCCTGTGTGCCGGCATCTATACGCGTCGCACGCTTTCCCTTGACTTCGGTTCGTGGCACTTGGCGTGGTCCACCATGAGGGAGCGCGGCTGGTCGCTCGACCAGTTCGATCGCATGGTCCTTACCAACGACAGCGTGTTCGGGCCACTTTTTCCGATCGAAGAGATGTGGAGCTCTTTCCGGGATGCCGACATGTACGGCGCGATCGAAAGCACGGAGTACGCCTCCCACCTCCAATCCTTTTTCGTGGCTTGGGATCTCAACTCGCGCACCCGCGGCTTCCTCGACGACTTCTGGAACGGCTTCCGCTACGTCGTAGACAAGAACCGCCTCGTCCGTAGGTACGAAATCGGGCTATCCAGGCGCGCTCGCAAAGCGGGGCTGACGCTTCAGCCGTTCGTCTCCGCGGCCGCCATCGAAGCCGCCTATGCGCGTGCGCCGGACCACGAATGGGCCGGCGCATTTTCCGGGGAGCCCATCAACAACACGCTCTATTTCTGGGACGGGCTCATCGAGCACCTCAGGTTCCCCTTCCTCAAGGCGATCCTGCCGCGCCACAATCGGCCCTGGCACGAGTCGATGTGGCAACTGCGCGAGTTCATCGAGCGACACACCGACTACCCGTACGAGTTGATCCAGTCGCACGTGGAAAGGCTTGGCTGCGGGCCGTCTTCGTGGGTCAAACCGGCCGCCGTGCAGTCGTGAGCCGCGGGCACGACCAACTAGCCCAAGACCTCGGCGGTCAGACCGAACTCGTCGAACGCGCGGGAGAGATCCTCGCGCAGCGCCTCCTGGGAGTTCGCCCGGCCGGTGAGGTAGGCGTTGACGGTAATCCATGATTTCCCGCCGCCCCGGCCGGAAACCACGAACAGCTGGCCGCCGATGCGTTCCATGGCCCGCCTGGTGATCCCGGGCTCGATCAACCGCCCCGACGTGTAGTCGGCGTCGGTGCCGTCCGGGCGCAGCACCGCCGCGGGCATGTCTCCGACGTTCGAGCACCCGACGGGACGGCGGGCCGCCCCCAGCCCCATCCCGGTCGCCCGGCGCGCCACCCACTTCGGGGTCAACGGCGTCAGCGGCAGCGGCCCCAGCAGTTCCTCGGTGATCGTGTCCAGGTCGGCGAACGCCTGTTTGAACTTCAGGCGAGCTTCGGTGAGGTCCGAGGACAGTTGCGTCGGGTCCACGGAAATGGTCGGCAGCACCACGGCGTTGCCGCGCGTGTCGTCTTCGGTGCGGTCGCCGACCGGGAACGCCAGGGTGACCGTTCCGTCGTCGCCGACGCGGCCCATTCGCGCGCCGAGCCTGCCGGCGAACCCCGCCAAGAGCGTGAAGCTGTTCCCGCCAATGCCTTTCGCGCGCGCATCCCATAGCGCGGTGTCGACGTAGGCGGTCGCCGACGGCACCACCAAGGGCTCGTCGTCGCCGGCTTTGCGCGGCGACGGCGGGGGCGAGGCCATCGACGCGGCGACGTCCCGGCGCCGGCGCCGCGTGATACGCACCGTCGCGGCCGCCGCGCGCGCCAGCTCCGGCGCCGAGGCGACGGTTTCCCGCACGTCCTGCAGCATGGCCCGGCCGCGGCGGCGTGCACCGGGCTGGGGGTAGCCCAGGTCGCGGAGCCTTCCGTCGGCCGCGTCGCTGAGCGCCCGCAGGACCCCGAGCCCGTCGACGAGGGTGTGCGACGTCGTCAGGCACACCGCGGTCCCGCCGTCGGTTAGCGGCAGCACCCCGATGTGCCAGCCGGGTCCGTATTCGGGATCCAGCGGCAACCGCGCCCGCTGGTCGAGCCACGAGTTCAGATCCGCACGGGGCCGCGGTGTTTGGGCGACGTCGATGTCGTGCAGTCCCCGGGAGACCACCCATCGGTCGCGGGCGAAGGGCAGCGGAGACGGTTCGACAAGCCTTCCCAGCAACCCAAATCCGAGATTTCGGTGGAAACGGCGCAACCCGTCGATATTTGCGGGGCGGTTGTAGATCCAGTTGAACTGCACAAGCGCCCCGTAGCCAAGCGCCCGCAGACCTAGATAGGACGCCTGGTCCATGTATGCGAGTCGATTGTCCACTGCGTTCACGGTAGTTTATTTGCCAGCCGGGCGGGCCGCTATGCCCGGGGGGTGTGCTGGTTCGGCGTCAACCTCGCCGTTCCTGGCCAGAAACGGTTTCGACGAAGGTAGGGTATTGCCCGTGGTTCAGTCTTCGATTCCTGCTGTGCTGCGCGAGCGCGCGAACCTGCAGCCCAACGACACGGCATTCACATTCTTTGACTACGAGCAGGATTGGGACGGGGTCACTCAGACCCTGACGTGGTCGCAGTTGTACCGGCGTGTGTCGAACCTCGGTGAGCAGCTCAAGGCCAGCGGTTCCCCCGGTGATCGGGCACTGATCCTCGCGCCGCAGGGACTCGACTACATCCTGGGCTTTCTCGGGGCCCTGGAGGCCGGGCTGGTCGCGGTTCCGCTCTCGGTTCCCTTTGGTGGGGCGCACGACGAACGCACCATCGCGGTGCTGGCCGACACCTCGCCCAGCGTCGTACTCACCACGTCGGCGGTCATCGACAACGTCAGCGCGTCGGTGGGCTCGCAGCAGGGGCAATCCGCGCCCGCGATCGTCGAAATGGATTTGCTGGACCTCGAGACCCGGCAGCGGCCGACGGGCCCGAGACCCCGCACCCGCGCGACCGACGGGTCGGACTTCATCTACTTGCAGTACACATCCGGGTCCACCCGCACTCCCGCCGGCGTGATGGTCTCCAGCAAAAACGTCTTCGCCAATTTCGAGCAGATCATGGGCGACTTCTTCAAGCCCGAGGGCGGCGTCCAGCCTCCCGACATGTCGGTGGTGTCGTGGCTTCCGCTCTACCACGACATGGGTCTCCTGCTGGGGATCATCATGCCGATCCTGGCGGGTGCGCCGACCGTGCTCAGCAGCCCGGTGGGGTTCCTGCAGCGTCCGGCGCGCTGGTTGCAGTTGATGGCGCGCAGCGGCCCCACGATCTCGGCGGGGCCGAACTTCGCCTACGAGCTCGCGGTGCGCAAGACGTCCGACGACGACATGGCCGGGCTCGATCTCGGCGGTGTCCACACGATCCTCAACGGCAGCGAGCGCGTGCAGCCCGCCACCTTGAAGCGATTCGCGGATCGGTTCGCCCGCTTCAATTTCGACCCCAAAGCCCTGCGGCCTTCCTACGGCATGGCGGAAGCGACGGTGTACATCGCGAGCCGTCAAGTCGGTGAACCACCGAAGATCGGTCAATTCGACGCCGAGAAACTGCCTGCGGGCCAAGCGATTCCGGTATTGGACGGCGGAGGCACTCCGCTGGTCAGCTACGGCAGCCAGCAGTCGACACTGACGCGCATCGTCGATCCCGACACCGGCCGCGAAGCCGCCGACGGAACCGTCGGCGAGATCTGGGTGCACGGCGACAACGTCGCGGCCGGCTACTGGCAGAAGCCCGAGGAGACCGAGCGCACCTTCGGCGCCAAGATCGTCGAGCCGTCGCAGGGCACACCTGAAGGCCCTTGGCTGCGAACAGGGGATTCGGGCTTCCTCTCCGAGGGCGAGCTGTACATCATCGGCCGCATCAAGGATCTGCTGATCGTCTACGGGCGCAACCATTCTCCCGACGACATCGAGGCGACGATCCAGGAGATCACCGCCGGGCGTTGCGCGGCGATCGCGGTTCCGGACAGGGGAGTCGAGAAGCTGGTCGCGATCATCGAGATGAAGAAGCGCGGCGACTCCGACGAGGAGGTGGCCGACCGGCTGCGCGGCGTCAAACGCGAAGTCACGTCGGCGATCTCGAAGTCGCACGGCCTGAGCGTGGCGGACCTGGTGCTGGTGTCGCCCGGTTCGATTCCCATCACCACCAGCGGCAAGATCAGGCGCTCGCAGTGCGTCGAGCTCTACCGGCAGGACGAGTTCGTCCGGTTGGACGCTTAAGACCTAAGGCAGCTCGTGTTTTCCGTGCCCGTTGCCGTTGGTGCCGTGCTGCGCCGTGGCGCCGGCGCCGAACAGGGGTAGGGGGTTGGTGACGTCGTCCCCGGCGGATCGCTCGCCGTGTTTGTTGCCGTTCCCGTGCCCATTTCCGTTAGCACCGACGGTGACCGGCCGCTGCGCCTGAAGGCCCTGGCCGAACAGCGGCAGCGAATGGCCGGGATACTTGTCCGCCTTGCGCTTGCCGTTCTTGCCGTTCTTCCCGTTGGCGGGCGTCGCCGGGTCCAGCCGTGAGTCCCGCAGGTCGTTGGTCACGTGATCCGGCAGGGCGCCGAGGTCGAACAGGGGCAGCGCGTGCTCGGCGAGACGCCCGACCTTCGCCGTTGGCTTCGGTGCCGCCTGAGCCGGCCCGGTCGACGCCGGCCGTCGCCGCTTGCTTCGCGGTTTGTGGCTCGGGGGAACGAGTTTCAGGCGAACGAGCAGGTCGTCGGGAATCAACGGCTGCCCCGCCGCGCCCGCCGCCGCCGTGGCGGGGGCCGGGGTCAAAGTCTCGCGGCTGGGGATCACCTTCATCCGGACCAGTTGGTCGGCCAACTGCTCCAGCTGTTGCTGCTTCTTCTGGTGGGCGGCGTAGACCTGGGCCGCGCTCTTGCCCAAATGCGAAGGCCACCAGTTCTTCTGGCCGACCAGCGCGGCGATGGCGGGCACCGTGATCGTGCGCACCAGGAAGGTGTCGATCAAAATGCCCATGCCGAGGATGAACCCTGCCTCGGCCATGGTGTAGATGCTGGCGGTCATCAACCCGAACATCGAGGCCGCGAAGATCAGGCCGGCCGAGGTGATCACGCCGCCGGTCGAACCCACGGTGCGGATCACGCCCACCCGCACGCCGTGCGGTGACTCGTCGCGGATGCGCGAGATCAGCAGCATGTTGTAGTCCGCGCCGACCGCGACGAGCAGGATGAACGACAATCCGGGCAGGCTCCAGTGCAGGTTCTGCCCCAAGATCATCTGGAATACCAAGACGCCCAGGCCCATCGCCGACAGGTAGGACAGCAGCACCGACCCGATCAGGTACAGGGGCGCGACGACCGCCCGCAACAGGCCGACGAGGATCAGGAACACGATCAGGATGGTGGCGAAGACGATGAATCCGATGTCCTGGTTGTAGTAGTCGCGGGTGTCCTTAAGCCCGCTGGGCAGGCCGGCCACGTCCACCGTCGCGTCCGAGAGCTCCGTGTTGGGCTGCGCCGATTGTGCGGCCTTGATGATCTTGGCGATCTGGTCCATCGCCTCGGTGGAGAACGGACTCAGCGCGCTTTGGATCAGGTAGCGCGCCGCGTGCCCGTCGGGGGAGATGAAGATCGCCGCGCCCTTCTTGAACTCGTCGCGCGTCATGATCTGCGGCGGGATGTTGAAGCCCGCCATCGACGGCTTCTCGGCGTTGTGCTTCATGTCCAGCAAGAATTGCGACGCCTGGTCGAGGCCGCTGCCGATGTTTCGGGTCTGATCGACCAGTTCCTTCACGCCACCGGCGATCGCGCGGCTGCCGTCGGCGAGCGCGTTGGCGCCCTGTTGCGCCTGGCTCATCGTGGTCTGCAGGCCCTTGATCGTCTTCATGGCGCCGGAGGCCTGGCTCAGCGTCTGCTGGACCTTGTCCAGCGTCTGCCCGATGGTCATCGCGCCATGCGCCGCCTGCAGGTTGTGGGCCATGATCTTCAGCGAGTTGAGGGTGCCGTCGTTGTTGGCCTGCACCATCGCCGCCAACCCGGCCCGCGAATTCACGCAACCCGGGTCGGCATTGCACGTCGGGCTTTCGTTGAGCGCCACCAACATCGGGCCGGCCCACGCGGCGATGTTCTCCGCGTTCGCCGTCGACGAGTTGAGGTTGTCGCCCAGCGACTTCATCTGCCCGGTGAGCGCTGCGCCCTGGTCCAGCGCCGCGATGGTGCGGTCGCCGCCCGCCGCCTGCTCGAGTGCCGTCAGCGTCCCGACCACCCCGCTGAGGCTGGAAACCGCACCGGTGACCTGGTCGCGAAGTTGGGCCAGGGCGTCGGCCAACTGATTGGAGCCGTTGACCAGCCGGTCCAGATCGTTGCCGTGCTGCTGAATCTGGGTCGAGCCTTCGCCGAGCTTGTTGCCGACCTCCCCGGCCTGGTACGAAACCTTCGTCTGCTCCAGCGGTTCCCCGTTGGGCCGGGTCAGGCCCCGCACCATCGTGATGTCGGGCAGCTGGCTCACCCGGCTGGCCATCATCTCGAGGTCGGCCAGCGCGGTCGGGTTCCTCAGGTCGTGCGACGGCGACCTGATGAACAGCACCATCGGCGTCAGCGCATTCATCGGGAAATGGCGATTCATCGCGTCATATCCCTTGGAGCTGTCGGTGGAATTGGGCATCGTCTTGAGGTCGTCGTAGTTGAAGCGCATCACGCTCGTGCAACTGGCCAACGCGATCAGCACGATCAGGCTCCCGATCAGATGGATCTTGGGCCGGCGCACCACGCGCGTTCCCATGATCCGCCAGGTGCGCGTGGTCAGGTCGCGCCGGGGCTTGATCCAGCCGCGTCGCCCGGCGAGCACCAGCAGCGCGGGCAGCAGGGTGATCGCGGAGAGCAATGCCACGACGACCGAAATCGAAATGGCCGGCCCGACGGCCGAAAACACTTGCAGTTTGGTGAAGGTCATCGCCACGAAGGCGATCGCGACGGTGGCCGCCGATGCCGTGATGACCTTGCCGATCGACATCAACGCCATCCGGACCGCTTGGTCGGAATCGTGGCCGTGCCGCACATAGTCGTGGTAGCGACTGATCAGAAAGACGGCGTAGTCGGTTCCCGCTCCGACCATGACCGCGGTCATCAGGACGAGGCTCTGCAAGATCACCGGCAGGCCGAGCTGGCTACTCAGCCCCGACAAGACGCCCTGCGATGTCGCGATGGATGCACCGATGTTGGCCAGCGGCACCAACATGGTGACCACGTTGCGGTAGATCATGAAAAGGATGAGCAGCACGGCCACCACGGTGCCGATCTCGATGAAATGCGCGTCCTCCAGCGCCATTTCGGTGGCGTCGGCGATGGTGGCCAACGGGCCGCTGGCGTACGCGGTCAGCGAGGTTCCCGCCGTGACCTCTTTGGCGATGTCCTTGACGTGGTGATAGGCCGCGATCGTGCTGGGCGCGGTGGCCGCGCCGGGGATGGACACCGGCAGGATGAAGGCCTTGCCGTCCTTGCTCGCCAGGACCTCGCGCATCTGCGGGGTGGCGAGGAAGTCCTGCACCGTCATCTTGTCCTGCGTGTCCTGGTGCAGCTTCTCCACCAGCTTGGCGTAGACGCCCTCGTCGGCGGGGGAGATCCCGTTCTCGTCGATCAGCAGGAGCATCATCAGCGAACCGCCGCCGCCCAGCGGATTGGCGCCGCTCGTGTCGGTGTCGGCGGCCGGCTTGGCGTCCGCAGGTCCCTTGGCATCGGGCTTGGGGGGCGCGACGGGCGCGGCGAATGCCTTGGCCATTTCCTGGTTGACGAGCATCGTCGGCGCGTCGTCCGGCAGCGGCTTCTGCTCATGCCGGCCGGCCTCCACCATCAGCGGCGGAAACACCAGCCACAGGACGGCCGCGATGGCGACCCAGCCGGCGATGACAAGCAGCGGCCACCGCACCACGACATCGCCGATGCGGTCGAAGATTCCCCCAGGCTTGGCTGCCTCGCCCGTGCCAGTCTGGCTCGACACCCAACTAACCCTACAATCAAGGCCCTGCTCGCGCGGGGTAATCAAGATCTGGCCGGCGACCGTGATATTGCCGTGATCTTGACGCCAAAACCGCTGGTTGACGGCATTTCGGCCGACGGTTGCGAGTGAGCACCGGGGTATCCGGTGTGGCGGGCGGCGAAAGGTGTAAGACTCTCCGCGTGGCTACGAGATTTCGCCTGCAATCCAACCCGCTGATCGGAAAACTCGCGACGAAGTACTTCCTGCCGCTGGGCACCCGCCAGGTCGGTAACAACGTGGTGTTCTTCAACTTCGGCTACGAGGAAGACCCCCCGATGGGTCTGCCGCTCACGGCGGAGGACGAGCGCAACCGGTACTGCATCCAGCTCTACCACGTCACGGCCGCCCAAGTGGATCTCACCGGCAAAAGCGTCCTGGAGGTCAGCTGCGGTGCCGGCGGGGGAGCGTCCTACATCATGCGCAACCTGGGTCCCGCCTCCTACACGGGCCTCGACCTGAACCCGGCCAGCATCGAGCTCTGCCGCAAAACCCATAGCGTGCCCGGCCTCGATTTTGTGCAGGGCGACGCGCAGAACCTGCCGTTCCCCGACGAGTCCTTCGACGCGGTCATCAACGTCGAAGCCTCACACCAGTACCCCGACTTCGTTCGTTTCCTGTCCGAAGTGGCGCGCGTGTTGCGCCCGGGAGGCCATTTCCTGTACACGGACAACCGACGACCGGAAGCTGCGGCCTGGTGGGATTCGGTGTTGGCCCAAGCACCGTTGCGACAGTTGTCACAACGGGACATCCTCGACGAGGCCAAGCGCGGCCTGGCTGCGAATACCCAGCGGTCGCACGAGCTGCTGCAGCGGCGGGTGCCATCGTTTTTGGCCCGCGCGATCCGTTACGGCGTCGACAGGATGGACCGGGATCTGGAGCGCGACGGCGGGATTTCTTACCGGCTGTATTGCTTCGTCAAGGATTGATCAGGCGGCCCTGCTCAGGGCTGGGAGTTTTTCGACCAGCTGTTGTGCTCGAGCGAATTCGGTAACGCGCGCGTCGGCCAAGATCCTCAGCCGCGACCGTCGTTCGGGACCGAGCACCGCGACCCCCAAGAACATAACGGCCCACTTGAGCACCCACCACACCCTCGCCGTAACCCGAACAACCTTGGGCGACGCCGGATCCACGATCAGCCAGGTGAGGATGCGAAGGTGGTCGAGCCAGTTGCGTCGCGCCTTCAAGATGCTCAGGGTGGTCGTGCCCGCCGAATGGATGCGGACCGAAAGCTTCTGCCGCACAAAGCGCACGTCGCACCGCAGCATCAAGCGAAGCCAGAAATCCAGGTCGACGAGTTGATAGATGTCGTCGCGCAGGCCCCCGACATCCAGCCCCAACTGGCGCCGGAACATCACGCACGTCGGTTCGCCTATCCAGTTGCCCATTGCGGCCTGCAACATCATCTGCGCTACCAGCGTCGGCCCGTGGTTGTACTTGCGAAGCCAGGGAAACCAGATGTGGGCCGGGCCCAATCGACGGTGCAGAGGAACGTCCTTCTGATTGATCACGCGGCGGGGCGCGAAGGCCATCCCTACCGCCGGTTCGTCGAAGCAGGGGACAAGTGTGCGCAACGCCCCCGGAAGCAGCCAGTCGTCTCCGTGGACGAACTGGATGTAGCGACCACGCGCCATTTCAATGCACTTGTTGTGGTTGCCGTTCAGACCGAGGTTTGGCCGGTTGCGGATCAGCCGATCTCCAGGCCGCAGCAGCGACGCGGCGATGGCGGCGCAGTCGTCGGATGAGTCGTCGTCACAGACCACGATCTCGAACTCCACGCCGTCCTGGTCGAGGATGCTGCGCAGGCAGCGTTCGATCGTCGCGCTGTTGTTGTACATCGGCACACACACCGAGACCGACGGATTTGTCGGCGTGTGGTTGTCGTTGTTGGTGGTCACTGAGCTGCTCAGAGACTGGCGATGCCTGTCACCACTGACCAGACACCCATCACGGCAAGCAACGTTTCGACGATTTGCCGGCGATGAACTGTGATCCAGGTGTTCATCCGCAGCATGACCGCCTCGGTTTTCTGCGGGGCCGCCAAGTAGCTGACCAACGGGATCTCGATGAAGGCGAGCACCATCAGGGTGAACAGGATGAAGGCACTGAATTGTGCGCCGGCGGCAGCCCTTGATCCCATGATGACGGTCAGCACCATGGGGCCCTCAATGGGTGGAAAAGTCGACAGCAGGCCGACAACGAACGCAGGCCATACGAAGCCGGAATCGAGCATGCCGTGGGTACTGGCTGCTATCGCCGAGAACGGGTTCAGCCTGCGTGGCCGCGCCGCCATGTCCGCCAACGTGTCACCGCCGCCCACGGCGACCAGTGTCTTCATTCGAGCCTGATCGCGGGCCAGCATGACGGCCAAGCCGATCAACCCAGCAACCCCCAGCGTGATCTGCAGCCGCGGGCCGGTCAGGAAGATGACCGCTGACCGCACGTCGTTGATCGTCGAGATCGCACCGTGGATTGCTACCAGGGCGATGTCGTGCAGCAGCACCAGTACCGCCAGTCCGACCAAAAGACCGGCAACCATCCCCCCCACCCAGAACGCGACCAGATTAACGATGGCCCGTCGTCGGGACATCAAGATGGCCGCGATGCCGATTCGAACGGGGTCGATCAGCATCCACAAGCCGATCCACACTACGTAAGTCCACATCGTCTGCGACGTTACTAGTTCGGGCCGTATTTCGCGGCGTAACCAGCGAATTGGCGACGCCGACCTGCCGCGAAAGTGCAACTGGCGACGCATCGCCCGAGTGGCGGTGTCGGTAGTTGCACTCTCGCGGCGAAGGAAGGAGCACGCATCTCACACGCCGACCCGGACGGTCTGCTCGAGCAGGTCGGCGGCCGCCACCACGCCGACCGACGGCTTGGTCATCCGCGGGGCGATCTCGCGGGCCCGCGCGACGTAGTCCGGCGCGAGGATGCGGCGCAGCTGGGACACCAGCGACCGCCGGGAGATCTTCGAAAGGCGCTTGGCGGACCCAACTTTGAGCCGCTTGACCTGGGTCGCCCAGATGAACTGGTCGGCCACATCCCACAGGATCAGGGTCGGCAGCCCGGCCCGCAGGCTGGCCGCGACGGTGCCGGCGCCGCCATGGTGAACGGCCGCGCGACACATGGGCAGGATCGTGCTGTAGTTGACCTGGCCGACGAGCCGCACGTGGTCGCCGTGGGGCGCCAAGGCATCGGAGGCGTCGGAATAGACCAGCGCCCGCTCGCCCAGCTCGGCGCACGCGTCGGCGATCATCGCCACCGTCTCGGCGGGGGATTTGACCGGAGTGCTGCCAAAGCCGAAGTAAATCGGGGGTTTCCCCGCCGCGATCCAGGACGCGACCTCGTCGTCGGACTCCGCGGCCAGCTCCAAAGTCAGCGCGCCGACGAAGGGCCGCCGGCCGTCCCATTCCGACGCGAGTCTCGGGAACACGGCCTGGTCGTAAGCTTGGATTTCCAGCGTGCCGTTGCGGGCCATCCGCTCCCAGGCGGGGACCGACGTTCGCGGCAGGCCCAGTTCGTTGCGCTGGGCGTCCTCGTCCGCCTTGGTGATGCGCGAATACAGCCACCAGCCGGCCCGCAACGTCGTGCGGACCGCCGGCGCCGGCGAGGGCAGGAATGGAACGCCGATCTGACCGTTGACCCGCACCGGGAAGTGATGCAGCCCGGCCACCGGAATGTCGTAGTACTCCGCGACATTCGCCACCACCCCGTGGTAGGTCTGGCCCGTTACCACCAGGTCGGCACCTTCGGCCAGCGACGCGAGGGTGTGGCCCATCTCCGCCCAGCCCTCGACGAAAAGCTCCCTGAGGTCGCGCAGGAGCTTGACCGGGTTCTGGACGGTGAAGGCGTTGTGGGTGAAGTCGGCGACGGCCACCACCTGCTCGCGCGTGTCCGGCCCGTAGGAGACGGCCGGCACCCCGGCGGACTCGACGAAGTCAACGAGGTTGGGCGGCACCGCCATTGCGACATCGTGCCCACGGCGCCGCAGTTCCACACCGACCGTCGCGCAGGGCTCGATGTCGCCGCGGGTGCCGTGGGCCGCCAGAACAAACTTCATTACCGGTCAGTCCCGTTGGGGGTCAGGCGCTTTGGCGCCTACCTGGCTACGCGAACCGGCAACTCGGGCAAACTGCCCGCAACCACCTTGTCGAACGCCGACTTCAGCGCGTCGGTGTATCGGATCACGGACTCGCGGGCGACCGGGTTGTTCGGGTACGAGACCATGATCGAGACCTCGTCGAACAGCCGGAAGACCGTGGAGTACATGTACGCCGGGCTGCGACCGTCGGTGAACGCGGTCGCGTTCACCCCGTCCAGCGCGGTGGCGACGATGGCGGACAGCGGCGGAAGCCCCGCGTCCATGTAGCTCATCATCGTGAACTGTGGCCCGTAGGACCGCAGCCACGGAGCCAACTCCAGCACCTTGTCGTACGGTACGTTCGCGCACTCCATGTTCGCGTCGAAGGAGGCCTGCGCGGCGCGCGCGGTTTCTCCGAACGAGTCGGGGTTGATGGGAACCGTGAACGGCACCACACCGGTGAACCAGCCCACCGTCATGAAGTCGGCCGGGCTCTTGCGCTTGTCGGTGGGGGTCAGGCCGTAATACGTGTCCTCACCGGACAATTCGTGGTGAGCCAGGGCCGCGCACGCGAACAGGCCACCGCTGAACCGCGCACCCGCCTGCTGGCACAGCGTCTCGAACTGGGCCGTCTGCTCCGGGCCCAGCAGCCGCTCCACGCGAACGTCGCCGCCGCACGGGATCGACTGGTCACCCAGCGGCAGGGGGAAGTCCGGCAGGGTGCCGCCGTTGGCCTCGGCGAAGTCGATCCACTTGCGCACCTCCGGGGACTCCAGCGTCATCCCCGACACGCACGCGTCCTCCCGCACGCAGAAGTCGTCGTAGCTGGCCGCCGGCGGCAGTGTGACGGGCGCCTTGCCCTCGAGCAGGGCGGTGTAGTTCATCAGGATTTCCACGTACAGCCCCGCGATCAGCATGGGGTCGCAGTGCAGGTGGTCCACGACCGCGTACAACGCGAAGCGGTCCTCGTACTGAATGACGCCGAACCTAAAGCAGTCCCACTGTAGCGGGTCGGGCGTGGCCAGCACGTGGTCGCGCCACTCCAGCTGCGTCATGACGCCGTACTCCTTGGCGACGAAGTTGATGTCGCGCGGGTTCTTCAGCGTGTGCCGGACGATGTTCTTGTCGTCGGTGTACTCGAACCAGCTGTGATACGTCGCGTGGCGCCGGAGGTGCGCGTTGATGACGTAGGTCATGGCGCGAATGTCGCAGCGGCCCGGCACATCCCAGGAGCCCATCACCGCACGGGAGTAGTCGAGACCGCGCTCACGGAACTCGACGAATCCACGAAGGTGGCCCACCTGCATGGAGCTGGGCGGCACCGGGCTGACGGGCGCCTGCCGAGCCTTCGCGGCGCAGCCGGGCGTGGGCTGCCAGGTGACGACGGATCCCTCACCCGGATCCCAGTCGTAGGCGTTGCCCACTCGCAGGCTGTCGTGCTCAGAGCCTCCACCTATGAACACGTTTCCCTCCTTAAATAAGGCCAAGCTGTGCAGTCGATTTTGACGTAGGACCTATCTCATGCTGGTGCAGCGGCGTTCTCCTCCTTGGGAGCCAACTTCTGGACCAGGTGATCCGCCAAACCCCGCACAGTGGTGATATCGGCAGAGGTGATGCGTACCCCCGTTTGGGCCTCGATGTGCGTGCGCAATTCGAGATTGCCCAGCGAGTCGAGCCCGTACTCGGACAGCGGATGGTCCACGTCGATGTTGCGACGCAGGATCAATCCGATCTGCTCGGAGAGCAGGCGCCGCAGCCGCGTGGGCCACTCCTCGAGCGGCAGGTCGGCCAGTTCGGCGCGCAACTTGCTTGAGCCCGAACGCTTTTCGCCCGCGGACTTGAACATCTCGAGGAACTTGCTGCGTTCCGCGAAGGACGCGATCCACGGCGTCCCGATGAGCGGGCTGTAGCCGGTGTACGCCCGGTCGTGGCGCAGCAGCGCCTCGAACGCGTAGGCGCCCTCGTCGGGAGCGATGGCCGCGCCGCTGCCCTCGGCGAAGTCCGCGCCGCGGCCGATCTCGCCCCAGGCCCCCCATGCGACCGCCGTGGCCGGCAGGCCTTGCGCGCGACGCCAGTGGGTGAAGGCGTCCAGCCAGCTGTTGGCCGCGGCATAGGCGCCCTGACCCGGCGAGCCCAGCAGGGCGGCCGCCGAGGAGAACAGGCAGAACCAGTCCAGCTCCGCGGATGCGGTGGCCTGGTGCAGGTTCCACGCGCCGTATACCTTGGGCGCCCAGTCGCGGTCGATCAGCTCGTCGGTGATGTTGGTCAACGTGGCGTCCTCGACCACCGCGGCCGCGTGCAGCACGCCGCGCAACGGCAGGCCGGTGGCCGTCGCGGTGGCGACCAACCGCTCGGCGGTGTCGGCCGCGGCGATGTCGCCGCACTCGACCACCACGTCCGAGCCGATCGAACGGACGAGTTCGATTGTCTCGAGCGCCTTTACGGTGGGCTCCGAACGGGAGCTGAGCACGATCCGGCCCGCGCCGGCCGCGGCCATCTTCTCGGCCAGGAACAGGCCCAGGCCGCCCAGACCGCCGGTGATGATGTAGGAGCCGTCCTTGCGGAAGACCGGCGCCTGCTCCGGCGGCAGCACCACGCTGCTGCGCCCGGCCTGCGGGATGTCGAGGATGAGCTTGCCGGTGTGCTCGGCCGCGCTCATCACGCGAATCGCGGTGGCCGCCTCCGCGAGCGGGTAGTGCGTGCTCTCGGGCATCGGCAGCACGCCCTCGGCGGTCAACCGGTAGACGGTGGAAAGGATTTCGCTGACCTGCTGCGGGTGGCTGACCGACATCAGGCCCAGGTCCACGCCCCAGAACGCCAGGTTGCGGCGGAAGGGGAAGAGACCCAGCTTGGTGTCCCCGTAGATGTCGCGCTTGCCGATCTCGACGAACCGGCCCCCAAGTGCGAGCAGCTTGAGCCCGGCCAGCTGCGCCGCGCCGGTCACCGAGTTGAGCACGACGTCCACGCCGTAGCCGTCGGTGTCGCGGCGGATCTGGTCGGCGAACTCGACGGTGCGGGAGTCGTAGACGTGCTCGATTCCCATGTCGCGCAACACCTGTCGGCGACCCTCGCTACCGGCGGTGGCGAAGATCTCGGCTCCCGCGGCGCGGGCGATCGCGATCGCCGCCTGCCCCACGCCACCGGTGCCGGAGTGGATCAACACCTTGTCACCGGTCCTGATGCGGGCCAGATCGTTCAGGCCGTACCAGGCGGTGGCGTGCGCGGTGGTGACCGCGGCCGCCTGCGCGTCGGTCAGCCCGTCGGGCAGCGTGGTCGCCAGGCGCGCGTCGCACGTGACGAACGTGGCCCAGCAGCCGTTGGGGGACATGCCCCCGACCCGGTCGCCGACCTTGTGGTCGGTGACGTCGGGCCCGACGGCGGTGACCACGCCGGCGAAGTCGGTGCCCAGCTTGGGCAGGATGTTGTCCAGGCTCTGGTAGCGCCCGAACGCGTTCAGCACGTCGGCGAAGTTGATGCTCGACGCGGTGACCGCCACCTCGATCTGCCCGGGGCCCGGGGGAACCCGGTCGAACGCGGCGAACTCCATCGTCTGCAGGTCACCCGGCGTGCGGATCTGCATGCGCATCCCGTCGCGCTCGTGGTCGGCGATGGTGGCCAGCCGCTCCTCGGGCCGCAACGGGGTGGGGCACAGGCGCGCGGTGTACCACTCGTCGTTGCGCCAGGCCGTCTCGTCCTCACCCGGGCCCATCATCACCAGCTGGCGGACCACCTGCTCGGCGCCGGTCTGCTCGTCGACGTCGATGTGGGTGGTGTGCAGGTGCGGGTGCTCCGAACCGATCACCCGCAGCAGGCCGCGCAGCCCGCCCTGGTCGAGGTTGGGGACGTCCTCCGACAGCACCTTCTGGGCGTTGCGAGTCACGACGTACAGCCGCGGCGACTCACCCTGCAGCTCGGGCAGCTCGCGGGCGATGCGCACCAGGTGGTGGATGTAATCCCCACCGCGCACGGCACTTTCGTCGTCCGGGTTGCCGTTCTTCGGCTCGGTGAGCACCACGACGCCCGCGTACCCGCCCTTTTCGACCTCGGCGCGCAGCCGCTCGGCGACGGCCGGGTGGTCGGCCTGCGCCGGCCAGGACAGGGTGACGCATTCCGCGTCGTGCAGCTTCATCGCGTCGGTGTACGCCGCCGCGACCAGGTCGGCCGCATCGGAGGTGCTGACCAGCAGCCACGCCCCGGTGTCGGCCGCCGCCACCTCGGGCAGCTCGCGTTGCTGCCACTCGACGGTCAGCAGCCGCTCGGCCATCACGCGGGCGCGCTCACCGCTCGGCGAGACGCCGGTGCCCATCTGCAGGCCGCGCACGGCCAGCAGGACGGTCCCGTGCTTGTCCACGATGTCGAGGTCGGCCTCGACGGACCCGCCCGTCGCCGCGGTCACCCTCGAGTAGCAGTAGCGGGCGGTGCTGACGGGGCCGTGGACCTGCAGCTGGCGGACGCCGAGCGGCAGCAGCAGGCCGCCGAGGCTGGCGTTCGCGACGCTCGGGTGCGCGGCGACCGACTGGAAGCAGGCGTCGAGCAGCGCGGGGTGCACGCCGTAGTTGGACTGCTGGGTGCGGATCACGCTGGGCAGCCCGATCTCGGCCAGCACCGTGGTGCCGGTCCCCTCGGCGGTGTGCGCGGCGGACAGGCCGGTGAAGGCCGGGCCGTACTGAATGCCGCACAGGTCCATCGCGTCGCGAAGGTCGTTGCCCTCCAGGCGGCTCGGGTGCGCGGCGAGCAGCTCCTCGATGTCCACCGCCGCGGGCCGCTCGGCCGCCGGTGCGTCCAGGACCTCGTGCAGGACCGCGGACGCCCGCCGTGCCTGCACCCCCTCCTCGTTGGTCTCCACCGCGAAGGTCAGCGCGCCCGGAACCTCGGCGGTTGCGGTGAGGCTGATCTGCGTCTCCTCGTCGAGCATCAGCATCTGCTCGAAGCGGACGTCACGCACCTCGGACATTTCGCCGAAGACCGTGCGCGCCGCGGCCAGCGCCATCTCGCAGTAGGCGGCACCCGGCAGGGTGGCCGTGCCGTGCACCTGGTGGTCGCCCAGCCAGGGCAGCGTCGCGGTGCCGATCTCGGCCTGCCACACGTGGCGCTCCGGCTCCTCGGGCAGGCGCACGTGCTGACCCATCAGCGGGTGCACGGCCACGCTGGAAGCCAGCGCGCGGGAGCTGTGGCCCTCGCGGTCGAGCAGCAGCGACCGGTGCGTCCAGGCCGGCAGCGGCGCGTCGACCAGGTGCCCGCCGGGGTAGAGCACGGAGAAGTCGACCGTCGCGCCGGTGGCGTACAGGTCGCCCACCAGCCCGCGCAGCCCGTGGGGCATCGGCTGCTCGCGCCGCATCGCGGCGAGCGCGGCGACCGTCATGTCCAGGCTGCGAGCCGTCTGGTCGACGGCGTGGGTCAGCAGCGGGTGCGGCGACAGCTCACCGAAGACCCGGTAGCCGTCCTCCAGCGCCGCCTGCACCGCCGCGGAGAACCGCACCGTGTGGCGCAGGTTGTCCACCCAGTAGTTGGCGTCGCAGTAGGGCTCCTCGCGCGGGTCGAACGAGGTGGCCGAGTAGTAGGGGACCTCGGGGGTCAGTGGCTCGATCTCGGCGAGCACGTCGTACAGCTCGTCGAGGATCGGGTCGACCTGCGGCGAGTGCGACGCGACGTCGACGGCCACCTCGCGGGCCATCACCTCGCGCTGCTCCCACACCGCGACCAGCTCGCGGACGGTCTCGGTGGCGCCGCCGATCACGGTGGACTGCGGCGAGGCCACGACGGCCACCACTGCGTCGTTGACGCCGCGGGCCATCAGCTCCGAAAGCACTTGCTGCGCAGGAAGTTCCACCGACGCCATGGCGCCCGAACCGGCGATCTTGGTCATCAGCCGCGAACGGCGGCAGATGACCCGCGCGCCGTCCTCGAGCGACAGCGCACCGGCGACGACGGCCGCGGCGGACTCGCCCATCGAGTGGCCGATCACCGCGCCGGGGCGGACCCCGTAGGACTTCATCGCGGCCGCCAGTGCGACCTGCATGGCGAAGATGGTCGGCTGGATGCGGTCGATGCCGGTGACCTTCTCGGGGGCGGTCAGCGCCTCGGTCACCGAAAACCCGGACTCGTGGGCGATCAGCGGCTCGATCTCGGCGATGGCGGCCGTGAACGCGGGCTCGTTGGCCAGCAGGTCGGAGCCCATCGTCGCCCACTGCGAGCCCTGCCCGGAGAACACCCAGACCGGCCCGCGCTCCTCCTGGCCCACCACTTCCTGGAACAGGGCGCCGCCGTTGGCGACGTCGCGCAGCGCCGTCAGCAGTTCGGGGGTGTCGCTGGCCAGTACCGTGGTCCGCACCGAGCGGTGCCCGCGCTTGCGGGCCAGCGTGTAGGCGAGGTCGGCCGCCGCCAGCTCGGTGGCGTGCGCCTCGACCCAGTCGGCCAGGCGGGTGGCGGTCTCCCGCAGCCCGTCGGCCGAGGTGGCCGACAGCGGGAACAGCAGCGTGCCGTCGTGGCTCGCCTTGGTGGCTGCGCCGTTGCGGGACAGGGGCTCGGGGGCCTGCTCGACGATGGCGTGCACGTTGGTGCCCGAGATCCCGTACGCCGACACCGCCGCGCGCCGCGGCTGCCCACCGCTCAGCGGCCACGGCGTATTCTCTTGCGGCACAAACAATCCGGTGTCGATCCGGGCCATGTCGTCGGGCAGGCTCTCGAAGTGCAGGTTCTTGGGGACCACGCCGTGCTGGACGGACAGGACCGCCTTCATCAGGCCCAGCGCGCCGGCGGCGGCCTGGGTGTGGCCGAAGTTTGTCTTCGACGCGCCCAGCACGCACGGGTTGCCGATGCCGTACACCTCGGCGAGGCTGCCGTATTCGATCGGGTCACCGACGGGCGTGCCGGTGCCGTGGGCCTCGACCATGCCGACGGTGCCGGCGTCCACGCCCGCCGCCGCCAGCGCCGCGCGGTAGACGGCGGCCTGCGCCTCGCCCGACGGCATCGCGATGTTCATGGTGTGGCCGTCCTGGTTGGCGGCCGTGGCGCGGATCACACCGAGGATCCGGTCGCCGTCCTGCTGCGCGTCGGTCAGGCGCTTGAGCAGCAGCACCACGCAGCCCTCGCCGGAGACGAAGCCGTCGGCCTTGATGTCGAAGGCGTGGCAGTGTCCCGTGCCCGAGAGCATGCCGCCCGCCGACGCCGACGCCGACCGGCGCGGCTCCATCATCACGTTGACGCCGCCGGCGAAGGCGAGGTTGCTCTCGCCGTCGTTCAGGCTGCGGCAGGCCTGGTGGATCGCGAACAGGCCGGACGAGCAGGCGGTGTCGATCGTGACCGCGGGACCGTGCAGGCCGAGCGCGTACGCGATCCGCCCGGAGGCCATGCAGGAGATGGTGCCGGGGTTCCCGTAGGGGCCGTCGAACGCGTCGGTGGCGGCGTGCACGAATTGGTAGTCGCCGTAGTTCAATCCAACGAAAACGCCCGTTTCGTCGGCGATCGTGTCTTTGGTGAGGCCCGCGTGTTCCATGGCCTCCCACGCGGTTTCCATCAGCAACCGGTGCTGAGGGTCGATCGCGATGGCTTCCTTTTCGGTGATGCCGAAGAACTCGGGGTCGAAGTTGCCGACGTCGTCCAGGAACGAGCCCCACTTGCAGACCGACCGGCCGGGCACGCCGGGTTCCGGGTCGTAGTAGTAGTCGACATCCCAGCGCTCGGCGGGAATTTCCTTGACAAGGTCGTCGCCACGCAGCAACGCTTCCCAAAAGAGGTCAGGGGAGTTGATGCCCCCCGGCAGTCGGCACGCCATCCCGATGACGGCGACCGGAGCAACGCCTGCCTTACCCACTGTCCTTCACCTCTCCTTGCCTATCCACAAGTTCCTATCACTGCTGCTCGCTCTTATCAGAGCTTCGAGAAATCTCGCCGAATTTTTTTGTGCGCGCTCGCAACTCCGCAGCAAAGCACAATCAACCCACCGACCCCCGCAATCGAAGCCCGCCGTAAGAACGTGGCGCGATCAGCAGCGTAGCGGCTGCGCACGTTACGCGTGGAAAAATCGTGCGATCGTACAAAAATTTAACAACGGCTTGCCCCGGTGGGCCCGACAATCGGCTTGGCCGAAGGGCCAGACGCATACTTTTCGGACGATATTTGGGCGTTGAGCCGCACTTGAGTCGCTGCCAGAGGCGCTGTGCCGCAAGGCCGTCCGGCAACATCGCGCCATCGCGTGGGCCCTCGGCGGCACTGCCGGCGCCGAGGGCTGTGCAGCGCAGCACGAACCGGCCCGAGCCAGAACGGCCAAGGCCAGAGACCAAATTGGACGCGCCGATGCAGGGCATCGGGGATGCGTGATGCGGCCATGGTAGGGGCTATTGCGAAACCGCGCAGGGAAATCGCTGAAATCTTTAAGATTGCAAGCTTAAGCCGAGATTAAATGTCGGTGAGATTCGTTCGTTATGTTCGTCGGCGGGCCACCACAGGCGCGGGCGGACCGCCGGGTGTGACCCGGGTCACGGCCGGACCCGGGGATTGAATTCATGGGGGTCTCGGGCGTCTCCCAGGCCGCCGGGCCGGGCCACATCGGCGTATTTGTTAGCGCGCCAAAGGTATTCGCGTCCAGGACCGAGATCGGCCGTTTTCGCCGGGCGCATGGCGGCCGACGGCGCGATTCGCGTTTGCCCTTGGCGCTCCGGGCTTTTCGCCCGATACCTGGCTACGATGACCGTGATGACAGCCCGGGTGCCCAGACTGCCGCTCGACGAGGCCAAGGCCGCCGCCGACGAAGCCGCGGTGCCGGACTACATGGCCGAGCTCAGCATCTTCCAGGTGTTGCTGAACCATCCGGCGCTGGCGCGCGCTATCAACGATCTGCTCGCCACCATGCTGTGGCACGGCGCCCTCGACGCCCGGTTGCGCGAGCTGGTGATCATGCGGATCGGCTGGCTCACCGCGTGCGACTACGAGTGGACGCAGCACTGGCGGGTGGCATCGCGGCTGGGCGTGAGCGCCGACGACATGCTCGGGGTGCGCGATTGGCGGGGTTATGAGGGCTTCGGGCCCAAAGAGCGCGCGGTGCTGGCGGCGACCGACGACGTGGTGCGCGACGGCGCCGTCAGGGCCGAGAGCTGGGCGGCCTGCGCGCGCGAGCTGGGCGACGACCCCACGGTCCTGGTCGAGCTGGTGACGGCCATCGGGGCGTGGCGGATGATCGCGTCGATCCTGCACAGCCTCGAGGTGCCGCTGGAACAGGGTGTCTCGAGCTGGCCGCCGGACGGCGAATCGCCCCGGCCCGCTCTCGATTGACTTATCAGTCAGTAACTCTTAGCGTCGGAAAATGCGAACCAGAGCCGCCGAACTGCTCGGCGTTGAGTTTCCTATCTGCGCCTTCAGCCATTGCCGCGACGTGGTGGCCGCGGTGACCAACGCCGGCGGGTTCGGCGTCCTGGGCGCCGTCGCGCACAGCCCCCAGCGGCTGGACAGCGAGCTGACCTGGATCGAGGAGCAGACGGGCGGCAAGCCCTATGGGGTCGACCTGCTGTTGCCGCCCAAGTACGTCGGCGCCGATAAAGGCGGGATCGACGCCGCGCAGGTCTCCGAGCTGCTGCCGGAGGAGCACCGGGCGTTCGTCGACGACATCCTGGCTCGCTACGGCATCCCGGCGCGCACCGACGACCACCGGGTGCCCGGCTCCCTCAACATCTCGCCCAAGGGCTACGAGCCGCTGCTCGAGGTCGCGTTCGCCCACGACATCCGGCTGATCGCCAGCGCGCTGGGGCCGCCACCCGCCGACCTCGTCGAGCGGGCCCACGGCCACGACGTCCTGGTGGCCGCGCTGGCCGGCACCACCCGGCACGGGCAGCGGCACGCCGCCGCCGGCGTCGACCTGATCGTCGCGCAGGGCACCGAGGCCGGCGGGCACACCGGCGAGGTCGCGACCATGGTCCTGGTCCCCGAAGTAGTGGACGCCGTGGCCCCGGTACCGGTGCTGGCGGCCGGCGGCATCGCGCGCGGCCGCCAGGTCGCCGCCGCGCTGGCGCTGGGGGCCGAGGGCGTGTGGTGCGGGTCGGTGTGGCTGACCACCGAAGAGGCAGAGACGACGCCGGCGGTCAAGGAGAAGTTCCTGACGGCCAGCTCGTCGGACACGGTGCGGTCGCGGTCGATGACCGGCAAGCCGGCGCGGATGCTGCGCACCGCCTGGACCGACGAATGGGCGCGCGCGGACACCCCCGACCCCCTCGGGATGCCGCTGCAGACCGCGCTCGTCACCGACTCCCAGGTGCGCATCAACCAGGCCGCGACGCACCCGGACTCCCGGGCCCGGGACCTGGCGACCTACTTCGTCGGCCAGGTCGTCGGCTCGCTCGACCGGGTCCGCCCGACGCGCTCGGTGGTGCTGGACATGGTGGAGGAGTTCATCGACACCATCGGGCGGCTCGACGGCCTGGTCGATACGTGACCAGCGCGACCCGGCGGCGTCGCGCGGTCAGCGACGAGGAGAAGTCGCAGCGGCGCGAGCAGATCATGGCCGCGGCCAAAGAAGTGTTCGCGCGCAAGGGTTTTCATGCGACGACGATCGCCGACATCGCCAAGCGGGCCGGGCTCGCCTACGGCTCCGTCTACTGGTACTTCGACTCCAAGGACGAGCTGTTTCACGCGTTGATGGCCGCCGAGGAGGGCGCGCTGCGCAGCCATGTCGCGTCGGCGCTGGCCGCCCTCGGCGTGCCGGCGGAGAACTTCGGCGACGAAAAACCGCTTCGGGTGGCCGTGCGGGCGACGCTGGAGTTCTTCGAATCCGACAAGGCCACCGTCAAGCTGCTGCTGCGCGACCCCTACGCACTGGGCGAGCGGTTCGAAAAGCACCTCGGCGGGATCTACGAGCGGTTCATCGACGACATCGAAGCCTTCATCGTCGCCGCCCAGGAGCGCGGCGAGGTGGTGGCCGCGCCGCCGCGCATGGTGGCGTACACGCTGGCGGCGCTGGTCGGGCAGCTGGCGCACCGGCGGCTGACCACCGACGACGACGTCACCGCAGCTCAGGTGGCCGATTTCGTCGTCGCGCTGGTGCTCGACGGGCTGCGCCCGCGAGGGTGACGCAAGGCTTGCGTAAAGATTCGGACACGGCGCCCGGGGGGATTTGACCGCGCCATGCCCGTCGTGCATCATCGGTCGGGTAGCACCTCGTTAGGTGAGGCGTCTACACGAATACAGGCCACTGACCCCGAACGTCCAAAGACGCCCCGGGTCAGGACAGCTCCTCCCGGCTTAAGGGTTGAGCCCAGGTGGCTTCCGGCTCGGTTTGTTTTTCCGGGCAGGACACGTCGTGTAGTGCCGAAGCTCTGACGAGAGGGGTGCGGTTTACCGGCGGTCGCCGGTTTCTGTACTCCTTTGTGATGCGTGTAGATCGCGCGGGCAGCCGCGCGCCGTCGCGACGTCGAGGAGGTGAGGGACGCATGAGTTCCAGCGACAGTCCGGGTCGAAGTCCGGGCTTTGTCTCGTCCCGATCCGGTCTCCGGCGCGACGACCGCGGCTAGCTTTCAGCTTCGCGGCCAAGCGTTTTGGGATCGGAACCGCAACGGGACGGGCAACGTCAGTCCATTCAACGCTCGTTTTGCGATTCCGCTCTAGGAGACGATCATGACCGCATTCCCGCACGACCCCGTAGTTGACTACGACGAAGTGGTGCCCGCCCCCAAGCTGTCGGTGGTGCGCGACGACACCGCGGCGCCCGAGCAGGCGGCGCCCCGGGTCGAAAGCCGGACCATCATCATCCGCGACCCGCTGGTGGACGGCGCCGCGCACCTGCTGGGCATCGGTGTGCGCCACGTGTACGCGGCGCTGTGGCGCGTCGGCCTGCTCGAAGTCCAGACCTGAGGGGCTTCCCGGCCCCAGGTTTTCCCTGAGGCCAGGTAACCCCTCGGGGTGCACGATTTCGTAGTATTGATGCATTGGCGTCGATCCGGCCATCACCGGGGAGCCTTCGGAAGAACAGCCGCACCGGCTCAGTAGAACCGAACGGGTAGGCCCGTCACAGCCGTCGATGAGCGGCCGCGCGCCAGCGCGGCAAGCGGGGTGGTACCGCGGCGCTCGCGCACCTGGCGCGTCGTCGTCCCCGGCCAGCTAAGTGGCACAGGGAGACGACGCTGTGACTTACCCCAAGCCGGCCGGTGGGGCGCCCGACTTCCCGGCGCTCGAGCTCGAGGTTCTCGACTACTGGGACCGCGACGACACCTTCCGGGCCAGCATCGCGCGCCGCGACGGCGCCCCGGAGTACGTGTTCTACGACGGGCCGCCGTTCGCCAACGGGCTGCCCCACTACGGGCACCTGCTCACCGGCTACGTCAAGGACATCGTGCCGCGCTACCGCACCATGCGCGGCTACAGGGTGGAGCGCCGCTTCGGCTGGGACACCCACGGGCTGCCCGCCGAGCTGGAGGTCGAGCGCCAGCTCGGGATCACCGACAAGTCCCAGATCGACGCCATGGGCATCGCCGCCTTCAACGACGCGTGCCGCGAATCGGTGTTGCGCTACACCGACGAGTGGCGCGCCTACGTGACGCGCCAGGCGCGCTGGGTCGACTTCGACAACGACTACAAGACGCTGGACCCGTCCTACATGGAGTCGGTGATCTGGGCGTTCAAACAGCTGTGGGACAAGGGCCTGGCCTACGAGGGCTACCGGGTGCTGCCGTACTGCTGGCGCGACGAGACCCCGTTGTCCAATCACGAATTGCGGATGGACGACGACGTCTACCAGAGCCGCCAGGATCCGGCGCTGACCGTCGGTTTCAAGGTGGTCGGCGGCCCGCTCGACGGGGCTTATCTGCTGATCTGGACGACGACGCCGTGGACGCTGCCGTCGAACCTCGCCGTCGCCGTCAACCCGGACGTGACGTACGCGCAGGTGCGGGTGGGGGAGCGGCGCTTCGTGCTGGCCGAGGCGCGGCTGGCCGCCTACGCGCGCGAGCTCGGTGAAGAGCCCGAGGTGTTGGGCACTTACAGCGGTTCTTCGCTGCTGGGGATGCAGTATTTGCCGCCGTTCGCGTATTTCCTGGACGCGCCCAACGCTTTTCGGGTGCTGCCCGGCGACTTCGTGACCACCGAGGACGGCACCGGCATCGTGCACATGGCGCCGGCCTACGGCGAGGACGACATGGCGGTCGGGGAGGCGGCCGGCATCGCGCCGGTGACGCCGGTCGACTCCAACGGCCGATTCGATGCGACGGTCCCGGATTACCAGGGGCAGCACGTCTTTGACGCCAACCCGCACATCATTCGCGACCTGAAGAACGGCAGCGGCCCGGCGGCGGCCAACGGCGCGGTGCTGGTCCGCCACGAAACCTACGAGCACCCCTACCCGCACTGCTGGCGGTGCCGCAATCCGCTGATCTACCGGGCGGTGTCGTCGTGGTTCGTCGCGGTGACCGAGTTCCGCGACCGCATGGTCGAACTCAACCAGCAGATCACCTGGTATCCCGAGCACGTCAAGGACGGCCAGTTCGGCAAATGGCTGGCCGGCGCCCGCGACTGGTCGATCTCGCGAAACCGCTACTGGGGCACACCGATTCCGGTGTGGAAGTCCGACGACCCGGCCCATCCGCGCATCGACGTCTACGGAAGCCTCGACGAGCTGGAGCGCGACTTCGGGGTGCGACCCACCAACCTGCACCGGCCCTACATCGACGAGCTCACCCGCCCCAACCCCGACGACCCCACCGGGCGCAGCACGATGCGGCGCATCCCCGACGTGCTCGACGTGTGGTTCGACTCGGGCTCGATGCCGTATGCGCAGGTGCACTACCCGTTCTCGAACCGCGACTGGTTCGACAGTCATTATCCGGGCGATTTCATCGTGGAGTACATCGGCCAGACCCGCGGCTGGTTCTACACGCTGCACGTGCTGGCGACGGCGCTGTTCGACCGTCCGGCGTTCAAAACCTGTGTGGCGCACGGGATCGTGCTGGGCTCCGACGGCCAGAAGATGAGCAAGTCGCTGCGCAACTACCCCGACGTTTCCGAGGTGTTCGACCGGGACGGTTCCGACGCGATGCGGTGGTTTTTGATGGCGTCGCCGATCCTGCGCGGCGGCAACCTGATCGTCACCGAGCAGGGCATCCGCGAGGGCGTGCGGCAGGTGCTGCTGCCGCTGTGGAACGCCTACAGCTTCCTGGCGCTGTACGCGCCGAAAGTCGGGACCTGGCGGGTTGATTCGGCCAACGTGCTGGACCGCTACATCCTCGCCAAGCTGGCGCAGCTGCGCGACGACCTGACCGCGTCGATGGAGACCTGCGACATCTCCGGCGCGTGCGAGCAGCTGCGGCAGTTCACCGAGGCGCTGACGAATTGGTATGTGCGGCGGTCGCGTTCGCGGTTCTGGGAGGAAGACGCCGACGCCATCGATACCCTGCACACCGTGCTGGAGGTGACCGCGCGGCTGGCCGCTCCGCTGTTGCCGTCGGTGACCGAGATCATCTGGCGGGGCCTGACGTCCGAGCGCTCGGTGCACCTGACCGACTGGCCGGACGACGGCGTGGTACCCGCCGATCCCGATCTGGTCGCCGCGATGGATCAGGTCCGCGAGGTGTGTTCGGCGGCGTCGTCGCTGCGCAAGGCCAAGAAGCTGCGGGTGCGCCTACCGCTGCCGAAACTGACCGTGGCCGTGGAGGATCCGCGACGGCTGGAGCCGTTCGCCGACCTGATCGCCGACGAGCTCAACGTCAAGGGAGTCGCGCTGACCGACGCGATCGACGCCTACGGCCGGTTCGAGCTCACCGTCAACGCGCGGGTGGCCGGGCCGCGGCTGGGCAAGGATGTGCAGGCCGCCATCAAGGCGGTCAAGGCTGGCGAGGGCGTCGTCAACCCCGACGGCACCCTGAGCGCCGGCCCCGCGGTGTTGCGGCCCGAGGAGTACAGCTCACGCCTGGTGGCGGCGGATCCGGATTACAGCGCGGCCCTGCCCGACGGGTCCGGCCTGGTCGTGCTGGACGGCACGGTGACGCCGGAGCTGGAGGCCGAGGGCTGGGCCAAGGACCGGATCCGCGAGCTGCAGGAACTGCGCAAGTCGACCGGGCTGGACGTCTCGGATCGCATCGGCGTGGTGATGTCGGTGCCCGCCGAGCGCGCCGACTGGGCGCGCGTCCATGCCGACCTCATCGCGCGGGAGATCCTGGCGACCAGCTTCGAGTTCGGCGAGCCCGCCGACGCTGTGAAGATCGGTGACGGCGTAAGGGTGCGGATCGCTAAAGTCTGACCCACTCTCGCGGAGGGGGTTATGACGACAACGCCTTTCGTCGGCACCGAAGCCGTGCGTTCCGGGATCGTCACCGAGCACGAACTGCGACGGTCGTGTACGCGGATCTACCGCAATGTCTACCGACGGCGCGGCAGCGCGCTGACCGCGAAGGAGCGGGCGGTGGCCGCGTGGCTGTGGTCGGGTAAGAAGGCCGTCGTCGCGGGGAACTCGGCGGCCGCGCTGCTGGGGGCGAAGTGGGTCGATCCCCACGCGCCGGCGGAGCTGATCACCGCTCGCAAGCGTCCGCCGTCGCTGATCGTTGCCCGCAACGAGAGGCTGCTGGCCGGTGAGACGACGCTGGCCGATCGCGTTCCGGTGACCTCGCCCGCGCGCACCGCGTTCGACCTCGGTCGGCGCCCGGGGTTTCAGACCGCCGTCATTCGGATTGATGCCCTCGCCCGGGCTACTGGGTTGGTGGCCGACGACGTTGCGCCGCTGATCGACGCGCACCGCGGCGTGCGCGGGCTGAAGCAATTGCGGCGGGTCCTGCCGCTGGTCGACGCCGGCGCCGAATCGCCGCAGGAGACGCGCACCAGGCTGGTCCTGATCGGAGGCGGATTGCCCAGGCCGCAAACCCAGATCGTCGTGGGGGACGAGTGGGGCTGGCCGTTCGCCCGCATCGATATGGGCTGGGAGGAGTGGCTCGTCGGCGTCGAATACGACGGGCCCCAACACTGGACCGACCCGCGCATCCGCGCCGACGACATCGAACGCACCGCCAAACTCGAGCGCCGGGGCTGGCGGCTGGTCCGCGTGAGTTCCGACCTGTTGCGCTATCGCCCGCATGTCATCGTGGCCCGAGCCCGCGACGCGCTGCGGGCGGCGGGCCACCCCGGGCTCTGCTGACCGCCTTCTGCCGATCCGCGAGGGTGCGGTTAGCGAGGTGTTTCGCGAGAGCCGGTGTCGGTAGTTGCACTCTCGCGGATGGGGCGGCCTTTGTTGGACCGCGAGGGTGCGGTTAGCGAGGTGTTTCGCGAGAGCCGGTGTCGGTAGTTGCACTCTCGCGGATGGGGCGGCCTTTGTTGGGCCGCGAGGGTGCGGTTAGCGACCCATTTCGCGAGAGTCGGCCACGGTAGGTGCACTTTCGCGGAAGGGGTGGCCTTTGTTGGGCCGCGAGGGTGCGGTTAGCGAGGCGTTTCGCGAGAGCGGGTCACGGTAGGTGCACGTTCGCGGAAGGGGTGGCCTCTGTTGGGCCGCGAGGGTGCGGTTAGCGAGGCGTTTCGCGAGAGCCGGTCACGGTAGGTGCACTTTCGCGGCGGATTTTTCAGAAAAAGTGTCCGACCCGTCGGGGGTGGCTGCTCCTACCTGTGACGACGGCCCAACGGGGGCCGCGACCACAGTTAAGGAACACCATGAGCACCATCGAAGACTTCCAGTCGACGACATTCGCCGCCATCCCGCAGGACGACCTGACCGTCGCCGAGGCCTGGGCGTCGAGCCCGCTGGGCGACCCCGCGATCGAAGACGGATCGCTGTGGCAGCCCGCGAAATTCGAGGACTTCCCCGCCACGACCGTGACCGCGAAGCCGCGGTCGAGGGGCAGCAACGCCCTGGTGGCCGCGGCCGTGGTCGCCGCCGTCGGGATGGCCTCCGGGCTTGGCCTGATGCTGCTCGACGGGTCGGGTTCGAAGGAGCAGAAGCCGGCCGTCGTGGTCCCGAACTCCAGCGTCGGCGCGGTGACGCCCCAGGCCCCCAGCCCGGTCGCGCCGCCGCCGGTGGCCCCGGCACCGCCATCGGCGGCGACGCCTCCCGACGCCGGGCAACCCGCGGCCGGCGGCGGGGCGGAAGCGCCGGTGGTGACCGTTCCGGCGCCGGTAACGGCCCCGGTCGACCCGGGCGCCCCGCCGCCCCCGCCGTCGGTCACCGTCAACATCCCGCCGGTGATCCCGGTGCCCATCCCGATACCGGTGCCGCCGCAGCCGCCGCAGCCGCAGCCGCAGCCGCCGCAGGGCGGCGGCCACCCGCCGATCGTGCACGGGCCCGCCGGCTGCATCCCCTGTCAGCAGCCGATCCACCCGGAACCGGTTCAGCAGCAGCCGGTTCAGCAGCATCACTGAGCGGGGCGCCGGGCGCGGCCGGACATGATCCGGCCTCGCCCTTTGCGCTCAAGGACTAGCCGCGGCGGGCCCGCAGCGCGCGACGGGCGTGCGGCCAGAACGGCATGCCGGCCACCACGGTCGCGCCGGTCGCGATGACGCCGACGGCGACGTCGACGCTCTCGCGGCCCTCGCGCGCCCAGTAGACGTCCTCGAGGTCCAGCAGCAGCGCCAACTCGTCGACGATCATCGCGTTGGCCGCACCGAACGCGACCGCGGCCGCGGGGTGCCGTCGCTGCTGTTCCGTGCCGCGCAGACCGACCGCGGCCACCGTCGCCAACAGCCCGATCCCGAGGTTGTAGTGGTGAAAGTGCTTGCCCCCCAGCGACATACCGCCGCCCGAGGGCCCGTGGCCGGCGCGGATCCAGTGCGTGAGCCCGCGCAGCCCGGCGAACGTCAGCGTGAACGACGCCCAGGCCAGGACGGTGGCCTGCTCGCCGGGTTCCAGCCGCTCGCTCCATTGGTGGCGCAGGCGCTCCCATTGCGACGACGCGTCGGCACCCATCACGCCGCCTTGACCGCCCGCCAGCGCTGCGTGCCCGTGCCCACCTCGACCTCCACATCGCGAAAACCCGCCGCGCGCAACCGGTCCGGCAGTGTCCCGGGCGGGATCGGGTTGCAGGTGTCGCGGAAATGCAGAATCCGGAACAGCGTCGACGGCACGCTGTCGCTGCCGGCGAACACCCCGCCGGGACGCAGCACCCGGAACGCCTCGGCGAACAACCGGTCCTGCAGCTCGGCGGTCGGCACGTGGTGCAGCATCGTGAAGGACACCACCGAGCTGAACTCGTTGTCCGGCAACCCCGTATCGGCGCCGTCGCCGTTGATGATGCGCGCGCGATCGCCGTAGAGCTCCTGCAGTCGCTGCGCCATCGGGGCATCGATCTCCACTGCGGTGAGCCTGGTCGTCTTGTCGACCAGCACCCGCAGAAAGGAGCCGTACCCGGGCCCGATCTCCAGCGTGTTGTCGCCCAGCTCCACGCCGGCCAGGACCGTCGGCAACACGTGGGTTTCCACCTCTTTGGCCCAGCGGTTGGAGTTGCAGCACAGCCGGTGGCAGAGGTTCATCGCCATACGCCAAGACGCTAGCCCAATACCATTTGGCGTTGTGGAGTTCCGGTGGGTGCTGCACCTGGACATGGATGCGTTCTTCGCCTCGGTCGAACAGCTCACCCGGCCCACCCTGCGGGGGCGGCCGGTGCTGGTCGGCGGCCTGGGCGGACGGGGCGTGGTGGCCGGCGCCAGCTACGAGTCCCGGGTGTTCGGCGCGCGGTCGGCGATGCCGATGCACCAGGCGCGCCGGCTGGTGGGCGTGACCGCGGTGGTGCTGCCGCCGCGCGGCGTGGTGTACGGGGTGGCCAGCCGCCGGGTGTTCGACACCGTGCGCAGCGTCGTGCCGGTCGTCGAGCAGCTGTCCTACGACGAGGGTTTCGGTGAGCCGCCGCAACTCGCCGGGGCGTCGGCCGAGGACGTCGAGGCGTTCTGCGAGGCCCTGCGGCGACGGGTGCGCGACGAGACCGGCCTGGTGGCGTCGGTCGGCGCGGGCTCGGGCAAGCAGATCGCCAAGATCGCGTCGGGGCTGGCCAAACCCGATGGTGTACGGGTGGTTCGGCGCGCCGAGGAACAGCGGCTGCTGGACGGGCTGCCGGTGCGGCGGCTGTGGGGCATCGGCCCGGTCGCCGAGGAGAAGCTGAACCGGCTCGGCATCGAGACGATCGGGCAGCTGGCCGCGCTGACCGACGTCGAGGTGGCCAACATCCTGGGCGCGACGGTCGGCCCGGCGCTGCATCGCCTGGCCCGCGGCATCGACGACCGGCCCGTCGCCGAGCGCGCCGAGGCCAAGCAGATCAGCTCCGAGTCCACCTTCGCCGCCGATCTGACCAGCCTGGAGCAGCTGCGCGACGCGATCGACCCGATCGCCGAGCACGCCCACCAACGGCTGCTGCGCGACGGCCGGGGCGCCCGCACCGTCACGGTGAAGCTGAAGAAGTCCGACATGAGCACGCTGACCCGCTCGGCCACGCTGCCCTACGCGACGACGGAGGCCGGCGCGCTGGTCGCGGTGGCCCGCCGGCTGCTGCTCGACCCCCGCGAGGTCGGGCCGATTCGCCTTCTGGGCGTGGGTTTTTCGGGGCTGAGCGACGTCCGGCAGGAGTCGTTGTTCCCGGACCTGGAGATGTCGGGGGAGAACCCGGAGGAACACCATGTCGAAACGGCGGCCGACGCGATGTTCGCGCCGGCCCCGGAAAGCTCGCGGTGGCGGATCGGCGACGACGTCGCGCACCGCGAGTTCGGGCACGGCTGGGTGCAGGGCGCGGGCCACGGCGTGGTGACCGTGCGGTTCGAGACCCGGAGTTCGGGGCCGGGCCAGGCGCGCACGTTTCCCGCCGATACCGGCGACCTCGCGGGCGCCAACCCGGTCGACTCCCTGGACTGGCCGGAGTATGTCGGTGCGCTGCAGGCCGACGCGCTGCTAGCCCCAGCGGCCGAGGACGTCGGCGA
The DNA here is from genome assembly GCF_059812295.1 of Mycobacterium sp. NGS63. Lineage (NCBI taxonomy): Bacteria > Bacillati > Actinomycetota > Actinomycetes > Mycobacteriales > Mycobacteriaceae > Mycobacterium > Mycobacterium sp. NGS63. The sequence goes on from NZ_JCALCJ010000001.1 coordinate 424,021, forward strand.
CGGGTAGCCCCGCGGCCAGCGCCGCCATCACCAGCACCCGGGCCTGCGGCGGCCGCAGCCGCGGCACCAGCACCGCGCCGGCCGCGGCCATGTCGTGGCCGGGGCCGTAACCCGCGCCGACCCGCCCGCCGGGGACCCGGGTGGACACCGCGACGACCACCCCGTCGCCGCAGTGGCGGCGCACCCCGTCGACGACGGCCGGCCCGGCGTTGCCGGATCCGAGCGCCTCCAGCACGACGCCCCGGGCGCCGGCGGCCACGCAGGCGTCCAGGGCCACCGCGTCGCTGCCGAGGTAGGCCGCGACGACGTCGACCCGCGGCGCGCCGGCGGCGTCCAGATCGCCGAGGTAGGGCCGGGTCTTGGGGCCCCGCAGCGTCACATCGCCCTTCACGGTGCCGACCAGCTCGCCGGCGAAACCGCTCAGGTCGTCGGTGGCCACCTTGTGCAGGCCCAGCGGCTGCAACACCCGGCCGGCGAAACACACCAGCACCCCCAGGCCCCGGGCGGCCGGGCTGGCCGCGACGGCCAGCGCGTCGCGCAGGTTGGCCGGGCCGTCGGCGTCGGCGGCGTCGGCGCTGCGCATGGCCCCGGTGAGCACGACCGGGACGTTTCCCGCGTGGGTGAGGTCCAGCCACAGGGCGGTTTCTTCCATGGTGTCGGTGCCGTGGGTGACGACCACGCCGTCGGCGCCGGCCCCGATCGCCGCGCACACCGCGGCGCGGATCCGGTCCCAATCGGCCAGGGTCAGCTCCGAGCTGTCGAGCGCGAGCAGGTCGACGACGTCGACGTCGAGGCCCGCCGTGAGGTCGGCGCCGCTGTAGGCGGGCCGGCGCACGCCGTCGGCGCCCTTGCCGGTCGAGATGGTCCCTCCGGTGGCGATGACGGTGAGGCGGGGCATGGTGGCATCATCGCGCGTCCGGCTTAAGGAATGATGGGGACGTGCCCGAGAAACCAACAGGACCGACCCCGGAGGCCGAGCCCAGGCCCCCGCGGCGGCTGCGCCTGCTGCTGTCGGTCGCGGCGGTGGTGTTGACCCTGGACATCGTGACCAAGGTGCTCGCCGTCAAGCTGCTGCCGCCCGGGCAGCCGGTGTCGATCATCGGCGACACCGTGACCTGGACCCTGGTGCGCAACTCGGGCGCGGCGTTCTCGATGGCCACCGGATACACCTGGGTGCTGACGCTGATCGCGACGGGCGTGGTGGTCGGCATCTTCTGGATGGGCCGGCGGCTGGTGTCGCCGTGGTGGGCGGTCGGGCTCGGGATGATCCTGGGCGGCGCGATGGGCAACCTGGTCGACCGCTTCTTCCGCGCGCCCGGGCCGCTGCGCGGCCACGTCGTGGACTTCCTGTCGGTGGGCTGGTGGCCGGTGTTCAACGTCGCCGACCCGTCCGTGGTGGGCGGGGCGATCCTATTGGTGGTGCTGTCGATCTTCGGCTACGACTTCGACATCGCCGGCCGGCGCAAGGCCCCCGAGCCCGACTCCCGCGGCCGGCGAAAGGCCGACCAGCACCAATGACCGACCGTTCGATGCCGGTCCCGGAGGGGCTGGCGGGCATGCGCGTCGACGCCGGGCTGGCGCGCCTGCTCGGCCTGTCGCGCACGGCGGCGGCCGCGCTGGCCGAGGACGGGGGCGTGGAACTCGACGGGGTGCAGGCCGGGAAATCCGACCGGTTGACGCCCGGCGCCTGGCTGCAGGTGCGCCTGCCGGAGGCCCCTGCGCCGCTGGAGAACACCCCCGTCGACATCGAGGGCATGACGATCCTGTACTCCGACGACGACATCGTCGCGGTCGACAAGCCCGCCGCGGTGGCCGCGCACGCGTCGGTCGGCTGGAGCGGACCCACGGTGCTCGGCGGGCTGGCCGCCGCCGGCTACCGGATCACCACCTCCGGCGTGCCCGAGCGCCAGGGCATCGTGCACCGCCTCGACGTCGGCACCTCCGGGGTGATGGTGGTGGCGCTGTCCGAGCGCGCCTACACGCTGCTCAAGCGGGCGTTCAAGCAGCGCACCGTCGACAAGCGCTACCACGCGCTGGTGCAGGGCCATCCGGATCCGTCCAGCGGGACGATCGACGCGCCGATCGGTCGGCACCGCGGTGGCGAGTGGAAGTTCGCCGTCACCAAGGACGGCCGCCACAGCCTCACCCACTACGACACCGTCGAGGCGTTCGTCGCGGCCAGCCTGCTCGACGTGCACCTGGAAACCGGCCGCACCCACCAGATCCGGGTGCACTTCGCGGCGCTGCATCACCCGTGCTGCGGCGACCTCGTCTACGGCGCCGACCCGAAGCTGGCGAAAAGGCTTGGGCTGCAACGTCAATGGCTGCACGCGCGGTCGTTGTCCTTCGCCCACCCGGCCGACGGCAGGCGGATGGAGATCGTCAGCCCGTATCCGCCCGATCTGCAGCACGCGCTCGACGTGCTGCGCGACGACGGCTGATCGCTTGCGTCATTGGGGCTTGCGGGCCTCCACGAGCACCCGGGTGGCGTGGGCGACGTAGGGGCCGTCGGCCTCGATGCGCTCGTGCAGTTCACGCAGCCGGTCGCGGTAGCGGTCGACGGTGAAGTCCGGCACCGTCCAGACCACCTTGCGCAGGAAGTAGACGACGGCGCCGATGTCGAAGAACTCGGCGCGCAGCCGTTCCATGCGCAGATCCACGACCTGCAGGCCGGCGTTTTCCACCTGCGCGCGCACGGCGTCGGGGTGGAACTCGGCCCACTTCTCCGGCTGCGGCCCGATGAAGTACTCGACCAGCTCGCCCATGGTGGCGGGCCCGATGTGCTGGGCGAAGTAGGTGCCGCCCGGCCGCAGCACCCGCAGGATCTCGGTCCACCACACCGAGATCGGATGGCGGGTGGTGATTAGGTCGAACGCCTCGTCGGCGAACGGCAACGGCGGCTCGTCGCGGGTCGCCACGACCACCACGCCGAGCGGATGCAGCCGTTGGGTCGCCAGCGCCGCGTTCGGCGGCCAGGTCTCGATGGCGACCATGGTCGGCGGGAACGGGCCCGCGCCGGAGAGCACCTCGCCGCCCCCGGTGTGGATGTCCAGCGCCGCCGACACCGTCGCCAGGCGGCCGCGCAGCAACCGCTGATAGCCCCACGACGGCCGCTCCTCCGTCGCGCGCCCGTCGAGCCAGGAGAAGTCCCAGCCGTCCACGGATACCGAATCGGCCTCGTCCACCAGATCGTCGAATGAGCGCCCCATGTGTTGCATTGTTCACGATGGCGCCCCGATCTTTGCGGCTCAGACCGTGGTGGTTTCCTGCGACGCGATCTCGGGGGCCAACGGCGCGATGGCGCCGATGATCTCGGCGACCGTCTCGGGGGGCACGCCGGCGGCGGAGAGCGCGTCGGTCAGGTGCCCGGCGACCAGGTCGAAGTGGTGCATGGTGATGCCGCGGCCCTGGTGCACCTGCTTCATCGGCGCGCCTGTGTAGGGCTCGGGCCCGCCGAGCGCGGCCGCGAAGAACTCGGCCTGCTTGCCCCTGAGGCGGTTCATGTTGGTGCCGGCGAAAAAGCCGGACAGTTCGGTGTCGGCGAGCACCCTGATGTAGAAGTCTTCGACCACCGCTTCGATGGCCTCGTGCCCGCCGATGCGGTCATAGATCGTTTCCATGACGCCGATTGGACCATCGCGGCGTTGCCCGCCCGTTAGTGCGCGATCACGCCCGGATTGCGTTCTGTAACAAGCGGATTGCTGATCAGCGGCCTTGCGGGGCGCTGCCGCGTGAGCCTCGACACTCCCGGTTACCTGACGGAAATTCGCATCCGGTGGCCGACCGATGCCCTAGGTTAGGTGCTATGACCCACGTCACAGTGCTCGTCCTGAACCCGTCAGGAGCTTTAAGCGGATGAATCTCTTCGGTGACTTGACGAATCTGGTGGAAAAGCCGTTCGCGGCGGTCTCCAACATCATCAACACCCCCAACTCCGCCGGGCGGTATCGGCCGTTCTACCTGCGCAATCTGCTGGATGCGGTGCAGGGCCGCACGCTCGAGGACGCCGTCGAAGGCAGGACCGTCCTGATCACCGGGGGGTCGTCGGGCATCGGCGAGGCGGCTGCCAAGAAGATCGCGGAGGCCGGCGGCGTGGTGGCGCTGGTGGCCCGCACGCGGGAGAACCTCGAGAAGGTGGCGTCGGAGATTCAGGGGAGTGGGGGGACCGCCCACGTCTACCCGTGCGACCTCACCGACATGGACGCCATCGCCGCGATGGCCGACCAGGTGCTCGACGACCTCGGCGGCGTCGACATTCTGGTCAACAATGCGGGGCGGTCGATCCGGCGCTCGCTGAAGCTGTCCTACGACCGCATCCACGACTACCAGCGGACGATGCAACTGAACTATCTCGGCGCGGTCCAGCTGATCCTCAAGTTCATCCCGGGGATGCGGGAACGCGGATATGGGCAGATCATCAACGTTTCCTCGGTGGGGGTGCAGACGCGCGCGCCGCGGTTCGGCGCCTATATCGCGAGCAAGGCCGCGCTGGACAGCCTGTGCGACGCGCTGCAGGCCGAGGTCGTCAACGACGACGTCAAGTTCACCACAGTGCACATGGCGCTGGTACGCACGCCGATGATCAGCCCGACCACCATGTACGACAAGTTCCCGGCGCTGACGCCCGACCAGGCGGCCGGCGTGATCACCGACGCGATCGTGCACCGGCCGCGACGCGCGAGCTCGCCGTTCGGGCAGTTCGCCGCCGTCGCCGACGCCGTGAACCCGGCGGTGATGGACCGGGTGCGCAACCGCGCGTTCGCCATGTTCGCGGATTCCGACGCGGCCAAGGGCGGCGAAACGCCCAGTGACGCACAGCCTTTCGACAAGCGCAGCGAGACGTTTGTGCGGGCGACTCGCGGGATACATTGGTGAGATCATGAGCCTTCCGAAACCCGACACCGACACGACCGTCGTCATCACCGGAGCCTCTTCGGGTATCGGCGCCGAACTGGCCCGCGGCCTGGCCCGGCGCGGCTTCCCGCTGCTGCTGGTCGCGCGGCGCCGTGAGCGCCTCGACGAACTGGCCAACGACGTGGGCCAGGAGTACTCGGTGGCCGTCGAGGTGCTGCCGCTGGACCTCAGCGACGCCAAGGCCCGTGCGCGGCTGGGGGACCGGCTGCGGGCCGAGCCGATCGCCGGGCTGTGCAACAGCGCCGGTTTCGGGACCAGCGGGGTGTTCCACGAGTTGCCGGTGGAACGCGAAAGCGAAGAGGTGGTGCTCAACGCGCTGGCGTTGATGGAGCTCACGCACGCGGCGCTGCCCGGCATGATCGACCGCGGCGCCGGCGCGGTGATGAACATCGCGTCGATCGCCGGTTTCCAGCCGTTGCCCTACATGGCGGTGTATTCGGCGACCAAGGCGTTCGTGCAGACGTTCTCCGAGGCCATCCACGAGGAACTGCACGGCACCGGTGTATCCGTCACGGTGCTGTGCCCGGGGCCGGTGCCGACGGAGTGGGCCGAGATCGCCAACGCCGAGCGCTTCAGCATTCCCGTCGCGCAGGTCTCGCCGCGCGATGTCGCCGAGGCCGCCATCGGCGGGATGCTCGCCGGCAAGCGCAGCGTGGTGCCCGGCATCGTGCCCAAGGTCGTCAGCACCGGCGGCCGATTTGCCCCGCGCAGCCTGCTGTTGCCGGGGATCCGGATCGGCAACCGATTCCGTGGGGGACCAAGCAAGTAGGGGCCGCTGAGCCTCGCTGATCGGTTGTGAATCCTTGGCGTCGGGTGTGAGTGTAGGGCGGGAAAATCGCCGGATCGCCGCCCTGTGTTCACTTTCAAAGCCGTGGGCTCACAGTCAATGCCTGAGCGGGCCGGCGGCGCTGTCGCCAACGGCGCGGAGCCCCGCCATCGGTTGTGAATCCTTGGCGTCGGGTGTGAGTGTAGGGCGGGGAAATCGCCGGATCGCCGCCCTGTGTTCACTTTCAAAGCCGTGGGTTCACAGTCAATGCCCTGCCTTAGGCTGGCGCTATGGCTTCCGTCGAAATGACCGCCGACGTGCCGATGGCCCCGCAGGACATGTGGGACCACGTCTCGGACCTGTCCGGGCTGGGCGATTGGCTGGTGATGCACGAGGGCTGGCGCAGCGAGCTGCCCGACGAGATCACCGAGGGCACCGAGATCATCGGGGTGGCGCGGTCGAAGGGCCTGCGCAACCGGGTGACGTGGACGGTGACGAAGTGGGACCCGCCGCGGGAGGTCGCGATGAAGGGATCCGGCAAGGGCGGAACGAAATACGGCGTCACGCTCACGGTGCGGCCCAGCAAGGACGGGTCGACGCTGGGCCTGCGCCTGGAGCTCGGGGGGCGGCCGCTGTTCGGCCCGGTGGGCTCGGCGGCGGCGCGCGCGGTCAAGGGAGACGTGGCGAAGTCGGTGCAGCAGTTTGTGGAGCTCTACGGCTAGGCAGACGCCGTTTCAAGACGGCGATCCTGAGTAGCTGAATCGTCAGGTTCGTGGCTCCCAGCATGGGGAACAGTCCGATGTAAATGCGAAGCGATCTGATGCTGTGCAGTTCGATGGTGCTGAACACGATGAAGCATCCGATGGTGAAAATGGCGGCGGGGATCGAGAAGGCCATCAAGGAGCCGCGATCGGCGATGGTCTGCGCGGCAAGATTCAACTCGTCCTGTGACATGGGTTCGCCCCGGCGCAATTTCCCCAAAACCCTTTTGACGCCGCCGATTTCCTCACCGATCGGATCGGGCGGGCGTTCCAGCAGCCGCTTGACGAAGGCAAAGACGAAGGCGGCGAGTACCAATTCCGTCACGCCGGTGAGCACCGCCAGATAACCAAACAGGCCCAACTCTAGTTACTCCTTTGTCGAGCGAGACCCGGTCAGGCGCGGGGTTTCATTGCCGCTGAAGGGGATTCGGGCGTGACTGCGGGGTCTCCGTCTTCCCAGAGCAGCAGTTGCCGAACCGCGGACCGCGGCCCGTAGGGGCGAAGCATGGTGCTGGCGGGGCGGGGGCGAACGCGTTGTGGCCACCAGAACCAGCGCCCCAGCAGCGCGGCGACGGACGGCGTCATGAACGACCGCACGATCAGCGTGTCGAACAACAGCCCCAGCGCGATCGTCGTCCCGATCTGACCGAGCACCAACAAGGAGGCGGACACAAAGGAGGCCATGGTGAAGGCGAATACCAGGCCCGCAGAGGTCACGACGGCTCCGCTGCCCGCCATCGAGCGGATGATCCCCGTATTCAGGCCGGCGTGAATTTCTTCCTTGAACCGCGAGATCAGCAGCAGGTTGTAGTCGGATCCGACCGCCAACAGGATGATCACGGATAGCGCCAGACAAATCCAGTAGAGCTTGATACCGAGGATGTCCTGCCAGACCAATACGGAAAGCCCGAACGAGGCGCCGAGCGAAAGCGCCACCGTCCCGACAATGACGATCGCGGCGACCAGGCTTCGCGTGATGATCACCATGATGAGCAGGATCAGGCTCAGCGCGGCTATTCCGGCGATCAGAAGGTCGTATTTGGCGCCCTCGGCGATGTCCTTGTACGTTGCGGCGGTGCCGGCGAGATAAATGTTGGAGTCCCCCAGGGGGGTGTTCTTCACTGCCTGTTTGGCCGCATTCCTGATCGGCTCGATGTGCGAAATGCCTTCGGGGGTGGCGGGATCGCCCTCGTGGGAGATGATCATGCGGGCGGCCTTGCCGTCCGGCGAGAGAAATAGTTTCAGTCCCCTCTTGAACTCCGGGTTGGCGAAAGCCTCGGGTGGCAGGTAGAAGGAATCGTCGTTTTTGGCGGCGTCATATGCCTGCCCCAGGGCGGTCGCGGTGTCGGTGTTCGCCCGCGTCTGCGCGTTGATGCCCAAGTTCGTGGCGTAGTTGGACAGCGTCAGGCCGAGGTTCTTCTCCTGGTCGGCGATCTGGGGTGGCAACAGCGTCACCAATTTCTGCTGGCCGGCATCCAGCTTGTCCAGGCTCGCGGTGAGCTTTTCAAACTGCGCACTGAGCTGATCGATCCCGTCGATCGCGTCGAAAACGGATCGCAGCGCAAAGCAGGCGGGGATGTCGTAGCAATGCCGCTCCCAGTAGAAGTAACTGCGAACTGGCCTGAAGAAGTCGTCGAAGTTCGCGATCTTGTCGCGCAGGTCGTTGATGACGGCGATCGTGTCGTGAAAGCTCTGGGTCTCGTCGTGCGTGGAGGCGGCGAGCTGCTTTTGCAGGCTGTACTGCTGGTTCAGGATGCCGATCGTGTCCTTCAGATTGTCGGCCTGCTTGAGCAAATCCTCGGCGCGCTCCTTCTGATAGTGCAGGTTCTCGATGCTGCCGATGCTGCCCGCGCTGATCTGAAAAGCCAGCGAGGTGTGCTCGAGCGGGGTTCCCAACGGCCTGGTCATGGACTGCACCTGGGCGATTCCGGGCAGGTGCGCGATCGCTTTCGCCACCCGCTCCAAATTGATCATGTCGGCCGGGTTGCGCATATCGTGGTCGGTTTCGATCATCAGCAACTCGGGGTTGAGCCGGGCCTGCGAAAAATGCCGCTCCGCGGCCGCATAGCCGACATTGGCCGGGGCGCTGGCCGGCATGTAGGCCCGGGCGTCGTAATTCGTCTTATATCCCGGCAAGGCGAGCAGGCCGATGAGGGCGACACCGGTGGCCACCACCAGGATCGGTCCGGGCCAGCGCACGATCGCGGTGCCGATGCGCCGCCAGCCCCGGGTCGCCATCTGGCGCTTGGGGTCGAACAACCCGAAGAGGCTGCCCACGGTGATCACCGCCGGGGCCAGGGTGAGCGCGGCCGCCAATGCGACCCCGATGCCGATCGCGGCGGGAATGCCCAGGCTCTGGAAATAATTCAGCCTGGTGAAGCGCAGACAGAGCACCGCCCCGGCCACAGTCAGGCCCGAACCCAACACCACATGGGTCGTCCCGCGGTACATGGTGTAGAAGGCGGTTTCGCGGTCCTGCCCGTCGTGCCGCGCCTCGTGGTAGCGGCCGACGAAGAAGATCGCGTAGTCGGTGCCGGCGGCGATGACGAGCAGTGTCAGCAGGTTCGTCGCATACGTCGAGAGGCCGATCAGGCCGACGCTGCCCAGAAAAGCGACGATGCCCCGAGCCGCGGCCATTTCAACGATGACGGTGACCAGCACGAAGATCGCCGTGACGGAACGGTAGACCCAGAGCAACATCGCCAGGATCACCAGCACGGTGATCACGGTGACCTTGAAGATGCCCTTGCTGCCCACTTCGAACTGATCCGTGACCAGCGGGGCCGCACCGGTCACGTATGCCTTGACCCCGGTCGGTGCGGGCGTGTGCGCCACCATCTCGCGGATGGCGTCAACGGACGCGTTGGCCCTCGCATCGCCCTGGTTGCCGACCAGGTAGACCTGAACGTATGCGGCCCTGCCGTCTTTGCTTTGCGAGCCCGCCGCCGTCAGCGGGTCCCCCCAGAAATCCTGGACGTGCTGGACATGCTTGGTGTCGTGCTCGAGCTTGCGGACCAGGTCGTCGTAAAACCGGTGGGCATCCTCGCCCAGCGGCTTGTCGCCCTCCAAGACGATCATGGCCGCACTGTCGGAATCGAATTCGTGGAACACTTTGCCGATGTGTTGCATCGCCTGAAAAGACGGCGCATCCGGCGTGTTCAGGGATACGTTGTGCGCCTTGGCCACGTCCTCCAGATTCGGGACGGCGATGTTCGAGACCGCGGCCAGGGCTACCCAGAGCAACAGGATCGGCACCGAAAACCGGCGAATCGCTTGCGCCAGAGCGGGTTTCGGGGTGTGATCGGTGCTCATGCCGACTTCACCAGGCAAAAGGTATAGGCGCTCACCTGGTTGACGATCCTTTCGTCCTTGACGTCACCGTCCACCGTGATCCGACAGCCGAGCGAGTCGCTGTTGCCCTGGGCCACGAGGTTGCTGAAGGCCCCGGGCTGCGTCGTCACCATGGTCAGCGACCAGGGCAGGGGCGCGTTCAACACCTGCTGGGGCTGCACGTTGATGTCCACGTAATTGATGGTCGCCACCGCCCCGGGGTTGCCGAACACCTCGAGGGTGATGTGTTTGGGACTGAAGGGTTCGGTCTGATCGGAAATCCCGCCGCCCGCCGACGTGTTGTTGTGTGACCCGAAGACCCCGTGCAGCCGGTAGACGCAGAACACCGCGACGGCCACGACCACGACGACTACCAGCACGATCCACCCCCGTCTGACCAGGGATGTCAGTGAAAACCCCTTCACCCGTTGGCCTTTCGATGCTCGTGCGAAGCCTACGGTACTGACCAGTACTGCTCAATAGACGTGAGCGTACACTGCCTATGCGCTGCTTATCAAGAGGCCTGATACGGGGTGGGCCGGGTCAGGCCGGGGACGACGAAGTCGTCGACCAGGGCTTGCACCGTCTCCCGGGTGGGTGGGCGGCCGGGAATGATGGACCGGAAGATCAGGTAGCCGGGCAGCAGGTCCCACAGCTCGTCGGCGATCGCGGCCTCGGCGATCTCACCCCGGTCCACGGCCCGCCGGAGGATGTGCTCGAACAGGGCCTTGCGCTGATCGATGAATTGATGCTGCAGGGCGTCTTTGAGGGCGGGGTGGCGCGACACCTCGACCAGCACCGCGCGGATGGTGCCGGCGTGCTGGTGGCCCTGCCGGCAGATCGTCTCGCCCAGCTGCAACAGATCGCCCCGCAGCGTGCCGGTCTCGGGCGGGACCGCGACCTGGCGGATGCCCTCGATGAAGGCGGCCAGCACCAGCTCGGCCTTCGACGGCCAGCGCCGATACACCGTGGCCTTGCTGGCCCGGGCCTCGCTGACCACGGCATCCACCGTCAGCCCGTCGTAGCCGTGCTCCTGCAGCAGCCGCAACGTCACCGCGAGCAACTCGGCCTCACGCGGCGACCACGGTGATGCCCCTGCGTCCCGGTCGCCCGTCATAGCGCTCACCTTAAATCCGGGGCGGCGTTTTCCAGACACACGCGCAGACACGCCGGGGATGCGTCGGTGGTCGGTCATAGACTGGCGTCCCTATGAACCAATCCTTCGTGCACCTGCATAACCACACCGAGTACTCGATGCTGGACGGTGCCGCGAAGATCACGCCCCTGCTCGACGAGGTCGAGCGGCTGCAGATGCCCGCGATCGGGATGACCGACCACGGCAACATGTTTGGGGCAAGCGAGTTCTACAACGCGGCCACCAAGGCCGGGATCAAACCGATCATCGGGGTCGAGGCCTACATCGCGCCCGGCTCGCGCTTCGACACCCGCCGCATCACCTGGGGTGACCCCAGCCAGAAGGCCGACGACGTCTCCGGCAGCGGCTCCTACACGCACCTGACGATGCTGGCCGAGAACGCCGCCGGGCTGCGCAACCTGTTCAAGCTGACCTCGCTGGCCTCCTTCGAGGGGCAGCTGAGCAAGTGGGCGCGGATGGACGCCGAGCTCATCGCCGAACACGCCGAGGGCATCATCATCACCACCGGCTGCCCGTCCGGGGAGGTGCAGACGCGCCTTCGGCTGGGGCACGACCGCGAGGCGCTGGAGGCGGCCGCCCGGTGGCGCGAGATCGTCGGGCCGGACAACTACTTCCTCGAGCTGATGGACCACGGCCTGTCCATCGAACGGCGGGTCCGCGAGGGGCTGCTCGAGATCGGCCGCACGCTGAACATCCGCCCGCTGGCCACCAATGACTGCCACTACGTCACCCGCGACGCCGCCCACAACCACGAGGCGCTGTTGTGCGTGCAGACCGGCAAGACGCTGTCGGACCCCAACCGCTTCAAGTTCGACGGCGACGGCTACTACCTCAAGTCGGCCGGCGAGATGCGCCAGATCTGGGACGACGAGGTGCCGGGCGCCTGCGACTCGACGCTGTTGATCGCCGAGCGGGTGTCCTCCTACGACGAGGTGTGGGCGCCGCGCGACCGGATGCCGGTCTTCCCGGTGCCCGAGGGCCACGACCAGGCGTCCTGGCTGCGCCACGAGGTGGCCGCCGGGCTGGGCCGGCGGTTTCCGGCCGGCCCGCCCGACGGGTACGTCGCGCGGGCGGACTACGAGATCGACGTCATCTGCGGCAAGGGGTTCCCGTCGTACTTTTTGATCGTCGCCGACCTGATCAACTACGCCCGGTCGGTGGGCATCCGGGTCGGGCCCGGCCGGGGCTCGGCGGCGGGGTCGCTGGTCGCCTACGCGCTGGGCATCACCGACATCGACCCGATCCCGCACGGCCTGCTGTTCGAGCGGTTCCTCAACCCCGAGCGCACCTCGATGCCCGACATCGACATCGACTTCGACGACCGCCGCCGCGGCGAGATGGTGCGCTACGCCGCCGACAAGTGGGGCTCCGACCGGGTGGCCCAGGTCATCACGTTCGGCACCATCAAAACCAAAGCGGCGCTGAAGGATTCGGCGCGCATCCACTACGGCCAGCCCGGGTTCGCCATCGCCGACCGGATCACCAAGGCGCTGCCGCCGGCGATCATGGCCAAGGACATCCCGCTGTCGGGCATCACCGACCCCAGCCACGAGCGCTACAAGGAGGCCGCCGAGGTCCGCGGCCTGATCGAGACCGACCCCGACGTGCGCACCATCTACCAGACCGCGCGCGGCCTGGAGGGCCTGATCCGCAACGCCGGGGTGCACGCCTGCGCGGTGATCATGAGCAGCGAGCCGCTGACCGAGGCGATCCCGCTGTGGAAGCGGCCGCAGGACGGCGCCATCATCACCGGCTGGGACTACCCGTCGTGCGAGGCCATCGGCCTGCTGAAGATGGACTTCCTGGGCCTGCGCAACCTGACGATCATCGGCGACGCGATCGACAACATCAAGGCCAACAAGGGAATCGACCTGGACCTGGAGTCGGTGCCGCTGGACGACCAGGCCACCTACGAGCTGCTCGGCCGCGGCGACACGCTGGGCGTGTTCCAGCTCGACGGCGGGCCCATGCGCGACCTGCTGCGGCGCATGCAGCCGACGGGCTTCGAAGACATCGTCGCGGTGCTCGCGCTGTACCGGCCCGGCCCGATGGGCATGAATGCCCACAACGACTACGCCGACCGCAAGAACAACCGGCAGGCGATCAAGCCCATCCACCCCGAGCTCGAGGAGCCGCTGCGCGAGATCCTCGCCGAGACCTACGGCCTGATCGTGTATCAGGAGCAGATCATGCGCATCGCGCAGAAGGTGGCCAGCTACTCGCTGGCCCGAGCCGACATCCTGCGCAAGGCCATGGGCAAGAAGAAGCGCGAGGTGCTGGAGAAGGAGTTCGAGGGGTTCTCCGACGGCATGAAGGCCAACGGGTTTTCGGCCGGCGCCATCAAGGCGCTGTGGGACACCATCCTTCCGTTCGCCGACTACGCGTTCAACAAGTCGCACGCCGCCGGCTACGGGCTGGTGTCGTACTGGACCGCCTACCTGAAGGCCAACTACGCGAGCGAGTACATGGCCGGGCTTTTGACCTCGGTCGGCGACGACAAGGACAAGGCGGCCGTCTACCTCGCCGACTGCCGCAAGCTGGGCATCACGGTGCTGCCGCCCGACGTCAACGAGTCGGGGCTCAACTTCGCCTCGGTGGGCGCCGACATCCGCTACGGGCTGGGCGCGGTGCGCAACGTCGGCGCCAACGTGGTGAGCTCGTTGATCCAAACCCGCGGCGCCAAGGGGAAATTCACCGACTTCTCCGACTACCTGAACAAGATCGACATCTCGGCGTGCAACAAGAAGGTCACCGAGTCGCTGATCAAGGCGGGCGCGTTCGACTCGCTGGGGCACGCCCGCAAGGGCCTGTTCCTGGTGCACACCGACGCCGTCGACTCGGTGCTGGGCACCAAGAAGGCCGAGGCGATGGGGCAGTTCGACCTTTTCGGTGGCTCGGACGGGGAGGGCCCCGCTGATGCGGTGTTCACCATCAAGGTGCCCGACGACGAGTGGGAGGACAAGCACAAGCTTGCCCTGGAGCGAGAGATGCTGGGGCTCTACGTGTCCGGGCACCCGCTCAACCGCGTCGCGCACCTGCTGACCGCGCAGGTCGACACCGCGATCCCCGCCATCCTGGACGGCGACGTCGCCAACGACACCCAGGTGCGGGTCGGCGGCATCCTGGCGTCGGTGAACCGGCGGGTCAACAAGAACGGGATGCCGTGGGCGTCGGCGCAACTCGAGGACCTCACCGGCGGGATCGAGGTGATGTTCTTCCCGCACGCGTACTCCACCTTCGGCGCCGAGATCGTCGACGACGCGGTGGTGCTGATCAACGCCAAGGTGGCGATCCGCGACGACCGGATCGCGCTGATCGCCAACGACCTTGTGGTGCCGGACTTTTCCAGCGCCCAGGCCGACCGGCCGCTGGCGGTCAGCATGCCGACCCGGCAGTGCACCATCGACAAGGTCAGCGCGCTCAAGCAGGTGCTGGCGCGCCACCCCGGCACCTCCCAGGTGCACCTGCGGCTGATCAGCGGGGACAGGATCACCACGCTCGAGCTCGACGCGTCGCTGCGGGTGACGCCGTCGCCGGCGCTGATGGGCGACCTCAAGGAGCTGCTGGGCCCGGGCTGCCTCGGCGTCTAGGGATCCCGTCTGCCGCGAAAGTCCGCAAATGTACGCGGTTTACGGCGTGTCGGTGTACAAACACGGACACTCGCGAGGTGGGGTTACGCCTGTGCCGCTCCGGTTTCGAGGCGCGCCCGGACGGCCGCCATGCGCTCGGCCAGCGCCGCCTCGTCGATGACGTCGCGGGCGACCAGCGAGTGCGCGAGCGCGACGAGCTGGCTCTCGGGGTGGGGCAGGCCGGGATACACCTGTTCGGTGAGGCGGTCCTCGTCGTGGCGGCGGGTCAGCGGCTGCAGCGCCGAGCCTTCCCGGTCGAGCGCTTCGCACATCCCGTCGAGGCTCGACTTCCAGGGCGGCACCGGATTGCTCACGCCGTACTTCTCGGCCATCCGTGGCCACGCCTGACCGCCCCCGGCGACGCGCGACAGCGTCGGAACACTGCGGGCCGTGACGTCTCCGTCGTCCGTCATCCGTTGGCCCTCAGTAGTTTTCGGCCGGGCGGACCGCGGGGTGCACCGGGCGTTCCGCGTTGGACGTGACGCCGGGCTTGGGCAGCGCGACGCCGATCATGCAGTCACGGGTGACGATTTCGGCCAGCTGCTCCTCGCTCCAGCCGTCGGTCCCGTCCGGCCGGACCGGAAGCACCAGGAACCGGTGCTTGGAATTGGAGTCCTCCACGCGTATTTCGACGCTCTCCGGCAGGTAGAGGCCGAACTCCGCGAGAACCTGGCGAGGCCAGCGCACGATGCGCCGCCGGTAGTTCGGCGTGCGGTACCACTCGGGCGAGTTCCCCAGGACCGGGCGGGGATAGCACGAACACAGGGTGCACACGATCACGTGGTGCAGCGTCGGGGTGTCCTCGAGGACGTGCAGCGCGGTGAAGTCGCTGGGGGTTCCGAAGCCGGTCGGGTTGAGCCAGTCGATGCCAACCTCGCGGCTCGCGGCGATCGGATCCTCGAGCGCCAACTTCTTGAAATCCGGATTCGCCCACGCCTTGGCGACCAGCCGGGCGCCGGGCGCTGGGCCGATCTGCTCGACGAACTCAGTGTAGCGCCGGTGATCTTCGGCGGTGAACAGTCCCTTCTCAATCGCCAACTCGCGCAACGCGATTTCCAGCACCTCGAAGTCGGTGACCTCCTCGACCATCGGCGCCGCGTGGGGCTGACTGTCGTCGTGCTCTGCCATCTGGGTGCTCCTAGGCGGCCGGCCGCAGCCAGCGCTCCGAAATCTCCGCTTGGAGGGTGTCGTTTGCCGCGCCCTGGTAGGGCTGCCACAGGTCGGTCATCTTGAAGCGCACGATGTAGAACCACTCCGGGTCCTGGTCCTCGCGGTCGAACGCCTCGTCCTCGGGCGCCGGGCTCTCATACGAGACGCGGACGACCGTGCCCGGCTTGCCCCGCAGGTATTCCTGGGTGCGGGTGTAGAAGATGGTGGGCAGATCGCGCACCACCACCGCGTCGCCGACCGCGAACCGCGCTTCGCCGGCCATGCCGGCGAAGCATTGCGGGTCTCCCTTGCCGAGCGCCTCGGTGTGGTGGCGGTTGCGCGCGACCGCGTCGGCGTCGCCGACCGAGCGGGGCTCGGGTTGCAGCGCCGTGTCGCGGCGGGCCGCGCGCGTGTGGACCTCGTCGGCCCGCTCGATCAACTCGCCGAGCGTGATGTGGCGCTTGTCGATGAGGCAGCGCGCCATGGCCAAAACCCAACGGCCGTAATACGGGAAGCCGAGGTACTGCATCCGCCCGAGGTCGACGTTGCCGAGTCGCCGGCGCTCCTCCGAGGTCCAGATGCCCCGCCAGCCCAGCACCTCACAAGTGACGAACGTGTCGAGTTCCCACTGCTCTTCCTGTTTTTCCTCGAACGTCGCCGGGGCGTCCGGTTCGCCGCCGACGTCGTGCGAGGTCTTCGTCAGGGCGCGAAACAGGTCGTGGCCGACCTCGTCGGGATAGGCCCAGTCCTGCAACCGGTGAAACGCGACGCGCAGCTGGCTGACCACGTCGCCCAGCACGGAGTTGGCCATGGATCACCACCCTCAAGCCGAGTACCGAGGATGCCCGATCTAGCCACCGTAACACCGCCACCGACGGCTTAACAGCGCTCGCCGTCTACTGCGAAGGTCCGCAAATGTACGCGGTTTACGGCGTGTCGGCGTACAGACGCGCACGCTCGCGGGGGTGGGGGGGTGGGGCTCAGGCCAGGTCGATCCGGACGATGGCGCTGTCGCTCCACAGCCCGCGAGCGCGGGCGCGGCGCAGCTTTTCGCGCAGGCTCAGGTCGCGATGAACGTTCGTCACGCCCGGAATCTTGAGCAGCGGCACGATGTTCCACTGCCAGCCGTACCGCTGGTGCAGGATCCGGTTGCCCCGCTCTGCGTCCTCGCCGGATAGGACGGTGGCGCGGCCGGCGAAGGTGGGCGCACCCGCGCGGGCCCGGCCCCGGTAGTCGCACACGGTGAGCTCGACGTCGCCGCGCGCCGCGATCCGCCGCGTCTTCGGGCCCACTTTGGTGCGGAACACCAGCGCCTCGCCGTCGAACCCGAACCAGATCGGGGTGTCGACCGGCGTGCCGTCGCGACGAAACGATCGGAGCAGGGCATAGCGGGAACGGCTCAGGTCGGGAAGCGCAATGTTGAGCATGACCACAGTCAACGACTTAGAGTTGACTCTAAGTCAAGTGGGGAGGTGCGATGGCCCTGACGATCGGTGACGTGGCGCGGGAAGCGGGAATCGCGGCGACCACGCTGCGCTACTACGAACGGATCGGGCTGGTCCCGGAGCCGGCGCGGCTCGGCGGTCAGCGCCGCTACGACCAGTCGGTGCTGGCACGGCTCGAGGTGATCCGGCTGTGCAAATCCGCCGGGTTCGCCCTGGAGGAGATCCAGCTGCTATTCGCCGACGACGCCCCCGGCCGACCCGCCAGCCGCGCGCTGGCGCAGGCCAAGCTCGCCGAGATCGACGCCCAGATGGAGTCGCTGGCCCGGGCGCGCGCCGTCATCGAGTGGGGGATGCGCTGCACGTGCCCGTCAATCGATGCCTGTACGTGTGGAATTCACGCGAAACTACCCGTTTGATCCGAAGGAGCAGCCATGAGCGAGCCGAACCCGATTGCCGTGCAGAACTTCTCGCACGTGTGCATCGGTGTCTCCGACATCGAGGCGTCGCGCGAGTTCTACACCGCGGTGCTGGGCATGGACGTCGTGTTCGACGTCGAGCTCGAGGGGGCGGCGTTGGGTTCGGTGACCGGCGGGGCCGCCCAGCGCGGCCGCATGGTCGGCGGGCTGATCGGCGGCGCCATGGTCGAGCTGCTGTCGCTGGGCACGATGCCCGACGGCCCGAGCGGGCCGCACCTGGGCTACACCAACGTCTCGTTCCGGGTCGACGACCTCGACGCCACCTACGACGACGTGCGGCGCCAGCACCCCGACGTCCGCGCCGAACCACCCGTCGACATCGGGGGAGTGCGGATGTTCTTCATCCAGGACCCCGACGGCACGCCCATCGAACTGCTGGAGCTGCCCGGCGGCCTGACCAGCACGCTGCAGCTATGGCGCCCGAGCGCCTGACGACGTATTCCCCGCCCCTGAGCAGCGACGTACGCTACTTCAAATGACGACCACGCCACGTCCGACCACCTTTTGCGAGGCGTTCCAGCGCACCGCGTCGATCGATCCGGACGCCGTCGCGCTGCGCACGCCGGGCGGCACTCAGGCGCTGACCTGGCGAGAGCTCGCGGCGCAGGTGCGCAGGGTCGCCGCCGGCCTGGCCGGCCTGGGGGTCCGGCGGGGCGACACGGTGTCGCTGATGATGGCCAACCGGATCGAGTTCTACCCGTTGGAGATCGGCGCCCAACACCTTGGCGCCACGTCGTTTTCGGTGTACAACACGCTGCCCGCCGAGCAGCTGACCTACCTGTTCGACAACGCCGGCACCAAGGTCGCGATCTGCGAGGAGCAGTACGTGGAGCGCATCCGCGCCAGCGGCGCGCCCATCGAGCACATCGTCTGCATCGACGGAGCGCCGCCCGGCACCATCTCGGTCGACGACCTGTACGCCGCGGCCGCGGACGACTTCGACTTCGAATCCACCTGGCGCGCAGTGCAACCCGAGGACGTCGTCACCCTCATCTACACCTCGGGCACCACCGGAAACCCCAAGGGCGTGGAGATGACGCACGCCAGCCTGCTGTTCGAGGCGTACGGGCTCGACGCGGTGCTGGGCAGCCGGTTCGGCGACCGGACCACGTCGTACCTGCCGTCGGCGCACATCGCCGACCGGATGATGGCCCTCTACCCGCTGGAGGTGTTCGGCACCCAGGTGACCACCGTCGACGACCCGCGCGCGATCGCCGGGGCGCTGCCCGACGTGCGCCCCACGGTCTGGGGCGCGGTGCCGCGGGTATGGGAAAAGCTCAAGGCCGCAATCGAATTCGTCGTCGCCAACGAGACCGACGAGGTGAAGCGGCAGGCCTTGCAGTGGGCGCTGGGGGTCGCTGCCAGGCGCGCCGCCGCGCTGGTGTCCGGCGAGCCCGAGCCGGCCGAGGCGGCGGCCGAGTGGGCCAAGGCCGACGAACTGGTGCTATCGAAGCTGCGCGAGCGGCTGGGCTTCGCCGAATTGCGCTGGGCGGTGTCCGGGGCGGCGCCGATCCCCAAGGAGACGCTGGCGTTCTTCGCCGGCATCGGTATCCCGATCAGCGAGGTCTGGGGCATGTCGGAGCTGAGTTGCGCCGCCAGCGTGTCACATCCCGACGACACCCGGCTGGGCGCCGTGGGCAAGCTGTTGCCCGGCCTGGAGGGCAAGGTCGCCGACGACGGTGAGTACCTGATCCGCGGCCCGCTGGTGATGAAGGGCTACCGCAAGGAACCCGCCAAGACCGCCGAGGCGATCGACGAGGACGGCTGGTTGCACACCGGCGACATCATCGAGGTCGACGCCGAGGGCTACCTGCGGATCGTCGACCGCAAGAAGGAGCTGATCATCAACGCGGCCGGAAAGAACATGTCGCCGGCCAACATCGAGAACACCATCCTGGCCGCCTGCCCGATGATCGGCGTGATGATGACCATCGGGGAGGCCCGGCCGTACAACGCCGCGCTGATGGTCTTCGACGCCGAATCGGTCGGCCCGTACGCGGCCCAGCTCGGCGTGTCCGACGCCACGCCCGCGGCCCTGGCCGCCCACCCGGAGGTCATCACGCGGGTCGCCGCCGGCGTGGCCGAGGGCAACGCCAAACTGTCCCGGGTGGAACAGATCAAGCGCTTCCGGATCCTGCCGACGGTGTGGGAGCCCGGCGGTGACGAGATCACCCTGACGATGAAGCTCAAGCGCAAGCCGATCATGGCGAAGTACGCGCGCGAGATCGAGGAGCTCTATTCGGCGGAGTTGCCTGATGAGGTCCACGAGCCGGCCGGGGCGGTGCAGCCCGCATGAGCGGGATGCCGCTGCGAAAGTTGCTGCAGCGCAGCGGGATTGTCGACGAGTCCACGGGACCGTTGCCGACCGACCCCGACGAGGTCGTCCAGTTGCTGGCTGCGCCGTGGTACGACGAGCGGCTGATCAAGCTGGCCGACGAGCTCGGGCGCGACCCGGACAGCGTCCGCGCCGAGGCCGCCTGCTACCTGCGCGAGATGGCGCCCTCGCTCGACGAGCGGGCGGTGAGGGCGTGGCGCAGGTTCAGTTGCTGGCTGATGCGGGCCTACGACATCCTCGTCGACGAGGACCAGATCGCCGCGTTGCGCAGGCTGGACCGCAAAGCGACGCTGGCGTTTGCGTTTTCGCATCGCTCCTACCTGGACGGGCTGCTGCTGCCCGAGGTGATCCAGGCCAACCGGCTCTCGCCGGCGCTCACCTTCGGCGGCGCCAACCTGAACTTCTTCCCGATGGGCGCGTGGGCCAAGCGCACCGGGACGATCTTCATCCGGCGTCAGACCAAGGACATTCCCGTCTACCGGTTCGTGCTGCGCGCCTACGCCGCCCAGCTGGTGCAAAACCACGCCAACCTCACCTGGTCGATCGAGGGTGGCCGTACCCGGACCGGAAAGCTGCGGCCGCCGGTGTACGGAATCCTGCGCTACATCACCGACGCCGTCGACGAAATCGACGGCCCCGAGGTGTATTTGGTGCCGACCTCCATCGTGTACGACCAGCTGCACGAGGTGGAGGCCATGACCACCGAGGCCTACGGCGCCGAGAAACGCCCGGAGGACTTCCGCTTCCTGATCCGGCTGGCGCGCCAGCAGGGCGAGCGGCTCGGCCGCGCGTACCTGGACTTCGGCGAGCCGCTGCCGCTGCGCAAGCGCCTCGAGGAGCTGCGCACCCTGGACACGTCGGCGCCCGGGACGGGGACCGAAATCGAGCGCATCGCACTGGATGTCGAGCACCGGATCAACCGCGCCACCCCGGTCACGCCCACGGCGGTGGTCAGCCTCGCGCTGCTGGGCGCGGACCGGTCGTTGTCCATCAGCGAGGTGCTGGCCACCGTGCGGCCGCTGGCGAGCTACATCGCGGCGCGCCACTGGGCGGTGGCCGGGGCCGCCGACCTGACCAACCGCTCGACGATCCGGTGGACGCTGCATCAGCTCGTCGCCTCGGGCGTGGTCAGCGTCTACGACGCCGGCACCGAGCCGGTCTGGGGGATCGGGGCCGACCAGCACTTGGTCGCCGCCTTCTACCGCAACACCGCCATCCACATCCTGGTCGACCGCGCGATCGCCGAGACCGCGTTGCTGGCCGCCGCCGAGACCGCCGTCGACGGCTCGGTGCTGCCGGCGACCGTGCGCGACGAGGCGCTGAGCCTGCGCGAGTTGCTGAAGTTCGAGTTCCTGTTCTCCGCGCGTGCGCAGTTCGAAAAGGAGCTCGCCGACGAGGTGCGGCTGATCGGGCCGGCCGACGACCCGGTGGACACCAGCAGGGCCGCGGGGGCGGCCGACGTGCGGCGGCTGCTGGAACGGGCCGACCTGCTGCTGGCGCACCTGGTGCTGCGCCCGTTTTTGGACGCCTATCACATCGTCGCCGATCGGCTGGCCGACCTGGAGGACGAATCGTTCGACGAGGACGCGTTTCTCGCCGAGTGCCTCGAGGTCGGCAAGCAGTGGGAGCTGCAGCGCCGGATCGCCAGCGCCGAGTCGCGGTCGATGGAGCTGTTCAAGACCGCGCTGCGGCTGGCCCGGCACCGCGAGCTGGTGGACGCGGCCGGGCAGCCTGACGTCGCCGCGCGCCGGCGCGAGTTCGCCGACGAGATCGCCTTGGCCATCCGGCGGGTCAACACAATCGCGGAGCTGGCCCGCCGCACGGTCATGTCCAGCTGCCACAGCCCGGCCGAGCGCCGCGAAGCGCCTTAGGGTGGGGGCATGCCGCTGACAGGTGAATACGCCCCGAGCCCCTGGGACTGGTCCCGCGAACAGGCCGACAAGTACGCCGCATCCGGCGGAACCGAGGCCGCGGACATGAAGGGCAAGCCCATCATCCTGCTGACCACCGTCGGGGCCAAGACCGGCAAGCTGCGCAAGACCCCGCTCATGCGCGTCGAGCACGACGGCGTGTACGCGATCGTCGCCTCGCTGGGCGGGGCCCCGAAGCACCCCGTCTGGTACCACAACGTCAAGGCCAACCCGCGCGTCGAGCTGCAGGACGGCGGCGTCACCCGCGACTACGACGCGCGCGAGGTGTTCGGCGACGAGAAGGCCACCTGGTGGGGGCGGGCCGTGGAGGCCTGGCCCGAGTACGCCGAGTACCAGACGAAGACCGAGCGCCAGATCCCGGTGTTCGTGCTGACCCCGGTCGGCTGACTTCCGGTACCGGGCGCCTGGCATGGCACCATTGATCGGTGTCCGCTGAACTGAGCCAGAGCCCCGGGAGTCTGCCGCTGACCGCGGCCGACATCGACACCGCGGCGCAGCGGATCGCCCCGGTGGTCACCCCCACCCCCCTGCAGCACAACGACCGGTTGTCGGCGATCACCGGCGCCGAGGTCTACCTCAAGCGCGAGGACCTGCAGGTGGTGCGGTCCTACAAGTTGCGCGGCGCCTACAACCTCCTGGTGCAGCTGTCCGCCGACGAGCTGGCCGCGGGCGTGGTGTGCTCGTCGGCGGGCAACCACGCGCAGGGCTTCGCGTTCGCGTGCCGGGCGCTGGGCGTGCACGGCCGGGTGTACGTGCCGGCCAAGACTCCCAAGCAGAAGCGCGACCGGATCCGCTACCACGGCGGGGAATTCATCGAGCTGATCGTCGGCGGGTCGACTTACGACCTGGCCGCCGAGGCCGCGCACGCGGACGTCGCGCGCACCGGCGCCACCCTGGTCCCGCCGTACGACGACCCGCGCACCATGGCCGGCCAGGGCACCATCGCCGTGGAGCTGCTCGATCAGCTCGACGGGGAGCCGGACCTAATGGTGGTCCCGGTCGGCGGCGGCGGCTGCGTCGCCGGCATCACCACCTACCTCGCCGAACGCACGGCGAACACGGCGGTGCTTGGCGTCGAGCCGGCCGGCGCCGCGGCGATGATGGCCGCGCTGGCCGCGGGCGAGCCCGTGACCCTGGACCACGTCGACCAGTTCGTCGACGGCGCGGCGGTGAAGCAGGCGGGCACGCTGACCTACGCCACGCTGGCCGCCGCCGGCGACATGGTGTCGATCACCGCGGTCGACGAGGGGGCGGTGTGCACCGCCATGCTGGACCTGTACCAGAACGAGGGCATCATTGCCGAGCCGGCGGGCGCGCTGTCGGTGGCGGGCCTGCTGGAGGCCGACGTCGAGCCCGGGTCGACGGTGGTGTGCCTCATCTCGGGCGGCAACAACGACGTGTCGCGCTACGGCGAGGTGCTGGAGCGCTCGCTGGTCCACCTCGGGCTCAAGCACTACTTCCTGGTGGACTTCCCGCAGGAGCCGGGCGCGCTGCGCCGGTTCCTCGACGAGGTGCTCGGCCCCAACGACGACATCACCCTGTTCGAGTACGTCAAGCGCAACAATCGGGAAACCGGCGAGGCGCTGGTGGGGATCGAGCTGGGATCGGCCGCGGACCTCGACGGGCTGATGGGCCGCATGCGCGCGACGGACCTGCACGTCGAAACCCTCGACCCGGGCTCGCCGGCCTACCGCTATCTGCTGTAGGCGCCTCTTGACATGAACGAGCCGTATGGAGGGGGTACGGCCGGGTTCGGCCTGGTCAGCGCCGGCACCCTGGTGTTCCTGGCGCTGCTGGTGACCGCGGCGATCTGGATCGGCCGGCGCGAGCGCCTGCTGGGCCGCGCGTGGGCGCTGACGTCCGACGCCGCGGTGCTCACCAGCCGCGCGCTGACCTGGGCCCGCGACCGGGTCACGGCCCGGGGATGGGCGTGGGCCCGCCGGCTGCCCGCCGACGAGGTCGCCGCCGTCGCGCTGCTGCTCGGGCTGGGTGTGGTCGTGGCGGTGGCGGTGGGCTTCACCGAGGTGCTCGACGACGTGCTCGAGGGCGACGGCATCTCCGGCATCGACCGCCCGACGGCCCGGTGGCTCGCGGCTCACCGCGACCTGTGGCTGACCGCGGCACTGCGCGCGGTGACGATCGGCGGCGATCCCCGCTTTCTGGCCGCGCTGGCGTTCCCGATCGCCGTCGTCGCCGGCCGGCGGTGCCGGTCGTGGCGGCCCGTGCTGCTCGCCGTGGCGGCGGGCGCCGGGATCGCGCTGATGCTCTTCACGGCCAAGGCGCTGGTGGGCCGGCAACGCCCGCCCCTGCCGTTCGCCGCGGTCGCCGCCGACGGCTATTCCTTCCCGTCCGGGCACGCGACCGGGACCGCCGCGATCCTGGTCGTGACGGCGTGGATGGTGACCCGCTGGCTGGTCACCCCGTGGGTGGGCCGGGTGATCGTGTGGGCCGTGGGGATCGGTGCGGCGCTGGTGATCGGGTATTCGCGGGTCTACCTGGGCGTGCACTACGTCAGCGACGTGCTGGCCGGTTGGCTGCTGGGCCTGGCTTGGGCCTTCGTCGTCATGCTGGTCGGGTCGTGGTGGACCGACGGCCGGCGGGCGTCACCGTAGATACGCCGGCACCGGGGTGCCGGGGGCGAGGTCACCGGCCGGTACCGGCGACCCGGGCGTCAGGCGCAGCGGCACCAGGCCGGCCCAGTGCGGCAGCGCCTGGTCCTCCGGGTCGTCGACGGGCTCGCCGGCGCGCACCTTGGCCGAGACCTCGGCGAGGTCGAGGGCGAGCACGCCGGTCGCGGCGAGCTCGCGCGCGTTGGGGGAGCGGCAGTCGTCCGCGCGTCCGGGCCGGATGTGGTCGAGCAGGGCGCGCAGCGCCCGCATCTTCTCCGCCGGGTCCTCGACCACACGCGCGGCGCCGCGCGCGACCACCGAGCGGAAGTTGACCGAGTGGTGCATGGCCGAGCGGGCCAGCACCAGCGCGTCGACCAGGGTGGCGGTGACGCAGACCTCCAGGCCCGCCGGGGCCTGTTTGGCGGCCAGCATGGGGCCGCCGCCGGTGGAACCGTGCAGGTAGAGGGTTTCGCCCAGGCGCGCATGCGTCGTCGGAAGCACCACCGGGCCGCCGGCGCCCAGATAGCCCAGATGACAGATCAGTGCCTCGTCGAGGATCGCGTGCACGGTCGCGCGGTCGTACGCGGCGCGCTCCCGGTAGCGGGTGGGCGTGGTGCGGGTGGTGGGGCGGTAGTCCACGGGATTGCCTTCCGACATCGTACTAGTACATAATAAACCTCGTGCCAGTACAATATATCGGGTCGGGCGCGCAGTCCATAGCCGCCAGCGTCGAAGAGGCCATTTCCGGCGGCGCTCTGGCCCCCGGCGACGCGCTGCCGCCGATCCGCGAGCTGGCCGGCCGGCTGGGCGTCAACGCGAACACCGTGGCCGCGGCCTACCGGCTGCTGCGCGATCGCGGGGCCGTCGAGTCGGCCGGGCGGCGTGGCACCCGGGTGCGGCGGCGCCCGGCGACCACCCCGCGTTCGCTGCTGGGGCTCGACGTCCCCGCGGGTGTCCGCGACCTGTCCACCGGCAATCCCGATCCGGCACGGTTGCCGATCGCGCTCGGCCGGTCCCCGCGGCCCAGGGCGCTGCTGTACGGGGAGTCGCCGATGTCGCCGGAGTTGGTCGCGCACACCCGCGCGGCCTTCGTCGCTGACGGCGTCCCGGCCGAGCATGTGGCGGTGACCAGCGGTGCGCTGGACGGCATCGAGCGGGCCCTGACCGCGCACCTGCGCCCGGGCGACCGGGTGGCCGTCGAGGATCCGGGCTGGGCAAACCTGCTGGATCTGCTTGCCGCGCTTGGTCTTTCGGCCGAGCCCATGCGTGTCGACGACGACGGCCCGCTGGCCGCCGACATGGCGCGGGCGCTGGACCGCGGGGCCCGCGCGGTGGTGGTCACGAATCGCGCGCAAAACCCGACCGGTGCCGCGCTGTCCGCGGAGCGCGCGGATGCGCTGCGCGCCTTGCTGATTGGCTGCGAGGTGCTGCTCGTCGAGGACGACCACTGCGCGGGCATCGCCGGGGCGCCGCTGCACACGCTGGCCGGATCGACGGGCCACTGGGCGTTCGTGCGCTCGGCGTCCAAGGCCTACGGCCCCGACCTGCGCGTCGCCGTGCTCGCCGGTGACCGCCGCACCGTCGAGCGCGTGCACGGCCGGCTGCGGCTCGGGCCCGGCTGGGTCAGCCACCTGCTGCAGGATCTCGCGGTCAGCCTGTGGTTGGACCCGGCGGCGGCCCGCGTCGTCGGGGAGGCCGAGGCGCGCTACACCGGCAACCGCACGGGGCTGCTGGGGGCGCTGGCCGAGCGCGACGTCGCCTGTTGTGGGCGGTCGGGCCTCAACGTGTGGGTCCCGGTGCCCGACGAGACGGTCGCGATCACCCGGCTGATCGGCGCGGGCTGGGCCGCGGCGCCGGGGTCGCGGTTCCGGATCCGCACGGGTCCGGGAATGCGCGTCACCGTCGCCGATTTGGGTGCGCACGAGATCGATCCGCTGGCCGACGCGATCGCCGGCGCGGTGCGCGCTACCGGTCGTTCCAGCGTGTAGGGATGCCCGCCGCGCGGGCGATTTCGCCGTAGGCGGCTGCGAGGCCGGGCAGCGACGCGTGGGCGTTGCGGCCACTCGGATTGGGGACCACCCAGAGCTCGGTCGCCGGGTAGGGTGACGCCTGTTTGCCGGCCGTTGCCCGACGGTCGCCGAAGGCGGCGCGGTACGCGGTGATGCCCAGGACGGCGACCACCCGCGGCGAGAAGCGCCGAATCGTCCGGTGCAGCTTCCGCCCGCCCGCGACGAGCTCGTCGGCGGTGAGTTCGTCCGCGTTCGCGGTCGCCCTCTCGACCAGGTTGGTGATGCCAATCCCGCGGTCCAGCAGGTACTTTCGGTCGTCGGGTGCAAAGCCCGACGAGGCATCGATCAGGCGTTCGGTGATGCCCGCGCGGTAGAGCGCCGGCCAGAACCGATTGCCGCGCGGGGCGAAATGGGCCTGCACCGCAACGGTTCTCAACCCGGGGTTGATTCCCACGAACAGCAGCCGGACCTCGTCGGAGATCAGGTCCGGCAGGGTCTTGCCGCGGAACCGTTGCAGCTCGTCGCGCGTGAACCGGAGCTCGTCCATAGCGCCCGGCGGTGTCCCTAGCCGAGGGTTGCGGTCAGGTAGCCGGAATCGCCGCCGAAGGCGGCCAGCTCGTCATCGGGCAACTCGAAACCGTTGGCGGCGTAAGCCTGCTCGGTGGTCTGGATGTCCACCCGCCAGCCGTGTCCGGCGAGGTACTCGGCGGCGGTGTTGCGCTCGCCGGTGTAGAACAGCTCGGCCAGGTTGATGTTGGAGCCGATGCGGCGGGACCGCTCGGTCAGCCGCTGCGCCCAGTCGTCGGGGACGCTGCGCATGTCCAGGTGTTCGGTCGCGATCCGGCTGCCGGGCGCCGAGAGCGCGACGATGTCGTCGAACAGGCGGTCCTGAGCCTCGGGCGGCAGGTACACCAGCAGGCCCTCGGCGCTCCACGCCGTCGGCTGCGCGGGGTCGAATCCGGCCGCTCGCAACGCCGCCGGCCAGTCGTCGCGCAGGTCGATCGCGGCCGTGCGGCGCTGCGCGGTGGGCTCGGCGCCCAGGCCCGCCAGCGTCCGCGTCTTGAACTCGATGACCGCGGGCTGGTCGATCTCGTACACCGTCACCCCGGCCGGCCACGGCAGGCGGTAGGCCCGGGTGTCCAGGCCGGACGCCAGGATCACCGCCTGCCTGATGCCCGTGCCCGTCGCGCGCAGGAAGAAGTCGTCGAAGTAGCGGGTTCGCACGGTGATCTGCTCGTTCATGGCCTGCCGATTCAGCAGGGGATCGCGGCCGGGCCCGAGCTCGCCGTCGATCAGCTTGATGAACGTGTCGATGCCCACCGCCCGCACCAGCGGGTCCGCCCACGGGTCATGGAGCAGGGCGTCCGGGCCCTGGGAGGCCATCGCGCGCGATGAGGCGACGGCCGTGGCGGTCGCGCCGACGCTGGACGCCAGATCCCAGGTGTCGTTGTCCGTGCGGGTCATCCGCGAGTCCTTTCCGCGGACGCTTTCGCGCGCGCATTACTTAGGTCGTTTAAGTGATACGTCCACTGTACGCCTCGCTACGGTTCAGACTTGGGGTCTGGCTTTCAGGACGTCGTGAAACAGGGCCTGGCGGAGGGCGAGTTCCCGGGGATCGCTGACGAGGTGAAAGCCCAACTTGTTCATCACGTAGCCGTATCCGATGCCGGTGTCCGGGTCGGCGAACCCAAATGAGCCGCCGGCTCCCGGGGTCCCGAAGGCATTGTCCGATGAACCGAAGACGCACACGGGGATCGGCTTGTTGAAGCCCAGGGAGAACGTCGAGTCGACGTGCAGCACCTTGTCACGCAGCCCGTCGGTCGGGGGCAGCGCGGGCCGCTTCAGGGCGTCGAGCGTGCTCGCGTCCAAACCGAGCGCCGGATCGCCGGTGGCGGCGGCGCCGTACAGTTTGGCGATCGCCCGCGCGGTGCCGGTGCCGTTGACGGCGGGCATCTCTGGCACGCGCAACTCGTCGCGGTTGAACACCGCGGGGTTATTGATTCCCTTGACGAAAACCAGCGATCGGGCGGACAGGCTGCGCGGGCTGGCCAAGGCCAGCGCGAACCGCGGCGGCATGGTGTTCATGTGCAGGAGCAGCTTCGGGAACGACCAGGCATGCAGGTGCGCGACGCGGTCGCGGTCGACGGAGTCCGGCAGCCCTATGTAGAAGTCGAGCCCGAGGGGGCGGGCTATCTCGTCGGCGAAAAACCGGCCCAGCGAACGCCCCGCGGGGTCGACCCTGCGGATCAGCTCGCCCTCGTACCAGCCCAGCGTGATTCCGTGGTAGCCGTGTCGCGTTCCGGGCGTCCATGCCGGTTTTTGCGCCGCAAGCTTGGCGGACATCTTCGGTGGGTCGGCCAGTTCCTGCAGCGTCAGCGGCGGGTCGACGGCGACAAGCCCGGCTTGATGCGCCAGCAGTTGGCGCACGGTGATTTCGTGTTTCGCGGATTGTGCGAACTCCGGCCAGTAGTCGGCGACTTTGGCGTCGTACGAGAGGTGGCCGCGCGCGGCGGCGACCGCAACAGTAAGGGAGGCAACGCCTTTGGTGGTGGAGAACACGTTGACGAGGGTGTCGCGCTCCCACGGGGTCTTGGTGGTGCCGTTGCGGTAGCCGCCCCACAGATCGACGACCTTGCGGCCCTCCCGATAGACCGCGATCGCGGCGCCGATCTCCTGTCCGCTGTTCAGGTTGCGACGGAACGCGTCGGCGACCTTGCTGTAGCCCTCGTCGACGTCGCCTCCGACGAGGTCGGTAGGGATCTGAGCCGTTCGGGCCATGTTTGCTCCATCCGTCCGCGTGTAGCGGTCGATGGTAGCGGTGGATGGCCGCAGTTTGCATAGTTGGAGAATGGCGCGCACCGGCATCGACATCGACGACGAGCTAGTCATCCGAGGTAATGCGGCGGTTCGGCCTCAGCACGAAGGAAGCGGCCGTTGACCTTGCTTTGCGGCGGTTGGTCGGTCCGCCGTTGACGCGGGAGTTTCTGTTCGGACTCGAGGGGATCGGGTGGGAGGGTGATCTCGACACCTTGCGAAACGAACAGCCCGACAGCTTCTGATGATCGTTGTCGATACGTCGGCCGGTCGAAGTACGTCGGCTCGAACGACTCGTGAACGGCCTGCCATCTGAGCTCGCGAGCAGACGCAAAAGCACCCAAAACGGCGCGTTTTTGGGTGCTTTTGCGTCTGCTCGGCATTAACTACAGCGCAGGATCGCGAACGAATGTCCTTCCAGCACAGTGCTGTCGGCGCCGACCTGTGGTTCGCCCCACGCGAGCACCACCGCACCGGCGACCGGCAGCGTCACCGGCTCAGCGCCGAGGTTGCACAGGATGCGCAACCGGCCGCGGTGCACGACG
The DNA here is from genome assembly GCF_059812295.1 of Mycobacterium sp. NGS63. Classification (NCBI taxonomy): domain Bacteria; kingdom Bacillati; phylum Actinomycetota; class Actinomycetes; order Mycobacteriales; family Mycobacteriaceae; genus Mycobacterium; species Mycobacterium sp. NGS63. The sequence goes on from NZ_JCALCJ010000001.1 coordinate 453,890, forward strand.
ATCCAGCGTTGCTCCTCGTCGAACTCGACGGTCAGGTGCTCCAGCCAGGCATCGGCCAGGTCGGCGTCGTTGCGCCGCAACGCGATCAGGTCCCGGTAGACGGCCACCAGGCGGGCGTGTTCCCCGAAGTCGACCTCGCCCCAGTTCAGCTTGGAACGCAGGAAGGTCTCCGGGTCCTGGGGGTCGGGAATCTCGTCGGCGTCCCAGCCGTGCTCGGCGAACTCCTCCTTGCGCCCCTCCGCGGTGGCCCGCGCCAGATCCGGTTCCGGGTGGGAGCTGAAGAACTGGAACGGGGTCGACGCGCCCCACTCCTCGCCCATGAAAAGCATTGTGGTATAGGGCGATCCGAGCACGAGCGCGGCCTTGACCGCCAGCTGGCCGGCGGTCAGATTCTGCGAGGGGCGATCCCCGAGCGCCCGGTTGCCGACCTGGTCATGAGTGCAGGTGTAGGCCACCAGCCGGCCGGCCGGAACGGAATCCGTATCCAGCGGCCGGCCGTGGCGGCGGCGCCGGAACGACGAATACGTGCCGGCGTGGAAGTAGCCGCGCCGCAGCGTCTCGGCCAGCGTGGCCAGCGATCCGAAGTCCGCATAATAGCCCTGCCGCTCGCCGGACACCGCGGTGTGGATGGCGTGGTGGATGTCGTCGGCCCACTGCGCGGTCAACCCGTAGCCGTTGCGGTCGCGCGGGGTGATCAGCCGCGGGTCGTTGAGGTCGCTCTCGGCGACCAGCGAAAGGGGACGTCCCAATTGGCTGGCCAGCCAGTCGGTTTCGGTGGCGAGCTCCTCGAGGATGTGGATGGCCGTCGTGTCGACCAGCGCGTGCACGGCGTCCAGGCGCAGGCCGTCGGCGTGGAAGTCGCGCATCCAGCGCAGCGCGCACCCGATGATGTAGCGGCGCACCTCGTCGGAGTCGGCGTCGGCGATGTTGATGCCCTCGCCCCACGGGTTGCTCGCCGACGACAGGTACGGGCCGAACCGCGGCAGGTAGTTTCCCGACGGGCCGAGGTGGTTGAACACCGCGTCGATCAGGACGCCCAGCCCGCGCGCGTGGCAGGCGTCGACGAACCGGACCAAACCGTCGGGGCCGCCGTAGGGCTCGTGCACGCTGTACCACAGCACCCCGTCGTATCCCCAGCCGTGGGTGCCGGCGAAGGAGTTGACGGGCATCAGCTCGACGAAGTCGACGCCGAGATCGACCAGATGGTCCAGCCTTTCGATGGCGGCGTCGAACGTGCCCGCGCCGGTGAAGGTGCCGACGTGCAGCTCGTAGATCACCGAACCCTCGACCGTCCGGCCCGGCCAGTCGCCGTCGGTCCACGGCGCCGCGGCGGGGTCCCACAGCTGCGAGCGCTCGTGCACCCCGTCGGGCTGGCGGGCCGAACGCGGGTCGGGCAGCACCGTGGGGTCGTCATCGAGCAGGAACCCGTACCGGGCGTCCGCCGGCGCCTCGACGTCGGCGTGCCACCAGCCGTCGCCGGAGCGCGTCATCGGGTGCACGGTGCCGTCGACATCGAGGCGAACGAGCTCGGGTTTGGGCGCCCAGAGGCGGAATTCAGTCATGGTGGCGTTCCAGCAGCACGACGGGCAGGTCGGCGAAGAGCTGGGCCGCCGACGTCGGTCCGTCCGCGACGGCCCCGCTGAGCGCGTCCTTCCAGGTTCCGTCGGGCAGCGGCAGCACCGTGTTGCCCCAGCCGGTTTCGGTCAGCCGCACGGTCCAGCGGGTCACCGCGACCACGATGTCGTCAGCGCGGCGAAACGCGACCACGTGCTCGGCGGCCTCGCCGTCGGCGAGCACGGGCGCGTAGTCGCCGCGCAAGAACGTCTCCGGATGGGTACGGCGCACCCGCAACGCCGTCGTGACGACGCGAATCTTGGGATGCTGCAACTCCTTCAGCGCGGTGCGGCGGGCGGCGTAGTCGACGGCGCGACGGTTGTCGGGGTCGACGAGGCTGTCGTCCCACAGCTCGGTGCCCTGGTAGACGTCCGGAACCCCGGGCACGGTGAGCGCGAGCAGCTTCTGGCCCAGCGCGTCGCTGGCGGCGTGCGGGTTGAGCTTGGCCACGAGCTCGGTCAGCTGGCCGGCCACCGGTCCGTCGAGCACGGTGTCCAGCCAGCGGTGCACCGCGTCCTCGAAGTCGGCGTCCGGGTCGTGCCAGGTGGTGTGCCAGGCCGCCTCCCGGATCGCCTTCTCGACGTAGGCGTGCAGCCGGGCGCGCAGCTCGTCGGTCACCTGGCCGCCCACCGGCCACACGCCGAAGATGTTCTGCCACAGGAACTGTCCGGTCGCGGGGTCCGGGGAGGGGGCCTGGACCTCCCAGCGGGCGAGGAACTCGGTCCACAGCGACGGCACCTGGGACAGCACGCCGATCCGGGCCCGCACGTCCTCGCCGCGCTTGGTGTCGTGGGTGGTCAGGGCCGACATCGTCTGCGGCCACAGCCGGGCACGCACCGCGGCGCTGTGATGGAACTCCGCGAGCCCCACGCCGAAGCGGTGCGGCTCGCCGCCCACCTCGTTGAGGGATACCAGCCTGGCGTCGCGGTAGAACAGGCAGTCCTCGATGGCCTTGGCGGTCACCGCGCCGGACAGCTGCTGCAGCCGGGTGGCGGGCTCGGGGTCGTTGGCCAGTGCGGCGGCGAGCACCTCCAGCGCGGGCCCCAATCGCGGTGACTGCGCCTGGGTTTCGGCCAGCGCGGTGGGCAGCAGCGCGACCAGGCCGGGGTAGTCGCTGCGGTACACGTCGATGTGGGTGAGCAGGGCGGCCACCGCCTCGGGCAGCAGCGGGTGATCGGTGCCCGCCGCCGCGACGATGGACCGCCGCAGCCGGGCCAGCTCACTGGCCAGGGTGTCGCTGGCCGCGCGGATCTTGAGCTCGGCCAGCAGCTTTGGCATGGCCCGGTAGTCCATGCCCGCGGAGTCGACGAGCGCGGTGAGCGCGTCTTCCCCGGCGGGGTCGACGAAGACGCCGCCCACCTGCCGCAGCACGTCGTAGCCCGTGGTGCCGGCCACCGGCAGCGTGGGCTCCAGCGCCTCGTCGACGGCCAAAATCTTCTCGATGACGATCCAGGCGTCCGGTCCCACCAGCTCGCGCAGCCGCGCCAAATACCCGCAGGGATCGGACAATCCGTCGGGGTGGTCGATGCGCACGCCGTCCACGAGACCCTCGGCGAACCAGCGGGCGACCTCGGCGTGGCTGGCGTCGAACACCGCGCGGTCCTCCTGCCGCAACCCGGCCAGCGAGGTGATCGAGAAGAAGCGCCGGTAGCCGCACACCCCGTTGCGCCAGCCCACCAGCCGGTAGTGCTGCGCGTCGTGAACCTGCGGGCCGCTTCCTTCGCCGGTGCCGGGGGCGATGGGCAGCGCCAGGTCGCCCAGGCGCAGCAGGTCGCCGTCGACCTTCAGATCGGCCACGTCGTCGTCAGAACCCAGGATTGGCAGCACGATTCGGCCGTCGTCGTCCAGGTCCCAGTCGATGTCGAAGAACGCCGCGTACGGCGAGTCCCTGCCGTGCCGCAACACGTCCCACCACCAGGCGTTCTGCTGCGGGTCGTCGATGCCCACGTGGTTGGGGACGATGTCGACGACCAGGCCCATGCCGCGCGCGCGGGCGGCCGCGGACAGCCGCGCCAGCCCGTCTGGCCCGCCCAGCTCCGCCGACACGCTCGTCGGGTCGGTGACGTCGTAGCCATGGTTCGAGCCGCGGGCTGCGGTCAGGATCGGCGACAGGTACAGGTGCGAGACCCCGAGCTCGTCCAGGTAGTCCAGCAGGTTTTCGGCGTCGGCGAAGGTGAACGCGAACCCGCTGGACTCACCCCGCAGCTGCAGCCGGTAGGTGGACGAAACGGGTAAGGCCATGCGTCACAGCGTCTTACGAAGTATCAGCAACGAACGCGAGGGCAGCGAGACCTTCTCCCCGGCGTTCACCACCAGGTCGGCGTCGCCTGTTGGATGGTTGGTGTCGAGCTCCGCGGTCCACTCGGCGGCGTAGTCGTGGTTCGGCATCGCGAACTCGATCGGCTCGTCGCCGGCGTTGAAGCACAACAGGAACGAGTCGTCGACGACCCGCTCGCCGCGGGCGTTGGGCGCGGTGATGGCGTCGCCGTTGAGGAACACCGCCACGCACTTGTGAAAGCTCTGGCCCCAGTCCTCGTGCGTCATCTCCCGGCTACTCGGGTTCAGCCAGGCGATGTCGCGGACCTCGTCGCCGGTGCGGATCGGCTCGCCCTCGAAGAAGCGGCGCCGGCGAAATACCGGGTGGTTCCTGCGCAGCGTGGTGACCTTGCGCGCGAACGCCAGCAGGTCCGAATTCTTGTCCACCAATGACCAGTCCATCCAAGACAATTCGGAATCCTGGCAGTAGACGTTGTTGTTGCCGTTCTGGCTGCGCCCGAACTCGTCGCCGTGGGCGATCATCGGCGTGCCCTGGCTGACCATCAGCGTCGCCCAGAAGTTGCGCATCTGCCGAGAGCGCAGCGCAACGATGTCGGGGTCGTCGGTGGGGCCCTCCACGCCGCAGTTCCACGAGCGGTTGTGGCTTTCGCCGTCGCGGTTGTCCTCGCCGTTGGCCAGGTTGTGTTTTTCGTTGTAGGACACCAGGTCGGCGAGCGTGAACCCGTCGTGGGCGGTGACGAAGTTGATGCTGGCGCTGGGGCGCCGACCGGTCACCTCGTAGAGGTCCGACGACCCGGTCAGCCGGGAGGCGAACTCGCCCAGGGTTGCGGGCTCCCCCCGCCAGTAGTCGCGCACAGTATCGCGATACTTCCCGTTCCACTCCGTCCACAAACCCGGGAAATTCCCGACCTGGTAGCCGCCCTCGCCGACGTCCCACGGCTCGGCGATCAGCTTGACCTGGCTGACCACCGGGTCCTGCTGCACCAGGTCGAAAAACGCGCTCAGGCGGTCGACGTCGTGCAGTTCGCGGGCCAGGGTGGCGGCCAAATCGAAGCGGAACCCGTCGACGTGCATCTCGGTCACCCAGTAGCGCAGCGAGTCCATGATCAGCTGCAGCACGTGCGGGTGGCGGGGGTTGAGGCTGTTGCCGGTGCCGGTGTAGTCCTTGTACAGCCGCAGGTCCTCGTCGACGAGCCGGTAGTAGGCCGCGTTGTCGATGCCGCGGAAGTTGATCGTCGGACCGAGGTGGTTGCCCTCGGCGGTGTGGTTGTAGACCACGTCGAGGATGACCTCGATGCCGGCCTCGTGGAAGCTGCGCACCATGGACTTGAACTCGGCGACGCTGGAGCGCCGGTTGGCCGCGTACTGGTTGTGCGGGGCGAAGAAGCCAAAGGTGTTGTAACCCCAGTAGTTTCGCAGCCCCAGATCCAGCAGCCGCGCGTCGTGCATGAACTGGTGCACGGGCATGAGCTCGATCGCGGTGACGCCCAGTGACCTGAGGTGGTCGATGATCACCGGGTGGGCGAGCCCGGCGTAGGTGCCCCGCAGCTCCGGCGGCACGCCGGGGTGGGTCTGGGTCATGCCCTTGACGTGGGCCTCGTAGATGACGGTCTCGTGGTAGGGCGTCAGCGGCGCGCGATCCGACCCCCAGTCGAAGAACGGGTTGCTGACCACGCTGGTCATGGTGTGGCCCAGCGAGTCGACCATGGGCGCGGTCGCGGGGTCGGCCGGGTCGGCGTCGGGATCGTCGGGGTCGACCGCCGCCAGGTCGTAGGAGTAGAGCGACTGGCCGATGTCGAAGTCGCCGTGGAAGGCCTTGCCGTACGGGTCGAGCAGCAGCTTGCTCGGGTCACACCGGTGGCCCGCCGCCGGGTCGAAGGGCCCGTGCACGCGGAATCCGTAGCGCTGGCCCGGCGTGATGTTGGGCAGGTAGGCGTGCCAGACGTATCCGTCGACCTCGTCGAGGGGGATTCGCGTCTCGCCGCCGCGTCCGTCGATCAGACACAGATCGACCTTCTCGGCGATCTCGGAGAACAGCGAAAAGTTCGTCCCCGCACCGTCATAGGAGGCGCCGAGCGGATATGGGTTGCCCGGCCACACGGTGGCCAGCCGCGGCTGGGCCCTGCCGGCATCGGGTCCGCCGGAGTCTGCTTCCCGGCTCGGTTGGTTCGTCGGCATCACTTGACCTTAACCGCGCCCGGGACGCGCGTGCCCGTCACCACCAGCCGGTGTTGGCCCCGATCTGACGGCCGAGCTCGTCGGTCATGGTCCGCACGTAGGTGGGGGACAGGTGGTGGGCGCCGTGGTAGACCAGCACGTTTCCCTCGACCGGGCGGCAGACGTCGGTGCGGCAGATCGCGTTAGACATGTCGAGGACCTTCAGCAGCGGGAACTGCGTGACGAAGTCGAGGGTCTGGTTGCGATCGGAAAGCAGATCGGAGCGCTTGACCGCGCACGACTGCGCGTTGCCGCCCTTCTTGGCCAGGCAGTCCGCGGGGTCGAACGGCTTGCCGTTCTTGACCAGCCACGGGGTGTCGCGCATGCCGAGGATCGGGATGTTGTTGTCCGACAACGTTTTCCAGATGCCGATGTAGGTCGCGGGCATCACGTCGCCGCTCTTGATGTTCCACGGGCGCGTCGTCGTGGTGAACACGTAGTCGGGGCGGTCGGCGACCAGCTTGCTCATCGTCCGTTGCACCCACTCGCGGCACTGCGGATACGGGGCGTTGTTGCCCATGATCAGCGGCACTTCCTCGGTGGACAGCGGGCAGCCCATCTTGAGGTAGGTCACCACCTTGAAGTGGTGCTCACGGCCGAGGAGATCCAGCGCGGGCAGCCAGTGCTCCGCGTGCGAGCCGCCGGCCAGGGCGATGGTCTGGGGCGCGGCCACGTCGCCGTAGGCGCAGTTGACCACCGCCGGGTTGACGAAGTCGGCGATGCAGCCGTCGCGGGTCGAGGCAGGCAGGTCGTCCTTGACCTCGAGCACGCTGGGCCGCATCGGCAGCGCCGGCACCCGCAGGTGCTGGGTCAGGGCGCGCGCGCCCGGATAGTCCTGCGGGTTGAGCACGGACAGCTCCTTGCCCGCCGCGCGCAACACCGTGACGTGCTGACGCCAGGTGAACGACGTCGCGGTCAGCGTGACGCCGAGCAGCACCACCATCGATCCCAGCGCCATCGTGGGCCGGCGCAGCCGTGACCAGACGGGCGGCGCGGGACTCGCCGGCTTGCGGGCGCCCGCGGGGGAGCGGGAGCGCAGCGGATCCTCGACGAGCCGGGTGGTCAGGTAGGCCAGCACCCCGGACACCACCAGCACCGCCGCGCCCTCGACGAAGTTGGCGTGCCGATGTCCGCTGTAGGACAGCCAGAAGATCAGCAGCGGCCAGTGCCACAGGTACAGCGAGTAGGCCATCGCGCCCAGCGCCACCAGCGGCCCGGCCGCCAGCACCCGGTTCGGCAGCGGCATCCGGTCGCCCCGCAGGTTGGCGCCGGCGAGGATCATCAGCATGGTGGCCCCGACCGGGACCAGCGCCCACGGGCCGGGAAATTCCTTGACGCCGTTGATCAGCGCGCCGCACGACACGATCGCCGCCAGCGCGACGGTGGCGACGGCGCCGCGCAGCCACATCGGCCAGCGGACGCGCGGCACCACCGCGCCGACGAGCGCGCCCAGCAACAACTCCCAGGCCCGGGCGAAGCTGTCGTAGTAGGCGACCGCCTGGTTGTCGTTATGCGCGACGATGGCGTAGCCGAACGACGCCGCCGTCAGCGCGCCGAGCAGCACCAGGAACACGGTCCGCCGGTGTGGCCGCCGCACGAGGTAGGCGCACCCCGCCACGAGCAGCAGGAAGGCGACGTAGAACTGGCCCTGCACCGACATGGACCAGATGTGCTGCAGGGGGCTGACGGCCTCACCCGCGCGCAGGTAGTCCGAGGCGGTGTTGGCCAACTCCCAGTTCTGGTAGTAGCCCAGGCTCGCCAGGCTCTGGTCGGCGAACGTCTCCCAGCGGGTCTCCGGCTGCACCAGGATGGTCAGCACCGCGCAGCCGGCCAGGACGACGACCAGCGCGGGCAGCAGGCGGCGCACCAGCCGCGTCACCTCGGCGACCGGCGACAGCGACAGGTGAGGGCTGAGCGCGGCGCGCAGGATCTTGCCGCCGAAGAAGAACCCGGACAGCGCCAGGAACACGTCTACGCCGCCGGACACCCGCCCGAACCAGACGTGGAACATGGCCACGAGCGCGATCGCGATGCCCCGCAGGCCGTCGAGGTCGTAGCGGTAGAAACCCCTACCAGGAGCCGTCTCGGACACCGGTTTCGCAGGGGCAACCGGTGGGTGGGGCGGTGACAGGCTCTGCATGGTCAACCGCTAACTTACCCAAACCCGCCCCCCGCTCCCGCACGCCGGCGGTGCGGCGTGGCTGCTCAGCGCGCGGAACTACCGCGTGATGCCGAAGGGGGCCTGCTGGGCCGGCACCTGCTGCGCCGGCGGCTGCAGCAACGGCAGCTGCTGCAACTGCGCCTGCTGCAGCGGGGCCTGCTGGGCCGGGACTTGCTGAACTGGCGCCTGCTGGGCGGGCGCCTGCTGGGCCGGCACCTGCTGCAGCGGAGCCTGCTGGGCCGGCACCTGCTGCACGGGCGCCTGCTGGGCCGGGGCCAGCTGCGCGGGCGCCTGCTGGACCGGGGCCTGCTGGAACGGCGTCTGCTGGGTCCCGAGCACCCGGACCAGGTACGGCGTCATGCCGTTGGCGCGCACCGGCGAGACCTGGACGACGTCGCCGACCTCCAACATCTGGTTGTTGCCCAGGTACATCGCGACGCTCTGTGTGCCCTCGGGACCGTAGAAGAGCAGGTCACCGCGGCGCGCCTGCTGCGGCAGCACCTTCTGGCCGACCCGGTACAGCTCACCCGACGAACGCGGCAGCTTGATCCCAGCACCGGCGTAGGCGTACTGCATCAGGCCCGAGGCGTCGAAGCCGACGGTCATGGCGCCGCTGCCCTTGCCGCGGGTGGGGCCGGTGACGCCGCCCCCCGCCCACGAGAACGGCACGCCGCGCTGCGACAGACCGCGCATGACCACGATGTCGGTGGCCTGTTGGTAGTCCATCGACCGGGCGCCCGGGTCGGCGGTCGCTATGCCCGCGGTGGCCAGGGGGGCGACCAGCATCGCGAGACCGATCGCGACTGCAGAGATGCGTTTCATGGGGATCCCCACCTTCTTGGGTCCTGGGCCTCTGTCGCGGTGACTTCGCGCATCGGCCGCTGTTGCAGGTGGCGAGGGCCGCCCCGTCGGGGCCCTGCGCCGCTGCATGACGCTTGGCGCGCGCCCGGCCGGCCTCGCCGCCCGAATTCACACCAGTCACTACAGACACTTTTACAACAGAAGCGGCGGCCCGAAAATAGCTGGTGAGCTCCACGAAGGATTTTTTGTCGTACCGTGACCGGACGGTGACTGGCGGTGCGCCCGATCGGCGCGCATTGATTGTGAATCCCGGGCTTCGCGAGTGAATCCTTGGCGGAAAAACCGCGAGAACGGCGCCCTCAGCTCACAGGCAAAGCCACCAGCTCACAACGAAAGCTCGTGGGCTCAAGACTTAGCGCTGACTAGTGGCCCTCAGAGCCAATAGCGCTCGCTGAAGGTGGTCAGCACCGAACCGACCACCGCGCTGACGATCAGCAGGGCCAGGGACAGCACCGGCCAGAAGGACATGTACCAGCCCTTCAGCAGCGAGACGAACGGGCCGATCCCGGCCGCGGCGATGGCCGCGCCGATGCCGCCCCACGCCAGCGGGCGGATGTAGTAGTCCACCCCGGGGGGCACCGGCCCGCAGCTGTCCCCGTCGCACACGTGGGACAGGAAGCCGAACAGGCGCGTCGGCCAGGTGGTGGCCGTCGCCAGGACGACCAGCAGCGCCAGCAGCGTCACGGTGCAGACGACGTCCCAGGCTGCGATGCGCAGCCGCAGGACACGCGGCGCCCGCTTGTGCTGGTCGGGCTGGTGCGGCTCGGGCATGGCGGGCATGGGCTTAGATGCTCCCCGATGGCCGCGGTTTGCGCGAACCGACTGCTCTACGCTCGATCCCTATGCGTGCGGCGAGGGCCGGGCTGACGCCCGGGCAGATCAGCGCGATCGACGCGGCGCACCTGTGGCACCCGTACAGCACCATCGGTCGGGAGGCGGTGGCGCCGGTGGTGGCCGTCGCCGCCCGCGGCGCCTCGCTGACCCTGATCCGCGACGGCGAGCCGGTCGAGGCGCTCGACGCGATGAGCTCCTGGTGGACTGCCATCCACGGGCATGGTCACCCCGAGCTGGACGCGGCGCTGACCGCCCAGCTGGCCACCATGAACCACGTCATGTTCGGCGGGCTGACCCACGAACCCGCGGCCCGGCTGGCGGAACTGCTGGTGGACATCACCCCGGCGGGGCTGCAGACCGTCTTCTTCAGCGACTCCGGGTCGGTGGCGGTCGAAGTCGCGGTGAAGATGGCGCTGCAGTACTGGCGCAGCCGGGGCCTGCCCGGCAAGCACCGGCTGATGACCTGGCGGGGCGGCTACCACGGGGACACGTTCACGCCGATGAGCATCTGCGACCCGGACGGCGGCATGCACTCGCTGTGGACCGACATCCTGGCGCGGCAGGTGTTCGCCCCGCAGGTGCCGACCGAGTACGACGCCGCCTACAGCGCGGCGTTCGAGGCGCAGCTGGCCGAGCACGCCGGCGAGCTGGCCGCCGTCGTCGTCGAGCCCGTCGTGCAGGGGGCCGGCGGCATGCGCTTCCACGACCCGCGCTACCTCGGCGACCTGCGCGACGCGTGCAACCGGCACGACGTGCTGCTGATCTTCGACGAGATCGCCACCGGCTTCGGGCGTACCGGCGAGCTGTTCGCCGCCGACCACGCCGGGGTGAGCCCGGACATCATGTGCGTCGGCAAGGCGCTGACCGGCGGCTACCTCAGCCTGGCCGCCACGTTGTGCACCTCGGAGATTGCCCGCACCATCAGCGCCGGCGCGGCGGGCGCGCTGATGCACGGGCCGACCTTTATGGCGAACCCGCTGGCCTGCGCGGTGTCGGCGGCCAGTGTCGAGCTGCTGCTCGCCCAGGACTGGCGCTCGCGGGTGGCCGGGATCGGTGCCGGGCTCGCCGCGGGGCTCGAGCCGGCGCGGGCGCTGCCCGGCGTGACCGACGTCCGGGTGCGCGGCGCCATCGGCGTCGTCGAATGCGACCGCCCCGTCGACCTGGCCGTCGCCACCCCGGCCGCGCTGGACCGCGGCGTCTGGCTGCGCCCGTTCCGCAACCTGGTCTACGCGATGCCGCCGTACATCTGCTCGGACGACGAGATCGCGCGGATCTGCTCCGCGATGGTCGAGGTGGCGCGGCTCGTCGGCTGAAATCGCGCCGTGCTCAGCGAATTCTCAGCAGATTCTTCGATGTCGGTTAGCTCGGCTCAAAGGGTCCTCAAAGTCGTCGGCCTCAGGATCTACCTCATGAACAGTGAGTCGCGCTGCGCCAAGATGATCGAACGCTACGTACACACCTCCGGGCTGCAGTTCCTCAAGGGCGAGCACGATGGCGAATACTTCTGTGTCGCCAACGCCAACGGCAGGCGGCTGCACATCCACCTCGAGATCTCACCGTCGTTCGACGACATGCTGATCGTCCGCGTCGCCCCCGCGGGCTCCTACCGCGCCGCCGATCGCCGCCGCCTGACCCGGTTGGCCAACGCGTGGAACCAGCAGAACCGCAAGGTCAGCGCGATCCTGCACGGTTGCGCTGACCCGCAACGCGTCCGTCTTGTGGTTCGCGGCTCCCGGTGGATCCGGGACGGCGCCTCGTTCGAGGATTTCGCGTCCTTCGTCGACCACACCGTTGCGGAGGCGGTCGATTTCTTTGCCGACGCGACGGTGGTTGTCGAGTTGCCCTCGACGGCACCGGCCGTGCTGCGCGACGCCAGCTGAGAGACGCGCCGCGCCGGGTACGAGGCCACCGCGTGGCCGTCGGCCCCGAGGGGTCGCGGCGCGTCGAGCTCGGCAGAAACGCGCACTGTCACGCCCGCGCCGACACATGTCCATAGCGTCACTACCAGGCAGTTTGTGGTGCTGAGGGGTTTTTTTCGTCGGATCAGCGGAAGCCGCCCCGCGTAGTTGCACTTGTGTGTAATCTCCGTTTCGGGCGTGCCCAGTCATGGTTCTTGCTTTGCCGCTGGGTCGTCGTTGACCGGGTGGAGGATAGACATGTCGTATTTGTTCACGGCGCCGGACATGATGGCGGCGGCGGCCGCGGACGTGGCTGCTATTGGTTCGACGGTCAGCGCGGCCCACGCGGCGGCGACGGTTCCGACCGTCTCGGTGCTGCCCGCCGCCGCCGATGAGGTGTCGGCGGGCATTGCGCAGATTTTCTCCGGGGCCGCCCAGGAATTTCACTCGCTCGTCGGGCAGGCGACGGCGTTCGGTGCGCAGTTCGCCCAGCACTTGAACGCGGGTGCGGGTACATATACCGCCGCCGAGGCCGTCAATAACGCGTCGTTGATGCCGAGTGCGCAGTCAATTGTCGATGTCGTCAACGGCTTTGCCGCGCCCTTCATCAATTCGATCAACAACATGGTGGCCACCGTCACGTTCATCTTGCAAAAACTCATGAGCGCAATCACACTCTCCTTCCTAGTGCCCTACGAGGCATTGGTCTTGACGTATTTGACTTTGGCTCTACTGATCGGCGCAATTCAATTGCTGACAGGGTTCCTCGGTATAAACATTCCGGTTCCATAATCAGTTTCGGTGGCGGTGGGCCGGGATCGGCCCGGGTGCCGACATCGTCGGAGACGGCGGGCGAGGCGGCGAGCTGAAATGTTTCCTCGCGCAGTGGGCCCGCTACAATCCATACTGGTTTAGCGCGCCGGCAACAAAAAGAAACAACAAAAGGGCAGTTATGGCGCCAAGGAACGGCGGGGCGCCCAGTATGACGGCAAGCGGAAAAAGCAACTCGGGATTGTCGAGGATAGGTGATATGAGTGGAAACACCACGTCTTCTATCAATTGCTGGGGCGGCGACGTGACAATAAAGCTGACAAACCCGTTCGCGTCCTGCAACAACGAGACTAAGGCGGCCTCAATGCTGGCATATGAGAATGCACCGGCAGTCAAGTGCTGCACAACCTGGTCGTTAAACGCCGCTGCCTGACCGGCTAGCACCTGATAGTTCGCGGCGTGCTGGGAGAACAGGTGGGCGATGGCTGCCGACACCTCATCGGCGGCGGCGGGTATTACCGCGACGGTTGGGGCCGCCGCGACCAGGTGGGCCGCGTTGACGTTCGAGCCGACAATTGCCAAGTCCCCTGCCGCCGCCCTCATCATCTCCGGGTCCGCGATCACATAGGACATCTCACCTCCTTGGCCGCCCACCCAGGATGCGCTCTTCCTCGGGGATTGGCATCAGTAGGGGAGTACTGCTTTTCGGCAAAATCGGCGGGAGGCGTAAAGCCCGGTCAAGCTGGAATTTCTCCAGGTCCGCCGTCGCCGGAGCCAATGAACGTGCGAACGTTGACCTAGACGGACACCTTCGGGAGTTCGACCGTGGCCGGGTCGTCGTTGGCGGGCGGGTCTTGCCTCAGCAGCAGGGACCGCACCAACGGACGCGGGCCAACATCCCGCAGCATGAAACTGGCCGGGCGCGGCCGCACCGTCTTCGGCCACCAGAACCACCGCCCGAGCAGCGCGGCGATGGACGGCGTCATGAACGAGCGCACAACCAGGGTGTCGAACAACAGGCCCAACCCAATGGTGGTGCCGACCTGGCCGATGATCCGCAAGTCGCTGAACACCATCGAGGCCATGGTGAACGCGAACACCAGGCCCGCGTTCGTCACGACCTTCCCGGTACCGCCCATGGCGCGGATGATGCCGGTATTCAAGCCGGCGGCGATTTCCTCTTTCATGCGGGATACCAGAAGCAAGTTGTAGTCAGATCCCACGGCCAACAGGACGATGACGGACATCGGCAGCACCATCCAGTGCAATTTGATGCCAAGCATGTACTGCCAGGCCAGGACCGACAGCCCAAAGGATGCACCCAGGGAAAGCAGTACCGTCCCGACGATGACGAGGGCGGCCACGAAACTCCGGGTGAGGGTCAGCATGATGACGAAGATGAGGCAGAGCGCACCAACCAGCGCGATCCACAGGTCGTATTTCGAGCCGTCGTGGAAGTCTTTATAGGTGGATGCGGTGCCGGCCAGCTGGATCTTGGCGCCCTCCAGGGGCGTCGTCTTGAGCGCCTCCTCGGCGGCCAGCTTGATCCGATCGATCCGCGCGATGCCCTCGGGCGTCGCGGGATCGCCGCGATGGGAAATGATGAATCGTGCCGCTCTCCCGTCGGGGGAGACGAAGGAAGTCATCGCGCGCTGGAAGTCCGCGTTCTGGAAGATATCCGGCGGCAGGTAGAAGGAATCGTCGTTGTGGGCGTCGTCGAAAGCCTGGCCCATGGCGGTGGCGTTCTGGGTCGTGTCGTCCATCTGCCCTAGGAACCCGGACATCGTGCTGTGGTTGGTCAGCAGGTTGGTACGCGTGGCCTCCAAGATCGCGATCATCGGCGGGAGCTGCGCGAGTATCTGCGGCAGTAGCTCGACGAGTTTCTCCGCATCCTTCAGGATGTGGTGCGTCTGGTCGGCGAGCGCATCGAGGCCGTCGAGCGAGTCGAATATGCTTCTGAGGGCGAAACAAATGGGAATGTCGTAGCAATGCTTTTCCCAGTAGAAGTAACTTCGCAGCGGCCTGAAGAAGTCCTCGAAATCCGCGAATTGAACTTCTGTCTCGTCGATTATGGCAACCATTTCTTTCGTGAGTCCGACCGTGTGCAGGGCAAGGGTGGTGAGTCGCTCCTGCAAGGCGTAGAGGCGTTTCATCACCGCAATTTGCTGGGTCAGGAGGTCGGCCTGCTTGAGCAGGTCTTTCATAGTTGTCCTGACGAACGTCATGTTTTGTAGCATGGCCGCGTTTTGCAAACTGATCAGGAAGGGTATCGAAGTGTGCTCAATCGGTGTCCCTTCGGGCCGGGTTATGCCCTGGACCCGAGATATCCCGGGCACCCGGAAGATCGCCTTGGCGAGTTTGTGCAGCACGATGAAATCGGCGGGGTTGCGAATGTCGTGATCCGCCTGGATCATCAGAATGTCGGGCATCATTCGGGATTGGGAAAAATGGCGATTGGCGGCCTCATACCCCAGGTTGGCCGGCAGGTCTTTGGGCAGATAGGACCGGTCGTCGTAGCTCGTTTTATAGCCGGGCAGTGTCACCAGCCCGATCAGCGCGACGGCCAATGTCGCGGCGAAAATGGGCGCGGGCCAGCGGACAATCGCCGTGCCGATCCCTCGCCACCGGCGTTGCGCGATCTTGCGCTTGGGGTCGCATAGCCCGAAGCGACTCCCGACGGCCAGAACGGCCGGAACCAGCGTGATGGCGATGGCGACGGCCACGAGCATGCCGATGGCGCACGGCACGCCGATGGTCTGGAAGATCGGCATCCGGGTAAAGCTCAGGCACAGCATCGCTCCGGCGATCGTCAACCCGGAACCCAAGACGACCGGAGTGACCCCGCGGTAGGTGGTGTAGTAGGCCGCTTCGGGGTCTTCGCCGGCCTGGCGGGCCTCCTGATAGCGGCCGAAGAAGAATATTCCGTAGTCGGTTCCGGCCGCCATCGACAGCGTCACGAGCAGATTGATGGCGAATGTCGACAGCACGACCATGTTGTGGTCGGCGAGAAATGCGATGATCCCCCTGGCCGAGCCGACTTCGATCCCGACCCCGACCGAGACCAGGACCGCGGTGGTGATCGAGCGGTAGACGATCAGCAGCACCACAAAGATGATCGCGGCGCCCACCAGGGCCATCTTCAGGAGTGACGCGTCGCCGCTGCGCTGCATGTCCGGAATGAGCGCCGCCGGACCGGTGAGGTGCACTTCGACGCCGGGCGGAGGCGGCTTCTGCTTCATGATGTTCCGGACCGCCGCGACGGAGTCCTTCGCCAAGGTGGTGCCCTGATTGCCGGCCAGGTTCAATTGCACATATGCGGCCTTGCCGTCGGGGCTTTGCACGCCCGCCGCCGTCAGTCGATCTCCCCACAAGTCCTGCACGTGTTCGACATGCTTCGGGTCGTTTCCTAATGCGCGAACCAATTCCCGGTAGTAGGTGCGAGCATCCTCGCCCAGTGGTTGCTGCCCCTCCAGGACGATCATGGCGAAACTGTCCGAATCGGACTCCCTGAACGCTTTGCCCATGCTCGTCATGGCTTGCACCGACGGCGCGTCTTGGGGAGCCAGCGGTACGGAGTGCTCTTCGCCGACCTGCTCCAGCGGCGGAACCGCAAAAGTCACGGTGAGCGTCAACGCCACCCAGGCCAAAATGATGACCGGTGCGAGCCTGCGGATCGTCCGGGCTACGGAGGGCGGACGGGGGTTTTCGGTGCTCATGCGGCCCTCCACCGGCAGACGGTGAAGGAGCTTGCGCCCTGTGCCACGGTGCTCCCCACGGTTGCCGGTGTGCTCAGCTGAAATTTCGCCACTGAACCGCAGCTATCTCAGCAACAGGGCACGTACCAGCGGACGGGGCCCGGTGGGACGGAGCAACGAGCTTGCGGGGCGGGGGCGCACCCGTTGCGGCCACCAGAACCACCGCCCGAGCAGCGCGGCGATGGAGGGCGTCATGAACGCGCGCACCACCAGCGTGTCGAACAGCAGACCCAGGCCGATCGACGTGCCCACCTGACCGATGACGCGAAGGTCACTGACCAGCATGGACCCCATGGTGAACGCGAACACCAGCCCCGCGTTGGTCACGACTTTGCCGGTGCCGCCCATGGCGCGAATGATGCCGGTGTTTATGCCGGCCCCAATTTCCTCCTTCATGCGGGCGACCAGCAGCAAATTGTAGTCAGATCCCACCGCCAAAAGGACGATCACTGTCATCACGAGGACCGACCAGTGTATTTGGATACCCAGCAAATCCTGCCAGGCAAATACGGAAAGTCCGAAGGACGCGCCCAGCGACAGTAATACCGTGCCCACGATAACGAGGGCTGCAATAAAACTTCGTGTGATGATCAGCATGACGATGAAGATCAGGCACAGCGCGGCGATCCCCGCGATCATGAGATCGATCGTGGATCCCCGCACCACGTCCCGCACACCCGCTGCGGTGCCGGCGAGGTAGATCTTCGACCCCTCCAGCGGGGTTCCCTTGAGCGCCTCTTCGGCCGCGCTTTTGATCGGATCGACCCGGGAAATGCCCTCCGGCGACGCAGGATCGCCCTTTTGCAGGATGAGCATGCGGACATTTTTTCCGTCCGGCGACAAGAATATCTTCATGATTCGCTGGAAGTCCTTGTCCTTGAAGGCTTCCGGCGGCAGGTAGAACGAATCATCGTTTTGAGCGGTGTCGAACGCCCTGCCCATGGCGCTCGCGTTACTGCTGTCGTCGCCCATGTTTCCGAGCACCCCGGACATGGTGCTGTGCATGGTGAGCAGCATGGTCCGCGAACTCTCCATGATCGAGATCATCTGGGGCATCTGAGCGAGTACCTGCGGCAGCAGCAGGTCGACCTGGCCAAGGTCTGCTACCACATCGCCCAGCTTGTCGGTTACCGCGTCAACGCCGTCGAGAGCATCGAATACGCTTCTCAGCGAAAGGCAAATCGGAATGTCGTAGCAGTGCTTTTCCCAGTAGAAGTAGCTGCGGATCGGCCTGAGAAAATCCTCGAAATCCGAAATATGGTCTCGCAGCTCGTTCGTGAGGCTCTGTATGTCGCGCGTCGTGGTGACCATGTCGTGCGTCGTAGCGACCAACTGCTCCGTCAGGCCATATAGGCGCCGCGTGATGTTGATCGCTTCCCCCAGCATGTCGGCCTGCTTGAGCATGTCCTTGAGCCGCGCCTTCTGAAAAAACAGGAATTGCTGCTGGCCGGCGACTTGCATGCTGAGGAAATACGGTGTCGTCGTGTGCTTGATCGGGGTTCCCTCGGGCCGGGTCACGGCCTGCACCGAGGAAATGCCGGGCACGGCGAGGACCGCCTTGGCGAGTTTCTCCAACACCAGAAAATCGGCCGGATTGCGCAGGTCGTGACCGGTCTCGACCAACAGGATCTCGGGCGTCATCATCGCCGATGGGGGAAAATGTCGGGCCGCGGCCTCATACCCCAAATTGGCGGGGATGTCCTTGGGGATGTACTGCTGGTCGTTGTAGCTGGGTTTGTAGCCGGGCAGCGTCAACAGTCCGACAAGCGTGACCGCCAGGGCGGCGACGAGAATGGGCCCGGGCCATCGAACGATCGCCGTGCCCACCCGTCGCCAGGCGCGGGCGTGGGTGTTTCGGCGAGGCTCGAATCGGCCGAACCGGCTTCCGATGGTCAGAACCGCCGGAATCAGCGTGACCGCGACCGCGACAGCGACCAAGACGCCCACCGCGCATGGGATGGCGAGTACGTAAAACGAAGGCAATCGCGTGAAGATGAGGCAGAAGAGCGCCCCGGCGATCGTCAAACCCGAGGCCAGCACGACCTTGGTGACCCCATGGTACGTGGTGTAGTACGCCGTTTCCGGGTCCTCGCCGGCCTGACGCGCCTCCTGATAGCGGCCGACGAAAAATATCCCGTAGTCGGTTCCGGCCGCGATCACCAGGGATACCAGCAGGTTAACGGCGAAGGTGGTAAGACCGATGGCCCCGTGATGGCCGAGAAAGGCGACCATTCCCCGCGCCACTTGTAGCTCGATCCCGACCACCAGCAACAGCAGAACGACGGTGACGATCGATCGGTAGACGAGGAGCAACGTGATGAAGATGACCGCGATGCTCACCGCGGTGATCGTGGCGACGGTTCTGTCGCCGCTGTGGCTCATGTCCGCGTTGATCGCCGCGGGTCCGGTGACATACGCCTTGACTCCCGGCGGCGCCGGCGTGCGCGCGACGATGCGTTGAATGGCTCCGATCGAATCGTTGCCCGCGGTCTGGCTCGCGTTGTTGGCGAGAACCACCTGAACGTATGCGGCCTTGCCGTCGACGCTTTGGGCGGCGTGTCTGGTTAGTTCGTCGCCCCAGAAGTCCTGGACGTATGCCACATGCTTCGGATCGTCTCGCAACTGGGCGATCAAGCGCTCGTAGTACTTGTGGGCGTCGTCGCCGAGGGGCTGCTGACCCTCCAACACGATCGAAGCCATTGCGGCGGAACCCGATTGACGAGATTGGTCAGCAGACTTGAAGTCCTCGTTCATCCGCTGTGCCGCCGTGACGGACGGCGCGTCGGTCGGATTCAGGGATACCGAATGCTCGCTCTCCACCTGCTCCAATGAGGGGACGCAGATAACCAGGAAAGCGATGAGCCCCAGCCACGCCAAGATGATGGGCACCGAAAACCGACGGATCGTCCGCGCGACAAACGGTCGACTGCTGTGTAGCTGGTCGTTGCTCATGCGGCGTTCAGCGAGCAGGACGTAAAGGCGCTGACCTCGTGCGTGGTCTTCTCCGCCTTGACCACGCCGTCGAGCAGGATGCGGCAGCCGATGCTGTCACTGTCGCCCTGCGCCGCGACGCTTCTCATGCCCGTCGACGCGGTGATGGCGAACTCGAGTGACCACGGCAGGCTCGCCCCCTCGATATGCTGCGGGTCGCCGTTGGCGCCGAAATAGCTGATCAGGGCCACGGTCCCGGGCGGTCCGAAGACCTCGTATCTGAGCTGCGGGGGGTTATAAGGTTTGTTGTCGACCCTGGTGTCGGCGTACGAGAGGCTTTTCTCAGAGCCGAACAGGCCGTGCAGTCGCGACACGGTCAAGCCTCCGACGGCGATCACCACCAGTACGACCAGCGGGATCCATAGTTGCTTCAGCGCTCGGAGGACCACGGATCCCGTATTTCGGCGAGTCTTTCCCGATCCAACTTGTGCCCGAGGCTCGGACGGCGGCTCGCCGACACGCCGGGGCGCGGGCGGTTGGTTAGCGTCTTGGCCGCTTCCGGCGGGGAGATCGGGCCACGCCGGTTCGACATCGCTCACACTGCCCCAGACCACCGCACCACCCTAGCTGACACGAGTTTAATTACGGCTCCAAACCATACTGGCGGTCCGCAGGTGCCGACCGGGATTTGTCCGTGATTTAAGGAAGTTCTCAGTGTCGGCGTCCGGCCACCCGATCGGTGTGGTGCGTTAGATCCCCGGCCCCGGCTATTGGGTTATGCTGCCGCACGCCGAGCGAGGCTGCGGCTTTCGTTTCGCAGCAGGCGCACGAGAACTGAAGGGCCAGGATGACGCGATGAAATTTGTGCTGGCGTTCTATGGAACTCGCGGCGATGTCGAGCCCGGTGTCACCGTCGGCCGTGAGTTGCTGCGCCGCGGGCACGACGTGTGCATGGCCGTCCCGCCCGACCTGGTCGCCTTCACCGAGGCGACGGGGCTCGCGGCGGTCGACTACGGGCCGGATGTGCAGGCCTGGCTGGAGTCGACGCGTAATTTCTGGACGTTTTTCTTCCGGAACTTCTGGAGGGTTCGGGATGTACTCGCGTTTTTGCGCGAATCTCGGGCACCCGGTACGCAGCGTTGGGGCGAGATGAGCACCCTGCTGACCTCGCTGACGGACGGGGCCGATCTGCTGGTGACCGGCATGAGTTACCAGGAGCTTGCCGCCAACGTCTCGGAGTATCGCGGCGTGCCGTTGGCAACCCTGCTTTGGTTCCCGATCAGGGTCAACGGCCGCCTCCTCCCGACCCTGCCGCCGCCGCTGATCCGTTCGGCGATGAGGGTCTACGAGTGGCTGGTATGGCGCGGGGTGAAAAAGGTCGAGGGCGCGCAGCGCCGCGAACTGGGCCTACCGGAGGCCAGCTGTCCCGCGCCGCGGCGCATCGCCGAACGCCGATCGCTGGAAATACAGGCGTACGACGAGGTCTGCTTTCCGGGGCTTGCGGACGAATGGACGAAATGGGATGGGCAGCGGCCCTTTGTCGGCACACTGACGATGGAGTCGGCGACGGACGCCGATGACGAGGTGGCCGCGTGGATTGCCGCGGGAAAACCGCCGATTTTCTTCGGGTTCGGCAGCATTCCGGTCGAGTCTGCCGCCGACACGATCGCCATGATCGGCAGGGCTTGTGCGCAGTTGGGAGAGCGGGGGTTGGTTTGTGCCGCCGCGACCGACTTCAGCGACGCCCCCCGTTTCGAACACCTCAAGGTGGTGGGCGCGATGAATTACGCGACGATTTTTCCCGCCTGCCGCGCCGTGGTACACCATGGCGGCGCGGGCACCACGGCCGCGAGCCTGCGCGCCGGAGTCCCCACCCTGATCTTGTGGATGGCGGACGTACAGCTGATCTGGGGAGCGGCGGTCAAACGGCTGAAAGTGGGTACTGCCCGCCGCTTTTCGGCTACCAGTGAGAAGTCGTTGGTCGCGGATCTGCGCACCATACTCGCCCCGGAATACCGCGACCGGGCCCGCGAGGTCGCCACTCGAATGACCAAACCCGCCCAGAGCGTTGCGACCGCCGCCGATCTTTTGGAGGATGCCGCGCGTCTCAAGCTCGTTGGCTCAGCGTAATCGTCACGTGACGAAATGCGCCTGGTTGAGGTGTTCGGCCACCCGCAGGGCGTTGGCCGCGACGGTCAAACTGGGATTCAAGCCGGCGCTGGACGGGAAGAACGAGGCGTCCACGACGTAGAGGTTGTCGACTTCGTGGGCGCGGTTGTATGCGTCGAGCACGCTGGTTTTGGGATCGGTACCGAAGCGGCACGTCCCGCAGACATGGCCCAGCGTCGAGTTGTTGGCGCCGGTCCGCAACGTGAGCGTGCGAAGCGGCTTCAACACCTCTTTTATCTGCCGTATGAACACCGCGCGGCGTTCGATCTCACTGCGGTGTAGGCGGTACTGCATGCGCAGCCGTTGGCGCCCGTCGGTGCCGGGTCGGTCACTGGGCAGGACGCGGTTCTCCAGATACGGCAGGTCTTCCATCATCGGGGCCAGCACCAACCCACCGTTGAAGAAGCGGTCGTAGATTGGTCGCACCGCGGGGCTCATCAGGCGCAGCATCTTGGGCGGCCAGCCGGGCTGGTTGGTGAACATGTCCATCGATGCCAAATTGGCCATCGCGCCGGCCGACTGCAACGTGCCGTATTTCTGGCCGTCCCAGAAGTAGAAGTCGTTGAGCCCGATCTCCTTGTTTTCGGCCGTGATGTTGCAGCCGGGTTCTGGCCAGACCTCGACCCAATCCATCAGATGGCGCATCAGGTTGCGGCCGACGTAGTCGGAGCCGTTGGCCAGCCCGTTCGGCCAGTCTCCGGACCGGGAATCGAGTAGCAGTACCGGGGTGACCAGGGCTCCGGCGGCCAGTACGACGACTTTGGCTTTGAGGGCGAGTGTCTCGGAGTGGTGCTGGGCGATCACCTGCTGGACGTGGGTGCGGTCGGCCTCGAGGCGCAGCACCCGGCATTGGTCGAGCAGGTGCGCGCCGTGCTCGGTGAGCGCGGGCAGCACGCCGTTGCGGGCGGCGTCGTTCTTGCACGACTGCGGACACAGATGGGCCTGGCAGGTGGCGCAGCCCTCGGTGTAGTCGCAGGCCATCGGCAGGTGGTAGGGGTGCAACCCGCGGCCGGTCAGGTGGTCGACCAAACGTTGATTGTCGGGCGAAAACGGCGGCGCCGCAGGCAAACACGCGTCGGCGGCTTCGGGCCGCAAGGGATCGCGCTGGCCGTGCACCCCGAGCAGTTTTTCGGCCTGGGCGTACCACGGGCTCAGTTCGCCGTAGGTGATCGGCCAGGCTTCGGGCACGGTGGATTCGCCGGGGTCGCGGAAGTTTTGGCGGGGGGTGAAGTCTTGGGCGAAGAAGCGTTCGCAGACCATGCCGTAGAGCGCCGAGGAGCCGCCGGTGCCGGCACCGATGAACGGCACGAACCGCTTGGGGCGCCGCCCGCTGATGTCTTCGATCTCATCGGTGGAGCGCCCCGCCCGGGCCAGCGCGTCGTAATAGGTCTGCGCCGAACGGGCAGCCCGCGGCTCGGCCAGTTCGGGCATCGCCGCGCGGATGGTGCCCGGTGTACCGGGCAGGGTGGAGCGCCCCTTCTCGAGGAACAGCACCCGCCGGCCCGCGCGGGCCAGCGAGTAGCCCAGCATGCCACCGCCCATGCCGGTGCCCACCACGATCACGTCCCACACCACGCGCTCGGCCTCACGCGCGCTCAGTACGCCGTCAGCCAATCGAGCTCCTCAGCCGATGATGGGCCCAAAACGCGACCGGCCTGGGCGAATCGGGATCGTACCACCCGATACGAGCGTCACAACGGACCCGTTTTGCCCGGCGGATCGAGTCAAGTCAAGAAAGGGGCCTCCGATTTCAATTTGACGTGTGTACTGTAGGCACCGTCCTGAAAGGCTTGGTTGTGGCCAGGGTCTGCCTGTAATCGGAGCCGCGTATGTCTCCTTATGTGATTGCTACGCCGGAGGTTTTGGCTGCGGCGTCGTCGGAGTTGGCCGGTATCCGGGAGGCGGTTGTTTCTGCTGCTGCGGGGGCGGCGCCTGCGACGGTGTCGTTGGTGCCCGCGGCCCAGGATGAGGTTTCGGGGGCGGTTTCGCGGTTGTTTGGTGCCTATGGGCAGGCGTATCAGGCGCTTAATGCGCAGGCGGGGTTGTTTCATCAGCAGTTCGTGCAGGCTTTGACTGGTGCCGGGGCGCAGTATGCGGCGGCTGAGGCGGCTAATGCGAACCCGTTGCAAAGTGTGCTCGATCCGATTAATGCGCAGGTGCAGGCGCTGACTGGGCGTCCTTTGATCGGTAATGGCGCCAATGGTGCGGACGGGACGGGGTCGGGGGGTGCGGGCCAGGCCGGTGGCAACGGTGGGTGGCTGATCGGCAACGGGGGCAATGGTGGTCGCGGCGCCGATGGGCCCAATGGCGGCAATGGCGGGGCGGGTGGGGCGGCGGGCCTGTGGGGTCAAGGTGGTAACGGCGGGGCCGGGGGCAACGCCACGAGTGCGGGCGGCAATGGCGGTAACGGTGGGGCCGGTGGGGGCAATGGGTTCTTCGGCGGCGGCACCGGGGGGTTGGGCGGCAATGGCGGCAACGGCGCCTCGGCGACGGCGGCCGGGCAAAACGGCGGCAATGGCGGTAACGGGGGGGCTGGCGGTAATAACCGGGCGATGTTCTCGTTCAACGGTGTTGGTGGCACCGGCGGCAGCGGTGGTAGCGGCGGCAGCGGTGTCGATGGCTCTTCGAGCACGACTCCTGGGGCCGCGGGGATGGCCGGCGGGGCTGGGGGCAATGGCGGGTACGGCGGGGCCGGCGGGGATAACGCGGCGCTGTTGGGCGGTGCCAGTGGGGCCGGTGGCCAGGGCGGTGCCGGCGGTGGCGGGGGTAATGGCGGTAACGGTGCCTCTGGTGTGGGGCATAGCCTTGCCGGGGGCGCGGGTGGGGCCGGCGGCAATGGTGGCTTCTCCGTGGGCGGGACTAGTGGGCAGTCGTTCTTCTGGAACTTCCTAGCTCACCCCGGTGGTGCGGGTGCTGGTGGCGTGGGTGGCAATGGCGGATTCGGCGGTAACGGCATGGCCGGCGACGTCGGTGCGGCCGGGCACAACGGCTTTGCCGGCGGCAACGGCGGTTCCGGTGGTTTTGGCGGGTATGCCAGCGCCGGCGGCGTCAACGGCAATGGCGGCAACGGGGGTAACGGCGGCAACGGCGGGGCCGGCGGCACCGGCGGCACACAAGCCTACGGCGGTTTCGGCGGCCAAGGCGCGCCAGCCGGCGGCGGTCTGGGCGCCCCGGGTACCGCGGGCCACGCGGGATCGCCCGGTACGCCGGTGCCCCCTGTGCCCGCACCGCCTTCGCCCCTACCGCTGCCTCCTCCGCCACCCCCGCCGCCCCCGCCCCCGTTGCCGCCGCTGCCGCCGCTACCTCCGTGGCCCCTATGACCCAGTCCAGAGGTACGTGCACCACGGCCGAGCGCCCGGTGCCTATGAATGGTGGTTGTCACAAGATTTTCCGCGAGCCCGCTCGCTGACGCCGCGCCTGGCTACCGGTCAGACCGATCGTCCGGTGCCGGACCGCGTATTGGTCGAATAGGTATCGGATCGAGACAAGTTCATGAAATGAGTCCCGATTCCAATTAGACGTGTGTACTGTAAGCGAAGTCGTTAAGAGCTATGTTGAGGCCGGTCGCGCCTGTAATCGGAGCCGCGTATGTCTCCTTATGTGATTGCTACGCCGGAGGTTTTGGCTGCGGCGTCGTCGGAGTTGGCCGGTATCCGGGAGGCGGTTGTTTCTGCTGCTGCGGGGGCGGCGCCTGCGACGGTGTCGTTGGTGCCCGCGGCCCAGGATGAGGTTTCGGGGGCGGTTTCGCGGTTGTTTGGTGCCTATGGGCAGGCGTATCAGGCGCTTAATGCGCAGGCGGGGTTGTTTCATCAGCAGTTCGTGCAGGCTTTGACTGGTGCCGGGGCGCAGTATGCGGCGGCTGAGGCGGCTAATGCGAACCCGTTGCAAAGTGTGCTCGATCCGATTAATGCGCAGGTGCAGGCGCTGACTGGGCGTCCTTTGATCGGTAATGGCGCCAATGGTGCGGACGGGACGGGGTCGGGGGGTGCGGGCCAGGCCGGTGGCAACGGTGGGTGGCTGATCGGCAACGGGGGCAATGGTGGTCGCGGCGCCGATGGGCCCAATGGCGGCAATGGCGGGGCGGGTGGGGCGGCGGGCCTGTGGGGTCAAGGTGGTAACGGCGGGGCCGGGGGCAACGCCACGAGTGCGGGCGGCAATGGCGGTAACGGTGGGGCCGGTGGGGGCAATGGGTTCTTCGGCGGCGGCACCGGGGGGTTGGGCGGCAATGGCGGCAACGGCGCCTCGGCGACGGCGGCCGGGCAAAACGGCGGCAATGGCGGTAACGGGGGGGCTGGCGGTAATAACCGGGCGATGTTCTCGTTCAACGGTGTTGGTGGCACCGGCGGCAGCGGTGGTAGCGGCGGCAGCGGTGTCGATGGCTCTTCGAGCACGACTCCTGGGGCCGCGGGGATGGCCGGCGGGGCTGGGGGCAATGGCGGGTACGGCGGGGCCGGCGGGGATAACGCGGCGCTGTTGGGCGGTGCCAGTGGGGCCGGTGGCCAGGGCGGTGCCGGCGGTGGCGGGGGTAATGGCGGTAACGGTGCCTCTGGTGTGGGGCATAGCCTTGCCGGGGGCGCGGGTGGGGCCGGCGGCAATGGTGGCTTCTCCGTGGGCGGGACTAGTGGGCAGTCGTTCTTCTGGAACTTCCTAGCTCACCCCGGTGGTGCGGGTGCTGGTGGCGTGGGTGGCAATGGCGGATTCGGCGGTAACGGCATGGCCGGCGACGTCGGTGCGGCCGGGCACAACGGCTTTGCCGGCGGCAACGGCGGTTCCGGTGGTTTTGGCGGGTATGCCAGCGCCGGCGGCGTCAACGGCAATGGCGGCAACGGGGGTAACGGCGGCAACGGCGGGGCCGGCGGCACCGGCGGCACACAAGCCTACGGCGGCTATGGCGGCCCCGGTGCGGCGGCCGGCGCAGGTCCGGGCGCCCGAGGCGCCGCGGGCCACGCGGGATCGCCCGGTAACCCGCCGCCGCCATCGCCGGCTCCGCCGTGGATATTCCCGCTGCCGCCCGTTCCGCCGCCGCCTCCGCCGCCTCCACCGCCCCCGCCCCCGTTGCTGCCTATCCCTCCGCTACCCCCGTTGCCGCCGCCACCGCCATGGCCCGTGTGACCGGTCCCACGCGGACCGAATTAGCGGGCGCCAGGTGCTAATGAATTGTTCCTTTGCGGCCCAAGGTTTTCCGCGAGCTCCCTCGGTGTTCGGCCCGCGTGTCAGTGCAGATATCTCGCCAATTTGCGCTCACGTCGCGTCACGCGTGAGGGCGGTCGGCCGCTCTGTGCAGGTCCCGCGCCGGCCCCGAAACGCCGAACGGTTAATCACGTGAGCCCCGGCCTGGGGAATTACGCCCGGTTCTTGCTCAACACGTGTATATCGACGGGTATCGTCTGTGATCGTGATCGAACTAGACGGCGTAGCCAAGACGTTCGACGGGGCAATCCACGCCTTAAACGACGTGAGCTTTTCCGTTCCAACGGGGTCGATTTGCGCCCTGCTCGGTCATAACGGCGCCGGCAAGACGACCACTATCAAGATCCTGTCCACGCTGCTGCAGCCCACCGCTGGCCGAGCAGTGGTGGCCGGGTACGACGTCGTCCGGGAGCCGGCACAGGTGCGCGCCAGCATCGGCAGCATCGGCCAGCTTGCCGCGATCGATCTCGAGCTCACCGGCCGGGAGAATTTGGTGTTGTTCGGCCGGCTACGGGGATTGCGGCGCAAACATGCGCGGCTGCGAGCCGACGCCTTGATCCACCAGTTCGATATGTCGCACGCCGCCGACCGGCCGGTGCGCACCTATTCCGGTGGCATGCGGCGCCGCATCGATGTGGCCGCCGGACTGGTGGTGCTGCCGAAAGTGCTGTACCTCGACGAGCCGACCACCGGGCTGGACCCGCGTAGTCGCCGCGAGGTGTGGGACCTGGTGTCGTCGTTGTCAACCCAGGGCGTCACGATCCTGCTCACGACGCAGTATCTCGAAGAAGCCGACATGCTCAGCGACTCGATCGTCGTTCTGAACAACGGCCGTATTGTCGCCAACGGGACCGCCGAAGACATCAAGCGCCGCGTGGGGTTGGGCTACTGCACCGTGAGCCCGGTAAACCCGGCCGACCTCGCCAAGATTTTTGCCGCGGTCGCCGATCTCGACGGCGCGGAAGCCGACTACGAGGCGAACACCGTCTCGGTGCGCTCGCCCGACGGTGTCGCGACGCTCGGCGAGGTGTTTCGCCGGGTGGACCGGCTTGGCATCGAGCTCGCCGACATAGCCCTGCGCAAGCCGTCCCTGGACGAGGCATTTTTGCACCTCACCGAGCGGGTCAGCACGACGTGACGGGGCTGGCTGCTCTGACCGAGCGCGTCGTGCGCCTCGCAATGCGCGACGATTTGCCGTTTGCGGTTCTGTCGCCCGCCGTGAGCTTGGTCGTCTTCAACTTCATGCTGAACAACGTGATCGACACCGGTGGCATGAGCTACCCGCAATACGTGCTGCCGGTTGTCATCGTCCAGGTGATACTCCTCGGTGCGCTCACGACCCTTGACCGGGCTGCCCGCGACGAGCGTGGCGACTTCGGGGACCGGCTTCGCACACTGCCCATCTCCACGGTGACACCGATGATGGCCCGCATGCTGTATTGCCTCTTCCGGGGAACCCTCGCCCTGCTCGCCGCGGTCGCTGTCGGGTACGCGTTCGGTTTCCGGTTGTTCGGCGGATTTGGCTACGCGGCGGCCTTCGCCGTCCTTACCCTCACGCTGACGCTGGCGCTATCGCTCGCGGCCGATGCCGCAGGGGTTCTTTCCGAAGCGTCGCAGGGCAAGATCGCGAGAAGCGGAGGGCTCACGCAGTTGCTGCTCGTTCCCCAAATGCTGTTGGTCATGCTGTCCACCGGGACGGCGCCCGTGGACTCGTTCCCCGACTGGCTGCATCCCTTCGTGCGCAACCAACCTATTTCCCAGGTGACGGAAACCCTGCGTGGCTTCGCCGCGGGCCGCGTGGTGGTCAGCAATTTGACGACCAGCTTGGCATGGTGTCTCGGGTTGCTGATGGTGTTCGGCGCGTTCGCGGTGCGGGCACAGAGGCGCAAACAATGACGGCCGACGCACCGCCGCGGAGTTCACTGGCCGCCGAAAGCCTGGTGTTTGCCGGCCGGCTCTTCACCGAGTGGCGGCGCCAGCCGGCGGTGCTGATCCAGGCTCTGATATTCCCGACCTTTCTGCTGATCACTTACAAACTGCTGGTCGGTAAATCGATATTGAGAATCACCGGCACCGACAGTCTCTACGGCCTTGTGCCGATGTGCGCCATAGCCGGTGCGATGTTTGGGGCGGTGCTGGCCGGACGCACCATTCCCTTCGAGCGCGACACCGGTCTGATTGCCAGATTGTGGGTGTTTCCGGTACACCGGGCCAGCGCCCTGACCGGTCGGCTGCTCGCCGAGGCCATTCGCACGCTGGTGAGTACCGTGGTGATCACGGCGGTCGGCGTTGGACTCGGCCTTCGGTTCAAAGGCGGCTGGCTCGCCGTGATTCCGTTCATCTTGGTGCCCGTGCTGATCGTTGTCGTTTTTTCGATGGCAGTGATTGCGATCGCGATACGTTCCCAGACCGGTGCTGTGCTTTCCTGGCTGGCGGTGCCATCCGTCGGTTCGGTGTTCTCCAGCTCCGGTGTTATTCCCCCTGAGAATTTGCCGTCGGCGGTGCGGCTGCAAATGCACCTGCAGCCGATGTGGCCGACGATTGAGTCCATGCGGGCACTTGCTCAGGGCGATCCCGCGTTGTGGCCGCTCGTGCTGACTGTGCTCTGGGCGCTGGGTCTGGCTGCGGTCCTCGGACCGCTGGCCGTGCGCGGTTATCGCGCGGCAGCGATAACCCCACACTGATACCGCGCGCCGTCATCCAATCGCACGTACGACAACTGAAAGGCCGTTGCGCGATGAAAGTTGTGCTGGCATGTTATGGAACTCGCGGCGATGTGGAGCCCTGCGTTGCCGTCGGCCGTGAATTGTCGCGCAGGGGACACGACGTACGCATAGCCGTCACCCCCGACTTGGTCGGCTTCGCAGAGGCGGCTGGGCTTGCTGCGGTGGCTTTCGGGCCAGATTTCCAGTCCTTCAACGACACGCAGCGCAACCTGTTGCCCGCGATGGATTTCCGCATCCTGTTGAACATCCCGCGCCTTATCAGGTTGTCGCTCGAAGCTCAGGCACTCGTGACCAAGACCTGGAGAATGACGAGCGACCCGCTGATACCGCTGGCGGAGGGGGCGGACCTACTGGTCACCCATCAGAATCTAGAGGAGTCCGCCCTCAACATTGCGGAGTATCACGGGATTCCGTTGGCCACGGTGCATGTCACCCCGAGACGGGTCAACCGCCAGATCCGCTCGGCCACGGCGTTCAACGAGTGGCGGCACTACCGGGGAATCTTGAAGAAGGTCGACAACGCGCAGCGCCGTGAACTTGGCTTGCCGAAGGCGACAACTCCGTCGCGGCGGCGGATCACTGAACGAGGATCGCTGGAACTTCAGGCTTACGACAAGGCGGGCTTTCCCGGGCTGGCGGCCGAATGGGCGAAATTCGATGGCCAACGGCCCTTTGTCGGGACGCTGACGCTGGCCTTGTCCACGGATGCCGACGACGCGGTCGCGTCATGGATCGCCGCGGGGACTCCGCCGATTTATTTCGGGTTTGGCGGCACGCCGCTCGAATCCCCGGCCGACACAATCGCCATGATCGCCGCGGCGTGTGAGCAGTTGGGCGAGCGGGCGCTGGTTTGCGCCGCGTCATCTGATTTCAGCGACGTCCCGCAGTTCGAGCACGTCAAGGTGGTTCGCGAGATGAATTTCGAAGCCGTCTTCCCGCTCTGCCGTGCGCTCGTCCATCAGGGCGGCTCCAGCACCACGCCGATCGGCCTGCGCGCCGGGGTACCCGCGTTGATTCTCTGGACGTGGCCCGATCAGGCCCTTTGGGGGACTCAGATTGCCCGACTCAAGGCGGGCGCCGGCCGGCGGCTTTCGACCGTTACCGAGAAAGCCTTAGTCGCCGACCTGCGCCAGATTCTCACCCCTGAATACGCCGCCCGAGCTCGCGAGCTCTCCACGCGGATGACGAAGCCGAGTGAAAGCGTTGCCAACGCTGCCGATGTATTGGAAAACTTCGTGGGCTCGAAGTGTTTCCGCTAACTCGCAAAGGCGGCTACCGGAGCGATCGGGCGATTGAAGCCTTGGCAGGCGACGAAAACCCTCTACGCTGGCACGCCTTGTCTGCTAGCGGCCCCGCGGTCCCGAATGATCTCCATCTGCGGCGGCATTGCTAGTGGCTGCTTTTCGCCATTTTGATCGCATGCTCGCCAACTCTTGATCGGTGTAGAAGTAGCGGGCATAGGGCGTGCAGTAGGCGGCGTCGATATCGGCATCCGAAAACTCGATCTGCTGTATGAAGTCCTTCATCAGATCGAAGTACCACTTCCGGGAAGAAAGGTTGGCCGGCCAAAGTCGGTCGACTCGGGAGGGCTCTCCATAACGCTCAACCACAAACTCGTTCAACGCATCAAGATAGTTCTTGCTGATGTCTTCGAACCGCAGGACCAACACCCGCCATCTTCCATCCCGGAAAATCTGCCAGCCCTTTTCCGGATCGAACCCATGGTCATAAATCCGAATGTCGGTAGCCGGCTCGAAATGGCGGTCAAACCATTCCGTCGCCTCCTGTATCCCGGTGTCCCATGCGTGAAACCGCGCGATCAATTCATCCATGCCCGCGTTCTGGGCGGCGTCCACCGACTCGAAGCAAAAGGGATACTCGGCGACGGGGTTCAACTTGGGATGCACAGCTAGGTGCTGGAAAAAGCATGAGATCTTCCGGGCCAGCGGATCCCGTACGGCAGTGATGATGTCGAAATACTCAACGTCCTTGGTGTTGCGGCCCACCCGGTACGGTTCGTATTTTGAACAGAAGTCCGCGCGATCGTGCAGATGGTAGTAACGGTAACGGGCCTCAAGCGTTTCCTCGAGCGTCGTGGACCCAACCTTGCCCATCTGAAACACAAATAGCGGGTCTTGGAAGCGGCCGCGAGTTCGCCGCCACGCGAGCACGGGATTCAGGGTCCACTTCATCCTGGCAATTTGCTTGATTCTGCCAATATCGGGGATCGCCGTCAGCGACGCGTCGGAATGCTGGATACCCGCGAAGCGATCCCTGACAGGCCGCTGTCGAGATAGACGGCGGCTTGGCTGTTCCACTCGGGCAGTATGCAGCAAACCTGACCGCTCCCGCAACGAAATCATCAGTGATTGTCCCGCAAGGGATACAACGGTCATGCCGACCCCGAGCGGTTGGTCGGCAAACCATTGTCGAGGCCGCATTCATCATGGCAGGTTCCGCTTCGATCGCAGTCCCGAGACTGCGGTGAATGTGGCGGTCGATAGCCGCACAGGCGGCCGGATCCCAACGTTATGCCGCTGGGGCCGCGCGAAGTCCCGCCCTTTTGGGAGCGGTCGGTGTCGACGAATGCCGCAGCGGGACGGAACGAACGATGGACTGATGGAGGCCAGTGGCCCAACGCCCCACCGATGATCGGACAACCGGTAATAATGATCGGTGCCTCTGACTTCGCCTATGCGCATGAGAAGAAAATGCCCATGACAACTGAAAGGCTAGAGCCCGCGATGAAATTTGTGCTGGCGTGCTACGGAAGTCGCGGTGACATCGAGCCCTCCGTCGCTGTCGGTTGCGAGCTGCAGCGCCGAGGGCACGACGTGCAGATGGCCGTTTCCCCCAACCTGGTCGGCTTCACCGAGGAGGCGGGGCTCACGGCCGTCGGCTATGGACTGGACACGCAGGCGCTGCTGGACGCGCAGCGCAACTACTGGACATGTCGCTTTCACACGCCCTGGAATTTCAAAGAGCTGAACAGGCTGCAGCGCGAAAACCTCGAGATCTCCATCCAATGCTGGAGAGAAATGAGCAAGGCGCTTACCTCGCTGGCGGAAGGGGCTGACCTCCTGTTCACCGGGCTGACCTTCGAGCAGCCCGCTGCCAACGTCGCCGAGTTCTACGACATTCCGCTGGCGACACTGGATTACTACCCGATCCGGGCCAACGGGCAGCTCGTACCGTTTTTGCCGGGGCCGCTGATTCGCCGCGCATGGTCGATGGGCGAGTGGATGAATTGGCGCGCGATGAAGAAGACCGAGGACGAGCAGCGCCGGGAACTGGGCCTGCCGAAGGCCACGCGGCCCACGTCGCGACGGATCACCGAACGCGGTTCGCTGCAGATTCAGGCTTACGACGAGTTGTGGTTTCCGGGGCTGGCCGCCGAGTGGGCGAAATTCGATGGCCAGCGGCCCTTCGTCGGCACCCTGACGATGGAGTCGCCGACCGATGCCGACGAGGAGGTCGCGTCGTGGATCGCCGCCGGGACACCGCCGATCTTTTTCGGGTTCGGCACCATCCCCATCGCATCTCCGGCCGACACGCTCGCCATGATCGGCGCGGCCTGCGCGCAGGTAGGCGAGCGGGCTTTGGTCTGCGCCGGGTCGAGTGACTTCGGCAATGCCCCCGGTTTGGAGCACGTCAAGGTCGTGAGCACGGTCAATTACGCGACGACCTTTCCCGCCTGCCGCGCGGTCGTGCACCACGGTGGTGCGGGCACCTTGGCCGCGGGCCTGCGCGCCGGGGTCCCGACGTTGATCCTGTGGACACTGCCCGATCAGATCATTTGGGGAAGCCAGCTCAAACGACTCAAGGTTGGCTCCGCGCGGCGCTTTTCGTCCGTTACCCGCAAATCGCTGGTCGCGGAACTTCGCACCATCTTGGCCCCGCAATACATCGCACGTGCCCGTGAGATCGCCACCCGGATGACCAGACCCGCCGAAAGCGTCGCAGCCTCAGCAGATCTCCTCGTAAAATTCACCCGCGAGCAGCGCGCCGGCCGATCGGCGAAGCCGAGTTGTTGAGGTAAGCCCGTCACAGACCGACAACGGTGGCGAGATCGTCGTCGTGACGGCTGCGTTCGAAGCGCTGCGCGGTTTCCACCGCACGCACAGCGAGGCGGCGCCGCAGGTCCTCGTCCGATTCGAGCAACATCAGGTTGGCCGCAAGTGCTTTCGCGTCCCGGGCCGGGCTCAGCAGCCCGTTGACGCCCGGATCGATGATCTCCAGCGTGCCACCCGCGTTCGTCCCACACACCGGCAATCCGGCTCTCAACGCCTCCACGGTGACCCGGCCGAAGGCCTCGCAGTCGCTGCACATGAGGCCGACATGGGCTGCGGCCCAGTAGGGTCCGACGTCGTTGGTGACTCCGTGAATGCTCACCAGGTCGGCAACGCCCAAGGATTGCGCCAGCTTTCGCACGGGTTCGGGGTCGCCCGGACCGACCAGTGTCAACTCGAGCTCTACACCGGCATTCCGTGCGATGGCAACAGCCTCGACCGCCACGTGTTGCCCCTTGGATTGAAAGAAATGACCGACAAGCACAGCTCGCATGCGCTCGCCCGCCTGCCGCTCCGGTGGCGTGCCGAGTGGGGTGTCGACCACCGGATAGATCACGTGTGTCTTCATGTCGGGATCCTGCGCGAGCAGAGCCCTTTCCACTGCATGCGAATTGCAGACCACCGCTTCCGACAGCCGTCCGATCAGGCGCACGGTGATGCGGTCGCCGAACAGGAACCGAAACCAATGGTCGTCTCTGCCGAACTCGTGGACCATCCAGTAGTGCGGAATTCCGAGCAGTTTGGCAGCGACCGCGTGCGAAGGAATAACCATGGTGTTGCTGAGCACCATCTGTGGCCTCAGTCGAACAAGGAGCAACAGCGCTCGCAAGATGCCTGGAAGGAGAAGCGCGGCAACCACCACGTTAGCGAGCGGTACGAGAACCGCGCCGACGAGCGCCTCGACGACCGGCGAGTTGATGCGTTCTCGCCACAGTTCTAAATAAGCCCATGAGGGTACCCAGGAAATCTCGGTCCGGATACCGTATCCGGAGCATTCGGCTGCGAGGCTTCCCTTTCGCGGGTAGACGCCGACAAGTTCAAGGTCGGGCTGCTTTTTCTGGAGCGCCAAGACGAAGTCACAAAAAGAGAGGGCGCCGCCGCCGCCCAAATCGGCGACGTTCGAGACCACCAACGCTCGCGGGACTGTGGTCTCTTTGCGTCGAGCTTTGATTGCGCGAAGCCGGGATCCCGCGCGGCGTAAGGGTTCAGCGGCAACCATTGGCAGAGTGTATGCCCGCAGTATTGGGGGCACACGAAAGACCCGGGTCAATTGCTCGATCTCTCCGAGTGATTCTGAGGTCAGGTGCTAGCATCCGATCCGTGCCTGAAAGCGTGCGGATCGGCATCCTGGGAGCAGCGAGCATCGCACCTGCGGCGCTGATCAAACCGGCGAAGGAAAACAACGAGGTCGTGGTCGCCGCGGTGGCCGCGCGCGATGTTTCCAATGCTCAAATCTATGCCGCCAAAAACGGTATTCCGCGAGTGCACGACAGCTACGAGGCGCTGTTGGACGATCCGGACCTGGACGCGATATACAACCCGCTGCCGACAGCCTTACATGGCAGGTGGACTCGGGCTGCACTCGACGCCGGCAAGCACGTTTTGTGCGAAAAGCCGTTGACCGCCAATGCCGCCGAGGCCCGAGAGGTCGCCGAACTGGCCGCCAAGGCGGACCGGGTGGTGATGGAGGCATTTCATTACCGCTATCACCCTTTTGCTTCGCGCGTCGAGGAAATAATTGCCTCGGGGGAGCTGGGCGAGTTGCAGCGACTGGAGGCGCACTGGTGCTTCTGGATGCCCAAGTTTTCCACCAACCGCTACAACTACGCCCTTGGCGGCGGTGCGCTCATGGACCTGGGTTGTTATGCGGTCGACATGGTTCGGACGTTCGGCGGGTCGACCCCGGAAGTGATTTCGGCGCGTGCGAAGCTGCGTGGTTCTGAAATCGACCGGGCCATGACCGCCGAATTGCGGTTCGCCGAAGGGCACACCGGCCGAGTGCGCTGCTCGATATGGTCGTCGGCTCCACCGCGGTTTACGGCGAAAGTGGTGGGAAATCGCGGGGAACTGCGGCTCAATCCGCTGTTTCCGTTCCAGCGGTTCTCGGTCCGATCAACAAACGGAAAGCGCGTGGAAAACTTCGGGACGCGGCCCACCTATGCGTATCAGCTCGACGCTTTCGCCGCGGCCGTGCTGCGGGGCGAACCGGTGAAGACCGGGCCGGAAGATGCAATTGAGACGATGAGCGTCATCGATGCGATCTATCGCGCGGCCGGCCTTCCGCTGCGCAAGCCGGTCTGAACGCTAATCCGCTTGCCCAGCAGGCACTTCCGACCGATCGGGACTTGTGGCGAAATGCGCCTGGTTGAGGTGTTCGGCCACCCGCAGGGCGTTGGCCGCGACGGTCAAACTGGGGTTCAAGCCGGCGCTGGAGGGGAAGAACGAGGTGTCCACCACGTAGAGGTTGTCGACTTCGTGCGCCCGGTTGTATTGGTCGAGCACGCTGGTTTTGGGATCGGTACCGAAGCGGCACGTCCCGCAGACATGGCCGAGGTTCGCGTTGCCTTCGCCGTTGCCCAGGCTGATTTGGCGAAACGGTTGTAGCAGTTCTTTGACCCGCGATAGAAACGCCGCGTGGCGTCTGGTCTCGCTGGGGTGTAGGCGGTACTGCATGCGCAGTCGTTGCCGACCGTCCGTGCCGGGTCGGTCGCTGGGCAGGACGCGGTTCTCCAGATACGGCAGGTCTTCCATGATCGCGGCCAGCACCAGTCCGCCGGTGAAGAACCGGTTGTAGACCTGGCGCACCGCGGGGTTCATCAGACGCAACGCCTTGCCCTGCCAGCCGGGGCGGTTGGTCATCATCTCCATGGGCGGCATCGCGCCGAATGACTGCAGGGTGCCGTATTTCTGGCCGTCGCAGAAGTAGAAGTCGTTGAGCCCGATCTCCTTATTGGCGGCCGTGGTGTTGCCGCCGGGTTGCAGCCAGATCTGGAACGGGTCCATCAGATGGCGCATTAGGTTGCGGCCGACGTAGTCGGAGCCGTTGGCCAGTCCGTTGGGCCACTCTCCGGACCGGGAATTGAGGAGCAGCGTCGGGGTGATCAGGGCTCCGGCGGCCAGTACGACGACTTTGGCTTTGAGGGCCAGCGTCTCGGCGCCACGCTGGGCAATCACCTGCTGCACCTGGGTGCGGTCGGCTTCGAGGCGCAGCACCCGGCATTGGTCGATCAGGTGGGCGCCGTGCTCGGTGAGAGCGGGCAGCACGCCGTTGCGGGCGGCGTCGTTCTTGCACGACCGGGGGCAAAGGTAGGTCTGGCAGGTGGCGCAGCCCTCGGTGTAGTCGCAGGCCATGGGCAGGTGGTAGGGGTGCAGGCCGCGGCCGGTCAGGTGGTCGACCAGCGGTTGGTTGTCGGCCGAAAACGGTGGTGGCGGAGGCAGATTGACGTGGGCGGCTTCGGGGCGCAAGGGGTCGGGTGTGCCACGTACCCCGAGCAGATTTTCGGCCTCCGCGTACCAGGGACTCAGTTCGTCGTAGGTGATCGGCCAGGCTTCGGGCACGGTGGATTCGCCGGGATCGTCGAAGTTTTGGCGGGGGGTGAAGTCTTGGGCGAAGAAGCGTTCGCAGACCATGCCGTACAGAGCCGAGGAGCCGCCGGTGCCGGCACCGATGAACGGCACGAACCGCTTGGGGCGCCGCCCGCTGATGTCTTCGATCTCATCGGTGGTCCGCCCGGCGCGGGCCAAGGCGTCGTAGTAGGACTTGGGGGAGCGGGCCGACTTGGGTTCGGCGAGTTCGGGCATGGCCGCGCGGATGGTGCCCGGCGTGCCCGGCAGGGTGGAGCGTCCCTTTTCCACGAACAGCACCCGCCGGCCCGCGCGGGCCAGCGAGTAGCCCAGCATGCCACCGCCCATGCCGGTGCCCACCACGATCACGTCCCACACCACGCGCTCGGCCTCGCGCGCGCTCAGTTCGTCAGGCAATCGAGCTCCTCAGCCGATGATGGTCTAGCGCTTGCCCCGGTTTGGGTGCTTCGGGATCGTCATGAACATACTCAATGTGTTCAACAGGTGTGTGATAACGCCAGGACTCGAAGCGTCAACGGTGGGCAAGCGCGCGGTCGGCCAGCACGCCGATGACCGGTGCCAACTGTCGGGAGTATTGGAGCGACAGGTGGCTCGCATCAACGTAGACGAGGGTGTTGCCGACGATGGCCGGGCAGCGGACCGTGGCGCAGAACAGCTGGGTCAGGTCGGCGTATTGTCCGCCGCCGGCAGTTGTGGCGGCGGTTTCGGCCGCGATGCCGGGTTGGTTGACCGCGGTCGACCTTAAGGGCGAGCAGGCCGTCGCGGCATCGAGGTGGCCAGACAGGCAGATCGGCACCACCGAGCGCGGATTGGGGACCGGTCCCAGCACCAGCACCTGCGCACCGGTACCTCGCAGCCGTTGCACGAGGCGGGTCAGGCCATCTATCCATGCCGGGCCGTATGACGGCAAGCCTGTGGCGGCGCCGTAGGTGCGCGCGATGCTGAGCACGACCAGCCGCGGGTGTTCGGCCTGTAGTCGGGCGATGATCGGACCGCGCCATTGCTCGCACTCGGTGTACTCGCGATGCAGAAGTGAACTGTTGATGGGCAGGTCCAGCAATGGACATTCCGCCTTGTTCAGCATTTCCAGCCGCCAATGTCGCTGTGCGGCGATTTGCTGGAACGCGGGGTTCCACATCGCGGCATGTGAGTCGCCGACCACCGCCACCGTCGTGGCCGAGGCGGTATCCCCCGATGCGCACTCTGGCTGTGCGACTTCGAAAAGACTGCGCGCGCAGCTGTCGCGGCCCATGGATTTCACTTCGGCTTCCGCATCGACAAGGGGCGGCGCCAGGTTCGACGGCACGGCGTTCAGGTCGGCGGATGCGGCGACCGCGATCTGCACCTGGGCGAAGGCATGCTGTACCGCGGCGTCGTACGCATCCATTTCGGAGCCCGCGGGTGGTGGTATCACCGTGACGGACAGCGCCGCGGCCGGCGCGCCA
Source organism: Mycobacterium sp. NGS63 (assembly GCF_059812295.1). Taxonomy (NCBI): domain Bacteria; kingdom Bacillati; phylum Actinomycetota; class Actinomycetes; order Mycobacteriales; family Mycobacteriaceae; genus Mycobacterium; species Mycobacterium sp. NGS63. Next base: position 492,394 of record NZ_JCALCJ010000001.1, read on the forward strand.
CGCCCGATCGGGGCGGGCACCCAGACCAGGAGCGCGACGCCGACGCACACCGCAACCGCCGTCGCGGCACCGCCGAGTGCGAGGCTGCGGCCGGCCGACTCTCGCACGGAAGGGGCGAATCGCAGCGGGTTCTCGATGAAGCGCAGTGTCAGCACGGCCAGCCCGCCGGAGATGGCGACCGTCGCCAGCCTCTCGGGCAGCCCCAGCGGATGGCCCAACAACGGCGCCGCGAGCACCAGCACCGGCCAGTGCCAGAGGTACCACGAGTACGACACCCGCCCGACCGCCCGGACCGGGCCCAACGCCAGAACACGCCCGACGCCCCGAGCAGACGCGGCGCAGCCCGCGCCGATCACCAGGGCCGTACCGAGCACGGGCAGCAGCGCGGCGGTACCCGGGTACGGCGTGGCGCTGCCCAGCCGGGAGCAGGTCACCAGGATCACCCCCAGACCTGCCCACCCCGCGATCACGGTGACCGGTGCCGGTAATCGGCGCCACTGGCTAGCCGTCAAGGCCACCACGCCGCCCGCGGCGAGCTGCCAGGCCCGAGTGGGCATGAGGAAGAACGCGGCAGGCGGCCACATGTCGGTGAGCGCCAGGGAGATCGCAAATGACACCGCCGCGACCAAACACAGGATTACCAGGTACGGCCGCACCGACGACCTCGCGTCGGCGCGGGTGCGCCGGCGCATGCGCCGGATGAGCCACGCCGTGCCGATGATCATGGGCGGCCACACCAGGTAGAACTGCTCCTCGACCCCCAGGGACCAGTAGTGCTGGAACGACGACGGAATTTCCGGATGCGCGAAGTAATCGGCGTTCTGCAAGACGAACCACATATTGCCGACGTACAGCGCGCTGGCGATGCCGTCATAGATCACGTTCCGGACTTGCAACGGCGATAACAGCACCGCCGAGGCGATCAGGGTGATGACCCCGACCGCGGCCGATGCCGGCAGCAAGCGGCGGGCCCGCGCACCGTAGAAGCGGCGCAGCCCCACGGTTCCAGAGCTGCTTACCTCGCGCCAGAGCAGCCCGGTGATCAGGAAGCCCGAGATGACGAAGAACACGTCCACCCCGACGAACCCGCCGCCCACGCCGGGCACCTCGGCGTGAAACAGGACGACGGCCAGCACCGCGACCGCGCGCAAGCCTTCGATGTCCCCGCGAAATCGCGCCGGTGCCGAGTGCCGACCTTGCAGTCCTTCGGTAGGACTAACGCGGTCGCCCTGGAGCACTGTCACCTACCTGGGTAAGAGGACCCGTTCTTCGAATGAGGCATTATCACACATCTGTTCAATTCCGATGAGGGACTTGCGCCATGGGGGTTGTGCTGGGAAAACGGCCCGATTCCGGCTGGCCCGCGCCAATCAGCGACGAGCCGGCTTCGGCAGGACGATCTCGGGTGGCAGCGCACCATCGGTGAGCCAGCCGTCGACGGTGCGCGTGAACAGGTCCGGATAGTGGATGGGCCAGTCATGGGGCATGCCGAGTGCGACCCTGGCGACTCCGTTGGGCATGTGCTGAGCGAGTGCAGCAGCCCAGCGTCGCATGATCGGCAGCTCCTTGCCGCCCGCGACGAACAATGTCGGCGAAGCCGATTTGTCGAGGCCCTCGGGAAGCGTGAACCCCGCGGCCGCCATGGTGACGTCGACGAGCTGCCCGCTGGTAATGAGTCGCACGTCCTCGTGATACTCCTCGATACGGGCCGGTGAAACCTTCGCCTGCCACGCATTCCGGTACTGGCGCACCATCCAGCGATACAGCGAGCTGCGGGCCGGCAGTGCCGACAGCCGCCGCGTCAACCTTGGGAATGGCAGCGTGTTGATGAAGGTCCCGCACAGCACCGCCCGATCGACGACCTTCGGTTCGGTTGCCAGCAACTGCACCCCCACTTGGGCCCCGAGCGACCAGCCCACCAGGTGTGCCCGGCCGGTCGCTACCCGGGAGCGGATGAGTTCTGCCACCGCGGCGGCGGCTCGCCCCATTTCGAACGGTCCCAGCTCGAAACTCTTTCCGAAGTGCGGCATATCGGGGACGAGACAGCGATATTGCTGCAGGCGTTCGACGACCGGCTCCCAGGACCAGCCGCTGGTATACGCGCCGTGAAGTAAGACGATGGCGGGCGCCCTCGCCGGACCGGATTCGCGCGCGAACAGGTCCACGTCAGGGAACCTACGCCCAAAGTTCCGGGTTCGAGGTCTATTGCACGGGTGTTGGATTAGACTGCCGGACGGGCTAGCGGGGGCGGGAGGCCGCCGCTGTCAATCACAGAACGCGCACGGGGGACCGAAGGGCTGGGTTCCGCGATGGCTGAAGGCGTGTTCGGGCGCAGCGACGCCGAGATCGACCTGCTGGTGCGTGGCATGCGGTCGGGCATCGCGGTGGTGGGCTTCGGCTACATCGGCACCGTGATCGGTGCCGTGCTGGCCGACCGCGGCTGGCCGGTGACAGGGATCGACGTGCGGCAAAGCGTCGTCGACGAGATCAACCTGGGCAAGTCCACGGTCCCCGAGCCGGGGCTCGGCGAACTCGTCGCCAACAGCGTGCGGGTCGGCCGGCTGCGCGCCACAACCGACTTCGGCGCGCTCGCTGACAACGACTTCGTCATCGTGACCGTGGGCACGCCGCTGGGCCCGGACTTCGAGCCCATCGTCGACGACATCAAGGGAGCGGCGAAGGCCGTGGGGACGCACCTGCGTGCCGGCCACCTCGTCATCCTCAAGAGCACGGTGCCACCCGACACCACCGAGAAACTCGTTCGGCCGATCCTCGAAGAGACTTCGGGGCTGCGGGCCGGCGTCGACTTCGGGTTGGCGTTCTGCCCCGAGCGGCTCGCCGAGGGGCAAGCCATTCACGAGCTGACCTCGATCCCCGTCGTGGTGGGTGCCGTCGATGAGCGCAGCGCTCGCGCCTGTTCCACGCTGTGGCGACACGCCCTGGGCGTGGACTCGATCGTCGTCGACGATCCGCGGACCGCCGAGATGGTCAAGCTGGCCGACAATCTCTGGGTCGACCTCAACGTCGCGCTGGCCAACGAGCTGGCCAAGGTGTGCGACCGGCTGGGGATGGACGCCCTGCAAGTCATCGAGGCGGCCAACACGATGCCCAAGGGGGGCCGCGACGCGAACATCCTGAGGCCGAGCATGGGCGTCGGCGGTTACTGCCTGACGAAGGATCCGTGGTTCGTCAACCATCTGGGGCAGTCCGTCGGGCTGGAGCTGGCGATCCCGCGGACGTCGAGGACCGTCAACGACACGATGCCGGCCTATACCTACGGGCTGCTCACCCAGCTCCTCGGCGATCAGGGCAAGGCGGTCGAGACCAGCAAGATCGCGGTGCTGGGCATCGCGTTCAAGAACAACACCGGCGACTGCCGGCTCACGCCCACCAAGTACGTCGTCGCCCTGCTCGAGGAGTCGGGCTGCCAGCTGTCGGTGCACGATCCGTGGGTGCCGGACGAGGAGGCCCACACGGTGACGAAGATTCCGTTGACCGCCGATATCGAGTCGGCCGTCAAGGACGCGGACGCCCTGGTGGTGCTCGCGGGCCACCGGGAGTTCCACCAGATCCCGCTGGTCCGCCTGGCGGAACTGACGGCATCCGGCTGCGTGTTCCTGGATGGACGCAATAGTTTTGACCCGGCGGCGGTGCGCGCGGCAGGCTTCGTCTACAAGGGGATCGGCCGATAACGGGTCGATAGGCGAACGAAGACCGCTACACGGAAACGAAAGAGCAAATATGTCTAATGTCGTCGTGACGGGCGGCTACGGCTTCATCGGATCGCATTTGGTTTCGGCGCTGCTGGACCGCGGAGATTCGGTGACGGTGTTCGACTTCGCCAAGAACACCCGCGACACCAGCATCGACTTCGACCGGCACGCCAACTTCCGGTTCGTGCAGGGCGACGTGACCGACATCGGCGCCCTGGAGAAGGCCCTGACGCCCGGCGTCGACACGGTCTTCCATCTGGCCGCGGTCGTCGGCGTCAAGAACTACATGAAGGACCCGTTGCGGGTTCTGGACGTCAACGTGACCGGCACGCGCAACGTCTTGGAGTTGAGCCAGCGGCACGGGACCCGCGTGCTGTTTTCCAGCACCTCGGAGGTGTTCGGGAAGAACCCCAACCCGCCCTTCGCCGAGGACGACGATCGCGTTGTCGGCTCGACGCGGACCGCGCGGTGGAGCTACAGCACCAGCAAGGCCATGGCCGAGCACCTGGTCTTCGCGATGCACACCGCCTACGGGCTGCCGGTGACGGTGGTGCGCTACTTCAACGTGTACGGCCCGCGGCAGAACCCGATCTTCGTGATCTCGCAGAGCATTCACCGGATCCTCAACGGCCGCGAGCCGCTGCTGTACGACTCGGGCGATCAGACGCGCTGTTTCACCTACGTCGACGACGCGATCGCCGGCACCTTGCTCGCGGCCGACAGCGACGCGGCGATCGGCGAGGCCTTCAACATCGGCAGCATGACCGAGACCACCATGCGTGACGCCGTCGCGCTGGCGATCAAGATCGCGAACGTCGACTCGGTGTCGGGCGCCGAAGCCGTGGACACCGGCGAGCGCTACGGGGGCCGCTACGAGGACATTCCCCGTCGTATCCCGGACTCGACCAAGGCGCAACGGGAGTTGGGATGGCGCCTTCGGGTCGACGTCGAGGAAGGGATCCGTCGCACCATCGAATGGGCGCGCGCCAACCCGTGGTACCTCAAAGGGCCCGCCGGGGATCAGGCGTAATACCGCCGCTTTGTCGGGGGCCTCGCCCCAGCATGTCAACGACTGGCGAGTAGGCGGTCGGCCAGCGTCCCCATCACCGGCGCCAACAGCCCGGCGTACTGGGCGGTCAGGTGGCTTTCGTCGACGTAGACCATCGTGTTGCCCACGATGACCGGGCAGCGGTCAGCCGTGCAGAACAGCTCGGTGAGGTCGGAGTATTGCCCGCCGCCGAGTTTGGTCGCGGCCGCTTCGGCCGCGATCCCGGCCTGGTTGACCGCCTTCGAGGTGGGCGGAGAGCAGGCCGTGGCGTCGTCCAGATGGCCGGCCAAGCAGTCCGGCAGGTTTGCCTGCAGAACCGGGACCGACCCGAGGACCCAGACCTGCGCGCCGGTGCCACGCAGCTGCTTGACGAGGCGGTTCAAGGCGTCGACCCATACCGGGTCGTATGACGTCATGCCCGGCTGCCGGTACGCGCGCTTCATGTCCAGCACGACGAGCCGCGGGTGCTCGGCCTGTAGCCGTGCCGCGATCTCGCCGCGCCACTCGTCGCACTCGGTGTAGGCACGGTCAGCGGCTCCGTTGATGGTGGGCAGGTCCAGCATGGGGCAGCCGGCCTTGGCCAGGGTCTCCAGCCGCCAGTGCCGCTGGGTGGCGACTTGCTGAAACGCCGGATACCACATCGCGGCGTGCGAGTCGCCGACCAGGGCCACGGTCGTCGCCGAGGCGGTATCGCCGGACGCGCACTCAGGCTGTCCGACTTCGAAGAAATTGCGCAGGCAGCCGTGCAAGTACAGGGACTTGACTTCGGCTGTGACGTGGGCGAGCGGCGGGGTCAGGTTCGAGGGGACGGCTTTCAGTCCGACGGATGCCGCGACCGCCGCCTGCACCTGCGCGAACGCATCCTGCACCGCCGCGTCGTAGGCTTCCACGCCGGACCCGGCGGGCGGAGACGACGCGGTGATGTGCAGCGCCGGAGCCGCCGGACCGCGTCCCACCGGGACGGGCATCGCCACCAGCAGTGCCACGCCGACACCGACCGCGACCGCGGTGGCGGCGCCGCCAACGGCGAGGCTGCGGTTGGCCGACCGGCGCAGGCGAGCGGCGAAGCGCAGCGGGTTCTCGATGAATCGCAGGGTCAGGAAGGCCAGCGCAAGGGAGACCAAGACCGCAGTCAGCCTCTGCCCCAGGGAGTTGGCGGTCGCCGATGCCGGTACCACCAGCAGCAACGGCCAGTGCCACAGATACCACGAATACGACACCCGGCCGATGGCCCGCATCGGCCGCATCGCCAGGGCGCGCCCGACGCCCCGGGCGGGTGTGGCGCAGCCCGCGCCGATCACCAGCGCGGCACCCAGCACCGGCAACAGCGCGGCGGTACCCGGATAGGGCGTGGCGGGGCCCAATCGGACGCAGGCCAGGAGGATCATCGCCAATCCGACGCATCCCGCGATCGCGGCGGCCAGGCCCGGGAGACGACGCCACCCGCCCGCGGTGAGGGCCACCAGGCCCCCGACGGCCAATTCCCAGGCCCGGGTGGGCAGGGAAAAGAAGGCCACGGGGGGGATCACGCGGGTGAAAACGACTGAGAGCGCGAACGACACCGCCGCGACCAGGGCCAGGACCACCAGATACGGGCGTTGCGACGACACCGCATAAGCCCCGGTACGCCACCGCGCACGCCGGATCAGCCACGCAGTGCCAAGGATCAATGCCGGCCACACCAGGTAGAACTGCTCCTCGACGCCCAACGACCAGTAGTGCAGGAACGGCGAGGGCAGCGCGTCGGCGAGATAGTCGACGCCCTGCAACATGAACCGGTAGTTGCTGACGTACAACGCGCTGGCAATGCCGTCGCAGAAGACGCTCCGCAACCGCAACACGGGCGACATTGCGGCCGTGCCGAGCATGATGACGACACCCACCGTGGCCGACGCCGGCAGCAGCCGGCGCGCCCGCGCCCCGTAGAACCGGCGCAGGCCGACGGTCCCGGTGCTACTCACCTCGCGCCAGAGCAGACCCGTGATCAGAAAGCCCGAGATGACGAAGAATACGTCGACGCCGACCAGCCCGCCGCTCACGCCGGGCACGCGGGCATGAAACAGGACAACGGCCACCACCGCGACCGCACGCAGGCCCTCTATGTCCGGACGAAATTCCTTTTGTGGCGGGTGCTGGCGCTCTAGCTCTTCGGTAGGGGCAACGCTGTCGGCCTGACGCACGGGCACCTACCTAACGAGAGGATGCGTTCTACAAGTCGAGGCATTATCACACACCTGTTGAACACTGCTCGGACGAATCCTCGACTACTTGCTACGATCTCGCCGATGAAATTTGCGCTGGCAAACTGGGGAACCCGCGGCGAAGTCGAGCCCTACGTCACGGTCGGCCGCGAGCTGGTGCGCCGCGGGCACGAAGTGCACATGGCCGTCGCGCCCGAGATGGTGAGCTTCGTCGAGGCGGCGGGTCCTACCGCGGTGGCCTACGGGCCGGAGTTGAAGGCCATCCTGGACCCACATCGCGACTTCTGGGCGGGCTTGTTCACCACCCCTTGGAGGATCCGCGAGCTAGGCAGGTTGTCGGCCGAATATTCCGCGCCCCTTACCCAATGCCGGGCGGAGGTCAGCAAGACGCTCACGTCGCTGGCGGACGGGGCCGACCTGTTGCTTACGGGCATGAATTACGAGGACGACGCGCTCAACGCCGCGGAGCACTGCGACATTCCGTTCGCCACCCTGCACATCTTCCCGCTGCGAGTTAACGGCCAACTGCTGCCGTTTTTGCCAGCGCCGTTGGCCCGATCCGCGACGAGGCTGCTCGACTGGGCGGCTTGGCGCGGAGGAAAGAAGATCGAGGATGCCCAGCGCCGTGACCTCGGATTGCCGGCGGCAACGCGGTCCTGGCCGCGCCGGATCACCGAACGCGGATCGCTGGAAATCCAGGCCTACGACGAGGTGTGCTACCCGGGGCTGGCTGCCGAATGGTCGAAATGGAACGAGCAGCAACCACCCAGACGGCCGTTTGTCGGCGCGCTGACGATGGAGTTGCCGACGGACACCGACGACGAGGTCGCGTCGTGGATCGCGGCGGGAACACCTCCGATCTGCTTCGGCTTTGGCAGCGTGGGCGTCGAATCTGCTGCCGACACACTCGCGATGATCAGCTCCGCCTGCGCGCAGCTGGGCGAGCGGGCGTTGATCTGTGCCGCCGGATCCGACTACAGCAACATCGCTCACTCCGAACACGTCAAGGTGGTCGGCGTGATGAATTACGCGGCGGCCCTGCCGGGCTGTCGCGCGTTTGTGCACCATGGCGGTTGCGGCACGACGAACGCCGGTCTGCGCGCGGGATTGCCGACGTTGATCCTCTGGACCTTGCCCGATCAGGGGCTGTGGGGAGCGCGGGTCAAACGGCTGAAAGTCGGTACCGGGCGGCGCTTTTCGGCCACCACGGAGAAATCGTTGGTCGCCGACCTTCGCACCGTCCTGTCCCCGCAATGCCGGACCCGGGCCCGCGAACTCGCCGCCCGGATGACCAAGGCCTCCGACAGCGTGGCGACCGCCGCCGACGTGGTTGAAGATTTCGCCCGCCGCGGGCGGGTTGGCTGAGGGGTTCTACTGCAGCGCAGCTGGCATCGGCATGTGATCGCTTGGCTTGACTGGTGATTCGGGTTGCTCGCCTATCCAGTCAAGCAGGGCGCGCAGACCATCCTCGAGCGTCCATTTCGGGTGCCAGTCGAGTGCCTGCTGCGCCGGCTCGATATCGCAGCTGGCTGCGCGTACGTCGCCGTCACGGAATTTCGCCACGACGACCGGTTCGGGGGCGCCGCAGATGCCGGCGATCTGATGCGCCAGCTCGTGGATCGTGGTCGGGATACCCGACCCGATGTCCAGACAGCGTTGTGGGGCTGCGGGTTTCGCTATCGCGGCGAACAGCGCCTCGATGACATCGTCGATATAGACGAAATCGCGCACGATGTGTCCGTCTTCGTAGACCTCCAGCGCGCGCCGCTCGCGTGCCAGTCGCGCAAAAAGAGCCACTATTCCCGTGTAGGAATTCGTCAGCGACTGCCCCGGTCCGTAGACGTTCTGCAGCCGCAGCACGCTGAGACGGGTGTCGCGGGCGGCGGTCCAGGCGGCCAAGATGTGTTCCTGGGCGAGTTTGGTCGCCGCGTAAATGTTGGTGGGCCGGGGCTCGGTTTGGCCTGCGCAGCTCGGCAGCGGGACCGCGGGCTCGCCGGCTGGCCCGTGGGGATCCCAGATTCCGGCCAGCAGTTGAGCATGGCTGCGCGGCGGCGGGTAGAAGACTTTGTTGCCGCATCGCCAAGTGCCCTCGCCGTAGACGGCCCGCGACGATGCCACGACGAGCTGGTCGGGCACGTGTGCTGCGCGGCTCAGGGCGTCGAGAAGTTGGGTGGTGCCCACCACGTTCACCGAGCCGTGGCGGGTCGCCTCGGACAGCGACTGTGCCGTGCCCGTCTCGGCCGCCAGATGCACTACTTGGGACGGTCGGCACAACCGCAGCACGGCATCCCAGTCGGGGGAGTGGGTGACATCGCCGGTGCACATCCGCACCGATGGCGGCAGGTCGATCGGCAGATGTTCGCCGTGCACTTGGGGGTGCAAGACGTCCATGACAGCGACGTCGTACCCGGCTTGGACGAGTCGGCGCGCAAGCGCGGATCCAATGAATCCCGCCCCGCCCGTGATCAGCACCGATGTCGACAAGATCCGATACCTCTCGTTGCTCTGTGAAGGGAAGACGCCAGTCAGCCTGCGGCGAGTGCGCGATCGATCACGGCGCCGACGACGGGCGCCAACAGCCGGCTGTATTCGGACGTTGTGTGCATCTGATCGCGGTATAGCAGGGTGTTGCCGACGATGACCGGGCAGCGGTCGGCGGCGCAGAAGAGCTCGGTGAGGTCGGCGTATTGCCCGCCGCCGGCCTTGGTGGCGGCGATCTCGGCTGTGATGCCGGGTTGGTTCACCGCCTTCGAAGGGGGCGGCGAGCAGGCGCTCGCGTCATCGAGGTGCAGGGACAGGCAGATGGGCACCACCGACTGCGGATCCGGTATCGGCCCGAGCACCAGGACCTGCGCACCCATGCTCCGCAGCTGCTGCACTTGACGGGTCAGGCTGGCGATCCACGCAGGGTCGTATGACGTGACGCCTGACTGCCGATACCGCCGCATCATGTCGAGCACGACCAGCCGCGGGTGTTCGGCCTGCAACCGGGCGTGGATCTGACCACGCCACTGCCTGCACTCGGTGTACTCCCGGTGAAAGAGGGCGATCGCGACGGGCAGGTCTAGCGATGGGCAGTAGCCCTTGGTCAGGGTTTCGAGCCGCCAGTGCCGCTGCGTGGCGACCCTCTCCAATGCGGGCTCCCACATCGCGGCATTCGAATCGCCGACCAGGGCCACCGTCGTCGACGAGGCGGTATCGCCCGTCGCGCACTCCGGATGATCGGTTTGGAGAATATCGCGCAAGCAGTCTTTGGGGCCGAGGGGAATTTTCATCGCGTCGGCAAGCGGCGGGGTCAGGTTCGAGGGGACGGCTTTGAGGTCGGTCGATGCCGCGACCATTTCCTGAACCTGCGCGAACGCGTCCTTCATCGCAGTGTCATATGCGGCGATGTCGGAGCCCGCGGGGGGAGAAGCGGCGGTGATGGTCAGCGCTGGTGCCGCCGGACCACGGCCGACCGGGGTTGGCACCGCTACCAGCAGCGCCACGCCCACGCAGACCGCTACCGCGGTGGCGGCACCGCCAACCGCGAGACTGCGGCCAGCCGATCGGCGCACGGGATCGGCGAATCGCAGCGGGTTCTCGATGAAACGCAGGGTGAGCGCGGCCAGCCCAAGGGAGAATAAGATCGCCACAATCCCGAGCCAGAGCGGGTGCCTCGACCATGCCGCGGTAGACATCGCCACCAGCAGCACCGGCCAGTGCCAGAGGTACCACGAGTAGGACACCCGGCCGATCGCGCGCATCGGCCGCACCGCCAGAACGCGTCCGACTCCCTCAGCGGGCACGGCACAGCCCGCACCGATCACCAGCGCCGCCCCCAGCACGGGCAACAGCGCGGCGGTACCGGGATAGGGCGTGCTCCGGCCCAGCCGCACGCATGCCAACAGAATTAGGATCAGCCCGCCCCAACCGGCCACCGCGGCGAACCTTGGTGGGAGCCGCCGCCATTGGCCGGCGGTGAGCGCCACCAAGCCGCCGATGGCCAGCTCCCAGGCCCGGGTGGGCAGCGAAAAAAACGCCACCGGCGGCGCCAGCCGAGTGACCACCAGAGACAGCGCAAACGACACCGCCGCGACCAGCGCCAGGACCACCAGATACGGGCGCTCCGAGGAGGCGACATACGCGCCGCCGCGCCGTCGCGCACGGCGGATGAGCCAGGTCGTCGCGATGATCAAGGCCGGCCACACCAGGTAGAACTGCTCCTCGACCCCCAACGACCAGTAGTGCTCGAACGGCGAGGGCGGCAAGTTGGTGGCCAGGTATTCGACGCCTTGCAGCACGAACCGGTAGTTGCTGACGTACAACGCGCTGGCGATGCCGTCACCGATGATGGGCCGGGATTGCAACGCGGGTAACAGGGCGGCCGAGCCGAGCATGATCACCAGGCCGACAGTGGCGGACGCCGGCAGCAGTCGGCGGGCGCGCGCCCCGTAGAAGCTCGCGAGCCGGACGGTGCCGGTGTTGCTCGCCTCGCGCCAGAGCAGCCCGGTGATCAAAAAGCCCGAGATGACGAAGAAGACGTCCACGCCGACGAATCCGCCACGCACAACCGCTATGTCCGCGTGGAACAGGACAACGGCCACCACCGCGATGGCGCGTAAGCCCTCGATGTCGGGGCGGAATCCCGTTTTCTGCGCGCGTCGACTCGGCACTGCTTGGGTAGGGCTAGCGCTGTCAACCGGCTGCAAGGTCACCTACTTGGGAAGAGGACGAGTCCGTCGAGTCGAGGCATTATCACACACATGCCAAACAGGCCGGACCGGTTCCGCGATGTCAACCGTGGGCGAGCGCCCGATCGGCCAGGGCCCCGATCACCGGGGCCAACGCTTGGGCGTATTCGACCGTCATGTGGTTGCCGTCGAAGTACACGAGGGTGTTGCCGACGATGACCGGGCAGCCGCTGGCGGTGCAGAACAACTCGGTGACGTCGGCGTATTGTCCCCCGGCGGCTCGGGTGGCGGCGGACTCGGCGGCGACGCCGGATTCGTTGACCGCCGTCGACCTCGGCGACGAGCAGGCGCTCGCGTCATCGAGGTGCGAGGACAAACAGATTGGCGCAGCCATGCGCTGGTTGGGGACCGGCCCGAGTACCAGCACGCGCGCACCGGCGTCACGTAGCTGCTGCACCAGGCGGGCCAGGCCGTCGTTCCACGCCGGGTCGTAGGAGGTGAAGCCCGGCGTGTAGCTGTGCCCGAAGCCGTACCCGCGGTACATGCTGACCACCACCAGCCGCGGGTGCTCGGCTTGCAACCGGGCGAGGATCTGAGCGCGCCATTGCTGACACATGGCGTCGGACACCGCGCGACGGATGGTGTCGGCGATGGGCAAGTCCATCGGCGTGCAGGCGCCCTTCCCCAGGGTCTCCAGCCGCCAGTGCCGCTGCGTGGCGATCTGCTGGAACGCCGGGCTCCACATCGTCGCGTGCGAGTCGCCGAGCAGCGCCACCGTCGTCGCCGAGGCGGTATCGCCCGTGGCGCACTCGGGATGGCCCGCTTCGAAAAGGTTGCGCAGGCAACCGTTCTGGAACACGGCCGCGTGTTCGGCCGCCGCCGCGGCGAGCGGTGGGGCCAGATTGGATGGGACGGCGTTGAGCCCGGCCGATGCGGTGACCGCCGCCTGCACCTGCGCGAACGCCTGCTGCACCGCGGCGTCGTAGGCGCTGGGGGCGGACCCCGCGGGGGGCGGTGTCGCGGTGACGGACAGCGCCGCAACCGCCGGGCCGTGCCCGACCGGCACGGGAATCGATGCCAGCAGCGCCGCACCGACGGCGACCGCCATCGCGGTGGCGGCGCCGCCGAGCGCGAGGCTGGCCAGGGCGGAGCGGCGTATCGGGGCGGCGAACCGCAACGGGTTCTCGATGAAACGCAGGGTGAGCACGGCCAGCCCGGCGGAGACGGCGACCGCTGCCAGCCTGCCGGCCAGCCCGAGGGTGTGGCCCAGCAACGGCTCCGCGAGGATCACCACCGGCCAGTGCCACAGGTACCACGAATACGATATGCGGCCCATCGCGCGCATCGGCCGCACCCCCAACACCCGTCCGACGCCGGAAGCCGGAGCGGCGCAGCCGGCGGCGATCACCAGCGCCGCGCCCAGCACGGGCAACAGCGCGGCGACACCCGGATACGGCGTGGCCGGCTCCAACAAAGTGCAGGCCAGCAGGATCAGGACCAGCCCCGCCCAACCGCTCAGCGCGGCGGACCTCGGGGCCAATCGGCGCCACCGGTTCACGGTCAGGGCCAGCAGTCCGCCGGCGGCCAACTGCCAGGCCCGAGTGGGCAGCGAAAAGAACGCCACGAAAGGCGCCACATAGGTAATCGCCAGCGAGAGCAGGAACGACACGGCCGCGACCAGCGCCAGCACCACCAGATACGGGCGTTTCGAGGAGGTCGCCTCGGTCTTGGTGCGCCGCCGCGCAAGCCGGATGAGCCAGGCCGTACCGATGATCATGGCCGGCCACACCAGATAGAACTGCTCCTCGACGCCCAACGACCAGTAGTGCTGGAAAGGCGACCCCGCCCGGGACGCGGCGAAGTAGTCGACCTGTTGTGCGATGAACCAGTAGTTGCCCACGTAAAGCGCGCAAGCGATGCCGTCCACGACCACCATCGGGGCCTGCAGCGGCGGTAGCAGCACGGCCGACGCGATCATGGTGGCCACGCCGACCGCGGCCGATGCCGGCAGCAACCGGCGGGCGCGCGCCCCGTAGAAGCGGCGCAGCCGGACGGTGCCGCTGGTGTTCGCCTCGCGCCAGAGCAGCCCGGTGATGAGGAAGCCCGAGATGACGAAGAAGACGTCCACGCCGACGAACCCGCCGCTCACACCCGGCATGTCCGCGTGGAACAGGACGACGGCCACCACGGCGATGGCGCGCAAGCCCTCGATGTCGGGGCGAAATCCCGTTTTCTCCGCGCGCCGGCCCGGTTCCGCCTGCGTAGGGCTAACGCTGTCAACCGGGGGCAAGGTCACCTACCTCGAAAGAGGAACTCGTTCGGCGAATCTTGGCATAATCAACACCTGTCGAACAGGCCGAATCGCCGCCACGCCGTCATCGGGAGCAAACATCGCCGGCGGTCACGGGCAGATCCCCACCCACATCGGGTCGTTCACCAGCTGCGAGCAGCGGGTCACCAGACCCCGGACCGACTGCTCGGTGTTGATCGCGGCGAATACCTGGGACAGGGCAAAGAAGACGATCGCGACGGCGAAGAAGACCCGCGTCCCCCTGGTGGCCTCTCGGGTGGATTCAGGCCGACGGCTCGCATAGAGCAGGTAAACCACGCCCACATCGAAGGAGATTGCGATCCACCATCGGGTCCAATCGGCCGAGGTGGCGAAAACCGGAATCAGTAGCAGCGCCGCCAGAGTCACCCACGAAAGCGATCCGCGTGGGGCCTGTCGGAACGGCGCGAGGGGGACGCCGGAAATACCCCTGATGACCAGCATCGTCAGTGTGAGGATGACAACCCCCGCCACCGTCGACATGATCAACGGGGCCCAGCCAATCTGGTTGGGGCCGATGAAAGGTGTCTGCCGCGTTGTCACGGTGATAAAGCGGCACGTCCAATCGTGATAGTCCACGTACGCGTGTTCGCCGCTGGGACTGGGGCCGGGCGCCCAGCGAATGGCCCTGTGCGGCAACCGATGACAGTGCGATGACACGTCCTGCCGCCGCAGCAGCGCTATCGCCAGCGCGACGGCCAGGCCCGGAGCCACGGCGAGCAGCGCGCTCACGCGCCGGATTTTGGTGGAGGTGCGCACCAGAACCACGATCGCCAGGATCGCGCCGAGCGCCTGCAGAAACGGAACCGCCTCGTGGATCAGCGTCAGCACCGCAATCGTCGCGCCATAGACGCCGCTCGCCACGGTGAGCGATCGGTCCGTCTTCGTCGAGGCGAGCACCACCGCGAACACCGCCAGGGCCGCCTCGCCGATGAGGTCGGGAGTCGGTAGCACGACGGCGTGCACGAAGCCCAGCGGCAGCATGGGGGTGAGCAGGGCCAGCATCAGCCGGCGTTCGGAGCGGCCGAATCTGACCGCCACCGTCCACGCCACCGCCGCGATGCCGATTCCGAAGAGCGTCGGCACCAGCCAGCGCAAAATCAACAGGCCGGTGAAGTAGAGGCTCGCGGGAAAGAGGTCCAGAAGCTCGCCGCCGAGTCCCCGCCGGACCAGACCGCCTTGGCTGTAATCGACGGCGTAGTAGGGAAAGAATTGCAAATTGGGTTGGTAGACGCTCGCGAATACGACCCACGAAGCCAGGTACAGCAGCACCAGCAGCCCGATGATCGCGTAGGCGAGTCCGCGCCGGGTGCTCGGCTCACCCGGCCGCGAAGCTCGTGTCGGTTCTTCGGTTTCGACCGCACCGGCGGCGTGCGGATCCAGCCGCTGTGCTTCAGCGCTCATGCCGGGGCCCTGAGCATGCGTTATGACGGGCCACGCGAATCATTAAGGCTAGCAATCGATTTCTGCAATCAGATCGAATTCGGCGAATGTTTGCGACACCATCTCCCGAAGCTCGTCGTGGGTGTTTGGCCGGCCGAGAACATATGCGGAGATCCTGAAGAAGATCTTCCCGCGGCTGCGCCCCGAACCCACGAACAGTTGTCCGCCGATGTGCTCGAGCGTGCTTTCCTTGATGTCGGGTTCGACGGATCTGATGTACGCGTAGCCGGCGTCGGTACCGTCGGGGCGGTTCACCGCCGGGGGCAGGTCGCCGACGTTGGAGACGGTAACCGGAACGCTCGCGCCGCCGGCCGCCAACGCCGCCAGCCTCCGGTTCAGCCGCCGCGGCACCAACGGTGCCAGCGGGAACGTCGACAAGTACTCCTCGTCGGGGTCCTTCATCGCCGCCAGGATTGCCCGCGTGATCTCGGCGTGCATGTCCCCGAGGTCCGTCGCCGCGTGCGTCGGGTCGACTGCCACGTCGACCACCGTGAGCGCGTTGCCCCGGGTGTCGTCTTCGGTCCGAAGCGTCACCGGAAATCGTAGGGTGACCGTTCCGTCGTCGTGCACGCGCCCCGCCCGCACCGCGAGCCGGCACGCGACCGCTGCCACCAGCGAGTTGCTGCTGGCGCCAAGGGCTTTCGCGCGCGCATCCCATTCCGCGAGGTCGACGTATGCGGTCAGACCGGGCACCTCTACTACCTGATCGTTGTAGACGGTCCTGGGGGCGGGTGGTGCCGCCTTGACCGAGGAGCTGAACTGTTTGCGGTCGCCCCAGATTTTTCCGGCCGCGGAGGCGAAGGCCTTCCTGATGGCGGGCAGTTCCTTGGCGGTGTGCCGCAGGTCCTCACGCACCGCGCGCCCGCGGGTGCGCGATCGCGCGGGCGGGTAGCCGAAGTCGCGCATCCTGCCCTCGGCGGCCTCGGCTATCGCCTGGCCGAGCCCGATCCCGTCGACGAGCGTGTGCGAGACCACCAGGCTTACCGCGGCCCCGCCGTCCTCGAGTGGAAGCACCCCGAGATGCCAGCCGGGTCCCCACTCGGGATCGATGGGGATGCGGGCCCGCTCGTCGAGCCAGGCGTTCACCTCGGCGCGCGGCCGTGGCGTCGCGGCGACAGCGACGTCGCCCGTCGCCGGAGCCATGACCCAGTGATCCCGCGCGAACGGTACCGGCGACCGTTCGATCAGCCGTCCCAACAACCCCTGTCCGAGGTTGCGGTGAAAACGCCGCAACGCGTCGACGTCGACGGCATGGTCATACAGCCACGTGAACTGAGTCAGCGTGTCGTGCACCGCCCGCATCGCGCGAAACATCGCCTGATCCACGTAGGCGAGCCTGTTGTCTACCGGCTCGTCGCTGCGCGTGCTGACCTCAGCGGCCGGAATCGGGGGCGCGGCGGTGTCGATCAACAGGTCGGCCAGGTGAGCGGCGAGCGTGGCCGGGGTGGGGTGGTCGAGGGCCACGGTTGCCGGCAGGGCCAGGCCGGTGTGTTGGTTGAGGGTGTTGCGCAGTTCCAGGGCGGTCAGTGAGTCGATGCCCAGGTCTTTGAACGGACGGTCGGGATCGAGGGCAGCCGGGTCCGGGTGGGCCAACACGGCGGCGGTGGTGGTGGTGACCATCGCGGTGAGGGCGTCGCGCTGCTGTTCGGGGGTCTGAGTGGCCAACTGAGCCTTGAGGCTGCGGGCGCTGGCCGCGCTGGCGCGGGGGCGGCTGGTGGTCAGCGTCGACAGGATCGAGGGCAGGGCGTTGTGGCGCGCCTGGCGGGTCAACGCGGCGACGTTGAACGGGCTGGCCAGCAGGTTCGGCCGTTGACTGGCCAGGGCGGAGTCGAACAGCGCCAGGCCGTGTTCGTTGGTGATGGGGGTCAGGCCGGTGCGGGCCAGGCGGGTCAGGTCGGCGGTGCCCAGGTGGGCGGTCATGCCACTGGGCGTTTGCCAGTAACCCCAGGCCATGCTGGTGGCCGGGAGTTGGGTGTGGCGGCGGTGGCGGGCCAGCGCGTCCAGGAACGCGTTGGCGGCCGCGTAGTTGGCCTGTCCGGGGCTGCCAAGTATGCCGGCGGCCGAGGAGAACAACACGAAGGCGGCCAGGTCGCGGTCGGCGGTGAGGCGATGCAGGTGCCAGGCGGCATCGGCCTTGGCGGCCAGGACCTTGTCGAGTTGTTCGGGTGTCAGCTCGCTCACCGCGGCGTCTTCGAGGAGCCCGGCGGCGTGCAGGACGGCCATCAACGGATGCTGAGCGGGAATGCCGTCCAGCACCGCGGCCAGATCGGTGGCGTCGGCGGTGTCGCAGGCGGCGATGGTGACTTGGGCGCCCAGCTGGCTCAGGCGCTGCCGAAGCTCCGCTGCACCGGAAGCGGCGGGGCCGCTGCGCGACAACAGCAGCAGGTGCCGGACGCCGTAGCGGGTCACGAGGTGTTCGGCGAACAACGCGCCCAACATCCCGGTACCCCCGGTGATCAGCACCGTGCCGTCGGGATCCAGCACCGGTCGCGGAATCAGGACGATCTTTCCGGTATGCGTTCCCTGGCTCATGTCGCGGAAGGCCTGGGGTGCGTTCACCAGGCCGTAGCTCGTGATGGGCAGCGGCTTGAGCACGTCGGCGGCGAACAGCTCCAGCAGCGCCGTCCATGCCGGCCGCAGGGATTCCGTTGGCGCACTGGACAAGTCGTAGACCCGATAGTCGACGCCGGGATGGGCCGCGGCGATGTCGCCGGCCACGCGGATGTCCGTCTTGCCGATTTCCACGAACGTGCCCCCGCGGGGCAGCAATTGCAGCGAGGCGTCGACGAAATCCCCGCTGAGGCTGTTGAGCACGACGTCCATGCCGTGCCCGTCGGTGGCCGCCTTGAAGGTGTCGACGAAATCCAGCGTGCGCGACGACGCGATGTGCCCCGCGTCGACCCCCAGCTCGGTGAGCACGTGCTGTTTGTCGGGGTGCGCGGTCGCGAAAACCTCGGCGCCGACGTGCCGCGCGATCTGGATGGCGGCCTGGCCGACGCCTCCGGTGCCGGCGTGGATGAGCACCCGCTGACCGGCCGACAGCTTGGCGATCTCGACAAGGGAGACGTAGGCGGTCAGATAGACGATCGGCGCGGACGCGGCCTGGGCGAACGACCATCCGGCCGGGACGGGGACCACCATGCGCGCGTCGGTGATCGCGGTGGGCGCGAACGCGTTGTGCGGGAACAGCCCCATCACCGCGTCGCCGGGACGCAGCGACGAATCGGGACCGACGTCGAGGACCACCCCGGCGGCCTCGTTGCCCAGGCCGTCATCGGCGATGGCGCCCAACGCCACGACCACGTCGCGGAAGTTCAGCCCGGCGGCGCGTACCTGAACGCGTATCTGCCCCGGCGCCAGCGTGTTCGGCGGATCGTTGGGCAGCAGCGTGAGGCTGTTCAAGTCACCCTTGCGGGTGGCCCCCAACTGCCAGTCCGGGGCATCCGGTGGGGCCAGGATCGGGGTTCGGCCGAGGCGGGGGATGCGGGCAACACCGTTGCGCAGCGCCAGCTGCGGCTCGCCGGCCGGTCGCGCCGCCGCGACGGCCAGCAGGCTGTCCCGGCTGGCGGCGGTGTCATCGGTGTCGAGCAACACGATCCGGTCGGGGTGCTCGTTCTGGGCGGTGTGGATCAGCGCCCAGACCGCGGCATGGGCCAGATCGGGGGCACCGTCGAAAGCGTTCACGCTGACCGCGTTTCGGGTGACGACCAGCAGGCGCGCGTCGCCGGTGTCGGGCCGGGCCAGCCAGCTCTGCAACTGAACCAACACGTGCTGGGTCAGGTTGTGCACCTGCCGCAGCGGGTCGGCCGTGGCTTCGTCGGGGGCGTCGGGCAGCAGCCAGATCACCGATTCGGGACATGAAGTCACGGCCGCCAGGTCGGTGTGGATGGGGCCGTTGTGCAGGCAGGCGGGAAGTCGACCGGGCGAGCCGGTGACGATCGCGCACTCGGCGGTTCCCGCCGCGGCCGGGGCGCCGTCGAGCAAGGGCGGCCAGCTCAGTTGGAACACGCTGTCCCGGGTTCCGGCCCCGGCGGTGAGCTGCCCGCCGATATCGGGCAGTTCACGCAAGGTGATCGTTCGGACGGTGATCACCGGGGCGCCGGTGGGGTCGGTGGCGCGCAGCTCGCACGTGTCGTCGGCGGTGCGGGTCAGCTGGACGTGCAGCTGGGTGGCGGCGGTGGCGTGAAGCGTGATCCCGTTGAACGCGTAGGGAAGTCGCAACGGGCCGTCGGCCGTTTC
Organism: Mycobacterium sp. NGS63; assembly: GCF_059812295.1. Lineage (NCBI taxonomy): Bacteria > Bacillati > Actinomycetota > Actinomycetes > Mycobacteriales > Mycobacteriaceae > Mycobacterium > Mycobacterium sp. NGS63. The sequence continues at coordinate 512,040 of NZ_JCALCJ010000001.1, forward strand.
CAACGCGGATGCCAGCGCGTGCAGGGCGGCGTCGAGGAGCGCGGGGTGGATTCCGTAGCCGGCGACGTCGGTGCCGGTGGGCAGGGCGACCTCGGCATGGATGGTTTCGGGTTGGGCGGGGTCGGTGCCGAGTCCCCGCAGCGATCGGAACGGGCCGCTGTAGCCGTAACCCCGCTGGGCCAGCCGTTCGTAGAAGTCGTCCTGGTCGACGGCCGCGACGCCCGGCGCCGGCACGGGCGGGGGGGTGGCCGGTTGGTGGGAACTCAGCTCGCCGCTGGCGTGCAGCGTCCACCCGCCGGACGGGCCGCCGGTGCGCGAGTGCACGCTGAACGCGCGTCGCCCGGTGTCCTCGGCCGACTGCACGACGAGTTGCAGGTCGGTGGGCCTGTCGTCGTGCAGCCGCAGCGGGCTATGGAGAACCAGTTCGTCGATGACGGGGCAGGCGGTGTACTCACCGGCTTGCAGCGCCAGATCGATGAACCCGGTCGCGGGGAACAACACCGTGTCCCGGACTTGGTGGCCGCGCAGCCACCCCTGGGTGGCCGTCGACAACCGACCGGTCAACACGACCTGGTCCTGGTCGGCGAGGTCGACCACCGCGCCCAACAGGGGGTGGTCCGCCCGGTCCTGGCCGAGCCCGGAAGCGTCGCCGGCCGGAGCGGGGTTCAGCCAGTAGCGGCGGTGTTGGAAGGGGTAGGTGGGCAGCGCGACGGTGTGGGCGTGGGGATAGATGGCCGGCCACGACGGGCTGTGCCCGTGGTTGTGCAGCTGGGCCAGCGCGCTGGCCAGATTGTCTTGGTCGGGGTGGTCCCGGTGCAACGTGGTGATCACGCCGGACTGGGTGCGCCCCGGCGCCTGGGCCAGGGTGTCGGTGATCGCCGGGGCCAGCACCGGATGCGGGGACAGCTCCACGAAGGTGCACTCGCCGGCGGCCAGCCGCTCGACCACCCGGTCGTAAAACCCGACCGGCTCGCGCAGGTTGCGATACCAGTAGTCGGCGTCCATGGTGGTGGTGTCGAGCGGTTCGGCCGAAAGCGCTTGTCCCACCGTGGAATACAGCGGGACGCTGGACGGCATCGGTGTCACGTCGGACAGCTCGTCGAGTAGGCGCTCACGCACGGCTTCGACCTGGGCCGAGTGCGAGGCGTAGTCGACGGCGATCGTCCGCACGTGGACGCCGTCACGCTCACACGCCGCGGTGAACTCCTGCAGCGCGGTGGGGTCGCCGCTGATGATGGTGTGGGTGGGGCCGTTGATCGCGGCGACGCTCAACTTTTCGCCCCACGGTTGCAGGCGCGGGCGCAGCTGCTCGGCCTCCAACAGGACCGAGGCCATGCCCCCGGTGCCGCGCAAATCGCTCAGCGCCCGACTGCGCAGCGCCACCACCTTGGCGGCCTCGGGCAGCGACAGCGCCCCGGCGATGTACGCCGCGGCGATCTCGCCCTGGGAGTGGCCGATCACCGCGTCGGGAACAACGCCATAGTGGCCCAGCACCTCGGCCAACGACACCATCATCGTGAACAAAACCGGCTGCACCACGTCGACGCGGTCCAGCTCGGGGGCGCCCGGCTCCTGACACAGCAGCCCGCGCACCGACCAGCCCGTGAACGGTCGCAGCGCGTCGTCGCACGCGTCCACGGTGGCGGCGAACACGCGGTGGTGTTCGTAAAGCTCGCGCCCCATGCCCGGGTATTGACCGCCCTGGCCGGGCAGCACGAACACGGTCTTCCCGCGCAGGTGGGCCTGGTGGTGGTGCTGGGTCAGCTGCGGGTGGGATTGCCCGGCGCGCAACGCGTCCAGCGCGTCGAACAGCTCTTTGCGTGGATCCGCTGCGGCCACGGGCGCGGTGATCACCGCCCGGTAGGGGTGATGGGCGCGGGTGGTGGCCAGGCTGTAGCCCACGTCGGTGAGGGCCAAGTCCGGCTGGCTGCTGAGGTAGTGGTGCAGCCGGTCGGCCTGCGCGCCCAGCGCCGCGGGCGTGCGCGCCGAAACCGGCCAGATCGCTAGCGCGGCACCGTGATCGGGCTCCTCGGCCGGTTCGGCCGGCGGGGTGGGGGCTTGCTGCAGGATCAGGTGGGCGTTGGTGCCGCTGATCCCGAACGACGACACCGCCGCGGTGCGCGGATGCTCGTTGACCGGCCAGGGCACCGCCTCGGTGAGCAGGCGCACCGTGCCGGCCGACCAGTCGACGTGCGGGCTGGGCGCATCGACGTTCAGCGTCGGCGGCAGGGTGTCGTGGTGCAGCGCCGCGATCATCTTGATCACCCCGGCGACCCCGGCGGCGGCCTGGGTGTGGCCGATGTTGGACTTGATCGATCCCAACCACAATGGGCGCTCGGCATCCCGCGCGGCGCCGTAGGTGGCGATCAGGGCGCCGGCCTCGATCGGGTCGCCCAGCGTGGTGCCGGTGCCGTGGGCCTCGACCACGTCCACCTGATCGAGCGCGACGCCGGCATTGGCGGCGGCCTGGGCGATGACGCGTTGTTGGGCGGGCCCGTTGGGGGCGGTCAAACCGTTGGAGGCGCCGTCCTGATTGATCGCCGATCCCGCGATCACCGCCAGCACGGGATGGTTGTTGCGCTGGGCGTCGCTGAGCCGCTCCAGGACCAGCACCGCGGCCCCCTCACCCCAGCCGGTGCCATCGGCGTTGGCGGAGAACGCCTTACACCGCCCATCGGCGGCCAGCCCGCGTTGCCGGGCGAACTCGGTGAACACCGACGGCGTGGTCATCACCGTCACACCGCCGGCCAGCGCCAGGCTGGACTCGCCCTTGAGCAAGGACTCACACGCCCAGTGCGTGGCCACCAGCGACGACGAGCACGCCGTGTCGACGGTGACCGCCGGGCCCTGCAAGCCCAGCGCGTAGGCGACGCGCCCGGAGACCACGCTGGTCGACGAACCGGTCAGGCCGTAGCCCTCCACGCCGTCGGAGCCGCCCGCGCCGTATTGCTGTGACCACGCTCCGACGAATACGCCGGTTTCGGTGCGCACCAGCCCGGCGGGGTCAATTCGCGCGGTTTCCAACGCTTCCCAGGCCACCTCGAGCAGCAGCCGCTGCTGGGGATCCATGGTTTGGGCCTCGCGCGCCGAGATCCCGAAGAAGTCGGCGTCGAAGTCGGCCGCGTCGGCCACAAAGCCGCCGGAACGCGTGTAGGTCTTGCCGACGGCGTCGGGGTCGGGGTCGAACAGATCCGCCAGGTTCCAGCCGCGGTCGGCCGGGAAGGGCCCCATCGCGTCAGTGCCGCCGGCCACCAGATCCCACAGCGCCGCAGGGGAATCCACCCCGCCGGGAAACCGGCACGCCATCCCCACCACGGCCACCGGCTCGGTCACCCGCACGTGAGCGTCCACCGCTGCGGCGGACGAGGAGGCCCCGCCCAGCAGCTGACTCAGGCGGGTGGCCAACTCGCCGGGGCTGGGGTAGTCGAATGCCAGGGTGGGCGGCAGGTCCAGTTCGGTGACCGTTTTGAGCCGGTCGAGCAACTCGACAACCTTTACCGAGTCGAATCCCAGGTCCTGGAACGTGAGCTGGGGCTCGATGTGTTGAGCGTTGGGGTGGCCCAGCACCGTTGCCGCCTGCGTGCACACCTCCGCCACCAGCAGGTCATGCTGCTGGCGGTGCAGCGTGCGCAGGCGGTGGGCCAGTCCCGCGTCGGCCTGGGCGCCGGTGTCGTCGACGATGTGCTGCTGCTCGGGCGCGCGGATCGGCTCGTCGATGCGGGTGAACTGGTCGTGCAGGTACAGCTGTACGCAGTCGCGTCGCCTGACCTTGCCGCTGGTGGTGAGGGGAATCGAACCCGGTTGCACCAGAACGAGATCCGCCACACTCAAACCGTGCGCCTTTGATATCGCCGCGGTGAGGTCACGCCGGACGGCGCTTATCCTTTGCGCCGCGGCCTCTGCGGATTCGTCGCGCTGTTTGACTTCGACGATGGTGACCAGCTTGTCGGCGCCGTCGTCGTCGGCAACCGCGATGGCCACGCAGCGCCCGCGGGTGGTCTCCTGGATCGTGGCCTCGATGTCGTCGGGAGAGTGGTTGCGCCCGTAGACGATCAGAATGTCCTTGATGCGGCCCTTGATGAACAGCTCGCCGTCGGAGAAGAAGCCCAGATCTCCGGTTCTCAGCCACGGCCCTTCGGGGGTGCCGTCCGAAGGGCCGACAAGCGTTGCGCCGAAGGTGCGTTCGGTCTCTTCGGGTTTCTGCCAATAGGCCGGGGCGACGTTGCCGCCGTGCACCCAGAGCTCGCCGACCGTTCCCTCCGGGCATTCGACCCTCGTGTCCGGGTCGACGATGCGCACGGTCAGCCACCGCGGCATGCCGTAACCGATCAGCGGCATGCCTTCGCCGCTCGCGCACCGCTTCGCGCGGCCGGCGGTCAGTTCCTCGGATTCGAAACACACGATTTCCGGTGGATGACCCGATTCGCGGGTTGCCACGAAGACCACCGCTTCCGCGAGGCCGTACGACGGCCGTAACGCCTCGGGGTGCAGGTTGAAGCGGGCGAACCGCTCGGCGAAGCGTCGCATCGTCGCCGGTTGCACGCGTTCGGCGCCGTTGAGAATGTGGCGCACGTCGCCGAGGTCAAGCCCGGCAAGGTCGTCGTCCGAGGTCTTCAGCGCGGCCAATTCGAAAGCGACGTTGGGCCCCGCCGAAAACGCGCGAGTGTTGCTGGCCATCAACTGCATCCAGCGCGCCGGCCGCTGCAGAAACGACGCCGGGCTGGTGACCACCGCGCGCATACCCGCCAGAACCGGCAGGACGATTCCCACGATCAGGCCCATGTCGTGAAAGAACGGCAGCCACGACACGACGGTGGCATCCGGCGGAACGGCCCCCTCGTAGTAGGCGCAAAGGATCTGGTCGAAATTGGCCCGGATGTTCTCGTGCGTGATCACGACCCCGGCCGGGGTGCGCGTCGAGCCCGAGGTGTATTGCAGATACGCGATGTCCGGCGGGCTTTCGGGCTCGGCCAGGGGACCGGGCTCGGCGTCCAGGTCCAGCAAATCGAGCTCGATGATTGCCGGCCGGGTTTCGGCGGGCTGCGAGGAGATGTGGTGGGCGATGCTTCCCGCGACGGCGGACGTCGTGAGGATGACCGAGGGCGACGCGTCGGCCAGGACCGCGATCACCCGTTCGTCGGTCGCGCCACCCAGCGGTTCCGACAGCGGGACGGCGATCTGCCCGGCCTGCAATGCGCCCAGAAACGCGGCGACGTACTCGAGTCCTTGGGGCGCCGATATCACGACGCGGTCACCGGTCGACCCGCGAGCCCTCAGCTCCTTAGCGACATTCAGCGATCGCCGATACAGCTGCGACCACGTCAGGCTTTCCGCAACGCCGTCCCAGTCCCGCTGGTAATCGACAAACGTGTAGGCCGTCTCACCGGGCCGCAGACTGGCATGCTCCCGCAGCACCGCCGGAATCGAAAACTCAATCACGACGGCAGTCCTTCGATGGGCCAACGCCGTCGGTGTGCCGCAAGATCACCAACCTTGGGGGGAAGAGGAGGTTTCTACAAGTCGGGGAATTATTACACACCTGTCCAACCCATTGGGTATGTTGGCGAATCATCCCGCCATCGCCGTCGGCTCGGGCGGTTTTGGCTGTTGGGGCCAGCAAAGAGCCGACGGAAAGGCGGTCCTTTTGAGGGTGGAAGCCCGGCCGTCGCGCATGGCTTCCCCGCCGACGTGGAGGTGCACGAGATCGCGGAGTCGCGTGCAACCGAGCACCCGGAGGTGAACCAGTGAGCGTTGTCGACAGTCCGACGCTGGATCGTCCAGTCGCAGTGGATCGGACGAAGCTTCACCAGCTGTGGAAAGCGATTCTCGCCGGCATCGCGATCCTCGTGGCCGGGGCGTGTTACTTCGTGCCGGCGTTACTGGCCGGGATCGGCGCGCTGGTGCTGTTGCTCCTCGGTGCGCGCCTGGTTTATCGGGGTCGCGACCGCTACATCCCGAACTTGTATTCGCGGGATATCCGGGTTTACGACGACGCGTACCGCTCGTTCATCGGCCGCTCGCTGTCGAGTCTGCGCAAGTGCAAGGTGCGTGGTCACACGCTGTTGTGGGAAGCCTCGCAGCTGCCGGCACCAAGCCGCGAGAACTCCGACGAACTGCTGCTCGATCTGGGCGTCTGGCTCGGCTGGTCGACCCGGCTGACAGCCGACGCCTCCGGCCGCCGGGTGTACGGCTTCGATACCTTCGAGGGCCTCGTCGAAGACTGGCAAGTCGACGACGAAATCGTCTTCAAGCAGGGCACCTTTTCTTTGTCGGAACCGCTCGCGCAGCGTTCCATGCGCGATACCGGCGTGAGCCTGCACGACGGGGTGCCCGCGGCGCTCGGCCGCAAGGTCCAGTTCGTCAAGGGAAGCACCTACGAGACGCTGGCCCCGTTCCTCGCCGACCGGCCGGCGGCACCGATCCGGCTCTTCCACATGGACCTGGACACCTACGAGAGTTGCCTGCATGCGCTGGAAACCTGCAAGGACCGCTTCGTCGAAGGATCGATCCTCGTCTTCGACGAATACCTCGTCACCAATGCCGAGATGCGGGCGTTCTTCGAGTTCCAGCAGCAGTACGAGCTGCAATGGCGATACCGGGCCTGGGGCCTGGAAGTCATGGAGATGAACCTCGAGATGGTCGTCTCGCGCTGGAAGCGCGTGACCTACTACCTGCTCTGGATCGCGGCGTACTGGTTGGCGGGTGACGGCAGCTATGTCTGGAAGTTCTTCGGCAAGCGGTTTTGGCGGTTTTGGCTGGGCGCACCGATCGGCGACATCTTGTTCATGCTCGGCGCCGCCGGACAACGGAAGTCGGTGAGTCTCGAAATCACCGGCCTGGGCAAGCTGGACCGGACCCTGGGCCCGTAATGAAATTTGTCCTGGCGAGCTGGGGAAGTCGCGGCGACGTCGAACCGAACCTCGCTGCCGGGCGCGAGTTGGCGCGCCGCGGGCACGAGGTCTGCATGGCCGTCCCGCCCGACCTGGTCGGGTTCACCGAGTCGGCCGGCGTCGCGGCCGCCGGCTTCGGCCCCGAGGCGCAATCCATTCTGGACGCGCACCGCGAATTCTGGACGTGCTTCTTCCGCCGCCCGTGGCGGGTCCGGGATCTGATCACGTCGCGCGTCGACATCACCGGCCCCGTGTTGCGGGCCTGGCAGGACATGAGCACGACGCTGGTGTCGCTGGCCGACGGTGCCGACCTCATATTCACCGGCATCAATTTCGAGGACGCCGCCGCCAACGTCGCGGAGTACTACGACATCCCCTTGGCCACGCTGCATCACTTCCCCCTGCGGCCCAACGGCCAGACCCTGGCCTCCCTGCCGGCCCCGGTGGCCCGCGCGGCGGTGACGGCGTTCTGGTGGGCGTCGTGGCGCGCGACGAAGAAGGTCGAGGAAGCCCAGCGCCGCGAACTGGGTCTGCCGAAGGCAAAGGGATCGGCGCCGCGGCGGATCACCGAGCGTGGATCGCTGGAAATCCAGGGCTACGACGAGGCGCTGTATCCCGGGCTGGCGGCCGAATGGGCGCAATACGAGCGGCAACGCCCCTTCGTCGGCGCGCTGACGCTCGGGTTGGCCACGGATGCCGATGAAGAAGTCGCGTCCTGGATCGCGGCGGGCACACCTCCTATTTACTTCGGGTTCGGCAGCACCCCCGTCGCGTCTCCGGCGGACACGATCGCCATGATCGCCGCGGCCTGCGCGCGGCTGGGGGAGCGGGCGCTGGTCGCGGGTGCCGGTACCGATTTCGGCGCCGTTGCCGGTGCCGACCACGTCAAGGTGGTGGGCGCGGTGAATTTCTCCACCGTCTTTCCCGCCTGCCGCGCGGTTGTGCACCACGGGGGCTCGGGCACCACGGCCATCGGCCTGCGCGCCGGGGTGCCGACGCTGATCCTGCCGACGGACATCGATCAGACGCTGTCGGGATCTCGCGTCAAACGACTCAAGGTGGGCACGGCCCGGCGGTTTTCCACCGCGACCGAGGAATCGCTGGTTGCCGACCTGCGCACCATCCTCGCCCCGGAATACGCGGCCCGGGCCCGCGAGCTGGCCACCCGGATGACCGAATCCCCCAAGAGCGTCGCCGCCGCCGCCGATCTCTTGGAAGATTTCGCCCGCTCCGGGCGGGCGGGCTGAGCCACGATCGCGGGTCTCGCGTCCCTTGCCGCGCACCAATTGCCCATTCCCGTGACAGGCGTCTCACCAGGGAAGTATGGTCTAGGACTTGTTACACCCATGTCGAGTAATGGTCTGGAGACGCGGTTGAGCAGCAATCCGTTCGATGAACTGAGTGGCAGTTTCTTCGTCGTGGTCGACGGCGAAGGGCAGCACGAGATGATCGGCGTCCGGAAATGACCGATCTGCAGAATCGAGACGACACATCCAAGCCCGCGCGCGGCTCCCAGGGGACCGGCGAGAGTTTCGCGATCGTCGGCTACGCGGCGCGCGTTCCGGGTGCCGCCAACGCGGACGAGTTCTGGGACGTGCTGCAGCAAGGGCGCGACGCGCTCTCCGAGGTGCCGCCGGACCGGTGGGACGTCGACGAGTTCTTCGACCCGGACCCCGACGCGCCCGGAAAGATCGTCAGCCGCCGGGCCGGGTTCATCGACGACGTCACGGGGTTCGACGCGCCGTTCTTCGGGCTGTCCAACCGCGAAACCATGTTGATCGACCCGCAGCACCGGATACTGCTGGAGACGGCGTGGCAGGCGGTGGAGCATTCCGGCACCGCCCCGTCGGCCCTGGCGAACACCAAGACCGGTGTGTTCATGGGTCTGGGCACCCACGACTACCTCGGGTTGATCTCCGAACAGCTCAGCTACGAGGAGATCGAGGCCTACGTCGCGATCGGGACGTCGTCCGCCGCGGGAGCGGGCCGGATCAGCTATGGGCTGGGGCTGCAGGGCCCGGCGGTGTCCGTCGACACCGCGTGCAGCTCGTCGCTGGTGGCGGTCCATCAGGCGTGCCAGGCGCTGCGTTTCGGGGAATGTGACCTCGCGCTGGCCGGCGGCGTCAACGTGCTGCTCAGCGCCAAGACCGCGATGACCTTCTCGCACGCGCACATGCTGGCGCCGGACGGTCGGTGCAAGACCTTCGACGCGGCCGCCGATGGTTACGTGCGCGGCGAGGGCTGCGGCGTCATCGTCGTGAAACGGCTGGAGGACGCCATCCGCGACGGCGACCGGATCCGGGCCGTGATCCGCGGCAGCGCGGTCAACCAGGACGGCGCGTCGGGCGGGCTGACGGTGCCCAACGGCGTCGCCCAGCAGCGCGTCATCGCCGAGGCGCTGCAGTGCGCGGGTCTCTCGCCTGCCGACGTCGGATATCTGGAGGCGCACGGGACCGGCACCTCGCTGGGCGACCCCATCGAGGTCCAGGCCGCCGGTGCGGCGCTGGGCAAGGGGCGCGGCGCAGATCGGCCGCTGCTGATCGGGTCGGTGAAGACGAACATCGGGCACCTGGAGGCGGCCGCGGGGATCGCGGGCCTGATCAAGGTCATCCTGTCGCTCGAGCACGAGGTGTTGCCGAAGCATCTGAACTTCAGCAAGCCGTCGCCGCACATCCCGTGGGACCGGCTGCCGGTGCGGGTGGTGGACGAGGCGCTTCCCTGGGCGCGCGACGGACGGCCGCGCATCGCCGGGATCAGTTCGTTCGGATTCTCCGGAACCAACTCGCACGTCATCCTCGAAGAGGCTCCCGAGCTGGGCCAGGTTTCGCCGGCGCCGGCGCCGTCGGACGACCGGCGGTTCAGCCTGTTGCCGCTCTCGGCGCGCAGCCCGGTTGCGTTGACGGAGCTGGCCAAGGCGTACGGCGATTGGCTGGCCGACCAACCCGACGCCTCGCTGGCGGACGTGTGCTTCACCGCCGGAGCCGCGCGATCGCACCTCGAGCACCGGGCCGCCCTGGTGGTGAATTCGACGGAGTCCGCGCGTGAGCAACTCGCCGCGCTGGCCGACGACCGCCCGGCGCCGGGCTTGCTACGCGGCGACTGCGCGGACAAGCCGAGGACGGCGTGGTTGTTCACGGGCCAGGGCAGCCAGTACGCCGGCATGGCACGGGAGCTCTTCGAGACCGAGCCGGTGTTCGCCGAGACGATGAAACGGTGCGCGGCGGCGGTCGCCGACGTGCTCGAGAAGCCGTTGCTCGACGTCATTTTCGATACCGACAGCCCCGATGCCGAAGACACGTTGCGGCAAACCAGTTACGCCCAGCCCGCCCTGTTCGCGGTGGAGCTGGGCCTGGCCCGCCTCTGGCAGTCGTGGGGCTTCGAACCGGACGTGGTGATCGGCCACAGCGTCGGCCAGTACACCGCGGCCTGCGTCGCGGGCGTGTTCGGGCTCGAGGACGGAATGCTGCTGATGGCCGAGCGCGGCCGGCTGTTCGGCAGCCTGCCCGACGGCGGCCGGATGGTCGCCGTCTTCGCCGCCGCCGAGCGGGTCGAAGGCATCACCGACGAGTTCCCGAGCCTGTCCGTGGCCGCCTACAACGGCGCCAACACCGTGCTGTCGGGACCCGTGCAGGATCTCGACCAGGCGGTGGCCGCCCTGGAGGACGACGGGGTGCGCTGCGACTGGCTGGACACCAGCCACGCCTTCCATTCGGCGTTGCTGGATCCGGTCCTCGACGAGTTCGAGGCATTCGCCAACCGGTTCGAATTCGGCGCGCCGCAAAAGACATTGGTGTGCAACCGCACCGGCGCCGCCCTGGGCCGAAGCGCGAAACTGGACGGCGCCTACTGGCGCCGCCATGCGCGGCAGCCGGTCGAGTTCGCCAAGAGCGTGCGGACCCTGGCCGAACAGCGCTGCACGATGCTGCTGGAGATCGGCCCCCAGCCGATCCTGACCGCCGCGGCCATGCGGGCGTGGCCGGACCCGGCCACCGCCCCCCGGGCGATCGCGTCGATGCGCAAGAACATCGCCGATCACCGCCAGATCGCCGAGGCCCTGGCCAACGCCTACATCGTCGGGCACCGCCCCGACTTCGGTGCTCTCCAGCAGGGGACCGCGCGCAAGCTCGACCTGCCCACCTATCCGTTCCAGCATCGCCAGTACTGGTTCCGCGAGCAGAAGGTCGCGTCCACCCCGACCGCCAGCCAGGCGTCGGCCACGCGGACCGAGGCCGTCGGGCTCCTGGAGGACGGCCGGATCGAGGAGCTCGCGGCTCTGCTGGGCGGCGGGACCAGCAACCAGCAGACCGTCGATGTGCTGAAACAGCTTGCGGCTGAACACAACCAGCAGCGCAACGCCCAGTCCATCGCGGACTCCCGCTACGAGATCCGCTGGGAGAAATCCGCGGCTAAAGCCTCGGGCGCGACGGCGGGCGAGGGCACCGCGTGGCTGCTCGTCAGCGACGACGCCGAGGCCGTCGCGCCGTTGGCCGACGCGCTCACCGCGCGCGGGCACCGGCCCCGGATCGTGGGGCTGCCGGTGTCCGACGCCGACGCCGATCGGCTCCAGGAAACGTTGCGCGCCGCCGTAGCGGACGAACCGGCGCTGCGCATCCTGCATCTCGCGGCCCTCGGCCCGGACACGGCGCCGTCGACGCGATCGCTGTTGCGGATGCAGCATCAGGTCCTGAGTGGAACGCGGCGCCTGTTCTGCGCCGCGGCCGCCGCCGAACTGCGCGCCCCCATCTGGCTGATAACCCGTGGCGCACAACGGGTCACCGGCGCGGACAAGGTGTCGCCGGCGCAGTCGTGCCTGTGGGGTTTCGGTCGCGCCGCCGCGCTGGAACACCCCCGATTGTGGGGCGGACTGGCCGATCTGGCCGCGGGCGGCGCCCTGGACGGCGGGGTGTGGTCGCGGCTGGTCGACCAGCTGCTGGCGGCTCCCGCCGGTGAAGACCAGTTCGCGCTGCGCGACCAAGCGGTCTACGTTCCGCGGCTGACGCGGCGCTCGGGGCAGCCGGCCGGCACACCGCTGGCGCTGCGTGACGACGCGACATATCTGGTGACCGGTGGGCTGGGTGCGATCGGGCTGGAGGTCGCCGACTACCTGGCCGCGCACGGGGCGCGGCATCTGGTGTTGACCAGCCGGCGCGCCCCGGGTGACGCCGCGCAGCAACGCATCGCCGCCATCGGCGAACAGACCGGCGCCGAGGTCCGGGTCGTCACGGCCGACGTTTCCAACCCGCACGACGTCGCACATGTGCTGGCCACCGTGCGGGCCGAGCTACCGCCGCTGGCCGGGGTCGTGCATGCCGCGGGCGAGATCAGCACGACCCCGCTGCAAGCCCTGGACGACGCCGAGGTGGGTCGGGTGTTCGCCGGGAAGGTCTGGGGCGCTTGGAATTTGAGCGAAGCCACCACGGACCTGAAGCTGGACTTCTTCCTCAGCACCTCCTCGATCGCCGGGGTGTGGGGCGCCGGCGGGCAGACCGCGTACAGCGCGGCCAACGCTTTCCTCGACGGGCTGGCGTGGCGGCTGCGCGAGCAGAACGTCCCCGGGATCAGCGTCAACTTCGGTCCGTGGTTGAACGCGGGCATGGCCGACGAGGCCGCGCGCGCGGAGCTGGACAAGCGCGGGGTCAAGCCGTTGTCGCCGTCCGACGCGTTGGCCGGGATGGCCGAACTGGTGGCGTCCTCGGCCAAGGGCGTGTCGAACGGGGTGGTGGCCCGCATCGACTGGGCCAGCTTCCTGCCGCTGTACCAGATGGCGGGGAAGCGGTCGTTCTTCACGCAGTTGCAGCGGGAGGTGCCCGAGTCGGCGCAGGCCGCGTCGGAGTCCGGGACCACGCAATTGGTCGACCGGCTCACCGCGGCCCCGGTGCAGCAGCGCAAGAAGCTCGTCGTCGACTATCTGCGCGACGCCGTCGCGGACGTGACCCGCATCGACCCCGCGGAAATCCGCGAGGAGGCCGGGCTGTTCGACCTCGGCATGGATTCGCTGATGGCCGTCGAGCTGCGCCGCCGACTCGAGCGAGCGGTGGGCGCGGAGCTGCCGTCGACCCTGGCGATGGACTACCCGCGCATCACCGACGTCGCGAATTTCCTCGTCAACGACGTGCTCAGCCTCGACGCGCCGGCGCCCGCGAGCGCGGCGGCGCAGCCGGCGCCGGCAGCGGCCGCGGTGGCGGCGCGCACGGACGAGCCGATCGCGATCGTCGCGGTCGCCTGCCGCTTCCCGGGTGCGCCCGATCCCGAGGCCTACTGGGACCTGTTGTCCGGCGGTGTCGACGCGATCCGGGAGATCCCGGACGACCGCTTCGACGTCGACGAGTATTACGACCCGGATCCCGAGGCGCCGGGCAAGATCTACACCCGCTACGGCGGATACCTCGAAAGCATCGACGGGTTCGATCCGGAGTTCTTCGGCATTTCCCCGCGCGAAGCGGTGTGGATGGATCCCCAGCAGCGGTTGATGCTGGAGATCGCATGGGAGGGCCTGGAACGTGCCGGGTATGCGCCTGCGGCGTTGCGCGGCAGTCGAACCGGCGTGTTCGTCGGGGTGGCCGCCAACGAGTATTCACAGCTGCTGAACGCCAACTCGGTCGAGACCATCGAGGCCCACTTCATCACCGGCAACGCCCTCAACGTCATCGCGGGCCGGGTGGCGTTCGCGCTCGGCTTGGAAGGGCCGGCGATGGCCGTGGACACCGCGTGCAGTGCCTCGCTGGTGGCCGTCCATCAGGCCTGCCAGGCCTTGCATTCCGGTGACTGCGACATGGCGCTGGCCGGTGGCGTGAATGTCTTGGTGAGCCCGGCATCCATCGTCGCCACCTCGCGCGCCAGGATGCTTGCCGCCGACGGCCGATGCAAGACGTTCGACGCGGCCGCGAACGGTTACGCGCGCAGTGAGGGCTGCGGGATCCTGGTGCTCAAGCGGCTCAGCGATGCGCAGCGCGACGGCGATCAGGTCTGCGCGGTCATCCGGGGCAGCGCCGTCAATCAGGACGGCGCCTCCAGTGGCCTGACGGTGCCGAACGGCGGTGCGCAGCAACGGCTTATCGCCACCACGCTGGCTCGTGCCGGGGTCGAGGGGCGCGACGTCGATTACCTCGAGGCCCACGGCACGGGCACCTCGCTGGGTGACCCGATCGAGGTCCAGGCCGCCGCGGCCGTCTACGGTGCCGGCCGCGACCCGAACAACCCGCTGCTGATCGGATCGGCCAAGACCAACATCGGGCACCTCGAGTCGGCCGCGGGCATCGCCGGCCTGATCAAGGTCGTGCTGTCGTTGCAGCACGAGGTCCTACCGCAGAACCTGCACTTCGAGAACCCGTCGCCGAACATCCCATGGGACTCGCTGCCGGTCCGGGTCGTCGACCAGGCGATCCCGTGGCAGGCGAACGGCAGGCCGCGGCGCGCCGGGACAAGCTCGTTCGGATTCTCCGGCACGAACGCGCACGTCCTGATCGAGGAGGCGCCGTCGCCCTCCGCGGTGGCCGACGTCACCCCGGAAGGCGACGCGGTTCCGGACACCACCGGGGCGCCGGAGCCCGCCACCGACGACGACGCCGTCGGCGTGTTGCCGCTGTCGGCGCGGTCACCGGAGGCGCTGGTGGCGTTGGCGCAGCGGTATGGAGCCTGGTTGGAGGAGCACCCGGAGGCCGACGTCGCCGACGTGTGCTACACCGCGGGTGTCGGGCGTTCGCATTTCGAACACCGCGCCGCACTGGTCGTGGACTCGATCGCGGGAGCCCGCGAGCTGCTGGCCGGCCTGGCCGAGAACCGGCTGGGGCCCGGTGCGGTGCGTGGCGTGTGCGGCGACCCACCGAAGACGGCGTGGTTGTTCACCGGCCAGGGCAGCCAGTATCCGGGAATGGCGCGTGAACTGTTCGACACCGAGCCGGTATTCGCCGACACGGTGCGGCGCTGCGCCGAAGCGGTCGACCCGATGCTGCCGCGCCCGTTGCTCGAAGTGCTGTTCGACACCGACAGCGACGCCGGAGAAACCTTGCGGCACACCTCCTTTGCGCAGCCGGCGCTGTTCGCCGTCGAGATGGGCCTGGCTCGGCTCTGGCAGTCGTGGGGTATCGAGCCGGACGTGGTACTGGGGCACAGCGTGGGCCAGTACGCCGCGGCGTGCGTGGCCGGAGTGTTCAGCCTCGAGGACGGGGCGCGGCTGATCGCCGAACGCGGCCGGCTGTTCGGCAGCCTGCCCGCGGGTGGACGGATGGTCGCGGTGTTCGCCGACGCGCAAAAGGTGGACAGCGTCGCCGAGGAATTCCCGCGCATTTCGGTCGCCGCCTACAACGGCCCCAACACGGTGCTGTCGGGCCCCGGCGCGGACCTGGAGCAGATCGTCGCCAAGTTGACCGATGACGGAGTGCGCTGCACGTGGCTGGACACCAGCCACGCCTTCCATTCCGAACTGCTGGACCCGGTGCTGGACGAATTCGAGTCGTACGCAGGCGGGTTCGAATTCGCCGTTCCGACGCTGCCGCTGGTGTGTAACCGGACCGGCGCGCTCCTCACGGCGGAGACCCCGCTCGACGGCCAGTATTGGCGGCGGCACTCCCGCCAGCCGGTGCAGTTCGCAGAAAGCGTGCGAACCGTTGCTGCGCTCGGCTGCTCGGTGTTGATGGAGATCGGCCCGCAACCGGTTCTGACCAACGCCGCCGTGCAGGCCTGGCCGGAATCCTCGGCCGCTCCGCGTGCGATCGTGTCACTGCGCAAGGACGCCGACGCCCGGCACCAGGCGGCAGAGGCGCTGGCCGCGGCGTACGTCAGCGGCCATCGGCCGGTATTCGCTGCCCTGCACCATCGGCCGCACCGCAAACTCGAACTGCCCACCTACGCCTTCCAGCGCCGTCGCTTCTGGCCGAAGAACGCCGACATCCGCGGCATCGACGGACACGGCGCCACCGGGACCGGAATCCTGGGCAGCGCAAAGGATCTCGCCTCCGGCGACTCCGTCTACACCAGCCGGTGGTCGGTCAACACGCAGCCATGGCTGGCGCACCACGTCATCTATGGCGTCGTCGTCGTTCCGGGCGCGACGTACGCGGCGATGGCGCTCGCGACGATCGGGGCACCGGCGCAGGTGCGCGACGTCTTCTTCTACGAACCGATCATCATGGCCGACAAGGCTTCCCGGGAGGTGCAGCTGACCGTGCATCCGGTCGACGACGGCTGGACCTTCCAGGTGCACAGCCGCCCGTACGGTGATCGTGACGCCGAGTGGTCGTTGAACGCCGACGGCCGGATCGCCAGCGGTAGCTCTGATGTTCAAGACGAGCCCGCACTGGAGCCGGCGGAATCCATCGACGCGGCCTGCGAGCGGCTGGGCCGCACGCGCCCGCAGCAGCTGTTCGACACCTTCGCCGACATGGAGCTGGCATGGGGTCCCACCTGGTCCACGTCGCTCAAATCGCTGTGGGCCGGTGACGGCGAGGCGGTGGGCGACATCGCCATCGGCGACGAGCTCGCCGAACACCTCGGCGCCGAGCCGATTCACCCGGTGCTGCTCGACCTGTGCACCGGCATCGCCTTCCCGGCCCTGGAGGCGGCGCTCGCGGCGACCGAGGACGGCGGGGGTCTGAGCGACCTGTTCCTGCCGCTGCGGTACGGGCGGGTGGTGCTGCACGACGAGATGCCCCGACGCTTCTACTGCCGCGCGCGGTGGCAGCGGGGCGGTCTGGACAGCGAAACGCAGGCGTTCGACCTCGATTTCGTGGACCGTGACGGCCGCCAGCTGGGCGAAATTCGCGACTTCACGGTCAAGCGCGCGCCGCGGGAGGCGTTGCTGCGCGGGCTCGGCGGCGACGCCACCCGCAACCTGTACACCCTCGGCTGGGAGGAAGTGCCCGCGCCGGCATCGGCCGGCAGTGGCGGGGACGGCGCCTGGCTGATCGCCGGGTTCGACGAGCTGGCCGCCGTCGTGCCGGGTGCTGTCGCATTGGACGGTGCCGCGGTGGATCCCGAGCGCTGGAAGCGGGTGTTCGCCGAGGCTCAGGAGCGTGGGGCGCCGTTCTCGGGCGTCGTCTGGCGCAGCCCTGGGCGGCCCGACGCGGACGAGTCGGGCGCCGAATTCGCCGCGCGGCTGGAGGCCGAGATCGATGGGGTGCTCACGGTGGTGCGCACGCTGTTGGCCCAGCACGACCTGAAACTCACCGGCGGACTGTGGATCGTCACCGAACGGGCGGTGGCGACCGAGCCCGGCGAGTCGGTGGACCCGGCGCAGTCGGCGCTGTGGGGCTTCGGGCGGACCGTCATCACCGAGCAGCCGAGCCTGCGCTGCCGGCTGGTCGACTGCGACGGGGCCGACGACGCCGTGCGCTTGTTGGCGGGCCTGCTCGGCGCACCGGCCGACGAACCCGAAATCGCACTGCGACAAGGAAAGTACTTGGTGCCGAGGCTGCTGCCGTGGGCGCGCAGCGGCCACCTCCCGGTGCCCCGGGCTGCCGATTTCAACCTGGAGCCCACCGAGCGCGGCGCGATCGACAACCTTCATCTGGTCGAGACGCACGTGCCGCCGCCGAGCGCGGGCGAGGTGCAGATCCGGGTGGAGGCGGCGGGCCTCAACTTCCGGGACGTGCTGAACGTGCTCGGCCTGTATCCGGGCGACCCGGGGCGGGTCGGCGGCGGCGACCTCGCCGGCGTCGTCACCGAGTTGGGCGCCGGTGTCACCGGATTCGAGGTGGGTCAGCGCGTCTTCGGCTTCATGCCGGGCGGGTTCCCCACCCGGGTCAATGTGCCGGCCCAGTTCCTGGCGCCGGCGCCGAACGGGGTGACCGCGGTGGGCGCGGCGACCATACCCGCCGGCGCGCTGACGACGCGCCTCGCCTTCGACTGGGCGAAGGTGGGACCCGGTGACAAGGTTCTCATTCACGCCGCCAGTGGTGGCGTGGGCCTGGCCGCGATCCAGATAGCCCAGCAGCGCGGTGCGACCGTCTTCGCCACCGCCAGCACTTATAAGCGGGCGGCGCTGCGCAAAATGGGCGTGGAACACATCTACGACTCGCGCAGTACGGATTTCGCGGACCAGATCCTGGCCGACACCGGCGGCGCGGGTGTCGATGTGGTGCTGAACAGCCTCACCAACGAAGGGTTCATCGAGGCGACCGTGCGGGCGACCGCGCAGGGCGGCCGGTTCGCCGAAATCGCCAAGCGTGACATCTGGACTCGGGAGCAGATGGCCGCGGCCCGTCCCGATATCGCCTACGAGATCATCGCGCTGGACGCCTGCATCGAGCACGAACCCGAGCGGACGGGCAAGTTGCTGGCCGAGGTGGCCGACAGCATGGCAAGGGGCGAGTTGGCCCCGATCGCGGCCGAGGTCTACCCGGTGACGGAGGCGAAGACCGCGTTCCGCCGGATGCAGCAGGCCCGGCACATCGGCAAGATCGTGCTGCAGATGCCGGAGCCACTGCAGCCGCGCGGCGATCGGAGCTATCTGATCACCGGTGGTGTCGGTGCGCTCGGCCTGTACACGGCGGCCCACCTGGCCCAACTCGGGGCCGGTGACATCGTCCTGACCAGTCGGCGCCAGCCCGATGCCGAGGCTCAACAGGCGATCGACGACATCACCGAGCGCTACCGAAGCCGCATCCATGTGTTCGCGGCCGACGTCGGCGACGAAGCGCAGATCACCGCGGTGTTGGAGCGGATCCGGGCGGAGTTGCCGCCGCTGGCGGGGGTGGCGCACCTGGCGGGCGTCCTCGACGACGCGCTGTTGCCACAGCAGAGCCCCGAAGGCTTCCGGAAGGCGTTGGCCCCCAAAGCCTTCGGCGCCTGCCACCTGCATCGGCTCACGAAGGATGACGATCTCGACTTCTTCATCGTCTACTCTTCGGCGTCCAGCGTGATCGGTTCGCCCGGCCAGGCGAACTACGCGGCGGCCAATGCGCTGCTCGACGGGCTCGTTGCCGAGCGTAGGGCCCAGGGCCTGCCCGCGACCGCGATCAACTGGGGTCCGTGGGCAAAGGGCGGCATGGCCACTTCGCACGCCGCGCGCGCCAATCTCAGTGCGCAGGGGCTGATTCCGCTGGAACCCTCGGCCGCCCTCAACGCCCTCGACGAGATCCTCTCCCACGGAACCGGGCAGGCAACCGTCATCAAGGCCAATTGGCAGCGTGCGGCGAAGGGGCTGGGCGCCTCTCGCCCGGCGATGCTTGACCATGTGCTGCCGAGCGCCGTGACCGCGACACGCGGCGACAGCGAGTTGTTGCGGCAACTGCACGAGGTGCCCGAGGCGGAGCGCGGCAGCTTCCTCACGGAATACCTGCGGTACGAAGTCCAGAACTTCCTGAGGCTCGCGCAACCGCCGGCCGCCACCAGCCGGTTCCTGGAGCTGGGCACCGATTCACTGATGGCGGTCGAATTCAGCAACCGGTTGCTGCCGCAGTTCGGTGGCGCGTTCACGATCAGCGCGACCGCGGTATTCGACTATCCGACCATCGGGTCGCTGGCCGAGTACCTGGCCGGCCAGGTGCCCGAGACGGGTAAGGCGGACTCGGTCGGTTTGGTCGAGCCGACTTAATCCACCCCACGAAGCCTTTAAGGCGGCGTGCCGTCCCGCGATTGCGGACAGGAAGAGGCGGTTCGGCGCCGCGAATTTATGGCGCGGGTGCGGTCCGCAGTTGCGACCTCAGGATTCGGTACTCCAAGAGGCCGGCGCGCATCTGCTCGTAGATCGCGGACCCCGGTAGCGCAAGGAAGTTCGCGACCCGGGCATTTCGGTCGCCGTACACCTCGGCCCAGGTATCGCTTGCTTGGTCGCGCGAGGCCAGCACGTTGCCGGTGATGTCCCGGTCGCTTTCGGTGACGAAGCCCGATCGCTTCAAGCGCATCCTCACCTGGTCCCAGTCCTCGGGACTTAAAAAGTCGGTGTGCAAGAACCACCCTCCCGGACGGCTGATCCGGCGAACTTCACCGAGGAATTTCGGCAGGTTGCCATACGAATGTGAGGACTCGACATTGATAATGGCATCGCAGGACGCATCGGGCAGGGGGAGATTCAACGCATCGCCGACCCGGAAATCGATCGGACGCTTGACGTGCGTTTTGCTGCAGAAAGCGATCGCTTCCGAGGACATGTCAATCCCGATCACTTGTGCGCTGAATTTCTCCGCGACAAGCGCGGCGTTGCCGCCGCGGCCGCACCCTATTTCGACCACGGTGCGGTCATTCAGGTCGACCGGCCCGACCACCTCGAATACCAGCCGCACCGAGTTGGCGTTGAACGTGCCCGGGCGGATGGTGAACGCGGATTCGTCCTGGGCACCCGTGGAGAGGTATCCGTAGTTGAGGAAGAACGATGAGTCCGCGACCCCGACGTCCTCGAGGCGGCGGCTGAGCGAGTTGTAGAAGCTCTTCCAGCCACCGGCGGTCGTCGACAGGAGGTCGTCAGCGAGGTGCTCCGACATCGCAACTGAGGAATTGTCCTTCGATTCAACCTGCGCCGAAGGTTCGCTGTGGTTGTCCATTATCTCGCCCCAACCAGATCTGCTTTGACCCATGATCCGTCACATGGTGTCGTGAGTGTGGATATTTGTGTTCGGAATACACCGGGTTTGCTCCGCCGAATCGCGTTGCATGCTGCACGGGCAGCCGGTTGGGTTGCGGCCCAACCTGCACGCGTCAGGCGTCATGAATTCATGTAGCCCAGATGCCTCCAATTCCGGCCATTGGCCGGCCGTGTGCACGTCGCCGTCCTGAATTGCGCTGCCCACACAGTAGTCGGGATGGTTGCCTTCGCAAAGATCGCTGCCACGTCGCCTTCGGCACCTGTGCGCCGCCGCCGAACGCGCGGACTCGGACTCCCACCTAATACCTCTAATACCTAGGTGTGGGGAGCAGGCGATCGAGCTCCGGGTGCCGCACGGGGATGGGGTCAGCCGCCCCGATCGAGGAAAGGCCCGACCATCGTCCTGCCAGTCGCGGGCGCTTACGGCCGCGTAAGCAGACGGGCCCCAGGTGGCGAACCACGAGTAGAGGCGTTAGCTCCAAACCATACCTTTAGTTCGTCTAGGCAAGATTCCCGATGCGGCGATGTCGGCAGATCTTGGGTCATGGCCAATTCTGCGAAGGCTTAGACAAGCTCTGTGGGGCTCCAGTATGGTTTAGAACTTGTTATACCCATGTCCAGTAGACGGTCTGGAGACGCGGTGAGCAGTAATCCCTTCGACGACGACGCCGGCACTTTCTTCGTCTTGGTCAACGACGAGGAGCAGCACAGCCTGTGGCCGGCCTTCGCCGACGTTCCGGCCGGCTGGCGGGTGGTGTACGGCGAGGCCGACCGCGCGGCGTGCCTGGACTATATCGAACAGAACTGGACCGATATACGGCCGAAATCTCTGCGCGAAAGGTTAGCGGCGGCACAGGGCTTCGATAGGTAATCCGGATGGAACTTGATGACCGGGCTTTCCCGCTGACGCGGGGCCAGCTGGACATTTGGCTCTCACAGGAAGCGGCTCACTCCGGCACGGAGTGGCAGCTTGGCGTGCTGGTGCGATTCGACGGCGCGATAGACCGCGCGTTGCTGCAGCGGGCGATCCGGCACGTGATGGGGGAGGCCGAACCGGCCAGGGCCGCCGTCTTCGAGGTGGACGGCCAGGTCTTCCAGAGGGCGATCGATTACCCGGATTTCGAGCTGGCCTTCCACGACCTGAGCGACACGCGCCATCCGGTGCAGGAAGCCCGCCGGATGGCCCTGGAGATCCAACGCGCGCCATTGCCTTCCGCCGGCCCGCTTTTCAATTTTGCTCTGTTCCAGACATGGTCCGATGAATTCTATTTGTTCGGCTGCTTCCATCACATGGTCATCGACGGCACCGGAATTACGCTGATCGCCAACCGGATTGCCACCGTCTACGCCGCATTTGTTTCCGACGCGCCCATTCCTCCCGCCTTCTTCGGCTCGCTGCAGGATCTGGTTCGCTGCGAGTCCGAGTACGAAGCGTCCGCCGATTATCTGGACGATCAGGCGTACTGGGCCCAGAATCTTCCACCGGAAAGCGGACCACACAATGGGGCTGTCCCGGCGCGGGACGCGGGGGATCGGTCGCAGCCTTCCGCGCCGGTCCGGCTAGACCCCGTCGTGCTGCGGCGAGTTCAAGAGTTGTCCGACGCGTGGAACGTGCCCCGATCGTCGGTGATCACCGCGGCGTGCGCCCTGCTGGTGCGTGGGTGGTGCGCCGAGGGCTCAGAGGTGGTGCTCGAGTTTCCGGTCAGCAGGCGCGTGCGCCCGGAGTCGAAGACGCTTCCGGGCATGATTTCCGGCGTCGTGCCACTGGTGCTGAGCGTGTCGCCGCAATCGACGGTGGCCGGTTTTTGTTCCTACGTCGACGCGCGGATACGAGAAGCGCTGCAGCACCAGCGGTTCCCGGCGCACGCCCTGGAACGCAAGGCCGGCGCGAGCGGCCGCGGGCGGCCGGCCAATCGCGTGAGCGTCAATTTCATGCCGTCGAAAATGACGATGGACTTCGCCGGTGTCGCGGCATCGGCGTCGTTTACCAATCCCGTCCAGGTGGGCGACTTTGCGTTGATCTTCTCCGGCGGAGGCGACCAGGTTTTCCTGAGCACGGCGGGCGCCGAGGGCCCGCTTGCGAATTTCGACGTCGCGGAATTGGCGCGACGGTTGGGCCGGGTGCTGGTGGCGATGACCGCCGATCCGGGGCGGCGGCTCTCGTCGCTGGACCTGCACGACGCCGCCGAGCTCGACGGGCTGGACGCGTGGGGCAACCGTGCGGTGCTGAGCCAACCCGCACCCGCTTCGCAGTCGATTCCGGCGCTGTTCGCCGCGCAGGCTGCCCGCGCCCCGGAGGCGGTGGCGCTCACTTTCGGAGAATCTTCGTGGACCTACCGCGAGGTCGAGGACGCCGCCAACCGGATGGCGCACCTTCTGGCCGGCCACGGGGTGGGCCCGGGGCAGCGGGTGGCGCTGCTGCTGCCGCGTTCGGCCGAGGCGATCGTGTCGATTCTGGCGGTGCTCAAAACCGGGGCGGCCTATGTGCCGATGGACCCGGCGGTGCCGGCGGCCCGTATCGAGTTCATGCTCGACGATGCCGCGCCGATCGCCGCGATCACAGCCACCGGCTTGGCCGACCGGCTGGCCGGACGCGACCTGCTGATCATCGACGTCGCCCAGCTCGCGAACCCCGCCCCCGACGGCGAATCCAGCGCCGCGCTCCCGCCGCCGGAGCCGGACAACACCGCCTACCTCATCTACACCTCCGGCACGACCGGTGTCCCTAAGGGCGTCGCCATCACCCACCACAACGTCACCCGGCTGCTGGAGTCCCTGGACGCCGAGCTGGCCCCGGGGCAGGTGTGGTCGCAGTGGCACTCCCTGGCCTTCGACGTCTCGGTGTGCGAGATCTGGGGCGCGCTGTTGTCCGGCGGACGCCTCGTGGTCGTGCCTGAGTCGGTGGCCCGTTCGCCCGAGGACTTCCATGCGCTGTTGGTCAAAGAACAGGTCGAAGTCCTCAGCCAGACCCCCTCGGCGTTTTACGCGCTGCAGACCGCGGACGCGCTCTCACCCGAGCTCGGACGTCAGCTCCGGCTTCGGGCGGTCATCTTCGCCGGCGAAGCGCTGGAACCGCAGCGGTTGCGGCCATGGCTGGACCACCACCCGGAATCACCGCGGCTGCTCAACTTGTACGGCACCACCGAGACGACGGTGCACGCCTCGTTCCGGGAGATCTTCCCCGACGATGTCGACAGCGCCGTGAGTCCGATCGGCGTGCCGCTGGCCCAGTACGCGTTCTTCGTGCTCGACGGGTGGATGCAGCCGGTGCCGGCGGGGGTGGTGGGGGAGTTGTATGTGGCCGGCGGCGGCGCGGGGTCCGGGTACTGGCGCCGGCCGGGTCTGACGTCGACGCGGTTCGTGGCGTGCCCGTTCGCCGGCGCGCCGGGAACCCGGATGTACCGCACCGGGGACCTGGCCTGGTGGGGCGCCGACGGGCAGTTGCGGTACGTGGGGCGGGCCGACGAGCAGGTGAAGATCCGCGGATACCGCATCGAGCTCGGCGAGGTGCAGGCCGCGTTGGCCGGGCTGGACGGGATCGAGCAGGCGGTGGTGATCGCCCGCGAGGACCGCCCCGGCGACAAGCGCCTGGTGGGGTATGTGACCGGGACCGCCGAGCCGGCCGCCGCACGCGCTGCGCTGGCCGAGCGCCTGCCGGGATATATGGTGCCGGCCGCGGTGGTGGTGGTCGATGCGTTGCCGTTGACGGTCAACGGCAAGCTGGACAAGCGCGCCCTGCCGGCACCCGAATACCAGGATGGCGACCGGTATCGGGCCCCGTCCGATGCGGTGGAGGAGATCCTGGCGAGCATCTACGCGCAGGTCCTCGGTCTCGAGCGGGTGGGCGTCGACGAGTCGTTCTTCGAGCTGGGCGGGGACAGCATCCTGTCCATGCAGGTGGTGGCGCGGGCGCGGGCCGCCGGGGTGGTGTTCCGGCCGCGGGATGTTTTCGTCGAGCAGACCGTGGCCCGGCTGGCTCAGGTCGCCGGTGTGGCCACCGGTGACGCCGATGCGCCCGACGACGGCGTGGGTCCGGTGGTGGCCACCCCGATCATGTGCTGGCTGCACGGCGTCGAGGGCCCCGTCGATCAGTTCAACCAGACGGTGCTGCTGCAGGCGCCGGTGGGGGCGACCGAGGACGACGTGGTGGCCCTGCTGCAGGCCCTGCTGGATCGGCACGCCATGCTGCGCCTGCGCGTCGAGGAGGACGCCGGAGGCTGGTCGTTGACGGTCCCCGAGGCGGGGTCGGTCGACGCCCGCGGCTGCCTGCGCGCGGCGCAGGTGCTGTCCGAGGATGCCGTGGCGGAGGCGCGGTCGCGGTTGGATCCGGCGGCCGGGGTGATGCTGAGCGCACTGTGGGCGGCCCCCACGGCGCAGCTGCTGGTGATCGTTCACCACCTGGCCGTCGACGGGGTGTCGTGGCGGATCCTGGTCGAGGACCTCAACCTCGGTTGGGCCCAGCTTCGCGGCGGGCAGCAAATGGTGTTGCCGGCCGGCGGGACGTCGTTCGCGCGGTGGGCGTCGCTGCTCGCCGAGGATGCGTGCCGCCCGGAGGTCGTGGAGCAGGCGGCGGCCTGGCGACGGGTGGCCGCGGTCCCGGCGGCGCTGCCGGCGGTGCGCCCCGAGGCGGACACGTTCCTCACCGCCGGGAACCTGTCGGTGGATCTGGACGCCGAGACCACCCGCATGCTGCTCGGTGAGGTGCCGGCGGCGTTCCATGCCGGCATCCACGACATCCTGTTGATCGCCTTCGCCGTCGCGGTCGCCGAGTTCGTGGGCACCGACGGGCCGATCGGCATCGACGTCGAAGGCCACGGACGCGACGAGGACCTGGCCACCTCGAAAGAACACGTCGACCTGTCGCGCACGGTCGGCTGGTTCACCGCGAAATTCCCGGTGGCGTTGCACGTGGGAGGCCTGGACTGGGCCCAGGTGGTGGCCGGGGACGCCGCGCTGGGGGCGGTGCTCAAAGACGGCAAGGAACAGCTGCGGACCCTGCCGGACGGCCTGACCTACGGTCTGCTGCGCTACCTGAACCCCGATGTCGATCTGGGCGGGTCCGATCCGCCGATCGGGTTCAACTATCTGGGGCGCCTGGGTGCCGCCTCCGAGGTCTCCGGTGACGTGTGGGAAATCCGCCAGGACGGCTGGTCGGTCACGGGCACCGCCGCGGCCATCAGCATGCCGCTGATGCACACCGTCGAGCTCAACGCCGGCACGGTGGACACCGAGGCCGGCCCGCAGCTGCGCGCCGGCTGGACGTGGGCGCCATCGGCGCTGGACCGCGTGCAGGTCGGCCGGCTGAACCGGTTGTGGTTCGAGGCCCTGGCCGGCATCTGCGCGCACGTGCGCGGCGGCGGGGGCGGGCTGACCCCGTCCGACATCGCTGTGGGTCTCAGCCAGCAACAGATCGACGAGCTTCAGCGGCAATATGCGGATAGCTGACGTCCTGCCGCTGACACCCCTGCAGCGGGGGCTGCTGTTTCACGCCACCGCCCAGGATGGCGACGACGTGTATGCGGTCCAGCTCGACATCACGTTGAGCGGTTGGGTCGACCAGCACCGCCTGCATGAAGCCGTACACAGCGTGGTGGCCCGGCATCCGAACCTGGCGGCCCGCTTCTCCGACAAGTTCGAGCAGCCGGTCCAGATCATCCCCGCCGATCCCGGCGTGCCCTGGCGGTATGTCGACCTCACCGGCGGGGACCCGGATCTCTCGGACGTCGGCGCCCAGGTTGCGCAGGTGTGCGCCGCCGAACGCGCCGCGGTCCGCAACCTCGCCGAACAACCGGCCTTCCGGGCCGCCCTCATTCGCACCGCCGACGACGAGCACCGCTTTGTGCTGACGAATCACCACATCGTGCTCGACGGGTGGTCGCTGCCGATCCTGCTCGGCGAAATCTTCGCCAGCTACTACGGGAAGCGGCTGCCCCTCGCGGGGTCGTATCGCAGGTTCGTCACCTGGCTGGCGGGCCGCGACCTCGATGCCGCCCGCGCGGCCTGGGGTGAGGTGCTGGCCGGTTTCGACACCCCGACATTGATCGGTCCGCCAGGCCGGTTGCGGATGGGACGGCGCGGCGTGGCGTCCTTCCGAGTGTCGGAGCCGACCACCCGGGCGCTCGCCGAGTTGGCGCGCTCCCGCCACACCACCGTCAGCACCGCACTGCAGGCGGCCTGGGCGCAGCTGCTGATGTGGCTGACCGGCCGCCATGACGTTGCCTTCGGCACCACCGTCTCGGGCCGGCCCACCGAGGTGCCCCACGCGGACTCGATGATCGGGCTGTTCATCAACACCGTGCCGGTGCGCGCGCACGTCACCGCGACCACCACCACCGCCGAGCTGCTCGACCAGCTGCAAAGCGCGCGCAACCACACGTATGACCACGAGCACCTCGCGCTCAGCGAGATCCACCGCGTCACCGGCCAGGACGTCCTCTTCGACACCTTCTTCGTGTACGAGAACTACCCGCTGGACACCGCGGCGCTGGCGGGCGAGGACGGGTTGGCCGTCACCGGGTTCGCCCACCGCGAGTACAACCACTACCCGCTCGCGATCCAGGCCGTGCCGGGCGACGAACTGGGCCTGCGCGTCGAATTCGACACCGACGTCTTCGACGACGGCGACATCGAAACGCTGGTCGCGCGGTTCGAGCGGGTGCTGGCGGCGATGACGACGGATCCGGACCGGCGGTTGTCGTCGATGGATGTGCTCGATGCCGCCGAGCACGCCCGGCTGGACGGGTGGGGCAACCGGGCGGCGTTGAGCCACCCGGTGCGGACCGCGTCGATTTCGGCGGTCTTCGCCGCGCAGGCGGCGCGCACGCCCGATGCGGTCGCGGTGACCTGCGACGGCCGGTCCATGACCTACCGCGACCTGGACGAGACGGCGAACCGATGGGCGCACCTGCTGACCGCTCGGGGCGTCGGGCCGGGCCGGCGGGTGGCGCTGCTGTTGCCGCGTTCGGTCGAGGCGGTGGTGGCGATCACGGGCGTGCTGAAGACGGGGGCGGCGTATGTGCCGATCGACCCGTCGGTGCCCGAGGCGCGGATGCAGTTCGTGCTGGGTGACGCCGCGCCGGCCGCCGTGATCACGACTGCCGAATTGCGGCCCCGCCTGGACGGCTGCGACCTGTCCGTCATCGACGTCGAAGATGTGCGGGATCCCGCCGTCAACGCGCAGCCCGGCACCGAATTGCCGGCCCCGAGCCCCGACGAGATCGCCTACCTCATCTACACATCCGGGACCACCGGCACCCCGAAGGGGGTGGCCATACCCCACCGCAATGTCACCCGGCTGCTGGAAACCCTGGACGCCGACCTGGGCTTGGCGGGCCAGGTGTGGTCGCAGTGCCATTCCATGGCGTTCGACTTCTCGGTGTGGGAGATCTTCGGCGCGCTGCTCTACGGCGGGCGGGTGGTGGTGGTGCCCGACGCGGTGGTGCGCTCACCGGAAGACCTGCACGCGCTGCTGGCCGACGAGCGGGTCACGATGCTCAGCCAGACCCCGTCGGCGTTCTATGCCCTGCAGTCCGCCGACGCGGCGCAGGCCGAGCACGATCGGCAGCTGTCCCTGCAGGCGGTGGTGTTCGGTGGCGAAGCCCTTGAGCCCCAGCGTCTTTCGGCGTGGTTCGCCAATCATCCCGGCTCGCCGCGGCTGATCAACATGTATGGCATCACCGAGACGACGGTGCACGCCTCGTTCCGCGAGATCCTGGCCGCCGACGTCGACGGCACGGTCAGCCCCATCGGGGTGCCGCTGGCGCATCTCGGTTTCTTCGTGCTCGACGAGTGGTTACGTCCGGTGCCGACGGGGGTCGTCGGCGAGCTGTATGTGGCCGGCGCCGGAGTGGCCGCCGGCTACGTGGGCCGCGCCGGCCTGTCGGCGACGCGGTTTGTGGCGTGTCCGTTCGGGGTGAGCGGCTCACGCATGTATCGCACCGGGGACCTGGTGTGGTGGGGCGCCGACGGCGAGCTGCGGTATGTGGGGCGCGCCGACGAGCAGGTGAAGATCCGCGGGTACCGCATCGAGCTCGGCGAGGTGCAGGCGGCGCTGGCCGCGATGGACGGCGTCGGCCAGGCGGTGGTGATCGTGCGCGAGGACCGCCCCGGCGACAAGCGCCTGGTGGGGTACGTCACCGGCGACGCGGACCCGGACCAGACGCGCGCCGCCCTGGCCGAGCGGCTGCCCGCCTACATGGTTCCGGCCGCGGTGGTAGTCGTCGCGGCTGTGCCGTTGACGGTCAACGGCAAGCTCGACAAACGCGCGCTTCCCGCACCCGAATACCAGGACGGCGATCACTACCGCGCGCCGGCCACCGCGGTCGAGGAGATCCTGGCCGGCATCTACGCCCAGGTGCTGGGCGTGGAGCCGCCCCGGCTGGTCGGGGTGGACGATTCGTTCTTCGATCTCGGCGGCGACTCGCTGTCGGCGATGCGCCTGATCGCCGCGGTCAACACCGCCCTGGACGCCGGCCTGTCGGTGGGCACGTTGTTCGAGGCGCCCACCATCGCCCAGCTGGCGCCCCGCATCGGCCGCGGCCAGGGCCGGCTCGAGCCGCTCACGGCGATCGAGCGCCCCGCGGTGGTGCCGCTGTCGTTCGCCCAGAGCCGGCTGTGGTTCATCGACCAGTTCCAGGGCCCCTCACCGATCTACAACATGGCGGTCGCGCTGCGGCTGAGCGGGCGCCTGGACGCCGACGCGCTCGGCGCCGCGCTGGCCGACGTGGTGGCCCGCCAGGAGACACTGCGCACGCTGTTCGCCGCCCACGAGGGGGTGCCGCGCCAGCTGGTGGTGCCCGCCGAGGACGCCGACTTCGGTTGGGCCGTCGTGGACGCCGCCGGCTGGCCGGAAAGCCGACTGGCCGAGGCCGTCGACGCCGTGGTGAGTCACCCCTTCGACCTGGCGACCGAAATCCCCATGCGGGCAAGCCTTTTCCGCGTCGCCGATGACGAGCACGTCCTGGTGTCGGTGGTGCACCATATCGCCGCCGACGGCTCGTCGATCACCCCGCTGGTGAACGACCTCGGGGTGGCCTATGCCAGCCGGTGCGCGGGGCAGGCCCCCGCCTGGCAGCCGCTGGCCGTCCAATACGCCGACTACACGCTGTGGCAGCGCGCTCAGCTGGGGGATCTCGGAGACAGCGACAGCCGCATCGCCGCGCAGGTGGCCTACTGGGAGGACGCCCTGGCCGGCATGCCCGAGCACCTGCAGCTGCCCACCGACCGGCCCTACCCGCCGGTCTCCGACCACCGCGGCGCCAGCGTCTTCGTCGACTGGCCCGCCGAACTCCAGCGGCAGGTCGCCCGCGTGGCCCGCGAGCACAACGCGACCAGCTTCATGGTGTTGCAGGCCGCCCTGGCCGTGCTGCTGTCGAAGCTCAGCGCCAGCAGCGAGGTGGCCGTCGGGTTCCCGATCGCCGGGCGCGGCGACCCCGCGTTGGACGATCTCGTCGGCTTTTTCGTCAACACCCTGGTGCTGCGGGTCGACCTGGCCGGCGACCCCACCGTCGCGGAGCTGCTGGGCCAGGTGCGAGGGCGCAGCCTGGCCGCCTACGAGCATCAGGACGTGCCCTTCGAGGTGCTGGTCGAGCGGCTCAACCCGACCCGCAGCCTGACTCGACACCCGCTGGTCCAGGTGATGCTGGGCTGGCAGAACTGGCAGGCCAACGGTCCCGACGAGCCCGCCGTCGGGGCGGCCCTGGGCGATCTGCAGGTCGCTCCGCTGCCGGTGGAGACCCGCACCTCCCGCATGGACCTGTCCTTCTCCCTGGCCGAACGCTGGAGCGACGCCGGCGAGCCCGCCGGCATCTGGGGTGGAGTCGAGTTCCGCACCGACGTGTTCGACGCGGCCAGCATCGAGACGCTGCTCGAGCGGTTCAGGCGGGTGCTGGTTGGCATGACCACCGACCCGCGGCGCCGGCTGTCGTCGATCGATGTGCTCGATGAGGCCGAGCGCGCCCGGCTCGACCAGCTGGGCAACCGCGCGCTGCTGAGCCGGCCCGCGCCGGTCGCGGCGTCGGTTCCGGCGTTGTTCGCCGCGCAGGTGGCGCGCGCCCCGGAAGCGGTGGCGGTCACCTCCGCGGACCGGTCGCTGACCTACCGGGAACTCGACGAGGCGGCAAACCGGCTGGCGCACTTGCTGTCTGGCTACGGTGTCGGCCCGGGCGCGCGGGTGGCGTTGCTGTTGGAGCGCTCGGCCGACGCCGTCGTGGCCATGCTGGCCGTGCTGAAGACCGGGGCGGCGTACCTGGCGATCGACCCGGCGCTGCCCGACGCGCGGATCGAGTTCCTGCTCGCCGATGCCGCACCGACGGCCGCCGTCACCGCCACCGCTCTGGCCGATCGGCTGGACGGGTACGACCTGGCGGTCATCGACGTCGCGGATCCCGCCGTCGGGCGCCACCCCTGCACGCCGCTGCCGCCACCGCACCCCGACGACATCGCCTACCTCATCTACACCTCGGGGACCACCGGCACCCCCAAGGGCGTGGCCATCGCCAACCACAACCTGGCCCACCTCGCGGAGTCGACGCCCGCCAGTCTTCCGGCGGCGCAGGTGTGGACGCAGTGCCACTCGTATGCCTTCGACTTCTCGGTGTGGGAGATCTGGGCCGCCCTGCTGGGCGGAGGGCGGCTGGTGGTGGTGCCCGACTGCGTCGTCGGCTCACCGGACGACTTCCACGACCTGCTGGTCCGCGAACACGTCAACGTGCTCACCCAAACGCCGTCGGCGGTGACCGCGCTCGACCCGGACGGGCTGGAATCGGTGGCGCTGTTGCTCGGCGGTGAGGCCTGCTCGGCCGACGTGGTGGATCGGTGGGCGCCCGGGCGAGTGGTGCTCAACGCCTACGGCCCCACCGAGGCCACGGTGTACGCGTCGATGAGCGCGCCTCTGCAGACACAGGCACACGCCGACACCGTCGAGGCCGGCGCGGCGCCGATCGGCGCGCCGGTGCCGACCAGCGCGCTGTTCGTCCTCGACGAGTCGTTGCGGCCGGTGCCGGCGGGGGTCATCGGCGAGCTGTACGTGGCCGGCCGCGGCGTGGGCGTCGGGTACGTCGGCCGGGCCGGCTTGACCGCGTCGCGGTTTGTCGCCTCGCCGTTCGGCGGGCCCGGGACGCGCATGTACCGCACCGGGGACTTGGTGCGCTGGCGCCCCGACGGGCAGCTGCAGTACCTGGGGCGCGCCGACGAGCAGGTCAAGATCCGCGGCTACCGCATCGAGCCCGGCGAAGTCCAGGCCGCGCTGGCCGCGCTGGACGGGGTCCAGCAGGCGGCCGTCATCGCCCGCGAGGACCGCCCCGGCGACAAGCGCCTGGTGGGGTACGTCACCGGGGCCGTCGATCCGGGCAAATTGCGCGCCGCCCTGGCCGAACGGCTGCCCCCCTATATGGTCCCGGCCGCCATCGTGGCGCTGGACGCGCTGCCGTTGACGGTCGGCGGCAAGCTCGACCGGCGGGCGCTGCCGGTGCCGGAGTACCAGGACATCGCAACCTACCGCGCCCCGGCCACCCTCACCGAGGAGATCCTGGCCGGCGTCTTCGCCGAGGTGCTGGGTGTGGCGCGCGTCGGGGTGGACGACTCGTTCTTCGACCTGGGCGGGGATTCGCTGTCGGCGATGCGCCTGATCGCCGCGGTCAACACCGCCCTGGACGCCGGGCTTTCGGTGCGTGCCGTGTTCGAGGCGCCCACCGTCGCCCAGTTGGCGCCCCGCGTCGGCGGGGACGAGGATCGCCTGCAGCCGCTGGCGGCGATCGAGCGCCCCGCGGTGGTGCCGTTGTCGTTCGCCCAGAGCCGGTTGTGGTTCATCGACCAGTTCCAGGGCCCCTCACCGATCTACCACCTCCCGGTGGCGTTGCGGTTGCGCGGGCGCCTGGACGCCGACGCGCTTGGTGCCGCGCTGGCCGACGTGGTGGCCCGCCAGGAGAGCCTGCGCACCCTGTTCCCGGCGATCGAGGGCATACCGCGCCAGCAGGTGGTGCCCGCCGGGGACGCCGACTTCGGTTGGGCGGTCGTGGATGCCGCCGGATGGTCGGAGGCCCAGCTGGGCCAGGCCATCGACGCGGTGGTGGGTCACCCGTTCGACCTTGCGACCGAGATCCCCATGCGCGCAAGGCTTTTCCGCGTCGCCGAGGACGACTACGTGTACGTGTCCGTGGTGCACCATATCGCCGCCGACGGTTGGTCGATCACCCCGCTGGTGAACGACCTCGGGGTGGCCTACGTCAGCCGGTGCGGGGGGCAGGCCCCCGGCTGGGCCGATCTGGCCGTGCAGTACGTCGACTACACGCTGTGGCAGCGCGCGCAGCTGGGGGATCTCGACGACAGCGACAGCCGCATCGCCGCGCAGGTGGCCTACTGGGAGGACGCCCTGGCCGGCATGCCGGAGCACCTGCAGCTGCCCACCGATCGGCCCTACCCACCGGTTGCCGACTATCGCGGTGCCACCGTGGAGGTGGAGTGGCCGGCCGAGCTGCAGCGGCGGGCCGCCCACGTGGCGCGAGAGCACAACGCGACCAGCTTCATGGTGTTGCAGGCCGCCCTGGCGGTGCTGCTGTCGAAGCTCAGCGCCAGCAGCGAGGTGGCCGTCGGGTTCCCGATCGCCGGCCGGCGCGACCCCGCGCTGGACGAGCTGGTGGGCTTTTTCGTCAACACCCTGGTGTTGCGGGTCGACCTGGCCGGCGATCCCACGGTCGCCGACCTGCTGGCCCAGGTGCGCCGGCGCAGCCTGGCCGCCTACGAGCACCAGGACGTGCCGTTCGAGGTGCTGGTGGAGCGGCTCAACCCGACCCGCAGCCTGACCCATCACCCGCTGGTGCAGGTGATGTTGGCGTGGCAGAACTTCGCGTGGCAGGACACCGACGCCGCCGGGTTGGCCCTCGGCGATCTGCAGGTCACGCCCCTGCCGGTCGACACCCACACCGCCCGCATGGACCTGACCATCAACCTGGCCGAACGCTGGAGCGAATCCGGTGAGCCGGCGGGGATCGGCGGGCTGGTGGAATTCCGCACCGACGTGTTCGACGAGGCGAGCATCCACACCTTGATCGCGCGGTTCGAGCGCGTGTTGGCGGCGATGACGGCGGATCCGGGGCGGCGGTTGTCGTCGATGGACGTGCTGGATGAGGCCGAAAGTGCCCGGTTGGACGGGTGGGGCAACCGGGCGGTGCTGAGCGAGCCGGCACCGGCCGCGCAGTCGATCCCGGCGGTGTTCGTCGGACAGGCGGCGCGCACGCCCGATGCCGTGGCGGTCACCTGCGGCGACCGGTCCATGACGTATCGAGACCTGGACGAGGCGGCCAACCGGTGGGCGCGGTCGCTGGCCGCCCGGGGCGTGGGGCCCGGGCAGCGGGTGGCGCTGCTGTTGCCGCGTTCGGTGCAGGCGATCGTGGCGATGCTCGCCGTGGCCAAGACCGGGGCGGCGTATGTGCCGATCGACTCGGCGGTGCCGGAGGCGCGGATGCAGTTCGTGCTGGGTGACGCCGCGCCGAGCGCGGTGATCACCACGGCCGAGTTGCGTCCGCGGTTGGACGGGCGTGACGCGCTGGTCCTCGACATCGATGACTGCGACGTTGCCGCGCAACCCGGTGCGGCGCCGGCGGGTCCGGCTCCGGATGACACCGCGTATCTCATTTACACCTCGGGTACCACGGGCACCCCGAAGGGGGTGGCGATCCCGCATCGCAACGTGATCCGGCTGCTGCGGACCCTGGACGGCGACCTCGGGCTGGCGGGGCAGGTGTGGTCGCAGTGCCATTCGCTGGCGTTCGACTTCTCGGTGTGGGAGATCTGGGGCGCGCTGCTCTACGGCGGGCGGGTGGTGGTGGTGCCCGACGCGGTGGTGCGCTCGCCGGAAGACCTGCACGCGTTGCTGGCCGGCGAGCGGGTCACGATGCTCAGCCAGACCCCGTCGGCGTTCTATGCGCTGCAGTCCGCCGACGCGGCGCAGGCCGAGCACGATCGGCAGCTGTCCCTGCAGGCGGTGGTGTTCGGTGGCGAAGCCCTTGAGCCCCAGCGTCTTTCGGCGTGGCTGCGCAACCACCCGGAGCTACCGCGGCTGATCAACATGTATGGCATCACCGAGACGACGGTGCACGCCTCGTTCCGGGAGATCCTGGCCGCCGACGTCGACGGCACGGTCAGCCCCATCGGGGTGCCGCTGGCGCATCTCGGTTTCTTCGTGCTCGATCAGTGGTTGCGGCCGGTGCCGATGGGTGTGGTCGGGGAGTTGTATGTGGCCGGCGCCGGGGTGGCCGACGGGTATGTGGGCCGGGCGGGGCTGTCGGCGACGCGGTTTGTGGCGTGTCCGTTCGGCACGAGCGGCTCGCGCATGTATCGCACCGGTGACCTGGTGTGGTGGGGCGCCGACGGGCAGTTGCGCTACGTGGGGCGCGCCGACGAGCAGGTGAAGATCCGCGGATACCGCATCGAGCTCGGCGAGGTGCAGGCGGCGCTGGCCGGGCTGGACGGGGTGGGCCAGGCGGTGGTGATCGCCCGCGAGGACCGCCCCGGCGACAAGCGCCTGGTCGGGTACGTGACCGGGGCCGCGGACCCCGCCGAGCTGCGGGCGACGCTGGCCGAGCGGCTGCCGTCGTACATGGTGCCGGCCGCGGTGGTGGTCGTCGACGCGCTGCCGCTGACGGTCAACGGCAAGCTCGACACCCGCGCCCTGCCGGCACCCGAATACCAGGACATCGATCACTACCGCGCCCCCACCGACGCCGTCGAGGAGATCCTGGCGAGCATTTACGCGCAGGTGCTGGGTCTCGAGCGGGTCGGGGTCGACGAGTCGTTCTTCGAGCTGGGCGGGGACAGCATCTTGTCCATGCAGGTGGTGGCGCGGGCGCGCGCCGCCGGCGTGGTGTGCAGGCCGCGCGACATCTTCGTCGAGCAGACCGTGGCCCGGCTGGCCCGGGTGGCCGGCGTCGCCGACGACGACGCCCACGTGATCGACGAGGGCGTGGGTCCGGTGGTGGCCACCCCGATCATGTGCTGGCTGTACAGCGTCGAGGGCCCGGTCGACCAGTTCAACCAGACGGTGTCGCTGCAGGCGCCCGCCGGGGCCGGCGAGGACGACGTGGTGGCCCTGCTGCAGGCCCTGCTGGATCGGCACGCGATGCTGCGCCTGCGCGTCGACGAGGACGCCGGAGGCTGGTCGTTGACCGTGCCCGAGGTGGGGGCGGTCGACGCCCGCAGCTGCCTGCGCGCGGTGGAGGTGTTGTCCGACGCGGCGGTGGTCGAGGCGCGGTCGCGGCTGAACCCGGCGGCCGGGGTGATGCTGAGCGCGCTGTGGGTGTCCTCCACGAGCCGGTTGGTGCTGATCGTTCACCACCTGGCCGTCGACGGGGTCTCGTGGCGGATCCTGCTGGAGGACCTCAACCTGGCCTGGGCCCAGCGCTGCGCCGGCCAACAGGTGGTGCTGCCGGCGCCGCGGACGTCGTTCGCGCGGTGGGCGTCGCTGCTGGCCGAGCACGCGGGCCGCCCGGAGGTGGTGGAGCAGGCGCGGGCGTGGCGGCAGATCGCCGCGACCCCCCCGGCGCTGCCGGCGGTGCGCCCCGAGGTGGACACGTTCCTCACCGCCGGGAACCTGTCGGTGGAGCTGGACGCCGAGACCACCCGCATGCTGCTCGGCGAGGTGCCGGCGGCGTTTCACACCGGGATACAGGACATCTTGCTGATCGCGTTCGCCCTGGCGGCCGCGGAGTTCGTGGGCGGCGGCGGCCCGATCGGCATCGACGTGGAGGGCCACGGGCGCCAGGAGGAATTGGTCGCCTCGAAGGAACAGCTGGACCTGTCCCGGACCGTGGGGTGGTTCACCACGAAATACCCGGTGGCGCTGGCCGTCGGCGGGCTGGACTGGGCGCAGGTCACCGCGGGTGAGGCGGCCCTGGGGGTGGTGATCAAGGATGCCAAGGAGCAGCTGCGGGCACTGCCGGACGGCCTGACCTACGGCGTGTTGCGCTATCTGAACTCCGACGTCGACGTGGCCGATGTGGCCGGGTCCGATCCGCCGTTCGGATTCAACTATCTGGGACGCCTCGGGGCGGGGACCGACGCCTCCGGCGAGGTGTGGCGGATCTGCTCGGACGGCGGGTCGGTCGCCCGGGTTGCCGCGACCACCCCGATGCCGCTCATGCACACCGTGGAGCTCAACGCCGGCACCGTGGACGCCGACAGCGGCCCGCAGCTGCGTGCCGGCTGGACGTGGGCGCCGTCTGCCGTCGACCACGAACAGGTCAGCCGGCTGAGCCGGTTGTGGTTCGAGGCGTTGACCGGCATCTGTGCGCATGTGCGCAGCGGGGGAGGCGGGCTGACGCCGTCCGACATCTGGCCCGCCCGCCTGAGTCAGCAGCAGATCGACGAACTCGGCCGGCACCACCAGCGCATCGCCGACGTGCTGCCGTTGACCCCGCTGCAGCAGGGTCTGGCGTTCCACGCCAACGCCACGCGGGGTTGCGATGACGTGTATGCGGTGCAGCTGGATATCGCGTTGAGCGGCCGGCTCGATCAGCACCGCCTGCGCGAAGCGGTGCACATGGTGGTCAACCGCCACCCCAACCTGGCTGCTCGATTCTGCTCACAGTTCGACGAGGCCGTGCAGGTCATCCCGGCCGATCCCGTGGTGCCGTGGCACTACGTCGTCGCCGACGGGGCCGACGTCGACGTCGAAGCGCAGATCCGGGAGGTATGCGCTGCCGAACGCGCCGCGGTCTACGACATCGCCAACCAGCCGGCCCTCCGGGTGGCCCTGATCCGCACGGCGGCGGATCGGCACCGATTCGTGCTGACGAACCACCACATCGTGCTCGACGGCTGGTCGCTGCCGATCCTCTTGGGGGAGGTCTTCGCCAGCTACTACGGACACTGGCTGCCCACGGCGGTGCCGTATCGCAGGTTCGTGACCTGGCTGCACGGCCGGGATCGGATCGCCGCACGCGCGGTCTGGCGGGAGATGTTCGCGGGATTCGACACCCCCACACTCGTCGGCCCGGCCGATCGGTTCGGGCTGGGGCGGCGCGGCGTCGCGACGTTCCGGGTGTCCGAGCCGACCACGCAGGCCGTCACCGAACTCGCACGTTCGGGTCACACCACGGTCAGCACCGTGCTGCAGGCCGCGTGGGCGCAGGTGCTGACGTGGCTGACCGGTCAGCACGACGTCGCCTTCGGCGCTGTCGTCTCGGGGCGGCCGGCCGAGGTGGACGGGGCGGACTCGATGGTGGGCCTGTTGATCAACACCGTGCCGGCGCGGGCGACGATCACCCCGGCCACCACCACCGCCGAGCTGCTCGACCAACTGCAAAGCGCCCACAACTACACGCTCGACCATCAGCACCTGGGACTCAACGAGATTCATCGCGCCACCGGTCACGAACGGCTCTTCGACACCGTCTTCGTCTACGAGAATTACCCGACCGACGCCGCCGAATTGTCGGGCGAGGATGGGTTGGCCATCACCGCGATCACCAACCGCGACCACTACCACTACCCGCTCACGGTCCAGGCCCTGCCGGGCAGCGAACTGGAACTTCACCTCCAATATCGCGCGGACCTGTTCGACGCCGCCGACATCGAAGCCGTGCTCGAGCGATTCAACCAGGCGCTGGTGGCCATGACCGACGACCCGGCGCGCCCGTTGCCGTCGGCGGACGCGCGCGACGTGGGCAAGCACGCCCGGACGAACGGGAACGGGGCGGCGCCGAGCCAACCGGCGCTGTCAGATCTCGAATATCACCGCAACGGCAACGGTGATGGCGCCCCGGCCAATCTGGTCGAACAGATCCTGGCCGGCATTTACGCCCAAGCGCTCGGGACGGACGGCGTCCCGGTGGACGAGTCGTTCTTCGACCTGGGCGGGGATTCCATTTCCGCGATGCGCGCGATCGCCGCGATCAACACGGCCCTGGACACCCACCTCCCGGTGCGGACGCTCTTCGACGCGCCCTCGGTGCGAAGCTTCGCTCGGAGGTTGAGCGGGCCCGCCTCATCGGAGGAAGAGGTTCCCGCGGTGAGCCCGGCCAGCGATCTGTAGACCAGTCGCTCACCACATAGCCGGCACCAGGCGATAGCGAACCTTCTGCGTGTACTCGCGATACCCGTCCAACTCGTTTCGGAGCAGCTTCTCCTCGTCGCGGATGCGCCACGCCAGCACGGTCACGCCGGGCGCGACGAAGACGAGGCCCCAGTAGGAACCGAGCGCGAGGGGGATGCCGATCATCATGATGACGTTGCCGGTGTACATGGGGTGGCGCACCAGCCCGTACAGGCCCGTGGAGACGACCTGCTGGCCCTCCTTGACCCGGACGGTCGCCGCGGCATAGCTGTTCTGAATGATCACGAGCGCCACCACGCCCAACCCGGTGGCCACCAAGACGTCACCGACCAGACAGATCGCCGTCGGAACGGGCGACCATCCGAAGCGATGGTCGAGGGCGCTGACCACGACCATCGCCGCCAGCGACAGGTACAGGCCGGCGATGACGATCTTCTGCGCCAGCCGGGTCTCCGCGGCCGGCCCGCCGCTCATCCGCGCTTGCAGCGCAACGGGATTCGTGCGCAGCAGGTAAATGCTGGGAATCCACGCCGGAACGGCAACCGCCACGAGAAACACCCAGGCCTGCCAGTAATCGAAGGTGCCCGCCGGAACGAACAGCATCGAGCCGAACACCACGAACTCGACAAGCGCGAAGACCAACAGCTTGGGAATGGCTTTCACCGATCCTCCTTCGTCGTCCCGCACCGCGCATCGCGGCGCCGGAAAGCCGCTATTCCCGGCCTATACGGGCGGCGCAGCACTGAAACTACCGTCGCCTACCCCGACGACGTGGGCGAATCCGGCATTTGCCGCGCGCCAGTGGCGCCGCCGCGCATCCGGGCCGGGGCTTACCAGCTGTTCTGGCAGCCGCAGGGTTTGAGGGCGGCTATCGCCGCAAGCACTTGGTTGCCGACCGACCGTTGGTACTCACGCAAGTATTTCACGCGGCGCGGGTCATCCTCTTCGAGGTGGTGCGTGAGGGGATGCTCCGTTGTCCACACCGCGTCCTGCGCCGCCTCGCCCACGGCCGCCTCGAAGTCCTCGTCCTTGTTCATCGTTCCCCCATTACGCACGACGGAGGGTCACCGGCAATTTTAAGATACCAACCTGATTTCACAGCCATTGTTCCCTGTGTGTCAGAATATAATTGTTTTTGCGGGCCCGCGCCTCGGCATCCAGCGTATCCAAGCGAGAGACCTGATGCGTTGAGTCGCAACGGATTTGGGTGGTTGTATTCGCTTTTCCGAATGTGGGCGGTGCGGATAACGAAAATTGTGATTCTCGACGGCGAATTGGCATTCGTGGGGAGGACGTCCGCGGCGACATAGCCGTTTTCAGCAAACTTCGCAATCGAAGGCCGTGCCCGCCGGCGCCACATGAGTAATCATCGGTTCTGCGCGCCCCATGCCGCCGGCGACGTGCCCGCACGGCGGGCCGCGCCGGCGATCCGTGGATAGCGGCATCCGCGCTGGTGGCGCCCAGCAATCCGGCATGCGTGTGGTTCGTTCACGGCCTGCTTTCTTACTCGTCAGTAGGGTAGAAGTTACTCGCTGGTAGGTGCAAATGTCACGCGCCGGCGCCACGTATTTCTCGGTGCGGCCCGACCACGACGGTTCCGGGCCGGAACGGATTGTTTGCCGCGCGACATTCCGCGCGCTTTGCGGTAGGCGCGGAACTGCTATGACGCCATGCGGGGCCGCAGCGTCGTTATCGCCGCGAGCACCTGACGTCCGACCGACTGTTGATAGTCACGCAGGTATTCGGCCCGACGGGGGTCGTCGTCGGACAAGTGATGGGTGAGCGGGTGCTGCGTCCCCCACACCGCGTCCTGAGCCGCCTCACCCAAGGCCACCAGAAATTCGCTCTCGTCCATCGTGTCCCCCAATCGCGCCGGATCTGCATACCCGGAACGGTCCGCTGCGAAACCGGCCCGGGGCGGCGACGAAAATCTGCTAAAACGCAGATATACAGGTGTGCAACAAGATAGTTTTTAGCCACTCGCAAGCGTGACCGTGATGCGGGGCGCCCGCCCGCGACGGTCTTCGGAGGTCAGCAATGTCGTATGTGTTCGTCGCGCCGGACGTGGTGGCGACGGCGGCGGCGAACGTGGCGGCAATCGGCTCGTCGCTCAACGCCGCGCATGCCACGGCGGCCGCGTCGACCACCGCGGTGTCGGCCGCCGCCGGTGACGAGGTGTCGGCGGCGGTCGCGTCGGTGTTTTCCGACGTGGGCAGGCAGTTTCAGGCGCTCAACAACCAGGCGGCGGCGCTGCAAGCCCAGTTCGTGCAGGCGCTGACGGGCTCGGGCGGCGCGTACACGGCCGCCGAGGCGACCAACGCGTCGCCGCTGACCGCGGCGGCGAGCTCGCTGGTATCCGCCGCGGGCGTCCCGTCGCCATTGCAGATCTTGATGAACGCGGTGGCCGAGGCCTCACAGGGATCGCCGCCGCCGCGGACGGAACCGCTGGCGACGGTGATGTACGAGCTCAACCAGACCGGCCTGCGGCTGTTCGGGCAGCCGTTCTTCTTCAACGGTGCCGACGGGACATCGCAGAGCAACCCGAATGGGCAAAACGGCGGCTTGTTCCTGGGCAACGGCGGCAACGGCTGGAACTCCACCGTCGCGGGCGTCAACGGCGGTAACGGCGGGCAGGCCGGGCTCATCGGCACGGGCGGCACCGGCGGGTCGGGTGGCCAGGGCGCGGTCGGCGGCAATGGCGGGGCGGCCATTTGGGTGGGCAACGGCGGGACCGGCGGGGCGGGCTTCATCTCCAATATTTCGGGCGTCCCCGGCGGTAACGGCGGTAACGGCGGGGCCGGCGGACTTTTCTGGGGCATCGGTGGCACGGGCGGGGCCGGCGGGAGCGCGACCGACGCGGCCGGCGGCACCGGCGGGGCCGGCGGCTACACGGGCTTTCTCGGGGGCACGGAATTGGGCATGAGCGTTCCGACCGGCGCCACCGGCGGGGCCGGCGGCGCCAGCGTCAGCGGCGCGGGCGGCACCGGTGGGGCCGGTGGGGCCGGCTTCGGGCTCGGCGGCACCGGCGGGGTCGGCGGCAGCGGCGCCACCGGCGGTGACGGTGGCACGGGCGGCATCGCGTTCAACCTCGGCTGGGGAACCGTCACCGGCGGGGCCGGCGGCGCGGGCGGCGCCGGCACGGTCGGCGTCGGCGGCAACGGCGGCCACGGCGGCAGCGCGTGGATGGGGCCGTTCAACATCGCCGTGGACAACTTCGACGGCCTGCTGACCTATCTCCCGGTCGACTGGGGTACCGCCTACGGCGGCGTCGGCGGCGTGGGCGGCAGCGGCGCGACGGTCGGCGGCGTCGGCGGGACCGGGGGGACCGCGTACAACTTCTTGAGCACCGGAGCCTCCTTCGGCGGCACCGGCGGAACCGGCGGCACCGGTCCCACCGGCGGCAACGGTGGCAACGGAGGCAACGTGTTCGCGACGCTGCCGACCGGCGCCCACGTCGGCAGTGGCGGCGCGGGCGGGACCGGCACCGTCACCAACGGAGGCACCGGCAACCCCGGAAACGTCATCACGCCGTAGCGAGGCCACCGGCGGCCGTGCCGCGATTCCCCGAAACGGAGATCTACACGTGTGCAACAGGATAGGTTTATAGTGCCCT
The DNA here is from genome assembly GCF_059812295.1 of Mycobacterium sp. NGS63. Classification (NCBI taxonomy): domain Bacteria; kingdom Bacillati; phylum Actinomycetota; class Actinomycetes; order Mycobacteriales; family Mycobacteriaceae; genus Mycobacterium; species Mycobacterium sp. NGS63. The sequence continues at coordinate 554,111 of NZ_JCALCJ010000001.1, forward strand.
AGTCATGGCCGGCGGAGGGGCGCACACCTCTGCGGTCTCGGGAGGTCAGCAATGTCGTATGTGGTCGTCACGCCGAATGCGTTGACGGCCGCGGCGGCGAACGTGAGCGCGATCAACTCGTCGCTCAGCGCGGCGAATGCGACGTCGGGCCTGCCGTTCGTCTGGGTGCCGGGATCCGCCGGTGACCAGATAACCAAGGCGATGGCCACGCTGTTTTCCGAGGTCGGCCAGGAATTCCAGACGCTCGTCCAGCAGGCCACGGCGGTCGGCAACCAGATCTCGCAGGCGTTGAACCAGGCGGGGGCGGCGTTCCAGGAAGCCGAGGTGCTCGCCACCCAGCTGTTCAATCCGTCGTTGTGGCCGGCCGCGGTGGCCGACGCCTCGGGGGCGTCGCCGCCGCCCAGGACGGACCCGCTCGGCACGGTGATGTACGAGCTGAACCAGACCAGCCAGCGGCTGATCGGGGCGCCGCTTTTCCTCAACGGCGCCGACGGGACATCGCAGACCAACCCGAATGGCCAAAACGGCGGCTTGTTGATGGGCAACGGCGGCAACGGCTGGAACTCCACCGTCGCCGGGGTGAACGGCGGTAACGGCGGGCTGGGCGGGATCCTCGGCAACGGCGGCAACGGCGGGTCCGGCGGCCAGGGCGCGACCGGTGGCAACGGTGGGTCCGCGGTGTGGGTGGGCAACGGCGGGACCGGCGGGGCCGGCTTCATCTCCGGCATCTCGGGCGTAAACGGCGGTAACGGCGGGGCCGGTGGCAACGGCGGCTTCTACTTCGGCAACGGCGGCGCCGGTGGGCCCGGTGGTAGTGCGACCGACGCCACCGGCGGCACCGGCGGGGCCGGCGGCAACGTGGGCTTCCTGGGGGGCGCCGACTTCGGCTTCGGCGTTCCCTCCGGCGGCACCGGCGGGGCCGGCGGGGCCAGCGCCACCGGCACGGGAGGCACCGGTGGGGCCGGCGGGGCCGGCTTCGCGCTCGGCGGCATCGGCGGTGCCGGCGGCACCGGGGCCATCGGCGGTGACGGCGGCGCCGGCGGCGTGGCGTACAACCTGGGGTGGGGAACCGCCGTCGGCGGGGCCGGCGGAATGGGCGGCACCGGCACGGTCGGCGCCGGCGGGAATGGGGGCCACGGCGGCGCCGCGATCATCGGGCCGTACAACTTCGTCGACACGTTCGACGGCCTGTTGCAATACCCCGCTAACTGGGGCACGACGACCGGCGGGGTCGGCGGCGCCGGCGGCAGCGGCGCGACCGTCGGCGGTACCGGCGGGACGGGCGGGACCGCGTACAACTTCATGCCCACCGGGATCGCCTTCGGCGGCACCGGCGGCGTCGGCGGCACCGGTCCGACCGGCGGCACCGGCGGCACCGGCGGCAACGTCTTCGCAATCACCCCGGGCAACGCCAATGTCGGGAGCGGCGGAGCGGGCGGCGCCACCGGCGGGGGGACCGGCGCGTCCGGCTCGGTCATCTCGCCGTAGCGGGTCGCCCCCCGGCGACGCTCGCACGTTCTCGTAGGCTCTAGGTTCATGAACACCCCCCGGCAGGCCCCGACCGGCGTGTCCCCGCTGGCCTGGCTGGACGAGGTGGAACGACAGCGCCGCGAGGCCGGCCTGCGCCGCTCGCTGCGGGCCCGACCGGCCGTCGCCACCGAGCTGGACCTGGCCTCCAACGACTACCTCGGCCTGTCCCAGCACCCCGACGTCATCGACGGCGGCGTGCAGGCGCTGCGCATGTGGGGGGCCGGGTCCACCGGTTCGCGCCTGGTCACCGGGGACACCGAGCTGCACCACGAGTTCGAATCCGAGCTCGCCGAATTCGTCGGCGCCGCCTCGGCCCTGCTGTTCTCGTCGGGCTACACCGCCAACCTCGGGGCCGTCGTCGGCCTGTCCGGCCCCGGCTCCCTGCTGGTGTCCGACGCCCTGTCGCACGCCTCGCTGGTGGACGCCTGCCGGCTGTCGCGCGCCCACGTCGTCGTTGCGCCGCACCGCGACGTCGACGCCGTGGCCGCCGCCCTGTCCTCCCGCGACGAGGAGCGCGCCGTCGTCGTCACCGACTCGGTGTTCAGCGCCGACGGCTCGCTGGCCCCCGTGCGCGAACTGCACGAGGTGTGCCGCCGCCACGGCGCGCTGCTCATCGTCGACGAGGCGCACGGCCTCGGGGTGCGCGGCGGCGGCCGCGGGCTGCTGCACGAGCTCGGCCTCGCGGGCGCGCCCGACATCGTGATGACCACGACGCTGTCCAAGGCGCTCGGCAGTCAGGGCGGTGTGGTGCTGGGACCGGCGCCGGTGCGCGCACACCTGATCGACGCCGCCCGGCCGTTCATCTTCGACACCGGCCTGGCGCCGGCGGCGGTGGGCGCCGCGCGGGCCGCGCTGCAGGTCCTGCGGGCCGAACCCTGGCACGCGGACGCGGTGCTGACGCATGCCCGCTTCCTGGCCGAGGCCTGCGGGGTGCCCGGGCAGCCGCAGTCCGCCGTGGTGTCGGTGATCCTGGGCGATCCGGAGGTGGCGCTGGCCGCCGCGACCGCCTGCCTGGACGCCGGCGTGCGGGTGGGCTGCTTCCGGCCGCCGACCGTGCCCGCCGGGACGTCGCGGCTGCGGCTGTCCGCGCGCGCGTCGCTGGACGCCGCCGACCTGGACATGGCGCGACGCGTGCTGACCGACGTCCTGGTAGCAGCGCGCCGTTGACCATCCTGGTCGTCACGGGGACCGGCACCGGGGTCGGTAAGACCATCGTCACCGCGGCGCTGGCCTGCCACGCTCGCCAGGCCGGCATCGACGTGGCGGTGTGCAAGCCGGTGCAGACCGGCACCGACGCCGGCGACGACGACCTCGCCGAGGTGGCCCGGCTCTCCGGCGTGACCGAATTAGCCGGGCTGGCCCGGTATCCCGAGCCGCTGGCGCCCGCCGCGGCGGCCGCGCGGACGGGGACCCCGCTGCCCACCCGCGATCAGCTGCTGGGTCTCATCGGCGGGCTGGACCGCCCCGCGCGGCTGACCCTCGTCGAGGGCGCCGGGGGGCTGCTCGTCGAACTCGGCGCTTCGGGTGTCACGCTGCGCGACCTCGCCGCCGAGCTGGGCGCGGCGGCGCTGGTCGTGGTGGGCGCGGAGCTGGGCACCCTCAATCACACCGCGCTGACGCTGGAAGCCCTTGCCGCGCAGGGGGTTTCGTGTGCCGGGCTGGTGATCGGCAGCTGGCCGGCCCGGCCCGGGGTGGTGGAGATTGGTAACCGGTCGGCGTTGGCGGCGATGGCTCCGGTGCGGGCCGCGCTGCCCGCCGGGGCGGGATCGCTGGACGACTTCGCGGCCATGAGCGCGGCGGCGTACGACCGCGACTGGGTGACCGCGCTGGTGCGCTGATGGTCCACTCGATCGAGCTGGTCTTCGACCCCGACACCGAGGCGACGATCCGGCGCGTGTGGGCCGACCTTTCCGGTGCCGGGATCCCCAGCCAGGCGCCGGCCAGCCGGCCGCACGTGACCCTGGCCGTCGCCGAGCGGATTGACGCGCGCGTCGACGAGCCGCTGCGGCCCGTCGCTCGGCGGCTGCCGCTGCGCTGCGCGATCGGCGCGCCCGTGCTGTTCGGCCGCGCGAACGTGGTGTTCGCGCGGCTCGTCGTCCCGACCAGCGAGCTGCTGGACCTGCACGCCGAGGTGCACCGGCTGTGCGCTCCTTATTTGGATCCCGGCCCGATGCCCAACAGCCTGCCCGGCCAGTGGACCGCGCACACCACGCTGGCCCGCCGGGTGGGCGGTCACCTGCTGGGGCGGGCGCTGCGGGTCGCGGGCCGCCCCGGGCAGATCGACGGCAGCTTCGCCGGCCTGCGCCGCTGGGACGGCAACAAGAAGGTCGAGTACCTGCTCTAGGTGCCGGGTTGTTCTGGGTGTGAATCGTGGGCGATAAATCTGCGCCCAGATCCCGCCATAGCCTCACACTGAAACCCGGAAGCGGCTGCTCCGGCTGAGGTCCGGGTGTTTGGGTGTGAATCGTTGGCTTTGGTTGTGAATCGTGGGCGATAAATTCGCCCAGATCCCGCCATAGCCTCACACTGAAAGCCGTGGGTTCACACTGAAACCCGGAAGCGGCTGCTCGGCTGCCGTCACGGTGTTTGGGTGTGAATCGTTGGCTTTGGTTGTGAATCGTGGGCGATAAATTCGCCCAGGGCCCGCCATAGCCTCACACTGAAAGCCGTGGGTTCACACTGAATCCCGGAAGCGGCTGCTTGGCTGCCGTCATGGTGTTTGGGTGTGAATCGTTGGCTTTGGTTGTGAATCCAGGGCGAAAGCTGAAAGCCGTCGCCTCACACTGAAACCGGCCCGCGCAGGTCGTCGGCCCGCGCGGCTTCCGTGGCTTCGTGCACCCGGGCGCGCCGCTCGTCGATGCTGCGGCCCAGTTCCTGCAGCAGCAGCGGCTTGCTCATCACCAACTCGACGAGGTGGTCGCGGTCGATCTCCAGCGCGGTGACTTCCTCGACGGCGCGCGCGTCGGCCAGGTTGGGCTGGCGGGTCAGGGCGGTCACGCCGAGGAACGAGCCCTCGTCGAGTTCGCCGGCCGCGACGACGGATCCGTCCCGGGCGACGGCGGCCAGCCGCACGGCGCCCGCGATCACGAACGTCAGCTTCGTCGGTACCCGCCCGGCATGCTCGACGAGCTCGCCAGCCCCGTAGCGGACGATTTTCGCGTGCGGCGCCAACGACTGCTGGTCGGGCGGGCCGAGCCGCAACGCGGGGGCCACCACGGTCCGCAGCGCCTTTTCGATGCGTTCGGGCGTCGAGATGTCGTCGGCGGTGCCGTCGAGGTGCAGCCCCTCGCGCCGCGCGGCATACCAGAGCCAGCGCAGGAAATCGGCCTGCGCGGCGGCATCGTCGGCGGGCGAGCGCAACCCGACCGTGACGCGATACTCGGCACCGCCGGCGGGTGCCGACACCGCCGCGGCGTCGGCCCGGCGCTGCGGCAGCGCGTCGGCGACCCGCTCCAAAAGGGCGCACACCCGGTCGGGCGGGTCGGTCTCGGAAAACGTTGTGGTGAGCGACAATCGGTGCCCGCCGGGCGGGCGGCTGAGGTTGGTGAACGACGTGGTCGCCAGCACCGAGTTCGGGGTGATCTGCAGCCCGTGGCCCGTCTCGATGTGGACCGAACGCCAGTTCGCCTCCACGATCCGGCCCCGGGCCGCCGCGGTGTCCAGCCAGTCGCCGATGCGAAACGGCTGCTCGAACAACATGAACAGCCCCGACACGATCTGCCCGACGGAGTTTTGCAGCATGAGGCCGATGACCACCGAGGTCACCCCCAGCGCGGTGAACAGACCGCCGACGCGCACGCCCCAGACGTAGGAGAAGATGGCCGCGAGGCCGGCACCGATCAGCAAGAACCGGGTCACGTCGAGGAAGATGCCCGGGACCCGCCGGCGCCAGGATCCCTGTGGTGCCCGCTCGAACATGGTCGCGTTGAGCCCCGACAGCACCAGCACCAGCACCACGAAGCCGAACGCCGTCGCGAGCATGCGCACCGACGTGAACTGCGCGGGCATCCTCGCCACGTTCACCAGCAGCGCCAGCAGGGCGCCCAGCGGGATGAGATAGTTGCGCAGCAGCACGACCGGCCGCGCCAGCGGGCTGCGCCGGCGGACCAGGCTGTGGTGCCACTCGGTGACGGCGATCAGCAGCAGCGGCAGGCCGAACACCAGGCCGGCCGCCCAGTAAAGCGTCGACGCGTCAAGGGTTTTCACGTGGTTCCCTCTGCCAGCCGCCAGATCTGCTGTTCGGTGCCGGCGACGGTGATGGTGCCCGCCGGCGTGAAATCGCGGACGTCGCGCATGGCCTCGTACACCTGCGCCGTGACGTACACCCCGGGCTGCCCGGATTGCATTGTGCTGGAACGCATCTGGTGGGCCAGGTTGACGGCCGCGCCCCACATGTCGTAGACGATGCTGGACCGCCCCACCAACCCGCTGATCACGTTGCCGGTGTTGATGCCGGCCCGCAGGGTCAGGTGGTAGCCCGTCCTGGCGTTGAACCGCGCGAGGATGCCCTGCATCTCGACGGCGAATTCGACGGTGCGGTGGACGCTGTCGAGACGGGGAACGTTCAGGCCGCAGCTGGCCAGGTAGCCGTTGTGCAGCGTGCGGATCGGCTCGACGCCCAAAGATTCGGCAGCGGAGTCGACCTCGCGGATCAGCTCGTCGACCATCCCGACCAGTTCCCGCCCCGGCAGCGCGCTGGAAATCTCGTCGAGGCCCACCATGTCGGCGAAGATGACGGTGACGTCCTGGTGCTCCAGGGCGATGGTGTGCTCGCCCTCGCGGTAGCGTTCCGCGACCGGCTCGGGCATCAAAGACCCGAGCAGCCGGTCGTTTTCCTTGCGTTGTTCGGTCAGCAGCTCCTCTTTGATCTGCAGGTTGCGACTCATGTCGTTGAAGGCGGCGGTGAGCTCCCCGATCTCGTCGCGGGAGGTGACCGGGATGGTCACGTCGTAGTTGCCCGCGCTGATCTCCTGGGTGCCGGCCTGCAGCCGCCGGATGGGCCGCACGAACATCTGAGCGACCAGCAGCGCGGCCACGCAGATGACGAAAACCATTGCCGCGGTGGTGATGACGAGTGTCTGGGTCAGTGACACCACCCGCGCGTTGGCCTCGGCTGTTTCCCTGGTCGCCACGATCGACCAGTGCAGGTCGGAATTGGGTACGGACAGCGGGGCGTAGGCCACCAGCTCCCGACGGCCGAGATAGCTGGTGTCGGTCATGGTTCCGGTCTCGCCGCGTTCTGCGGCGTGGACGGCGGCGGTGGCGACGGGCTGGACCAGCGTGGTGCCGCCGAACCGGATCGCCGCGTCGGCGGTGTCGGACCGGGTGCCCGCGGCCACGGCCTCGCTCTTGTATCGCTGTGGGTCTTCGAGGAACAACCGCGAATCCGATCGCATCAGGTTGTCCGGGCCGGCCAGATAGGTCTCGGCGGTCTGGCCCATCCCGGCGCGCTCCCACTGCTTGTTTGCGGTCATGACCCGATTCACCTTCGCGATCGGCAGCGGCAGCGCCAGCACCCCCGTCGGCCTGCCCGGCGGACCGATCGGGGCGACCAGCCAGGCGGTGGGCGCACCGAGTGCCGGCTGATAGGCCTGAAAGTCGGTGATCCACACGAAATTCAGCGAGTTCGCGGCCATCGCCTTCTCGTAGGCTTCGCGCAGGTTGGATTGGCGGTACGGGCCGGTGAGGATGTTGGTGCCGAGCGACGCGCCCTTGCGCACGCTGTACACGACGTTGCCGCGGGTATCGAGCAGCAGCGCGTCCCGGTATTCGAAGCGGGTCGCGATCTCGCGAAAGTAGTCGTTGAAGCGGACATTGGCGGCCGACCACGTGCTGCCGTCGCCGGCGTCGTCGGGTGCGGATCCCGCCGCGACGGTGTAGTGCGCCTGCAGGTATCGCTGCGCGTTGCTGCTGGGCAGCACGGCGTCCAGGGCCAGCTGCGTGCCGGTGGCGCGCTCGATCGGCTTGATCAGCCGCTCGTTGTAGAAGTTCACCAGCGCCTGCTGTTGCCCGGGGTCCACCGGCGCGTTGGCCAGTTGGTCAAACCCGCTCGTGAACGCCTGCACCGCGTCGGCGGCGGTGGACCCGCGGCTGTAGATGACCAGCGAATCCGACAGGTCCGAGAACAGCGTCTCGACGGCCCGTTTCTGCGCCTCGCGCAGCGAGGTCATGCGCTCGGCCGCGGCGGGTTGCAGCGCGTTGCGGGCCGCGACGTACTCGACCACCCCGATCACGCCCAGCGACGCGAGGCTGGACACCAGCAGCATCACCATGACCTTGGACTGAATGCTGATCGCCGACAGAGTGCGCGGGCGTCGCCACCTCAATCGACTTCGCACGCCCGCACGCCTACCCCACGGCGAGCAAATACAAACCGCCGCAGGTCCCGCCGACGGGCAGTGTGAGCTAACGGCGGCCTAGCCCCCGAACAGCAAATACAGACCGGTGAACGTGTAGCCGACCATGACCAGCATCATCGTGAGCTGGCCGGTGAGCTGATGGCCCGCGGGCAGCAGGCGCAGCGCCTTGTCGTGGGCGGCGATCACCGCCACGATGTGCCCGGTGACGACGCACGCCACCTTGATTCCGGCCAGCACCGGCGGATGCATGGACAACACGTAGGCCACGTGTAAGTGGGCCAGCCCCAGCAGGTTCCAGCCGCGGCCGAACGGGTCGGCCAGCGCGAAGACGGCTTGCTGCCCGCGCTCGACGAGATAGGTCAGGTAGTGCGCGAAGATGTAGCCCACCACGATCGGGATCAACGAATGCGCCATCTGGCCGGGCAGCGCGCGGCGTTGCTCGCGATCCACGCCGCCGGTGGCGCGTGCGGCCAGCGAAAACGTCACGGCCACAACCGAAATGAACACGAGCAGCCCCACGGTTCGCAGCGCCGACGACGACACCGTCGCCGGGAGGCCGAGGCCGCGCGAAACCCCGTCGGCGAAGTTGCGCCACGTCGCCGACGACGAGAAGCTGTCGAACGCCGTCGACCCCAGCAGCACCGCCAGCGTCACCACCACGCCGGGCCGCACCGGCAGCGACGGCAGGTGGTCGAAAGGGTTGCCGACGACGACCTGCCCGGTGACGGCGTTGCGGCGAAACGGCGACAGCCGCGACACCGCCATGCTGTACACGCCGAACGGGTCGGCCCGGGCCAAAAACCGCTGCCCGCACAGCCACGCGCCCACCAGCATGACCACGCCATAGGTCAGCAGCCACGCCATGACCCACGCCAGCGCCGCCGGGTTCGGGCTGGCCAGCTCCATCCAGACGAACGCGAACAAACCGACCGCGGCCGGACGGTACCCCCAGCTTTCGGGATACGACCGGCGCGCCCGGCCCGGCAGCCAACGCCTCAGCAGCACGTACACCGTGCGCATCGGCGACAGCACCCGCCAGACCGGCCCGAACGCCAGCGACAGCGCCACCAGCCCCACCCACAGCAACACGTAGAACACCCCGAGCAGCGCGTTCGAGTCCGACTGCGGCCCCCACACCCCGGCCGCCACCACCCACGCCGCGAACGCCAGCGCCAGCCCCGCGGCCGCCCACCGGGTCACCCGCGCGTCGACCAGCGCCGTCACCACCATCGGCAGCGGGCGCCCGGGCTTGTCCGGGTCAAACCGCGGCCGGCGCCACGCAAACGCGACCAGCGCGAAGGTGAACGTCAGCGCCCACGCCGCGCCGACCATCGCGTACAGGTAGGGGACCGGAAGGTCGCCCGAGCCGCCCAGGCCGTGCGCGAGCACCACCGTCGCGCGCTCGGCGCTCACGGCTGGACTTGGATCGTCGCGATCGTGCGGTCCAGGTGGTGCAGCTCGACCTCGACGTTGCCCGGCACGTCGACGCTGAACTGGAACGTTTGGTTGGGCGCGGCCGCGACCTGGAACTTGTGATCGGGCGTCGAGTGCACGTGCAGCTCGTCGGTGGCGTCGCTACTGACCCGCAGGGTGATCGGCTGGTGCACCCTGGCCTGCAGGACGGCGTTGGTCGGGGTCACCTGTCCCTTGGCGATGGCGACGTCGACGACCAGGCCCGTGGCGGGGGACTCCGGCGCACCGCCGCACCCGACCAGGGCCCACAACAGCGCCGCCACCCACACGCCGAGGGCGCCACGAACCACGTCAGGCCGCCCGGGGCATCGGCTGCTTGTCCTCCACCGGCTCCGGCGCGGTCTCGGCGTTGTTGAGCCGGCCGGCGCCCCACGTCAGCGCGGCGATCACCATCAGCGTCAGGACCAGCACGACGATCGAGCCGGCGGTGAACAGCCAGACCGGCGCGTTCTGGTCGCGCTCGCGCTGCAGGATCGTGATCTCCTGGACGAACGGCCGCGTGCTGGACGCCAGCGCGGGCACCTCGGGCGCCGGGATGGCGTCGTCGGCCGGCTCGTAGATCGGCACGGCCGTCATCGTGTAGCCGTCCTGGACCCGCAGCAGGGTCTTCCACGATCCCCACACCGGGACCGGCTGGGTGGACCGGAAGTGCCCGGGCCCGACCTTCGCCAGCCGGTCGATCACCAGGCCGCGGTCGTTCTCCATCCGGCCCTGCCACGACAGGATCGTCAGCCACTCCGGGTGGTCGCTGACCATCGTCGGCGGTGTGAGCAGCACGTCCGCGGTCACCATGCGCTTGCCCGCGGGGCTGGGCTGGTCGGTCAGCGTGATGGTGGCGGTGTCCTGGCGCGGCACGACGATGTGCAGCCCGTTGGCCACCGCGCCGCCGATCACCACGACGGTCAGCGCGACGAGGGAGATGCCGACCTTCCGGCCGGGCAGGCGCTGCCCGGTGAGCACCATGCCGAAAAGCGCCCCGCAGATGCCGGTCAGCACCGCCACGGGCACGGCCATGGCCAGCGCCTCGCCCCACATCTTCACCGGCCAGGGGTAGTGGTACACCGCCCCGATCCACAGCGACTCCAGCCACAGCCCGACGGTGGCCACGAGCAGGCCGGAGACGGCGCCAAAGGCGATGGGGCGCTTGAGCAATGGCGTCAGCGCCACCAGCTCGACGACCACCGCGGGCCCCAGGTACAGGGGGAACCAGTTGATCGGCGCGCCCAGAATGGGCCCGACGAGCAGCGCGACCCCGCCGCGCAGCGCGATGGCGAACAGGGCGGCGATGATCGCGGCCCCGCGCCCCAGGGTCACGCGGGCGGCGACGGCGGCCAGCGCGGACGCCGCGGCGATCATCATCGGCTGCAGCACCAGGCGGAACTGTTCGACGCCGAAGTCGTATTCGATCTGATACACCGACAGCCCGATGAACATGCCGCCGAAGGACAGGTAGCGCAGGAACGTGATGAACGCGCCCTGGGCCGCCTCGATGGGCTGCTGCGACTCACCCTCACGCTCGAGCATCAGCACCGCGAACAGCGAGAAGCCCGCGCCGCCGATCATCATCAAATGCGTTGGGCCCCAAAGCGTCACGTCCTGGCCGAAGATGCGGTGCCAGATGTCGTCGAGCGGGAAGCCGATCATCGCGTACAGCCCGCAGCCGGCCATCAGCACGCCGCCCACCGGGGCGTGCCAGTTCTGCGTGATGCGCACCGCCGCCGGGCCGGGCTTCTCGAACGGCAGCACCACCGCCAGCATGCCGCCGACGAAGATGCCGAACAGGCCGATGATGATGAAGTAGTGCGCCGGGTTGGCCAGCGGGCCGGGGTCGCGTCCGTTGCCGATGTGCCAGCTGACGTCCCAGATGAACCCGAACAGCGCGCAGATGATCGAGGTGGTGAACACCAGCACGGGCAGGGCCACCCAGTTGGGCCGGTGGAACTTCTCGCCCATCTTGTCGGCGACCCGGGTCAGCCAGCTGATCCGGCGGGTGCGATGGGCGTGCCCGACCCACAGCATGAGCGCCGCGATCACCACCGCCGCGATCGACAGGCCGATCACCTGGTTCAGCCCGGCGCCGCGCGCCGGTGCTTCGGCAACGAACGTCATCGTCAAAACCCTCCCAACCCACGCGCTCCAGCGAGATGTGATCGATCTCGCAGCAACCGGAATGCCCCGATCGCGGCGACGTCAATCACGCTTTTCCCCGGCCGCGTCGTCCCGCCCGCCGGCCTCGCCGGGTTTGCCGCGGTTGCGGCGGTCTTTCAGCGCGACGTAGAGGATCACGGCGACGACGAGGATGGCCGGCAGGAACGCCGGGACCGCCAGCAGCAGCATGTGGTGGCCCAGGTATTCGACGTGCGGATCAGTCATTGTCGTGGCATACCCCGGCGGGCTCCCTTTCCCGAGGCCGTTACCCTTCTTTGGACACCGATTTGTTCAGGCTGCCACGACCGCGTGGCGGGTGCGGCTGCGACGCGCACGCACGAACACGCACAAACATGCAGGGGAGTACCTGGTGACTCAAGCGGCAACCCGGCCGACGACCGACGCCGACACGAACGACGACATTCTTGCCGTGGCGCGCCAACAGGTGCTGGAGCGTGGCGAGGGGTTGACCAAGGACCAGGTGCTGCGGGTCCTGCAGCTGCCCGACGACCGGCTCGACGAGCTGCTGGCGCTGGCCCACGAGGTGCGGATGCGTTGGTGCGGCCCCGAGGTCGAGGTCGAGGGCATCATCAGCCTCAAGACCGGCGGCTGCCCCGAGGACTGCCACTTCTGCTCGCAGTCGGGCCTGTTCTCGTCGCCGGTGCGCAGCGCCCGCCTGGACATCCCCAGCCTGGTCGAGGCGGCCAAGCAGACCGCCAAGTCCGGTGCCACCGAGTTCTGCATCGTGGCCGCCGTGCGCGGGCCCGACGAGCGGCTGATGGCGCAGGTCGCGGCCGGCATCGAGGCGATCCGCGACGAGGTCGACATCAACATCGCCTGCTCGCTGGGCATGCTGAGCGCTGAGCAGGTGCAACAGCTCGCGGCGATGGGCGTGCACCGCTACAACCACAACCTCGAGACCGCCCGCTCGTTCTTCACCAACGTCGTCACCACCCACACGTGGGAGGAGCGCTGGGAGACGCTGTCGATGGTGCGCGACGCCGGCATGGAGGTGTGCTGCGGCGGCATCCTCGGCATGGGCGAAACCCTCGAACAGCGCGCCGAATTCGCCGCCGAGCTCGCCGAGCTGGCCCCCGACGAGGTGCCGCTGAACTTCCTCAACCCCCGGCCCGGCACCCCGTTCGGCGACCTGGAGGTGCTGCCGGTCAGCGAGGCGCTGAAGTCGGTCGGCGCGTTCCGGCTGGCCCTGCCGCGCGTCATGCTGCGGTTCGCCGGCGGCCGCGAGATCACGCTGGGCGACCTGGGCGCCAAGCAGGGCATCCTGGGCGGCATCAACGCGGTGATCGTCGGGAACTACCTGACCACGCTGGGTCGCCCCGCCGAGGCGGACCTCGAGCTGCTCGAGAACCTGCAGATGCCGCTCAAGGCGCTCAACGCCAGCTTGTAAGAGACTGGGAGCCGTGGCCGACAAGCTGGGCGATCTGGGCGCTCCCGTCAGCGCGGGCGTCTACAACGTCTACACCGGGGAATTGGGGGGCACCGCGATGCCGACCGCCGCCCAGCTGGGTCTCGAGCCGCCCCGCTTCTGCGCGGAATGCGGGCGCCGGATGGTGGTCCAGGTACGCCCGGACGGCTGGCGGGCGCGGTGCTCGCGGCACGGCGAGGTGGACTCGGCCGACCTGGAGCCCCAACGGTGACGGGCGTGTCCCGCCAGGCGCGGCTGCGCGCGGTCGCGATCGCGGCGCTGGGCACGACGGTGGCGGGCGTGCTGCTCGGCGGGCTGTGGGCGTGGATCGCCCCGCCGATCCACGCCGTGGTGGCGATGACGCACGCCGGCGAGCGCGTCCACGACTATCTCGGCAACGAGTCCGAGCACTTCTTCGACGCGCCCTGTCTGATGCTGGGCCTGTTGACGGTGCTGGCGGTGGTCGGCACGGTGCTGGTGTGGCAGTGGCGCGAGCACCGCGGTCCGGCGATGGTCCTCGCGCTGTCGGCGGGCATGGCCGCCGCCGCGGCCGCCGCGGCGGCGACGGGCGCGGCGGCGGTCCGAATCGCTTACGGCGCAGTGGATTTCGACGCGGTGCCGCTGTCGGGCAAACCCGCGGTCGCCTATCTCGTGCAGGCGCCGCCGGTGTTCTTCTCCCAGGCGCCGCTGCAGCTGGTGCTGACCCTCGTCTGGCCCGTCGGCATCTCGGCGCTGGTGTACGCCCTGATCGCGGCGGCCGACGCCCGCGACGACCTGGGGGGCCTGCCGGTCGCCGGTGCGTCCGACGCGCAGGCGACGGAGCCCGAGGAGGCCGCCGTGTCGTCGGGGGCTACAGCGGACGACGCGGGATCTTCCGGCCGGTAACCACCTTGGCGGCGATCTTGACCAGCCGCGCCATGCCGACATAGGTCATCGGGTTGAACATCGTCGGCCACGTGGTCCGGATCAGGTGCTCGCTCAGTGGCCGCCCGGCGAACCGGTCGGTGAGCCAGCGCAACGTCATCGGCGCGGACAGCGGGTGCAGGCACAGGTGCTCGTTGAACGCGTCGCGGTGGTAGGTGACGCTGGCGCCCCCGGCGGTGTAGGCGTCGGCCAGCGCGTCGATGTCGTGCACGTCGATCAGGTAGTCGTGCACGGCCTGCACGATCAGCACCGGCGGCGTCGGCACCGCGGCGCCCAGCTTGATCGCGTCGAAGACCTGCGTGACCTCGGGCGTGGACAGGATGTCCTCGAGCGGCTCGTCGAGGTAGTCGCCCATGTTCTTGCCGGCCATCCGCAGGACGGCCTCGACGGTGGTCATGTCCTCGAGCGCGTCGAGCAGGGCGCGGCCCTCCTCGTTGGTGTGCTCCCTGATCACCCGGTCCAGGTCGGGGTAGATGTGCGAGAGCGCCGCGACCACCAGCGCGGGCAGGCCGGCCAGGAAGCTCCCGTTGAGCCGGCGGAAGGTGTGGCCGAGGTCGCCCACCGGGGAGCCCAGCACGGCCCCGACGACGTCCAGGTCGGGGGCGTAGTCGGCGCAGATCTCGGCGGCCCACGCGCTGGCCAGGCCGCCGCCGGAATAGCCCCACAGCCCGATCGGCGCCGTCGGCGACAGCGCGAGGCGTTCGCAGTTCAGCGCGGCCCGGACGCCGTCCAGGACGCGGTAGCCGGGCTCATAGGGCGCGCCCCACGAGCCGTGGATGCCCTCGTGGTCAGGCACCGACACCGCCCAGCCCTCGGCGACGGCGGCGCTGATCAGCAGGAACTCCAGCTGGCTCAGCGAGCCCAGCGCCTTGGCCCGGCGCCGCAGCGCGTACGACGGGAAGCAGCGCGACGTCATGGCGTCGATCGCGCACTGGTACGACAGCACCGGGCAGGACTGCCCCGGCGCGCGCCCGGCCGGGGCGATCACGGTGGTCACCGTGGCCTCGGGGGCGCCGTTCATGTCCATCGTGCGGTACAGCAGCTGCACGGCGGTGACGGACTGCGGGATCAGGCCCAGAAACGCCAGCTCCACCTCGCGGGAGCGCAGCACCGTGCCGGGCTCGGCGTGCTGGTAGCCGGGCGGCGGCTGGTAGAACGGGTCGTCCGAGGGCAGCAGCGGACGCACCTTGCGCTGCAGTTCTTCGTGGGGAGGGCGTCCGATCCATTGCGCGCCGTGTGCCCCCGCGAGATTGCCGAGCTCAACCATTCAGGATCCCTTCTTGGCCACCCGGCATTCTCGCGCATGAACGGGCGGTAGCCAAAACGCAATCGCCGCATTGTGAGCGACTTCTCCCCGGGCTCAGACCTGGCCGGGCGGGCGGAACGCGGCGAATTCGTCGGTGACCCGCAGCCGCGAGTCGGTGAAGTGGTACAGCGCCGCCGGCCGCCCGCCGCTGCGGCCGGACTGGGCGATGGTGCCGGTCTGGCTGATGACCCCCCGGCGCACCAGCACCCGTTGCAGGTTGGTCGCGTCGACCTGGTAGCCGAGCGCGGCGCCGTAGATGTCGCGCAGCGTCGACAGCGCGAATTCCCTTGGTGCCAAGGCGAAGCCGATGTTCGTGTAGGACATCTTGGCGACCAGCCTGGTCTGGGCGTGGGCCACCATCGGGCCGTGGTCGAAGGCCATCGGCGGCAGCGCGCCCACCGGATGCCAGCGGGTGTCCGGCGGCAGCTCGGGCGTGGCGGGGGAGGGCACCAGGCCCAGGAACGTCGACGCGATCACCCGCTGGCCGGGCACCCGCTGCGGATCGGAGAACACCGCCAGCTGCTCGAGGTGGGCGAGCTCCTTGAGGTCGACCTTCTCGGCCAGCTGGCGGCGCACCGACGTCGTCATGTCCTCGTCGCTGCGCAGCCGCCCGCCCGGCAACGACCAGGCGCCCCGCTGCGGGTCCTTGGCGCGCTGCCATAACAGGACGTTCAGCTGCGGTTTCTCTCCCCGTGTGGCGGGCGTCACCTGGCGAACCTGGAACACGACCGCAAGCACCTCGTGGGCGGTGCTAATATGGGCCATGTTTTCGATTGTAAGTCGAAAACCTCCTGGATGCGAAAGGGGCCTCCGTGACGGTGCTGAATCGCATGGACACGCTCACCGAAAGCGGGGCCGACCTCGCTGCCCGTATCACTGACACCCCCGCCGGGTATGCCGGCGTGGCCGGGGACGAGCAGTGGGCGGCCGGGGTCCGGCGACTGGCGAAGCTTCGCGGGGCCACCCTGCTCGCGCACAACTACCAGCTGCCCGCCATCCAGGACGTCGCCGACCACGTGGGCGACTCGCTGGCGCTGTCGCGGATCGCCGCCGACGTGCCCGAGGACACGATCGTGTTCTGCGGCGTGCACTTCATGGCCGAGACCGCCAAGATCCTGTCCCCGGACAAGACCGTGCTCATCCCGGACCAGCGGGCGGGCTGCTCGCTGGCCGACTCGATCACCCCCGAGGACCTGCGCGCCTGGAAGGACGAGCACCCCGGTGCCGTCGTCGTGTCCTACGTGAACACCAGCGCCGCCGTGAAGGCGCTCACCGACATCTGCTGCACCTCATCCAACGCCGTCGACGTCGTCGAGTCCATCGACCCCGACCGCGAGGTGCTGTTCTGCCCCGACCAGTTCCTCGGCGCGCACGTGCGCCGGGTGACCGGGCGGCAGAACCTGCACGTGTGGGCCGGCGAATGCCACGTGCACGCCGGCATCAACGGCGACGAGCTCTCCGAGCAGGCGCGGGCCAACCCCGACGCCGACCTGTTCGTCCACCCCGAATGCGGTTGCGCCACTTCCGCTTTGTACCTCGCCGGCGAGGGCGCGTTCCCGGCCGAGCGGGTGCACATCCTGTCCACCGGCGGGATGCTCGACGCCGCGCACCAGACCCGGGCCCGCAAGGTCCTGGTCGCCACCGAGGTCGGCATGCTCTACCAGTTACGCCGGGCGGCGCCGCAGGTAGACTTCCGCGCGGTCAACGACCGAGCCTCGTGCAAGTTCATGAAGATGATCACCCCGGCCGCCCTGTTGCGCTGCCTGGTCGACGGCGCCGACGAAGTCCACGTCGACCCGGACATCGCCGCCGCCGGCCGGCGCAGTGTGCAGCGCATGATCGAAATCGGGCAGCCGGGCGGCGGCGAATGATGGCCCGCCCCAACTGGACCCACACCGCCGACGTCGTCGTCATCGGCACCGGCGTCGCGGGATTGGCCGCCGCGCTGGCCGCCCACCGCGCCGGCCGCCGCGTCGTCGTGCTGTCCAAGGCCGGCCAGGCGCGCGGGGCGACCGCCACCCACTACGCGCAGGGCGGCATCGCCGTGGTCCTGCCCGGCAACGACGACTCCGTCGACGCCCACGTCGCCGACACGCTGGCCGCGGGCGCGGGCCTGTGCGACGCCGACGCCGTGTGCTCGATCGTCGCCGACGGCTACCGCGCGGTGTCCGAATTGGTCGGCGACGGAGCAAGATTCGACGAGGCCGTGCCCGGGCGCTGGGACGTGACGCGCGAGGGCGGCCACTCACGCCGCCGCATCGTGCACGCCGGTGGCGACGCCACCGGAGCCGAGGTGCAGCGCGCCCTCGACCACGCCGCGGCCATGCTCGACATCCGCACCAGCCACGTGGCCCTGCGGGTCCTGCACGACGGGGCGGCGGTGACCGGGGTGTGGGTGGGCACCCCCGACGGGTTCGGGATCATCAGCGCGCCCTCGGTGATCCTGGCCTCCGGCGGGCTCGGACACCTCTACGGCGCGACCACCAACCCCGACGGCTCCACCGGCGACGGAATCGCGTTGGCGCTGTGGGCGGGGGTGGCGGTCAGCGATCTCGAGTTCATCCAGTTCCACCCCACGATGCTCTACTCCGCTGCCGGCGGCGGGCGGCGCCCGCTGATCACCGAGGCCATCCGCGGCGAGGGCGCGATACTGCTTGACCGCCAAGGCAATTCGGTCACCGCAGGCGTTCACCCGATGGGCGACCTCGCCCCGCGCGACGTCGTCGCGGGCGCCATCGACGCGCGCCTGAAGGAGACCGGCGACCCGTGCGTCTTCCTCGACGCGCGGGGCATCGCGGGCTTCGCGGCCCGGTTCCCCACGGTCACCGCCGCGTGCCGGGCCGCCGGGATCGACCCCGTCCGCCAGCCCATCCCCGTCGTTCCCGGCGCGCATTACAGCTGCGGCGGGATCGTCACCGACGTGTACGGGCAGACCGAGTTGCCGGGCTTGTTCGCCGCGGGCGAGGTGGCCCGCACCGGGATGCACGGCGCGAATCGCCTGGCGTCCAACAGCCTGCTGGAGGGCCTGGTGGTCGGCGGTCGCGCCGGAAAGGCCGCGGCCGCGCACGCCGCGTCGGCCCGCCGGCCGCGGGCGGTCGCGCCCGAGCCGATCGCCCATACCGCCCCCCAGCGCGCCGAGCTGCAGCGCGCGATGAGCCGGGACGCGTCGGTGGTGCGCGACGTGGCCGGCCTGAATCGGTTGTCCGCCAAGCTGTCCGGGGCGCCCGCGCGCGGCGTGGCCGGCCGTCGCGACTTCGAGGACGTCGCGCTGACGCTGGCCGCGCGGGCGGTCTCGGCGGCGGCCCTGGCGCGCACCGAGAGCCGCGGCTGCCACCACCGCGCGGAGTACCCCGCCGCCGCACCGGAGCAGGCCCGCAGCAGCGTGCTACGACTGGCCGACGACCACAATTCCGTGCTGGTGGAGGCGCTGGCGGCGGTGGGCTGACGATGCTGTCCGACAGCGAACGCGACGCCGCCCGCGACGCCATCCGGCGGGCCCTGGACGAAGACCTGCGCTACGGGCCCGACGTCACCACGCTGGCCACCGTCCCGGCCGGCGCGGTGGCCACGGCGTCGATGGTGCCCCGCGAGCCGGGCGTCGTCGCCGGCGTGGACGTCGCCCTGCTCGTCCTCGACGCCGTCCTGGCCAACGGCTACGAGGTGCTCCACCGCGTCGACGACGGCGCCCGCCTGCGCCCGGGCGAGCCCGCGCTGACGGTGCGGGCCGAGACCCGCGGCCTGCTGACCGCGGAGCGGACCGCGCTGAACCTGATCTGCCACCTGTCGGGGATCGCGACCACCACCGCGGCCTGGGTCGACGAAGTGCGCGGCACCAAGGCGAAGGTCCGCGACACCCGCAAGACGCTGCCCGGGCTGCGGGCGCTGCAGAAATACGCGGTACGTCTCGGCGGCGGCGCCAACCACCGGCTGGGTCTGGGCGACGCGGCGCTGATCAAGGACAACCACGTCGCGGCGGCGGGATCGGTGGTCGAGGCGCTGCGGGCGGTGCGCGAGGCCGCGCCCGGCCTGCCGTGCGAGGTGGAGGTGGACTCGCTCGAGCAGCTCGACGAGGTGCTGGCCGAAAAGCCCGAGCTGGTACTGCTGGACAACTTCCCGGTGTGGCAGACGCAGACGGCGGTGCAGCGCCGCGACTCCCGCGCGCCCGCGGTGCTGCTGGAAGCGTCCGGCGGGCTCAGCCTGGACAACGCCGCGACCTACGCCGCCACCGGCGTGGACTACCTGGCCGTCGGCGCGCTGACGCACTCCGTGCGCGCGCTCGACATCGGCCTGGACATGTAGGCCTTTTCCGCTCACCCTCCGCCGCGAGAGTGCGACTACCGACGCCGCCACTCGGGAAACGTCTCGCCAACCGCACTCTCGCCGATCAAAGAAGCCGCCAGACGATCACAGAGGCTGCCCCCTTCGCGAGAGTGCGACTACCGACGCCGCCACTCGGGAAACGTCTCGCCAGCCGCACTCTCGCGAACGCGCGTTACGGCTCAAGCGACGTCGCCGACGAAGATCCCCATCCTGCGTAGCTGCACGCGCGCCATGAACGGCAGGCCTGCACCGTCGGAGCCGGCCGGCAGGATCCGCGGGTTGGTGATGTGCACCACGCGGTTGCGGCCGAACTGCACGTCCGCCGAGCCGGCGGCCAGCACGTTCTTCGCCCAGTTCGTCTTGCCGTGGGCCAGCGCGATCGCCAGGACGTTGCCCTTGCGGTAGGGCGTGATGATGGTCTCGTAGTCCTTGCCGGACGTGCGCCCGCGATGCTTGATGGTCGCGGTTCCCGGCAGGAAACGGGCGATCGGCTTGATCGCCGAATTCAGGTACTTGACCTGAAGGTTCTCAAACCAGACCGGAAAGACCATCGGGACGCCCGGGGCGTTGTTGGGATGATCCTGTTTGGACATGACCGCACTGTACCGGTCGGTTATTGACTTGAGCTGCTCTGGGACAATGGACAACGTGAACCCCGCCCCGCCGTCGCCGATCGCCCGCATTGACCTGCGCGGCGCGGAGCTGACGGCGGCCCGGCTGCGTTCGGCGCTGCCGCGCGGCGGCGCCGACGTGGACAGCGTGCTGCCCCGGGTGCGCCCGATCGTGGAGGCCGTCGCCGAGCGCGGGGCCGAGGCGGCGCTGGAGTTCGGGGCGCAATTCGACGGCGTGCGGCCCCCGGCCGTGCGGGTGCCCGCCGCGGCGCTGGGCAAGGCGCTGGCCGGGCTGGACGCCGACGTGGTCGAGGCGTTGCAGGTGATGATCGAACGCACCCGCGCCGTGCACGCCGACCAGCGGCGCGACGACGTCACCACCACGCTCGGCCCCGGGGCGACGGTCACCGAGCGTTGGGTCCCCGTCGAGCGGGTCGGCCTGTACGTGCCCGGCGGCAACGCGGTGTACCCGTCCAGCGTGGTGATGAACGTGGTGCCGGCGCAGGCCGCCGGGGTCGGCTCGCAGGTGGTGGCCAGCCCACCGCAGGCCGCCTTCGACGGACTGCCGCACCCGACGATCCTGGCCGCGGCCCGGCTGCTGGGCGTCGACGAGGTGTGGGCCGTGGGCGGGGCGCAGGCCGTGGCGCTGCTGGCCTACGGCGGCACCGACACCGACGGCACGGAGCTGGCGCCCGTCGACATGATCACCGGGCCCGGCAACATCTACGTCACCGCCGCCAAGCGGCTGTGCCGCTCCCGGGTGGGCATCGACGCCGAGGCCGGGCCGACGGAGATCGCGATCCTGGCCGACCACACCGCCGATCCCGCGCACGTTGCCGCCGATCTGATCAGCCAGGCCGAACACGACGAGATGGCCGGCAGCGTGCTGGTGACCCCGAGCGAGAAGCTGGCCGCCGCCACCGAACGCGAACTGGCCGCCCAGCTGGACACCACCGTGCACCGCCAACGGGTGAGCACCGCGCTAGGCGGCCCCCAATCGGCGATCATCCTCGTCGACGACCTCGACGCCGGGGTCACGGTCGTCAACGCCTACGCCGCCGAGCACCTGGAGATCCAGACCGTCGACGCGCCGCGGATCGCCGACCGGATCCGTTCGGCCGGAGCGATTTTCGTCGGCCCCTACGCGCCGGTGAGCCTCGGGGACTACTGCGCCGGGTCCAACCACGTGCTGCCGACCGGCGGGTCCGCCCGCCACTCCAGCGGCCTGTCAGTGCAGACGTTCCTGCGCGGCATCCACGTCGTCGACTACACCGAGGCCGCCCTCAAAGACGTTTCCGGGCACGTGGTCACGCTGGCCAAGGCCGAGGACCTGCCCGCGCATGGCGAGGCGGTGCGGCGGAGGTTCGAGCGATGACCGACAAGCCCACCCTGGCCGACCTGCCGCTGCGCGACGACCTGCGCGGCAAATCGCCCTACGGCGCACCGCAATTGGCGGTCCCGGTGCGGCTGAACACCAACGAGAACCCGCACCCGCCCACCCGGGCGCTGGTCGACGACGTGGTGCGCTCGGTGGCCGACGCCGCCGCCGACCTGCACCGCTATCCCGACCGCGACGCGGTGGCGCTGCGCGGCGACCTGGCCGCCTACCTCACCGCGCAAACCGGAACCCGCCTGACCGTCGAAAACCTCTGGGCCGCCAACGGTTCCAACGAGATCCTGCAGCAGCTGCTGCAGGCGTTCGGCGGGCCGGGGCGCACCGCGATCGGGTTCGTCCCGTCCTACTCGATGCACCCGATCATCGCCGACGGCACCCGCACCGAATGGCTCGAAGCCGTCCGCGCCGACGACTTCGCCCTCGACGTGGACACCGCGATCGCCGCCGTCGTCGAACGCCGGCCCGACGTCGTCTTCATCGCCAGTCCCAACAACCCGTCCGGGCAAAGCGTTTCGCTGCCGGACTTGCGGCGACTGCTCGACGTGGTGCCGGGCATCCTGATCGTCGACGAGGCCTACGGCGAGTTCTCGTCGCAGCCCAGCGCGGTGTCGCTGGTCGAGGAGTATCCGACCAGGCTCGTGGTCACCCGCACCATGAGCAAGGCGTTCGCGTTCGCCGGCGGGCGCCTCGGCTACCTGATCGCCACGCCGGCCATGATCGACGCGATGCTGCTGGTGCGGCTGCCGTATCACCTGTCGTCGGTCACCCAGGCCGCGGCCCGCGCCGCGCTGCGCCACGCCGACGACACCCTGAGCAGCGTGGCGGCGCTGATCAGCGAACGCGAGCGGGTCAGCAAGGCGTTGAGCGGCATGGGCTTTCGGGTCATCCCGAGCGACGCCAACTTCGTGCTGTTCGGGCAGTTCGCCGACGCGCCGGCCGCCTGGCAGCGCTACCTGGACGCGGGCGTCCTGATCCGCGACGTCGGGATCCCCGGCTACCTGCGCGCCACCACCGGCCTGGCCGACGAGAACGACGCCTTCCTGCGGGCCAGCGCCCCGATCGCCGCGACCGACCTGGTCCCGGCCACCCCAGTAGGAGCCCCATGACAGCCACCGCAACGCGTCGCGCACGAATCGAACGGCGCACCAAGGAATCCGACATCGTCGTCGAGCTCGACCTGGACGGCACCGGGCAGGTCCACGTCGACACCGGGGTGCCGTTTTACGACCACATGCTGACGGCGCTGGGCAGCCACGCCAGCTTCGACCTGACCGTGCGCACCCAGGGCGACGTCGAGATCGAGGGGCACCACACCATCGAGGACACCGCGATCGCGCTGGGTCAGGCGCTCGGGGAGGCGCTGGGCGACAAGAAGGGCATCCGCCGGTTCGGCGACGCGTTCATCCCGATGGACGAAGCGCTGGCCCACGCCGTGGTCGACGTGTCCGGCCGCGCCTACTGCGTGCACACCGGGGAGCCGGATCACCTGCGGCACATCACGATTGCGGGCAGCTCGGTGCCCTACCACACCGTCGTGAACCGGCACGTGTTCGAGACGCTGGCCGCCAACGCCCGCATCGCGCTGCACGTGCGGGTGCTGTACGGGCGCGACCCGCACCACATCACCGAGGCGCAATACAAGGCGGTGGCCCGCGCGCTGCGCGAGGCGGTCGAGCCCGACCCGCGGGTATCCGGCGTGCCGTCCACCAAAGGTGTTCTGTGACTTCGAAATCAGTGGTGGTGCTCGACTACGGCTCGGGCAACCTGCGGTCGGCGCAGCGCGCGCTGCAGCGGGCCGGCGCGTCGGTCGAGGTGACCGCCGACGCGGGCGCCGCCGCGGCCGCCGACGGGCTGGTGGTGCCGGGCGTCGGCGCCTTCGAGGCGTGCATGACCGGCCTGCGCAAGATCGCGGGGGAGCGCATCATCGCCGAGCGGGTGGCCGCCGGGCGACCGGTGCTGGGCGTGTGCGTCGGCATGCAGATCCTGTTCGCCCACGGCGTCGAATTCGGGGTCGACACCCGAGGCTGCGGGCAGTGGCCGGGGGCCGTCACCCGGCTGGACGCGCCGGTGATCCCGCACATGGGCTGGAACGTGGTCGACGCCGGGGCGGGCAGCGCGCTGTTCAAGGGGCTGGACGCCGGCACCCGGTTCTACTTCGTGCACTCCTACGCCGCCCAGCGCTGGGAGGGCGCCCCGGATGCGGTGCTGACCTGGGCCACCCACCGGGTGCCGTTCCTGGCCGCGGTGGAGGACGGGCCGCTGGCCGCCACTCAGTTCCACCCGGAAAAGAGCGGCGATGCCGGTGCGGCCGTGTTGAGCAATTGGGTTGAGGGACTGTGAACAACTTCGCGAAAGTGCAACCAGCGACACAAAACCCGAGAAGCGGCGTCGCCAGATGCACTTTCGGCAGGCGCGGGAGGAACCGATGCTGACTTTGTTACCCGCGGTAGACGTGGTCGAGGGCCGCGCCGTGCGCCTGGTGCAGGGCAAGGCGGGCAGCGAAACCGAGTACGGCACGGCGCTGGACGCCGCGCTGGGCTGGCAGCGCGACGGGGCCGAGTGGATCCATCTCGTCGACCTGGACGCCGCGTTCGGCCGCGGCTCCAATCGGGAGCTGCTCGCCGAGGTGGTGGGCAAGCTCGACGTGGCGGTGGAGCTGTCCGGCGGGATCCGCGACGACGACTCCCTGGCCGCCGCGCTGGCCACCGGCTGCGCCCGTGTCAACCTGGGCACCGCGGCCCTGGAAAACCCGCAGTGGTGCGCGCGCGCGATCGCCGAGCACGGCGACAAGGTCGCCGTCGGGCTGGACGTCCAGATCGACCCTAGCCACCCAGACGGCCGGCACCGGTTGCGCGGCCGCGGCTGGGAGACCGACGGCGGCGACCTGTGGGAGGTGCTGGAACGCCTTGACGCTCAAGGGTGTTCGCGGTACGTGGTCACCGACGTCACCAAGGACGGGACGCTGGGCGGCCCCAACCTCGACCTGCTGTCCGCCGTGGCCGACCGCACCGACGCCCCGGTGATCGCGTCGGGCGGGGTGTCCAGCCTCGACGACCTGCGCGCGATCGCCACCCTCACCGGCCGCGGCGTCGAGGGCGCCATCGTGGGCAAGGCCCTCTACGCCGGGCGGTTCACGCTGCCGCAGGCCCTGGCCGCGGTACAGGGGTGAGGGCCGGCATGGACCTGACCGCGCTGACGTCGGTGGCGTCCACGATCCTGGACGCCGCCGTGCCGCGCTTCGTCGAGGGCCACCGGGCCGACTCCGCGGTCGCGAAGAAGGGCAACGACTTCGCCACCGAGATCGACCTCGCCATCGAACGTCAGGTCGTCACCGCGCTGCAGGCCACCACCGGGATCGGCGTGCACGGCGAGGAATTCGGCGGCACCGACGTCGATTCGCCATGGGTGTGGGTGCTGGATCCCATCGACGGCACTTTCAACTACGCCGCGGGATCGCCGATGGCCGCGATCCTGCTGGCGCTCTTGCACGACGGCGATCCGGTCGCGGGGCTGACCTGGCTGCCGTTCGTCGGCGAGCGCTACACCGCCGCCGCCGGCGGCCCGCTGATCAAAAACGGTGAGCCACAACCGGCGTTGGAGACCACGGAGCTGGCCGACAGCCTGGTCGCGGTCGGAACGTTCAGCGCCGACTCGCGGGGCCCGTTCCCCGGCCGCTACCGGATCGCGGTGCTGGAGAACCTGAGTCGGGTGTCGTCACGGCTGCGCATGCACGGGTCCACCGGCATCGACCTTACCTACGTCGCCAGCGGGATACTCAGCGCCGCAGTCACATTCGGCGGCCACGTCTGGGATCACGCGGCGGGAGTCGCTCAGGTCCGGTCGGCGGGCGGCATCGTCACCGACCTGGCCGGCAAACCGTGGACCCCCGAATCCAATTCGGTGCTGGCCGCGGCGCCCGGCGCGCACGGCGAGGTCCTCGAAATCCTGCGCGCCGTCGGCGAACCGGAGGACTACTGATGCCCGCCGACACCCGCCTCGCCGTGCGCGTGATCCCGTGCCTGGACGTCGATGCCGGCCGGGTGGTCAAGGGCGTCAACTTCGAAAACCTGCGCGACGCCGGCGATCCGGTGGAGCTGGCCGCGGCCTACGACGCCGAGGGCGCCGACGAGCTGACCTTTCTGGATGTGACGGCGTCGTCGTCGGGCAGGGCGACCATGCTCGAGGTGGTGCGCCGGACCGCCGAGCAGGTGTTCATCCCGCTCACGGTCGGCGGCGGGGTGCGCACGGTCGCCGACGTCGACACGCTGCTGCGCGCGGGCGCCGACAAGGTCTCGGTCAACACCGCGGCGATCGCCCGGCCCGAGCTACTGGCCGACATGGCAACGCAATTCGGGTCGCAGTGCATCGTGTTGTCCGTCGACGCCCGCACGGTGCCCGCCGGATCGGCACCGACACCGTCGGGCTGGGAGGTGACCACCCACGGGGGCCGGCGCGGTACCGGGATCGATGCCGTCGAGTGGGCGGCCCGCGGCGCCGAACTCGGGGTCGGCGAGATCCTGCTCAACTCGATGGACGCCGACGGCACCAAGACGGGCTTCGATCTCGCGATGCTGCGCGCGGTCCGCGCGGCGGTCACGGTGCCGGTGATCGCCAGCGGCGGCGCCGGCGCGGCCGAGCACTTCGCGCCCGCGGTCGCCGCCGGCGCCGATGCGGTGTTGGCGGCCAGCGTCTTTCACTTCCGCGAGCTGACGATCGGGCAGGTGAAGGCGGCCATGGCCGCGGAAGGGATCACCGTACGATGACGCTCGACCCCGGCATCGCCGCCCGCCTGAAGCGCAACGCCGACGGGCTGATCGCCGCGGTCGTGCAGGAGCGCGGCAGCGGCGACGTGTTGATGGTCGCCTGGATGGACGACGCGGCGCTGGCCCGCACGCTGGAAACCCGTGAGGCGACGTACTATTCGCGCTCCCGCGGCGAGCAGTGGGTCAAGGGGGCGACGTCCGGCCACACCCAGCGCGTCCACTCCGTGCGCCTGGACTGCGACGGCGACACCGTGCTGCTGACGGTCGACCAGGTCGGCGGCGCCTGCCACACCGGCGACCACAGCTGCTTCGACGCCGACGTGCTGCTCGAACCCGACAACTAGCTGGGCGCGACGTCCAGCCCGTTGGCGGCGGCGATGGCCGCGCGCGCCCACTCGTGGCGGTAGACGGCCGGCGAGATCCGGTCGCGGCGAATGATTTCCAGGTCGATGGCCTTGCCCTGCAGCACCGCGTTGGGCACCCGGAAGGAGAACGACGGCGCGTCGGTGGCGACGGCCAGGATGGCGTCGGAGTCGGTGAAGTTGTTCGCGCGCATGGCGTCCTCGGCCCACCGGAACGGCTTGAGGCCACCGAAGTCCCTGACGTACACCACCCACAGCTTGGTGCCGCGTTCGGTGTAGAGCTTGTTGAGCGCCCGGTTCACCGCCTGCTGCTCGAGCGGGCCCAGCACGCCCGACTGATCGGTGATCTGAGCGGTGAGCGTGATCGCCGGGGCCGGCACGGGCGGGGCGACGGTGCCGGGCGCCGGTGGCGCGGCCGACTGCGCCACGGCGCCGGCGTTGTGTTGCTTGTGGCCCCCGCCGCCGAGCATGCGGACGCCGACGTAGGCGCCGACCGCGACCACCGCGACGGCGACGAGCGCCGCGATCACCACCGCCGGCCCGCGCCCACGGGCGGAAGCCTCAGCAGGCGGTGCGCCGGGGGGCTTCGGCTTCGCGATCACCTCCGTCGGCGCCGGAATGACCTGCGTCGGGCCCGGGCTCACCTCGGCGGGGACGGTCGTCAGCTGGCTGGACAGGGCCGCCGCGAAATCGGAGCACGTCGGGTAGCGATCGTCCGCCCTCTTCGCGAGCGCCTTGGCCAGCGGCCCGTCGAGGCTGGCCAGGTCGGGCCGGCGCTCGCTGATCGGCGGCGGCGGCGCCGACAGGTGCTGCGTGATGACCACCGCCGGGTTGGAGTGGCGAAACGGCGCGGACCCGGCCAGCAGGTCGAACGCGGTGCAGCCCAGCGCGTACTGGTCGGCCCGCCCGTCGAGATCCGATCCCTGCAGTTGCTCGGGCGCGCAGTACGCGGTGGTGCCCACCAGCATGTTGGTCGCGGTCAACCCGCTGATGTCACCGAGTTCGCGCGCGATCCCGAAGTCGGCCAGCAGGATCCGTCGGCGCGGGTTGGCCTCGGTCAGCAGGATGTTGGCCGGCTTGACGTCCCGGTGCAGCAGTCCCCGCGCGTGGGCGTAGTCCAGCGCGTCGGCGACGGCCGAAATGATCTCCACCACATCGGCTTTCGGCATCCCGGACGGATACTTGGTGCGCAGCAGCTTCGCGGCGTCGGTGCCCTCCACGTAGTCCATCGAGATCCACAGCTGCCCGTCGTATTCGCCGCGGTCGTGGATGCCGACGATGTGCTCGTTGTAGAGGCTGGCCGCCAGGTCGGCCTCGCGGTTGAAGCGTTGGCGGAACTCGTCGTTCGCGGTCAGCTCGCTCGGCAGGATCTTCAGGGCGTCGCGGCGCGGCAGCCGCGGGTGCTGCGCCAGATACACCTGGCCCATGCCGCCGGTCCCCAGCCGCCGAATGATCGTGTAACCGGCGAACACCTGTCCCTCTGCCAGGCTACCGCTTTCGGGCATGTGAGCATGCTACTGAGGCCACGGCAGAATGGCGGGCAATGTTGAAAAGGCTGCCCTGGACCTCCTGGGCCACAGTGGTGCCGTTGATCGCCGTCGTCGTGCTGACGTTCACGTGGGGAGAACACGCCGGGCCGGTGGCGGTGGCGCTGCAGGCCGCGCTGTTGGTCGGCGCCGTGCTGGCCGCGGTCCAGCACGCCGAGGTGGTCGCGGCCCGCGTCGGCGAGCCGTTCGGGTCGCTGGTGCTCGCGGCCGCGGTGACGATCATCGAGGTCGCCATCATCGTCGAATTGATGGCCACCGGCGGCAACGAGGCCGCCACGCTGGCCCGCGACACGGCGTTCGCCGCGTTCATGATCACCACCAACGGGATCGCGGGACTGTCGCTGTCGTGGGGATCCCGGCGCTACGGCGTGACGCTGTTCAACGCCGAGGGCAGCGGGGCCGCGCTGGCCACGCTCACGACGCTGGCGACGCTGAGCCTGGCGCTGCCCGCGTTCACCGTCAGCCATCCCGGCAAGCAGTTCTCACCCGGCCAGCTCATCTTCGCCGGGGCCGCGTCGCTGCTGCTGTACCTGCTGTTCGTGTTCACCCAGACCGTGCGGCACCGCGACTTCTTCTTGCCCGTCGCGCAGAAGGGCCAGAAGCGGCTGTTCGACGATTTCGAGGAGAGCCACGCCGAGCCGCCGACCAACCGCGAGGCGCTGACCAGCCTCGTGCTGCTGCTGGTCGCGCTGGTGGCCGTGGTGGGTCTCGCCGAACAGGAGTCGCCGGCAATCGAGCGCCTGGTCACCGCGGCCGGGTTTCCCCAGACGTTCGTCGGGGTGATCATCGCGATGCTGGTGCTGCTGCCCGAGACGCTCGCGGCGGTGCGCGCCGCGCGGCGCGGCCGCATCCAGACGAGCCTGAACCTGGCCTACGGCTCGGCGATGGCCAGCATCGGGCTGACCATCCCGACGATCGCGCTGGCCAGCATCTGGCTGAAGGGGCCGCTGGTGCTGGGCCTGCAGCCCACCCAGCTGGTGCTGCTCGCGCTGACCGTGGTGATCAGCATGCTGACCGTGGTGCCCGGCCGGGCCACCCGACTGCAGGGCGAGGTGCACCTGGTGCTGCTCGCCGCCTACCTGTTCTTGGCCGTCATTCCCTGACTCGAGACCGCGCCGCTGAGAGGTCGCTGAGAATCGCTGGAATTTATACCAGGGCGGCTTATAATTTTGCGCGCGTCTAATAGCTGGAACCGACGGTCGCCGAGCCGATTCGTTGGGAGGAAGCGATGTCGTATCTGATTGCCGCGCCGGAGGCGCTGACGGCGGCCGCGGGAGACTTGGCGAGTATCGGAGCGGCGGTGCAGGCGGCCAAGGCCGCCGCGGCGGCGCCGACGACGGGGGTGCTGGCCGCGGGCGCCGACGAGGTGTCGGCGGCCGTCACGGCGGTGTTCGGGCAGCACGCGCAGGCGTTTCAGGCGGTCGGCGCGCAGGCGGCCACGGTCCATGAGCAGTTCGTGCAGGCCTTGAGCGCCGGCGCGGGCTCGTATGCGAGCGCCGAGGCGGCCGCCGCGCAGGCGTTGCCGGGTCCGTTGCAGAACTCGGCGCTCTCGGTCAGCGGCTTCCAGGTGTGGCAGTCAGGGTCCGCGCAGGCCACCTCGAGCTTCGGCGACATCTCGTTTGCGATGGGCGCGAACAGCAACGCCTTCTCTGGCGGCAGCGTCCTGGCGTTCTCCTCCGCCGTCGGCACCAGTGCCTCCGCCTCGGCCAACGGAACGCTCAACACGGCCTTCGTCATCGGCAACAACTCGACCGCCACCACCAGCGTCCTCAAGCCCGGCATCCTGCAAACCGCCTTCGTCCACGGCAACAACAGCGTCGCCGTCACTGCGGGCGGCTTCAACGACTCCGCCAGCGTTTTCGGCAACACCTCCGGTGCGTTCGCGCTGGCGGGCAACAGCAATACGGCGGTGGTCTTCGGCAACTTGAGCAGTGCCAACGCGGGTGGGGGACTCAACGGTACGGGCGGGTTCGACACGGCGATGGTGGCGGCCAACAACAGCAACGCCTTCGCCGGCGACGGCTCCGTCGACGTCGCCGCCATCCTCGGCGGCACGGGCCAATTTGCCCAAGCCGGCGGCAATGTGTTCACCGGCACGGCCGCCAGTTTCAATCTCGCTTTTGTCAACGGGCTGCTCGGCAACAACCTCTCGGCGAGCGCCACGGGCGGCTTCTCCGTCGCCCACGCGCCGTAGTGGCGAGCAGGCCGCAGATTATCTGCCGGGCTGAATTATTGGAGGAAGCGATGTCGTATCTGATTGCCGCGCCGGAGGCGCTGACGGCCGCCGCGGGAAACCTGGCGAGTATCGGTGCGGCGGTGCAGGCCGCCAAGGCGGCCGCCGCGGCGCCGACGACGGGGGTGCTGGCCGCCGGTGCCGACGAGGTGTCGGCCGCCATCGCGACGGTGTTCGGGCGGCACGCGCAAGCGTTTCAGGCGGTCAGCGCCCAGGCGGCGGCGTTTCATCAGCAGTTCGTGCAGGCGCTGAGCGCCGGCGCGGGCTCGTACGCGGCCGCCGAGGCGGCCGCCGCCCAGGCGCTGCCGGGCCCACTGCAGAACTCGGCGCTGTCGGTCAGCGGCTTCCAGGTGTGGCAGTCAGGGTCCGCGACGGCCACCTCGAGCGGCGGCGACATCTCGTTTGCCATGGGCGCGAACAGCAACGCCTTCTCGGGCGGCAGCGTCCTAGCCTTCGCCTCCGCCATCGGCACCAATTCCGCCGCGCAGGCCAACGGCACCCTCAATACGGCTTTCGTCATCGGCAACAACTCGACCGCCACCACCAGCCTCAACAGCCCCGGCATCCTGCAAACCGCCTTCGTCCATGGCAGCAACAGCACCGCTACCACGTCGGGCGGTTTCAACAACTTGGCCAGCATCTGGGGCACCAACAGCATTGCCGGGGCCGGGTTTGGTAACAATGACTCGGCCCCGGTTTTCGGCAACACCAGCGTTGCGGCCGCGGGCGGGGACGGCGTCGCCACCGGCGGATTCGACATGGCCATGGTCGCCGGGAACAACAGCAACGCCGGCGCCGGCGCCAACGGGCTCGTCAACAGCAACTTCAACGTCGCCGACTCCCTGTTTGCCAACAACAGCAACATCTTTGCCGGCAACGGCACCGTCAACCTCGCGACAGCGATCGGCGGCACCGGCCAGACGGCCCTGGCCGGTGGCAACGTGTTCACCGGCACGGCCAGCAGCTTCAACCTCGCCGCGGTCTTGGGGTTCCTCGGCAACAACCTCACCGCCACGGCCACGGGCGGCGGCCAATTCGTCGTAGTGCCTTAAGCGCCGATCAGCCCGACGACCGCGCCCGCAACACCTGCAGCGCCTTATCGGCGTGGGTGTCCATGTTGAACTCGCTGGAGATCACGTCGAGCACGGTGCGGCTGGTGTCGATGACGAACGTGGTGCGCTTGACCGGCATCAGCTTGCCGAGCAGGCCGCGCTTGACGCCGAACTGCGCGGCGACGGTGCCCGCGGTGTCCGACAGCAGCGGGTAGTCGAACTTGCGCAGGTCGGCGAACTTGGCCTGCTTTTCGACGGGGTCGGCGCTGATGCCGACCCGGTTGGCGCCGACGGCGGCGAATTCGGCGGCCAGGTCCCGGAAGTGGCAGGCCTCCTTGGTGCAGCCGGGCGTCATCGCCGCGGGGTAGAAGAACAGGACGACGGGCCCGTCGGCGAGCAGGGCGCTGAGCTTGCGGGGCGTCCCGGACTGGTCGGGAAGTTCGAACTCGGCCACCGTGTCACCAGTTTTCATGGGCGTCACGCTACGCGCGAAGGCGCCCAACCACATCTGGGAGGATGGGTCGGTGCCCGACCACCTCGCCGCCACCACCTCCCGGGAGGAGTTCCGCCACCTGGCAGCGGAACACCGCGTGGTTCCGGTGACCCGCAAGGTCTTGGCCGACAGCGAAACCCCGCTGTCGGCCTACCGCAAGCTCGCCGCGAACCGGCCCGGAACGTTCCTGCTGGAGTCCGCCGAGAACGGGCGATCGTGGTCGCGGTGGTCGTTCATCGGCGCGGGCGCGCCGTCGGCGCTGACCGTGCGCGACGGCGAGGCGGTGTGGCTGGGCGCCGTGCCGCAGGACGCGCCCACCGGCGGCGACCCGCTGCACGCGCTGCGGGCCACCCTCGAGCTGCTGGCCACCGGCCCGCTGCATGGGCTCCCGCCGCTGTCGGGCGGCATGGTGGGATTCTTCGCCTACGACCTGGTGCGGCGCCTGGAACGGCTGCCCGAACTGGCCGTCGACGACCTCCAACTGCCGGACATGGTGCTGCTGCTGGCCACCGACCTGGCGGCCGTCGACCACCACGAGGGCACCATCACGCTGATCGCCAACGCCGTGAACTGGAACGGCACCGACGAGCGCGTCAACGAGGCCTACGACGACGCGGTCGCCCGGCTTGACGTGATGACCGCGGCGCTGGGCCAGCCGCTGCCGTCGACCGTGGCCACCTTCAGCCGCCCCGAACCCCAGCACCGGTCGCAGCGCACCGTGGAGGAGTACGGCAAGATCGTCGACTACCTCGTCGAGCAGATCGCCGCCGGCGAGGCCTTTCAGGTGGTGCCCTCGCAGCGCTTCGAGATGGACACCGCCGTCGCGCCCATCGACGTGTACCGGATGCTGCGGGCGACCAATCCCAGCCCCTACATGTACCTACTGCACGTACCCAATGACGCTGGGACAACGGACTTTTCGATCGTCGGGTCCAGCCCGGAGGCGCTGGTCACCGTCGCCGACGGCTGGGCCACGACACACCCGATCGCCGGGACCCGCTGGCGCGGGCAGACCGACGAAGAGGATCAGCTGCTGGAAAAGGAACTGCTGGCCGACGACAAGGAACGCGCCGAGCACCTCATGCTGGTCGACCTGGGCCGCAACGACCTCGGCCGCGTCTGCACCCCGGGCACCGTGCGCGTCGACGACTACAGCCACATCGAGCGCTACAGCCACGTCATGCACCTGGTGTCGACGGTGACCGGGATGCTCGGCGAGGGTCGCACGGCGCTGGACGCGGTGACGGCCTGCTTCCCGGCCGGCACGCTGTCCGGCGCGCCCAAGGTGCGGGCGATGGAGCTCATCGAAGAGGTGGAGAAGACGCGTCGCGGCCTCTACGGCGGCGTGGTCGGCTACCTCGACTTCGCCGGCAACGCCGACTTCGCGATCGCCATCCGCACCGCGCTGATGCGCGAGGGCACCGCCTATGTGCAGGCCGGCGGTGGGGTGGTGGCCGACTCCAACGGGCCTTACGAATACACCGAGGCCGCCAACAAGGCGCGCGCCGTGCTCAACGCGATCGCCGCCGCCGAGACGCTGACGGCCCCGAGCGGCGATGGCTGACTCCCGTCCGGGCCGGCGCACGATCGTCGTCGCCCAACTGCTGCTGGTGCTCGCGGCGGGCGCGCTGTGGGTGGCGTCGCGGCTGCCGTGGGTGGTGATCCGCTCGTTCGACGGGCTCGGCCCGCCCAAGCAGGCGACCCTGTCCGGGGCGACCTGGTCGACGGCGCTGCTGCCATTGGCGCTGCTCATGCTGGCCACCGCCGTCGCGGCGCTCGCCGTGCGCGGCTGGCCGCTGCGGGTGCTGGCGGCGCTGCTGGCCGCGGCCAGCCTGGCCGTCGGCTACCTCGGGGTCAGCCTCTGGGTGGTACCGGAGGTGGCGGTGCGCGGCGCCGAGCTGGCGCATGTGCCGGTGATGTTCCTGGTCGGAAGCGAGCGCCGGTACGTCGGCGCCGCGATCGCGGTGGCCGCCGCGGTGTGCACGCTGGCGGCGGCCGTTTTGTTGATGCGCTCGGCCCGCGGCAGCGCGGCCAAATATGCGAGGCCCGCAACCCGTCGCTCGAATGCGCCACGCGAAGACGCCGACGGGGCGATGCTGGACGGGCAAGGGAAGCCGGAGATGTCGGAGCGGATGATCTGGGATGCGCTTGACGAGGGATGCGACCCGACCGATCGGGCCCGCGGGTCTGACACCGAGGGTCGGTGAACGGCCGTGCGGTGACGGTCGCTACCCTTCAGTGACGTCATCGGCTAAGTAATCGTGGCGGGCAGTGGGATGGCAGTGGGAAGGGAACGACACGCATGAGTCCGGCGTCCGTGCTTGACTCCATCCTCGAGGGAGTCCGGGCCGACGTTGCCGCGCGCGAAGCCGTTATCAGCCTGACCGAGATCAAGGCGGCCGCCGCCGCCGCGCCACCACCGCTGGACGTCATGGCCGCGTTGCGCGAGCCCGGCATCGGCGTCATCGCCGAGGTAAAGCGCGCCAGCCCGTCGGCGGGTTCGCTAGCGCCCATTAGCGATCCGGCGAAGCTGGCCCGCGCCTACGAGGACGGCGGCGCCCGGATCATCAGCGTGCTGACCGAGCAGCGACGGTTCCGCGGGTCGCTCGACGACCTCGACGCGGTGCGCGCCGCGGTCTCAATCCCGATCTTGCGCAAAGACTTTGTGGTGCAGCCCTATCAGATCCACGAGGCGCGCGCCCACGGCGCCGACATGCTGCTGCTGATCGTTGCCGCGCTGGAACAGTCGGCGTTGGTGTCGATGCTGGACCGCACCGAATCACTCGGCATGACGGCGCTGGTCGAAGTGCACACCGAGGAGGAAGCCGACCGGGCGCTGAAGGCGGGGGCCACCGTGATCGGCGTCAACGCCCGCGATCTCACCACCTTGACCGTGGACCGGGATTGCTTCGCGCGCATCGCCCCCGGGCTGCCCAGCAAGGTGATCAGGGTCGCCGAGTCCGGCGTGCGCGGCACCGGGGACCTGCTGGCGTACGCCGGCGCCGGCGCCGACGCCGTGTTGGTCGGTGAGGGTCTCGTCAAAAGCGGCGACCCGCGCGCGGCGGTCGCCGATCTGGTCACCGCGGGCACCCACCCGTCCTGCCCGAAACCGTCTCGCTAGCCCGCCGATGAGCCGTTCCTTCGTCGAGCATTGGTGATGGTAGGTCTGTCCCGCCCGGAGCTTCCGCTTTCGAGTGCGGCCATCGCCGAACCCACCCGTCACGACCCCGACCCGGGTGGGCATTTCGGTGTGTACGGGGGCCGCTACGTGGCCGAGGCGCTGATGGCGGTGATCGAGGAGGTCACCGCTGCCTACGAAAAGGAGCGCGTCAACCCCGACTTCCTGGACACGCTCGACGAGTTGCAGGCGAACTACGCCGGCCGGCCGTCCCCGCTGTACGAGGCCACCCGGCTGTCCGAGCACGCCGGCTCGGCGCGGATCTTCCTCAAACGAGAAGACTTGAACCACACCGGTTCTCACAAGATCAACAATGTGCTCGGGCAGGCGCTGCTGGCCAAGCGGATGGGCAAGCACCGGGTGATCGCCGAGACCGGGGCCGGCCAGCACGGCGTGGCGACGGCGACGGCGTGCGCGTTGCTCGGGCTGGAGTGCGTGGTCTACATGGGCGCCGTCGATACCGCGCGCCAGGCGCTCAACGTGGCCCGAATGCGGCTGCTGGGCGCCGAGGTCGTCTCGGTCGAGACCGGCTCGCAGACGCTCAAGGACGCCATCAACGAGGCGTTCCGCGACTGGGTCACCAACGCCGACAGCACCTACTACTGTTTCGGCACCGCCGCCGGGCCGCATCCGTTTCCGGTGATGGTGCGTGACTTTCAGCGCGTCATCGGCTTGGAGGCGCGCGCCCAGGTCCAGGCGCAGGCCGGCCGGCTGCCCGACGCGGTCACCGCGTGCGTCGGCGGCGGCTCCAACGCGATCGGGATCTTTCACGCGTTCATCGACGATCCCGGCGTGCGGCTGATCGGGTTCGAGGCGGCCGGCGACGGCGTCGAGACCGGCAGGCACGCCGCGACGTTCACCGGCGGGTCGCCCGGGGCGTTCCAGGGCTCGTTCTCCTACCTGCTGCAGGACGAGGACGGCCAGACCATCGAATCCCATTCGATCTCAGCCGGTCTGGACTATCCGGGGGTGGGCCCCGAACACGCGTATCTGCGGGAGACCGGCCGCGCCGAGTACCGGCCCATCACCGACGCCGAGGCGATGGAGGCGTTCGGCCTGCTGTGCCGCGCGGAGGGCATCATCCCGGCCATCGAATCCGCGCACGCGGTGGCCGGTGCCCTGAAGCTGGGCAGCGAATTGGGCAGTGGCGCCGTGATTGTGGTGAACCTGTCCGGCCGCGGCGACAAGGACGTCGAGACGGCCGCGAAGTGGTTCGGGTTGCTATGACGGTGCAGCAGAGCCAGGCCAGCCGGCTGGGGCCGGCGTTCGAGTCCTGCCGCGCGGACAACCGCGCGGCGCTGATCGGCTACCTGCCCACCGGTTTCCCCGACGTCCCCACCTCCGTGGAGGCGATGGTCGCCCTCGTCGAATCCGGTTGCGACATCATCGAAGTCGGTGTGCCGTATTCGGATCCGGGCATGGACGGGCCGACCATCGCCCGGGCGACGGAGGCCGCGCTGCACGGGGGAGTGCGGGTGCGGGACACGCTGGCCGCCGTCGAGGCGATCAGCGAGGCGGGCGGGCGCGCGGCGGTGATGACGTACTGGAATCCGGTGCTGCACTACGGCGTTGACGCGTTCGCCCGCGACCTGGCGGCCGCCGGCGGGCATGGCCTGATCACCCCGGACCTCATCCCCGACGAAGCCGGGCAGTGGCTGGCGGCATCCGAGGAGCATCGGTTGGATCGCGTATTCCTGGTCGCGCCGTCGTCGACGCCGCAGCGGTTGGTGACGACGGTCGAGGCCTCGCGCGGATTCGTCTACGCGGCCTCGACGATGGGCGTGACGGGCGCGCGCGACGCGGTGTCGCAGGCGGCGCCGGAGTTGGTGGGCCGGGTCAAACAGGTGTCCGACATCCCGGTCGGCGTCGGCCTGGGCGTGCGGTCGCGCGAGCAGGCCGCGCAGATCGGCAGCTACGCCGACGGCGTCATCGTGGGGTCCGCGCTGGTGTCGGCGCTGGGCGACGGGGGATTGCCCGCGTTGCGCGCCCTCACCGAGGAACTCGCCGCCGGTGTGCGGGGAGCCGCGTCATGACGCGGTTGCTCGCCTATTTCCCCAGCCCGCCGCGGGGGGTGTGGCATTTGGGGCCATTGCCCATTCGCGCGTACGCGCTGTTCATCATCATCGGCATCGTGGCGTCGCTGGTGATCGGCGACCGGCGCTGGGCGGCGCGCGGCGGCCAGCGCGGCGTCATCTACGACATCGCCCTGTGGGCCGTGCCGTTCGGATTGATCGGCGGGCGGCTCTACCACCTGGCCACCGACTGGCGGACGTATTGGGGTCCGGGCGGCGCCGGGTCCTTCGCGGCGCTGCGGATCTGGGACGGCGGCCTGGGCATCTGGGGCGCGATCGCCCTCGGCGGGGTGGGCGCCTGGATCGGCTGCCGGCGGCGTGGGATTCCGTTGCCGGCCTTCGCCGATGCGCTGGCGCCGGGAATCATCCTGGCGCAGGCCATCGGCCGGTTGGGGAACTATTTCAACCAGGAGCTCTACGGCCGGGAGACCACGCTGCCATGGGGTCTGGAGATCTTTTACCGGCGTGACCCCTCCGGTTACG
Organism: Mycobacterium sp. NGS63; assembly: GCF_059812295.1. Lineage (NCBI taxonomy): Bacteria > Bacillati > Actinomycetota > Actinomycetes > Mycobacteriales > Mycobacteriaceae > Mycobacterium > Mycobacterium sp. NGS63. The sequence continues at coordinate 591,787 of NZ_JCALCJ010000001.1, forward strand.
TCGACCCGCATTCGCTCGACGGTGCGTCAACCGGACAGGTCGCGCTCGTCGTACATCCGACGTTCCTCTACGAATTGCTCTGGAACCTCCTGGTTTTCGTCCTGTTGCTCTACGTGGACCGCCGGTTCAAGTTCGGTCACGGCCGGCTGTTTGCGCTCTATGTCGCCGGCTACTGCGTCGGGCGGTTCGGCGTCGAGCTGTTGCGCAACGACACCGCGACGCTCATCGCCGGGATCCGGATCAACGTCTTCACGTCGACTTTCGTGTTCATCGGCGCCGTGGTGTACATGATCCTGGCGCCGAAGGGCCGCGAGGATCCATCGACGCTGGGCGGCGATTATGTCGAGGTGGCGGAGCCCGAGCCCGCGACGGTGGCTGCTGCGGCTGCTGTCGGGGCAGGCGGGGCGGCGGCGGCTGGCGGTGGGGACGACGAAGACACCGAAGTCCGGGAGGCCGAGGCCGAGGAGCCCGAAGCGGAGGCTGCAGAGCCGGAGCTCGAAGGCGAGGAGCCGGAGGCCGAAGAACCTGAGGCCGAAGCCGAGGAGCCCGAGGGTGAGGAGCCGGAGGCCGAGGAAGCCGAGGCCGAAGAAGCGGAAGCCGAGGTTGCAGAGGCGGCGGCCGAAGTCGAGGAGCCGGAGGAAGAGCCCGAAGAAGCAGAGGCCGAAGCGGCAGAGGCCGAAGCCGAGGCCGAAGAAGTAGAGGCCGAGGAGCCTGACGCCGAGGTAGCGCAGCCGGAGGAGGAAGCTGAAGCGGCTGAGGGGGAGGAGCCGGAGGCCGAGGCTGACGGGATTGACGAAGACGAGTCGGATGATGAAGCCGATGCGGCTGAGGAGGAAGAGCCGGAGGCCGAGCCCGAAGATGCTGACGTAGCAGAACCGGAAGAGGCCAAGGCTGTCGAGGCCGAAGTAGAGGAACCGGAAACGCCGGAGCCCGAAGACGACGAGCCTGAAGTCGCTGAGGCCGAAGCCGCTGTCGCGGAGGACGTCGAGAGCGAAGCCGCGGAGCCGGAGACCGCGGAAGCGGAAGCCGTGGCCACGGAGGCCGCGGAGGCTGACGCCGCCGAGCCCGAACCCGAAGAGCTGGAAGCCGAGCCCGAGCCGGAAGAGCCCGAAGCCGATTCAGAACTATCTGAGCCCGAAGAGGCGGCCGAGAAGCCGCGCGTGGACTCCTCCGTCGATGACGCGAGAACATCGGACACTGCCGCTGTAACCCGGCGGCGATTCAGCTTCCGGGGGCTGAGGAATCGAAGGAATCGCTGACGCCCGAGCTCGTCCGGCTTGAGAAGCGTCACGCGCCGATTTTCTGTAATCCCTTGTGTCACTTTGGTTTCTGTGGTCACATTCGGGGGTTTCTTGTCGGTGGTGGTTCGTAGTGTCGGGGGCATGGGTTGCAGCAGTCGTGAGGAGATCGTCGAAGCCTTCGACGCGCTCGACGCTGGCCTGGACCGGGTGGGCGCGTTGTCCTTCGATGTGCTCACCACCCCGGAGCGGTTGCGGGTGCTGCAGCGCCTGGAGCGCGCCGCGCGGCGGCTGCGCTCCCCCCAGCACACGCTGATCAACGAGCTTGACGCCCAGGCCGGCCCCGCCGAGTTGGGTGGCAGCCTGCGCACCGCGCTGGCCGACGGGTTGCGCATCACCAAGGCCGAGGCCTCTCGGCGCCTCGCCGAGGCCGAGGATCTCGGCCAGCGCCGCGCGCTGACCGGTCAGCCGTTGGCGCCGCGGCTTGCCGCGACCGCGGCCGCCCAACGCCAGGGATTGATCGGCGATGGGCATGTGAAGGTGATCCGCAGTTTCTTCGCCCATCTGCCCGACGAGGTGGACGTGGCGCTGCGCGAGGCCGCCGAGAAGGATTTAGCCGGCAAGGCCACCCAGTACCGGCCCGACGAGGTGGCCCAATACGCCCAGCGAATCATGGACTGGATCCACCCCGACGGCGACTTCAGCGACCGCGAGCGCGCCCGCCGCCGCGGCATCGTCTTCGGCAAGCAGGAATTCGACGGCATGTCACGCATCAGCGGGCTGGTCACCCCGGAGCTGCGCGCGGCCATCGAGGCCATGTTGGCCAAGCTGGCCGCCCCCGGCGCCTGCAACCCCGAGGACGACACCCCCGTCGTCGACGACACCCCCGACGACGAGGCGGTGCGCCGCGACACCCGCAGCACCGCCCAGCGCAACCACGACGCGTTTGTGGCCGCGCTGCGCGCCCTGTTCGCCTCCGGGAAGCTGGGCAGCCATAACGGGCTACCGGTGGGGATTGTGGCCATCGCCTCGCTGCGCGAGCTGGAGGCCGCCGCCGGCAAGGCCCTGACCGCCGGCGGGAGCCTGCTGCCGATGGCCGACGTGATCCGCATGGCCTCCCACGCCCGTCACTATCTGGCGATTTTCCATGACGGCAAGCCGCTGGCGCTGTATCACACCCAACGCCTGGCCAGCCCGGCGCAACGAATCATGTTGTACGCCAAAGATCGCGGGTGCACCAAACCGGGCTGCACCGCCCCGGCCTACCACAGCCAGGTCCACCACCTCAAAGGCTGGCAGACAACCCACCGCACCGATATCGACGACCTCACCCTGGCCTGCGGCCCCGACAACCGACTCGCCGAACAAGGCTGGACCACCCGCACCAACGCCCACGGCCAAACCGAATGGATCCCACCCGCACACCTGGATCACGGACAGCCCAGGACCAACGCCTACCACCACCCCGAACGCTTCACCGACAACGAAGACGACGACGACCCGTAACCGCTGACGTCAGGGGAGTCGCGTTAAGGCTTCAGCGTGCGGACGAGAAAATCAGTCTGATCGGCGACCGCTCGCTCCCAGTCCTCACCTACGTAGATGTCGAAGTGGCCGATCGGGTAGTGCTTGATCTCGTTTCGCGGCCCGCGCGCGGCCAGCTTGGCGGTCTGTTGAGCCGGCGCGAGCGAGTCCTTGTCGGTGATGCAGAACAGCGCCGGGCAGGGGAGCTTCGCTGCCTTGAGTCCCGGGCGGTACATCCCGGCCCGCAGCATGATCCGGGCGGCGACGCGGTTGTCCCACTGCGCGTCGACCGACTGCTCGGCGATAGTGGTCATGCCGGACAGCGAATCGTCGGTGTTCATCACGCCGATGCTGCCGGGGGGCGCTGCGGCGGGGATGTAATAAGGCTCGCCGCGACGCAGTGCGGTGAGCTGATCGCGCAACCCGGCGACAGTGGCCTGCATGACCGTCTTCAGCCCAAGCGCGCGGAGGGTCGCGAGGCCGTCGGTGAACGGGCACTGCGAGACGATCGCCGCGACCCGCCCGTCCGCCGCCCCGACGGCCAGCACGTGGCCGCCGGAGAACGAGCTGCCGAACAGGCCGACGCGCGCTGGATCGACCCAGTCGAGATCGCGTGCGTAGGCCAGCGCGCTACGGAAGTCAGTGTGCTGGCGGGGGATGTCGATCAACTGGCGGGGCTCGCCGCCGCTCGCGCCGAAGTGGCGGTAATCGAAGAGCAGCACCCCGATCCCGGCCGCGCAGAAGCGCTCGGCGTAAGCGGGAAGGCGCAGTTCCTTGGTCGCGCTGAAGCCGTGCGCCATAACCATGAGCGGCCGCTCTTGTCCAAAGCCCTCGGGCCGGTACAGCCAGCCGGCGCACCAATCGTCGCCGGAGCGGAATGTGACCTCGGTGCGCATCGGGGATCTCCTCGGGATTCGGCGTGGGTGTCCAGCGGCGCCGCCCCCCGGCAGCGTATATAGGTTGTTGAGTCTCCGCCCGCGACGGCTCGCGCGGTGCGAAAATGGTTCCCGGATTGCCCGCGAGGACTGGAGCAGAATGTGAAGTACTACGCGGCGGACGTAGGCCCCGCTATTGCGGGTATCGCAAAGCTTCTCGCGTTCTTGGGACGTGTTTTTGCTCAAAATGGCCCGGCGGCGGCCGGTTGGCTGCTCTTGGTCCTTGCCGTGGTTCTTGGCGTGATCTGGCTCGTCCGTCGGCGCACGAGCAACGAGGAAGACGCACCGCCTCAGGGCGCGGATTCCGCCGAGCCCACAAAGGTCAGGTGTCACCACTGCCAACATGTACAGGCGGTGCCGGCGAGCTTATCGAGCTTCGAGTGCGAGCAATGCAACGCAAAGCTGAAACGATCAGGTTAGGCCGAAACACCTTGTGGCGGCGTCGAAGCCATACGGCCGCGCGGGAGGGCCGGAGACGGGCGACACGTAGCCGCGGATCTGGCATGCTGAAAAACGTGACTGACCGGCCGTGGAACGGCAACGCGCCGCCGCAACACCGTCCGCATCGCCACCGCGCCTACCTCGCGGCGGGCACCGGCGCGTTGCTGGCCGGCGCGCTCGGCTACGTCGGCCTGGTCGACCCGCACGACACGCACTCGGTTTATCCGCTGTGTCCGTTCAAATGGCTCACCGGCTGGAACTGTCCCTTCTGCGGCGGGCTGCGGATGACACACGACCTCATCCACGGTGACCTCGCGGCCGCCATCAACGACAACATCTTCCTGCTGATCGGGATCCCGATCCTGGCCGCATGGATCCTGTTCAGGCTCCGGCGCGGCCGCCCGCCGATGCCGATACCGGCAACGGTGACGATCGTGCTCCTCACCATCGGCTGGACCGTGGTGCGCAATCTCGGCGGTTTTCCGCTGGTTCCGACCGTCCTCGGTGGATAACAGGCCCCCGCCGCGCGCGACTATGCTGGTTCGCCGTGAGTAGACGCGGGAAGATCGTCTGCACCCTCGGCCCTGCGACTAATTCCGACGAGCTGATCCTGGCGCTGGTTGAGGCCGGAATGGACGTCGCTCGAATGAACTTCAGCCACGGCGACTACGCCGACCACAAGGCCGCCTACGACCGGGTGCGGGCCGCCTCCGACACCACCGGCCGCGCGGTCGGTGTGCTGGCCGACCTGCAGGGCCCCAAGATCAGGCTGGGCCGCTTCGCCACGGGGCCCACGTTCTGGGCCGACGGGGAAACGGTGCGGATCACCGTCGCCGACTGCGAAGGCAGCCACGACCGCGTCTCGACCACCTACAAGAGGCTGGCCAAGGACGCCGTGGTCGGCGACCGCGTCCTGGTCGACGACGGCAACGTCAGCCTGGTGATCGACGCCATCGACGGCGACGACGTGGTGTGCACGGTCGTCGAGGGCGGCCCGGTCAGCAACAACAAGGGCATGTCGCTGCCCGGGATGAACGTGTCCGCGCCCGCGTTGTCGGACAAGGACATCGAAGACCTGACCTTCGCGCTGAACCTCGGCGTCGACCTGGTCGCGCTGTCGTTCGTTCGCTCGCCGTCCGACGTCGAACTCGTCCACGAGGTGATGGACCGCATCGGTCGGCGGGTGCCGGTGATCGCCAAGCTCGAAAAGCCCGAAGCCGTCGACAACCTTGAGGCGATCGTGCTGGCCTTCGACGCCATCATGGTCGCGCGCGGCGACCTCGGCGTCGAACTGCCGCTCGAAGAGGTCCCGCTGGTGCAGAAGCGGGCGATCCAAATCGCCAGGGAGAACGCCAAACCCGTCATCGTGGCGACCCAGATGCTCGACTCGATGATCGAAAACTCGCGCCCCACCCGCGCCGAGGCGTCCGACGTCGCCAACGCCGTGCTCGACGGCGCCGACGCGCTGATGCTCTCGGGGGAGACCTCGATCGGCAAGCACCCGATGGCGGCGGTCCGCACGATGTCGCGCATCATCTGCGCGGTCGAGGAGAATTCCACGGCCGCCCCGCCGCTGACGCACGTGCCGCGCACCAAGCGCGGCGTGATCTCGTATGCCGCCCGCGACATCGGCGAGCGCCTCGACGCCAAGGCGCTGGTGGCGTTCACCCAGTCCGGCGACACCGTCAAGCGACTGGCGCGCCTGCACACCCCGCTGCCGCTGCTCGCCTTCACGGCGTGGCCCGAGGTGCGCAGCCAACTCGCCATGACCTGGGGCACCGAGACGTTCATCGTCCCGATGATGACCTCCACCGACGGCATGATCCGCCAGGTGGACAAGTCGCTGCTGGAACTAGGTCGCTACAAGCGCGGCGACCTGGTGGTCATCGTCGCCGGCGCCCCGCCGGGCACCGTAGGATCCACTAATTTGATCCACGTGCACCGGATTGGGGAGGACGACGTCTAGCCGTGACGACAACCACGTCCGACTTCGAGCAACTGCTGGCGATACTCGACGTCAAGCGCGTCGCCGAGCATCGTTTCGTCGGTACGCATCCCAGCAAGAACCCCATGCGCACTTTCGGCGGCCAGCTCATGGCGCAATCCCTCGTCGCCAGCAGCCGCACGCTGAAGACGGACGAACTCCCGCCCAGCTCGCTATCCGTGCACTTCATCAACGGGGGAGACACCGGCAAGGACATCGAATTCCATGTGGTGGCGCTGCGCGACGAGCGTCGCTTCGCCAACCGGCGCGTCGACGCCGTGCAGGACGGCACGGTGTTGTCCTCGGCGCTGATCTCGTACATGTCCGGCGGTCCCGGCCTCGAACACGCCGTCGACCCGCCGCAGGTGGCCCGGCCGCACACGCAGCCGCCGCTCCCGGAGTTGTTGCGCGGCTACGAGCAGACCGTCCCGCACTTCGTCAACGCGCTGCAGCCCATCGAATGGCGCTTCACCAACGATCCGTCGTGGGTGATGCGCGACAAGGGCGAGAAGCTGCCGCATAACCGGGTCTGGATGAAGGCGCTCGGCGCGATCCCGAACGACCCGGTGCTGCACACCGCGGCCATGGTGTACTCCTCGGACACCACGGTGCTGGACTCGGTCATCACCACCCATGGGCTGTCGTGGGGGTTCGACCGGATCTTCGCCGCGTCCGCGAACCATTCCGTGTGGTTTCACCGGCAGGTCAACTTCAACGACTGGGTGCTGTACTCCACGTCGTCGCCGGTGGCCGCGGATTCGCGCGGCCTGGGCACCGGGCACTTCTTCGACGGCTCGGGGCAGATCGTCGCCACGGTGGTGCAGGAGGGCGTGTTGTTATATTTTCCGTCCTCCGGCCGATAAGGAATCGACGGGATACTCGCAGGACAAGCGCCCGATTTCGGCCGAGCGTGCCCGCGATCGGCGTAAATTGCTATCCAGCCGGGTATTCGGTGCAGAGGCGACACACGTCGCCCAGCTGCTTTGTCAGCGCATCGGGAGGTGATAAGTGAACGGCACACCGGTCGACGTCGCAACCAAACCCCGCGCGCGCGAACGCGTTGTCGTCCACGTCGATTCGCTGGCCGCCCGCTGGATCGGCGCCCTGGCCCTGGTCTGCGCGGCGGGCTGGCTCGTCGCCATCCTGGCCCGCTACCACCACCAGCCGGCGTGGCACTACAGCGACCGGCTGGGCTGGTCGCTGGCGATCCTGGGGGCGGTGGCTTTTATCGCCCGGGGCATCTTCCTGGGCCGCCCGGTGACGGCCCTGCACGCCGTCGCCGCCGCCTTCTTCGTGCTGGCGGGGCTCGGCTCGCACGTGCTGTCCTTCGACCTGCTCGGCGATTTGCTGATCGCCGGCTCGGGGTTGGTCCTGATGTGGCCCACCTCGTCGCGCCCGCGACCCGCGGACTTGCCCCGGATCTGGGCGCTGATCGACGCTACCTGTGACGACGCGCTGGCGCCGTTCGCCATGCAAACCGGCAAGTGCTACCACTTCACCGCCGACGGCCGGGCCGCGCTGGCGTACCGGACCCGGCTGGGGTTTGCCGTGGTGGGCGCCGACCCGGTCGGCGACGAGGACAAGTTCCCCGAGTTGGTCGCCGACTTCGCCGCCATGTGCCACGCCCACGGCTGGCGGATCGCGGTGGTGGGGTGCAGCGAGCGGCGAATCGAGCTGTGGAGCGACCCGGCGGTGATCGGGCGGTCGCTGCGCGCCGTCCCGATCGGCCGCGACGTCGTCGTCGACGCGCCGAGCTTCGAGATGGTGGGCCGCAAGTTCCGCAACCTGCGCCAGGCCGTCAAGCGCACCCACAACTGCGGGATCACCACCGAGATCGTGGCCGAACAGGAACTCGACGACAAGCTGCTCGCGGAGCTGACCGACGTGGTGCGTGCGTCCCCCAGCGGCGCGCACCACGACCGCGGCTTCTACATGAACCTCGACGGCGTGCTCGAGGGCCGGTTCCCCGGAATCAAGCTCATCATCGCCCGGGACGCCGACGGGCGCGTGCAGGGCTTCCACCGCTACGCGACCGCCGGCGGCGGCAGCGACATCACCCTCGACATTCCGTGGCGGCGCCGCGGGGCGCCCAACGGCATCGACGAACGACTCAGCGTCGACATGATCATGACCGCCAAAGAGACTGGGGCGCAGCGGGTATCGCTGTCGTTCGCGGCGTTCCCCGAGATCTTCGACGACAAGAACCGCGGCTGGACGCAGCGCGTGTTCTACCGGTTGATCCACATCCTCGACCCGCTGATCGCGCTGGAGTCGCTGTACCGGTACGTCCGCAAGTTCCATGCGCTGGACGCCCGCCGCTACGCGCTGATCTCGATGACCCAGCTGGTTCCGTTGGCGCTCGTGCTGTTGACGCTGGAGTTCATGCCGCGCCGGCGACACCTGTGAGCGCCAGCTCGCGACACCCAATTCCGTTGGGCAGGTGGTGAGTAGCGACGACGACGGTCCGTTGCGCGGACATCAGCGCGGAGTCCGGTCCCAGCAGATCCCATAGCACCCGTTCGGCGTCGGCCGAGTCGAGGTGCTCGGTGGGCTCGTCGAGCAGCACGACGCGGGCGGGGGAGATCACCGCCCGAGCCAGCAACAGCCTCCTGCGCTGTCCCGCCGAGACCGCCTGCGCGCCACCGGTTAACACCGTCGACAGGCCGTCGGGCAGGCCGGCCAGCCACCCGCCCAGGCCGACCGCCTGCAGCGCGGCCGTCAGCTCGTCGTCCGGGCAATCGCCTCGGGCGACCAGCAGGTTGTCGCGGACCGTGGTGGCGAAGACGTGCGCGTCCTCGGCGAAAAAGCTGACGCTCCGGTGCAATTCGTCGTCGTCGAAACGACGGACGTCGGTCCCGCCCAGCGTCACGCGCCCGTCCAGCGGGGGCATCAGCCCCGCGAGCGTCATCAACAGCGTCGTCTTGCCGGAACCGCTGGCGCCGGTGACGGCCAGGCGGGCGCCGGGCGGCAGGTCGAGCGTCACCCGGGTCGGCCGCGCGGCGCCGGGGTGACCGGACGTGACATCGGCCGACAGCACGCCGGCGGGCACCGGTTCGCGCGGCCCGCTCGGGGCCTCCGGCGGCGCCAGGTCGAGCAGGCGGCGCGCGGCGATGCGCGAGCGTGTCAACTGAACCGCGGCGGCCGGCAGCGGCGTCGTGGCCTCGAAGGCCGACAACGGCAACAACATCAGGATGGCCAGCGTGGTGGGTGCGACCGCGTGCGCCAACCCGATCCCGGCCGCCACCGCGCCCAGCACGCTGGCACCGATCGCCGCGGTCGGCATCGCCTCGGCTATGGCCGCCGGTCGCGCGGCGGCGTCGAGGGCGCGGGCCCAGTCGTGGTGGCGGCGTCGCGAATCGGCGATGACACCGGGTAGCGCGCCGGCGACGCGCAGCTCCGGCGCGTGTTCGAGCGCTACTATCGCCGACGTGTCGCGGCCGGAATGGTGGTGTCGGGCAACCTCTTCCTGCGCCGCGGCCGCCCGGCCGGCGAGCAGGGGGGCGGCCAAGCCGGCGACCAGCAGGCAGCCCGCCAGCACTGCGGCGGCCGGCAGCGAGATGACCGCCACCGCCGCGGTCGCGGCCAGCCCCAGCACCACCGCGACCCCGATCGGCACCACGGCGCGCACCAGCACGTTGGCCAGCTCGTCGACGTCGGCACCGACCCGCGCCACCAGCTCGCCGCCCGGCAGGCGCACGGCGGCGCTCGCCGACCCACGCGCCAGCCGGCGATAGATCTCGGCCCGGGCGGCGCCGGCCGCACGCAGCGCGGTGTCGTGGGTGGCCAGCCGTTCGCAGTAGTGCAGCACGCCCCGGGATATCGCGAACGCGCGCACCGCGACGACCGCGACGGACAGGTCCAGCACGGGCGGCATCTGCCAGGCCCGCGTGATCAGCCACGCCGAAAACCCCGCCAGGGCAAGGGCGCTGCCCAGCGACAGCACGCCCAGCGCGACGGCGCCCAAAACCCGGGGCAGCCGCGGACGCAACAGACCCATGGCCGCGAGGTCAGACCGGCGCATGGCACACCCCGACATCGACCACGCGGTCACCGATGGCGACGACGGGCTCGCGGTGGCCGACGACCACCACCGTCGCGCCGGCGTGGGCCCGCTCGACGATGGCCCGCAGGACCCGCTCCTCGGTGCGCGCGTCCAGGTGCGCGGTCGGCTCGTCGAGCAACAGCACGGGCGCCGTCGAGCCCAGCGCGCGGGCCAGGCCCAGCCGCTGGCGCTGGCCCAGGGACAGCCCGACGCCGCCGCGCCCGAGCACGGTGTCCATCCCGTCGGGCAGCTCGGCCAGCACCTCGTCGAAACCCGATGCGGCGCAGGCGCCCTGGAGGTCGTCCAGCGGGCCCAGTAGCAAAAGGTTGTCGCGCACGGTGCCGGGGACCAGCACCGGGCGCTGTGGCAGCCACGACAGCTGTCGCCACCACGCGGCGGGGTCGAGGCCGGCGACGTCGACGCCGCCGACGGTGACCCGCCCCGACGACGCCGCGGCGAGCCCGGTGATCGCCTGCAGCGTGGTGCTCTTGCCGGCGCCGTTGCGTCCGGTCAGCACCGTCGCCCGTCCGGGGTCGATCACGACATTAAGGCCGCGCGGCGCAGCACCGTCGCGGCCCGCCACGCTGAGGTCTTCGACGCGGATCTGCTCGCCGCGCGCGTTCACCGCCCGGGTTCGCGCCGCGGGGGCGGCCGGCTCGCCGATGAGGGCGAACGCCTTGTCGGCGGCGGTCCTGCCGTCCTGGGCGGCATGGAATTCCACGCCGATGCGGCGCAGCGGCCAGTACACGTCGGGCGCCAGCAGCAGCACGGTCAGCCCGGCGGTCAGGGTCATCTCGCCGAACACCAGGCGCAGCCCGATGCCGACCGCGATCAGCGCCACGCCCAGCGTGGCCAGCAATTCGAGCACCAGCGCCGACAGGAACGCGATCCGCAGCGTGGCCATCGCCGAACGCCGGTGCGCGGTGGCCAGTTCGGCGATCCGGCGCTCGGGACCCCGGCCACGTCCCAACGCCCGCAGCGTCGGGATCCCGGCGATCAGGTCCAGCAGCCGGGCCTGCAGGGTCGTCATGGCTTCCAGCGCGGCCGCCGACCGTTCAGCCGTCGCCAGCCCGATCAACACCATGAAGACCGGGATCAGCGGCAGCGTGATCGCCACGACCGCCACCGATTTCAGGTCGTAGAACGCGATCACCGCGACCGTCGCCGGGGTGAGGATCGCGGCGAGCAGCAGCGTGGGCAGGTATCCGGTGAAGTAGGGGCGCAGCCCGTCCAGGCCGCGGGTGACCACCACCGCGGCGGCGGCCCGCTGTGCGGCAAGCGTTCTCGGGTCGCGCGCGGTGACCGCGGCCAGCACCTGGCCGTTGAGGTCGGCGATGACCGCGCTGGCCCCGCGCTGGCCCAGGCGGGCCTGCAGCCAGTGCGCCACGGTGCGAACGGCCCACAGCCCCACCAGGAGTGACAGCGGGCCCACCCATGCGCGCGGCGGACCGCCGACCAGCCCCGCGACGATGTCCGCCAGCACGATCGCCGCCCCGATCGCACAGGCGGAGATCACGACCCCGCAGCCCACCACGGCGCCCAGGTAGCGCCGTAACGCGGCCGATGCCCGCCACAGTCGCGGGTCCAGCGGCGCGCGGGACTCCTTGGCGGTCAGGACGCCCGCCGCGCGAGGCCGATCGGCGGCGGTATCCGTTCGGACGAGATCCGCTGCCGGAACACCCAATACGTCCACGCCTGGTATGCGACCGTCAGCGGGGCCATGATCGCCGTCACCCAGGTCATGATCTTCAGCGTGTAGGGGGTCGACGAGGCGTTGTAGATCGTCACGCTCCACGCGTCGTTCAGCGTGGACGGCACCAGGTTGGGGTACAACGCGCCGAACAGCAGGACGACGACCGCGGCGACCACCACCGCCGTGCACGCGAATGCCCAGCCGTCCGAGGTGCGCCGCCAGACCGAAAGCACCGCCGCCAGCTGCGCGACCACCGCGACGCCCAGCGCGACCCACGTCCAGGCCTTGCCGTGCGCCAGCTGCGTCCAAAGCCCAAATCCCGCAACCAGTCCCGTCACCGGAAGCGACAACCACACCGCGAACCGGTGCGCGTCGTCGCGGATCGTGCCGGAGGTCTTCAACGCGACGAACACCGCGCCGTAGAGCAGGAACAGCCCGGCGGTGGCCAGCCCGCCCAGCACGGTGTAGGGGTTGAGCACGTCGGTGATCGACAGGTGGATGCGGCCGGCGGCGTCGACCGGCAGGCCGCGCACCAGGATGGCGAACGCGACGCCCCACAGCACGGCGGGCAGCCACGAGCCGGCCGCGATCCCGAAATCGGCCCAGCCGCGCCACTTCGTGTCGTCGATCTTGCCGCGCCACTCGATCGCGACGGCGCGCAGGATCATCCCGAACAGGATCGCCAGCAGCGGCAGGTACAGCGTCGAGAACACGGTGGCGTACCAGCCGGGGAACGCGGCGAACATCGCCGCGCCGCCGGTGATCAGCCAGACCTCGTTGCCGTCCCAGACCGGCCCGATCGTGTTGAGCGCGGTGCGGCGGTGCAGCTCCGGATCGCCGGTGCCGGAACGGCTGAAGCGCGCCAGGGGCTCCATCAGCATGCCCACGCCGAAGTCGAAGCCCTCCAGGATGAAGAACCCGAAGAACAGCACGCCGATGAGGCCGAACCACAACTCCTGCAGTCCCACGGGTCAGCTCCTTTCCGGGTCGGCGCCCTAGTACGCGAAGGACAAGGGCGCGACCTCGTCGTCGCCGGGCGCGTTGGGCGGCGCCGGTTCCGCGTCGTGCTCCTGCGGTCCTTCGACGATGTAGCGCCTGAGCAGGAAGACCCAGACGACCGCGAGCACCGCGTACGTCAGGGTGAACGTCACCAGCGAGGTGACGACCATCGCGGGGGCGTGGTCGGAGACGCCCTGGGCGACGGTCAGGCGCACCTGCTGGTCGCCGGTCGGGTTGGGCACGACGATCCAGGGCTGGCGCCCCATTTCGGTGAATATCCAGCCGGCGCTGTTCGCCAGGAACGGGGTCGGGATGGTCAGCAGCGCGAACCACGCGAACCAGCGCCGGCGGGGCAGGCGGCCACCGCGGGTCAGCCACAACGTCGCCAGCGCGAACAGCACCGGGACCGCCATCAGCCCGATCATCGCGCGGAACGACCAGTACGTGACGAAAAGGTTGGGCCGGTAGTCGTTCGGCCCGAATCGGTGCTGGTAGTCCTGCTGAATGTTGCGCACACCCTGCAGGGTGACGTCGCTGAATCGGCCCTCGGCGAGATACGGCAGCACGTAGGGCACCTCGATCACGCGGGTGAGGGCGTCGCAGTTGTTCTGCCGGCCGATCGTCAGGATGGAGAACTGCGGATCGGTTTGGGAGTCGCACAACGATTCCGCCGACGCCATCTTCATCGGCTGCTGAATGAACATCAGCTTGCCCTGCCGGTCGCCGGTGAAGAACAGGCCGACGGCGGCGAGCAGCGCGACCCAGCACCCCAGGATGGCCGCCGGGCGAAACAGGGTGCGCGGATCAGTGCGCGAACGCACCAGCGACCACGCGCTGACCGCGGCGACGAACGTCCCGGCGGTCAGCAACGAACCCGCCACCGCGTGCGAAAACGCCGCCTGCGCAGTGTTGTTCGAGAGCAACGCCATGATGCTGTCCAGCTCGGCGCGGCCGCTGACGGGGTTATAGTGGGCGCCGACCGGGTGTTGCATGAACGAGTTCGCCGCGATGATGAAGAACGCGGAAACGTTGACCCCGATCGCGACGATCCAGATGCACGCCAGGTGGACCAGCCGCGGCAGCCGGCTCCAGCCGAAGATCCACAGGCCGATGAACGTGGATTCGAAGAAGAACGCGGCCAGGCCCTCCATCGCAAGCGGTGCCCCGAAGATGTCGCCGACGAACTTCGAGTAGTGCGACCAGTTCATCCCGAACTGGAATTCCTGGACGATGCCGGTGGCCACGCCGATGGCGAAGTTGATCAAGAACAACTTGCCGAAGAACTTGGTGAGGCGATACCACGCGGTGTTGCCGGTGGCCACCCACACGGTCTGCATGATCGCGATGAGCGGGGCCAGGCCGATGGTCAGCGGCACGAAGACGAAGTGGTAGACGGTGGTGATACCGAACTGCCACCGTGAAATGTCGACGACATTCATCTGTCATCTCCCCGAGTATGGCAAACTACGACACAGTGTAGTAGATCGGTTTCGCTAGCGCCACGGGTCAGACGCGCGCCGTGCGGGGTTCGTCGGCGAGCAGGTCGGCGGGCTCTTCGGGCGCCTTGCGGCCGATCAGGTACCAGGTGCGCATCGTGCCCTTTCCCTTGACGTCGATGCGGCCGCGCTCCTGCAGCACGAACTCGTCCTTGAGGCGTGCGTACATCGCCTCAGGCACCTGGATGCGTCCCGCCGAGTCGGTGGATTCCATCCGGGAGGCGACGTTGACGGCGTCGCCCCACACGTCGTAGAAGAACCGGCGCGCGCCCACCACGCCGGCGACCACGGGCCCGCAGGCCATGCCCACCCGCAGCGGCACCGGCCGGCCCTCCGGATCCTTCAGTCCCGCCGCGACATTGGCCATGTCGAGCGCGAAATCCGCCAAAGCCTGGGCGTGATCGGGACGCGGGCGCGGGACCCCGCTGACCACCATGTAGCAGTCGCCGCTGACCTTGATCTTTTCCAGCCCGTGCTTGTCGACCAGCGCGTCGAATGCGCCGTACAGGCGGTCGAGGCCGCGCACCAAGGAGGCGGGCGACATGGTGCTGGCCCGCTCGGTGAACCCGACGATGTCGGCGAAGAGCACCGAGGCGTCGTCGTATTTGTCGGCGATGACGCTGTGGCCGGGTTCCTTCAGCCGCTCGGCGATGCTGGCGGGCAAAATGTTTTGCAGCAACGCCTCGGAGCGGTCGTACTGGGCTTCCATGACCGCCTCGGCGCGCGCGGTGTCACGCAGGGCGAACCACACCGTCACGACCACCACCACGATGCTGGAGACGGTCGAGATGACGAAGCCCGCCGAGACGGCCCAGGCCGGCTGCAGCCCGGTGTCGCGCGGGAGCAGGAACTCCACCGCGATGATCAGGCCGGCCGCGACGGTCGCCAGCGCCGAGGCCAGCACGATGTGTTCGATGCCCAGCAGCAGCACCACCAGACAGGCCCCGACGAGGAAGAACAGTTCGGCTCCCGAACCGGTGCCGGTGTCCCAGGCGGTGGCGAAGACCGTGACGTAGGCCGCGCCGATAAAGGTAAGTGGCGCAACCAATTCCCCGAACCGCTGCAACCACGGGACCGCCGCAAACGTCGCCATGGCGGCGGCGTTGACGCCGCTGATCTGCCACGTCCAGGTTCCGGTGACGACCTGCATGACCATGAACGTGGCGCTGACCAGCACCGCCAGCCACGAGGCGATCGTGAGCGCTCGGGCCCGGCGGGCGGCGCTGTCGGCGTAGTGCTGATTGCGGTCACGGGTCTGGGCCCGCACCGCGGCGACGCAGTCCGGGCGATTCGGCGAGCCGTCCGACCGAGGTGGGGCTCCGCATTTCTTAGCCGCCACGATTCACAGCGTAACCGTTGTTCGGGGTGTGCCTATTCCTTCTCTTGGGCGAGCCAGTCCGACTGTCGGTGCAACGACAGCGTGCCGTTGGGCATGATGTGCTGCACTTCGCGGCCGTCGCGGCTGGCCAGGTCGGCGATCATGCGCCGGTGGCAGCGCCACCAGGTCGGCTCCCCGCACATCACGGCCACGTTGGCGGTCTCGGCGTCGTCGAGCAGCCGGCGGTACGCCTCCTGGAATTCGGGCGTGCGGGTGTGCGCGGCGTAGTTGGCGAACGACGCGTTCTCCCACCACTGGTCGCGCGGTATCGGGGTCTTCGGCGGCTTGCGCCGCCCGCCGAGGTCCGGCTCGTGCCGGTAGGCGATGCCGGCGGCGTTGAGCCAGTCCGGCATGGCCTGCTTCGACACGTCGGGGTTCCGCCGCGAGCCCGGGAAGCTGCGCACGTCGACCAGCAGCGTGATGTCGTGGCGGCGCAGCGCGGCGGTGAGTTCCTCGGCGGTTTTCGCGCCGTGGCCGATGGTGTACAGCATGATCGCGGTGTGGCGGCGCCAGGGAACGGGCGGCTAATCGTTGTTCGGCGGCCGGCCGGAACCGTCGCGCCTACCAGTCTTCAGTCGGTCGGGTGTTCGACGAGAGCCTGCTCGACTTCTCTGCTCACGCGGTCCCTTTCGTCGCGAAAGTACCCGGCGGGGTCGCGCAGGATCCGCTGCTCAACGTACTCCGCCTCGCGGCGCTGATCTTCGCGCTGTTCGATCTCGACTGCCATCGCTATCACCCCTTCCGCGACCGTGTGGCATTACCGTACGTCCAACCCAGTGTAGGCGGAGTCAGGTGACATCGAGATGCCTTGAGATCACCCGTGCCCACGAAAATTGTGGGCAAAATGTGGTCACGGGAGCCCTAGTGGCCCGCTGAAAGCGCCGAACTTCGCACGCACGGTCTCACGCGGTTCTACGATCGCGGATTGTGGCGAACCCTGCGCAACTCTTGCTGAGTCAACTCCAGGCATGGAAGGGCTCCACACAACAAAATCCGGCGGGGATCCGAGGATTGAACAATCCCGGCCATGAGTGGACAGCACACCGGATCGCCGTTCGCCACCTCGACTCGATCGACGAGCTGCTCAACCAGATGGCGGTCGCCGGGCGAAACA
Organism: Mycobacterium sp. NGS63; assembly: GCF_059812295.1. Classification (NCBI taxonomy): domain Bacteria; kingdom Bacillati; phylum Actinomycetota; class Actinomycetes; order Mycobacteriales; family Mycobacteriaceae; genus Mycobacterium; species Mycobacterium sp. NGS63. The sequence goes on from NZ_JCALCJ010000001.1 coordinate 608,631, forward strand.
CGGCCGTTTTCCGTCGGCATTATCAGACTTGGGGCGACCTTGTATTCGCCTATCCACATGGCTGGTCCCAGAACGGCACAGCCACTATGGATCAGACGGCCCTTGACCATCTTGAGAACCTCGCCGATCGCTTGGAGGATTTCGTTCCGGTTTTGAATCCCGGTGGTCTGGACGACATCCGGGCGTACGCTCAAGGAATTCAGGACCTGCTCGATGAAGATCAATCGATCAACAACGTGCTTAAAATGCACGTCAGGCAGGTCATCGCGCACCTGAATTGGTGTATCGACAACTACGATGCTGTTGGCGACTTCGACCTGCAGGAAGCCCTTGAACGCCTAGCGGCGGCGGTCATCCACGCCGGATCGGTGAGCACAATGACGGGCCAGTGGAGGGCGCGCATGAATGCCTTCGTGTGGCCGTTTGTAATAAACGTAATAGCGGCGATCCCAGGCAACGCTTTAGCTCAGCTGGCGTTAGGCCACTGAGGACTCCCAGCTATGGGCTAGCTATGGGCCGTAATCATATCTTTACGGAGTCAAACACGACCGCGGCCTTGAACTGACGTTTCGCAATATGTCGGCTCGAACCATCCGAATAGGGTGCCGTGGCATCTTGCTGGCCACGGTAGCCATCGTGGTGTACTTGCAGAAACGCCTGCGCCGGCGCAGATTGGCGACCAAACACGGGGGCCTGAGAACGCTGGAAGCGTGGAAGGAACCTTGTGGAAATCAATACTTGCGGCGGCCAGCAGCGTTCTGTCTTTACCGCTCCCTTCCGCTGGGATCGCACACGCGGATTACTCCGATCAAGAATTCATGTCGCTCCTCGCCAACCAAGGCATAACCGGACACGACGCATCCACGCTCATTGGGACAGGCCGGGTGTGTGCACGGAAATCGAGACAACCAGTCGTTCGCTGGGTTTGATCGGAGCCGAAATTCTCAACCTAGGCCAAGCGTACGGGTCAGGTGACAGCTTGGCCGACCCGCAAAAGTGGAATACCTCGTGGGCGCCGCGATCGCAGTCTATTGCCCGCAATTCAAACACGCGTCGGGCAATAGAACAAAACATCAGTGCCAATTAAGGCGGCGGCGGTGGTCCTAGTGGTGGGATCAGCGGCGGTCCTGTTGGGATACCGGGCGGCGGCCCTGGCTGAGCCGGCCAATCTGTGCACTGCCCCTGACCCAGGAAGCCGCCGTACCGGCATACCGTGTAGCTGCCGTCTGGGTGCGTACAGATTTGCCTAGTCACACCGGTCGGAATCAGGTCGAAATACTCCGGCATACGAATGCATTGATCGTCCGCACGAACTGCAGCACTACCAACTAATGCGCTGGCCAGCATCGCCAAGGCACCAGCTAACGCCGCAGCCAACTTCTTGGTGGCGGCTCGGAGCACGGCATTCATACCGGATGATGCTACGTCTTCGTTAATGCGGATGCTACGGTTCTCGTAGCCGCTTCATATATAGACTTTTGGGCTAGTGAGTTAGCGTTCTATCGGCCGAAATCGTCGTCCCGGCCTCCTCCGCGCTCGGTGATCTCGGTGATCTCGGTACCGGCCGTGGATGGGCTGAATTCTGGATCGGGATCATCTACGCCGCACTATCTGTCCAAGGTGGTGGGCCCCTGATCTGGGCAGCGCGTACGTCTATTGCTCCCAAAACGGGAAAGAATGAAGAAGCTTTGATGTCGTTTTCAGCGGGAGTCCGGGCGAAGGGTCCATGATTACGGCAACCGGCGATCGCAGTCTATTGCGCGCAATTCCAACACGCATCGGCCCGTAGTACGGCGGAACTAACGCCAACGCGACTTCAGCAACGGGACTCAGCGATACAAACGTCGCGGAAAACTCCATTCGTACGCTGGCGCTTCTCATCGACGATGGCCCTGGGAACGGCGGCACGCTCACATTCGGCTACGCACTAAGCGCGTCCACGACTCAATATTGCATCGTTCTTCCGCTGGTTGGCTAGATGGGTTCCCGCGGTCGGCGCGGGGATGAAACGCACGCGGACAATCTGTCATGATTCACGCGTTTGCTGGCGAGGACGTTGACGCGGGGGGCTTGGTCCCCGACAACGCCGATTGCGTTGGTGAGGGCCTTGCTGTCGTGGAAGTCTCCGTTCAGGCGACCGTACGCTTGCCGCGGAGTTTTCCTAGCTGAATCCCGACGGCCAGACCACAATTCGGTAGCTTGACCGGGTATGCGGGTGGCACAAGCCGGGATACTTTTGCTCGTACCCGCGCGGTGCCCTCGGTGAGATTCGAACTCACACTGTACGGGTTTTGAATCCGTTTCCTCTGCCAGTTGGGATACGAGGGCTCGATCCGGCCTCCCACCTTAGATGAAGCCCCCGGGGTTCCTGGCCACAGCCGCCCACGACACAATGTCGGTCATGGCAGGCCCCACGACCGACACCGACGCCGCTGTACAGCGCCGGGTCCTGATCGCCGAAGACGAAGCGCTCATCCGCATGGACCTGGCGGAGATGCTCCGGGAGGAGGGTTACGAAATCGTCGGCGAGGCCGGCGACGGGCAGGAGGCCGTCGAGCTGGCCGAGCGTCATAAGCCGGACCTGGTGATCATGGACGTGAAGATGCCCCGCCGCGACGGGATCGACGCGGCCTCGGAGATCGCCAGCAAGCGCATCGCGCCGATCGTGGTGCTGACCGCGTTCAGCCAGCGCGACCTGGTCGAGCGGGCCCGCGACGCCGGCGCGATGGCGTACCTGGTGAAGCCGTTCACCATCAGCGACCTGATCCCGGCCATCGAGCTGGCCGTCAGCCGCTTCAGCGAGATCAGCGAGCTGGAGCGCGAGGTGGCGACGTTGTCCGACCGGCTGGAGACCCGCAAGCTGGTCGAACGCGCCAAGGGCGTGCTGCAGACCAAGCAAGGCATGACCGAGCCCGAGGCGTTCAAGTGGATCCAGCGTGCGGCGATGGACCGGCGGACCACCATGAAGCGCGTGGCCGAGGTCGTCCTGGAAACTCTCGACACCCCCGCCGAATAGCCGCGAGCGGCCGCGTCTGTACGCCGACACGCCGTCAAGTGCGTACATTTGCGGGCGCTCGCGCCCGGAAAGAACTAGCGCGCGACGATCACCGACGAGCCGTGACCGAACAGGCCCTGGTTGGCCGTGACGCCGACGGTGGCGTTCTCCACCTGCCGGCCGGTGGCCTGACCGCGCAGCTGCCACGTCAGCTCGCACACCTGCGCGATGGCCTGCGCGGGGATGGCCTCGCCGAAGCAGGCCAGCCCGCCCGACGGGTTGACCGGGATCCGGCCGCCGATCGCGGTGGCGCCGCTGCGCAGCAACGACTCGGCCTCGCCCTTACCGCACAGCCCCAGGTGCTCGTACCAGTCGAGCTCCAAAGCCGTGGACAGGTCGTAGACCTCGGCCAGGCTCAGGTCCTCGGGCCCGATGCCCGCCTCGGCGTAGGCGGCGTCGAGGATCTGGTCCTTGAACACCCGGTCGGGCGCCGGCACCGCCGCGGTGGAATCCGTTGCGATGTCAGGCAATTCGGGCAGATGCTGGGGGTAGCGCGGGGTGACCGTGCTGATCGCGCGCACCGACGGCACGCCCGCCACCGAGCCCAGGTGCTTCTCGGCGAACGACTTGCTCGCCACGATCAGCGCGGCCGCACCGTCGGACGTCGCGCAGATGTCAAGCAGCCGAAGCGGATCCGAGACGACGGGGCTGGCCAGCACGTCGTCGATCGAATTCTCCTTGCGGTAGCGGGCATTCGGGTTGTTCAGGCCGTGCCGGGAGTTCTTGACCTTGACCTGAGCGAAGTCCTCGAGCGTGGCGCCGTAGAGGTCCATCCGCCGCCGAGCCAGCAGCGCGAAGTACACCGTGTTGGTCGCGCCGATCAGATGGAACCGCTGCCAGTCGGGGTCATTCTTACGTTCGCCCCCGACCGGCGCGAAGAAACCCTTGGGCGTGGTGTCGGCGCCGATCACCAGCGCGACGTCGCAGAAGCCGGCCAGGATGTGGGCCCGCGCGCTCTGCAGGGCCTGCGAGCCGCTGGCGCACGCGGCATAGCTTGAGCTGACCGGAATCCCGTTCCAGCCCAGCTTCTGCGCGAACGTGGCGCCCGCGACGAACCCGGGGTAGCCGTTGCGGATGGTGTCCGCGCCGGCGACCAGCTGGATCTGGCGCCAGTCCAGGCCGGCCTCGGCCAGGGCGGCGCGGGCGGCCACGACGCCGTACTCGGTGAAGTCGCGCCCCCACTTGCCCCAGGGGTGCATCCCGGCGCCGAGGATGTACAGCGGTTCGGGCGCGCTCATGAGGAGACCTTCCATGCGTGCACGACGCGCACGACGCCGTCGTCGTCGGTGAACAGCGGCATGGTGGTCAGCTCCATCTCCATGCCGACCTTGAGGTCGGCGGCCAGCGTGCCCTCGACCACCTTGCCCAGCACGATCAGTCCCTCGTCGGCCAGCGAGACCGCGGCGACGGCGAACGGCTCGAACGGGTCCGGCGAGGGGTAGGGCGGCGGTGGTGCGTACCGGTTTTCGGTGTAACTCCACAGCGTGCCCCGCGTCGACAGCGCGACCGACTCGAGCGCGTCGTTGGCGCAGCCCGGGTTGGGGCAGTTGTTCTCCCGCGGCGGGAAGACGTAGGTGCCGCACTGCGGGCATTTGGCGCCGATCAGATGCGGGTTTCCGGCGTCATCGGCGGCGAACCAACCGTCGATCGCGGGCTGTGGGCTGGTGACCTCTGGCACCGGGCCAGCCTACCCAGCGCGGCCACAAAACTGAAACGTGTTGCAGTTCCGTTGACGGCGGAAGCGCGTCACACCGAGTGCTTAGAGTGAAACCCGTGCCGATCGCCCCCGCGCAAGAAACCAAGCCGACCCTGATGCTGCTGGACGGCAACTCGCTGGCGTTCCGGGCGTTCTACGCGCTGCCCGCCGAGAACTTCAAGACCCGCGGCGGCCTGACCACCAACGCGGTCTACGGATTCACCGCCATGCTGATCAACCTGCTGCGCGACGAGGCGCCGACGCACATCGCGGCGGCGTTCGACGTCTCGCGGCAGACGTTCCGATCCGAGCGCTACCCGGAGTACAAGGCCAACCGGTCGTCGACGCCCGACGAGTTCCACGGGCAGATCGACATCACCAAGGAAGTGCTCAACGCGCTGGGCATCACGGTGCTCTCCGAGCAGGGCTTCGAGGCCGACGACCTGATCGCCACCCTGGCCACCCAGGCGGAGAACGAGGGCTACCGCGTGCTGGTGGTCACCGGGGACCGCGACTCCCTGCAGCTGGTCAGCGACGACGTGACCGTGCTGTACCCGCGCAAGGGCGTCAGCGAGCTGACCCGGTTCACCCCCGAGGCCGTCGTCGAGAAATACGGGCTGACCCCCAAGCAGTACCCCGACTTCGCCGCCCTGCGCGGCGATCCCAGCGACAACCTGCCCGGCATTCCTGGGGTCGGGGAGAAGACCGCGTCGAAGTGGATCGCCGAATACGGCTCCCTGCAAAGCCTGGTCGACAACGTGGATTCGGTGCGCGGCAAGGTGGGCGACGCGCTGCGGGCGAACCTGGCCGGCGTCATCCGCAACCGCGAGCTCACCGACCTGGTCAAGGACGTGCCGCTGGCGCAGACCCCGGACACGCTGCGGCTGCTGCCGTGGGACCGCGACCAGATCCACCGCCTGTTCGACGACCTCGAGTTCCGGGTGCTGCGCGACCGGCTGTTCGAGACCCTGGCCGCCGTCGAGCCCGAGGTCGACGCGGGTTTCGACGTGCGCGGCGGCGCGCTCGAGGCCGGGGAGCTGGCCGCGTGGCTGGCCGAGCACAGCTCGGGGCGGCGCTTCGGCCTGGCCGTCGTCGGCACCCACCTGGCCTACGACGCCGACGCCACCGCGCTGGCCATCGTCTCCGCCGACGGCGACGGCCGCTACCTCGACACCTCGGCGCTGGATCCCGACGACGAGGCGGCGCTGGCATCATGGCTGGCCGACCCGGGGCCGCCCAAGGCGCTGCACGAGGCCAAGCTGGCGATGCACGACCTGGCAGGGCGGGGCTGGACGCTGAACGGCATCACCTCCGACACCGCGCTGGCGGCCTACCTGGTGCGTCCGGGGCAGCGCAGCTTCTCCCTCGACGACCTGTCGCTGCGCTACCTGCGCCGCGAGCTGCGCGCCGAAAACCCTGAGCAGCAACAGCTTTCGCTGCTCGACGACACCGAGGGCATCGACGACCAGGCGGTGCAGACGCTGATCCTGCGGGCCGTCGCGGTGCTGGACCTGGCCGACGCGCTCGACGAGGAGCTGGCCCGCATCAACTCCACGTCGCTGCTATCCGGCATGGAGCTGCCGGTGCAGCGGGTGCTGGCGGGCATGGAAAACGCCGGCATCGCAGTGGATCTGGAGTTGCTCGGCGAGCTACAAAGCGATTTCGCCCACCAGATCCGCGACGCGGCCGAGGCGGCCTACGCGGTGATCGGCAAGCAGATCAACCTGGGCTCGCCCAAGCAATTGCAGACGGTGCTCTTCGACGAGCTGGAGATGCCGAAGACCAAGCGCACCAAGACCGGCTACACCACCGACGCCGACGCCCTGCAGAGTCTTTTCGACAAGACCGGCCACCCGTTCCTGCAGCACCTGCTCACCCACCGCGACGTCACGCGGCTCAAGGTCACCGTCGACGGGCTGCTGAACTCGGTGGCCTCCGACGGGCGCATCCACACCACGTTCAACCAGACCATCGCGGCCACGGGCCGGCTGTCGTCGACCGAGCCGAACCTGCAGAACATTCCGATCCGCACCGAGGCGGGCCGGCGGATCCGCGACGCGTTCGTCGTCGGCGACGGCTACAGCGAGCTGATGACGGCCGACTACAGCCAGATCGAGATGCGCATCATGGCCCACCTGTCCCGCGACGAGGGCCTCATCGAAGCCTTCAACACGGGGGAGGACCTGCACTCGTTCGTCGCCTCGCGGGCGTTCGGCGTGCCGATCGAGGAGGTCACCGCCGAGCTGCGGCGCCGGGTCAAGGCGATGTCGTACGGGCTGGCCTACGGGCTGAGCGCCTACGGGCTGTCGCAGCAGCTCAAGATCTCCACCGAAGAGGCGAAGGAGCAGATGGACGCCTACTTCGCCCGGTTCGGCGGGGTGCGCGACTACCTGATGGACGTCGTCGAGCAGGCCCGCAAGGACGGCTACACCGAAACGGTGCTGGGCCGGCGGCGCTACCTGCCCGAGCTGGACAGCAGCAACCGCCAGGTGCGCGAGGCCGCCGAGCGGGCCGCGCTCAACGCGCCCATCCAGGGCAGCGCCGCCGACCTCATCAAGGTGGCGATGATCGAGGTCGACAAGGCGATCACGGAGGCCGGGCTGGCCTCGCGCATGCTGCTGCAGGTGCACGACGAGCTGCTGTTCGAGATCGCGCCCGGCGAGCGCGAACGGCTCGAAAAGCTGGTGCGCGACAAGATGGGCGGCGCCTATCCGCTCGACGTCCCGCTGGAGGTATCGGTGGGCTACGGCCGCAGCTGGGACGCGGCGGCGCACTGACCATGCGCCCGGTCAAGCGCGGTCGCGGTATCTGCGGCGTGCGGGGGGTTTGCGGCGGCCGGCCCCGGGGCAAAACGCACACGACCACGTGTGTGCCCCATAGTCAGGAGTTTCGTGAACGCCGGCTGGATCATCCCCGTCATCGTCCTGGGCGGCGCGCTGCAGACCTGCGGGGCCGCCATGAACGGTCAGCTTTACCGGCACATGGTCAACCCGTGGCTGGCATCGGCGATCTCGTTCGTCGTGGTCACCGTTTTCTTCGTTATCGCGTTCCTGGTGTGGCCGAAACCGCTGCCCACGGCCAAGGACGTCGCGTCGATGCCCTGGTGGGCCGTGATCGGCGGCCTGGTCGGGGCCGTCCAGGTCTACGCCGGCCTCACGCTGGTCAACCGGGTCGGGGCGGGCGCGTTCATGGGTTTCACCGTCTCGTCGGCGCTCCTCATGTCGCTGGCAATCGATCACTTTGGCTGGTTGCGGGTGGACCCGCATCCGATCACCCCGTTGCGGGGCCTCGGCGGAGTTTTGCTGGTGTGCGGAGTAGTGCTGATCGCCAAGTTTTGACGGGCGGACGTCGCGGCGACATCGCCTCGGTGGTTGGCCGGTTTGTCCAGGTTGTGCCATGTCGAGTAGCCTCGATGGGTAAATCCCGATTTGTCCCTACGACCCAACCTGTCCGGAGCAACCCAACAACATGCCGAGTCCCGCCGTCACCTCGCCCCAAGTAGCCGTCAACGACATTGGCTCGAGCGAGGACTTTCTCGCCGCAATAGACAAAACGATCAAGTATTTCAACGATGGCGACATCGTCGAGGGCACGATCGTCAAAGTGGACCGGGACGAGGTGCTCCTCGACATCGGCTACAAGACCGAAGGGGTCATCCCCGCCCGCGAGCTCTCCATCAAGCACGACGTCGACCCCAACGAGGTCGTTTCCGTCGGTGACGAGGTCGAGGCCCTGGTTCTCACCAAGGAGGACAAAGAGGGCCGGCTGATCCTGTCCAAGAAGCGCGCCCAGTACGAGCGCGCCTGGGGCACCATCGAGGCGCTCAAGGAGAAGGACGAGGCCGTCAAGGGCACCGTCATCGAGGTGGTCAAGGGTGGCCTGATCCTCGACATCGGGTTGCGCGGCTTCCTGCCCGCCTCGCTGGTCGAGATGCGCCGGGTGCGCGATCTGCAGCCGTACATCGGCAAGGAGATCGAGGCCAAGATCATCGAGTTGGACAAGAACCGCAACAACGTGGTCCTGAGCCGCCGCGCCTGGCTGGAGCAGACCCAGTCCGAGGTGCGCAGCGAGTTCCTCAACCAGCTGCAGAAGGGCAGCATCCGCAAGGGTGTGGTCTCCTCGATCGTCAACTTCGGCGCGTTCGTCGACCTCGGCGGGGTGGACGGCCTGGTGCACGTCTCCGAGCTGAGTTGGAAGCACATCGACCACCCGTCCGAGGTGGTCCAGGTGGGCGACGAGGTCACTGTCGAGGTGCTCGACGTCGACATGGACCGCGAGCGGGTGTCGTTGTCGCTCAAGGCAACCCAGGAAGACCCGTGGCGGCACTTCGCCCGCACCCACGCCATCGGCCAGATCGTGCCGGGCAAGGTCACCAAGCTGGTTCCGTTCGGCGCGTTCGTCCGCGTCGAGGAGGGCATCGAGGGTCTGGTGCACATCTCCGAGCTGGCCGAGCGCCACGTCGAGGTGCCCGACCAGGTGGTCGCGGTGGGCGACGACGCGATGGTCAAGGTCATCGACATCGACCTGGAGCGTCGCCGGATCTCGTTGTCGCTCAAGCAGGCCAACGAGGACTACACCGAGGAATTCGACCCGGCGAAGTACGGCATGGCCGACAGCTACGACGAGCAGGGCAACTACATCTTCCCCGAGGGCTTCGACTCCGAGACCAACGAGTGGCTCGAGGGCTTCGACGCGCAGCGCCAGGAGTGGGAAGCCCGCTACGCCGAGGCCGAGCGGCGGCACAAGATGCACACCGCGCAGATGGAGAAGTTCGCCGCGGCTGAGTCGGAGGCGCACGCCGCCGGTGAGTCGTCGCCGGCCAACGGCACGTCGTCGGAGAAGGCGGCGGGCGGTTCGCTGGCCAGCGACGCGCAATTGGCCGCCCTGCGCGAAAAGCTCGCCGGCAACGCCTAATAGCGCTTACTGATGCTGCGCATCGGGTTGACCGGCGGCATCGGCGCCGGCAAGTCGGCGCTGTCGGCCACCTTCGCGAAGTGCGGTGCGGTCATCGTCGACGGCGACGTCATCGCGCGCGAGGTGGTCGAGCCGGGCACCGAAGGGCTCAAGGCGCTGGTCGACGCGTTCGGCAGCGACATCCTGCTTCCCGACGGCGCGCTGGACCGGCCGGCGTTGGCCGCCAAGGCGTTTCGCGACGACGACACGCGCGGCGTGCTCAACGGGATCGTCCACCCGCTGGTCGGCAAGCGTCGCGCGGAGATCATCGCGTCAGTGGCACCGGATTCGGTTGTGGTGGAGGACATTCCGCTGCTGGTGGAATCCGGGATGGCGCCGCTGTTCCCGCTCGTGGTCATCGTGCACGCCGACGTCGAGGTGCGGCTGCGGCGGCTGGTCGACCAGCGCGGCATGCCCGAGGAGGACGCGCGCGCCCGGATGGCCGCGCAGGCCGGCGACGAGCAGCGCCGCGCGGTCGCCGACATCTGGCTGGACAACTCCGGCAGCCAGGAGGAGTTGGTCGAGCGGGCACGTGAGGTGTGGGACGACCGCATCGTGCCGTTCGCGCACAACTTGTCCGCACACGAGGTCGCCGCGGCGCCCGCGCGATTGGTGCCGCCCGACTCGGCCTGGCCGGAGCAGGCGCTGCGCATCGTCAACCGGGTGAAGACCGCGTGCGGCCACCGCGCGCTGCGGGTCGACCACATCGGTTCGACGGCCGTGCCGGATCTCCCGAGCAAGGATGTCATCGACGTCCAGGTCACCGTCGAGTCGCTCGACGCGGCCGACGAACTCGCCGAGCCGCTGCTGGCGGCCGGCTATCCCCGCATCGAGCGCATCACGGGCGACGTCGCCAAGGGCGGCGATCCTGCCCTGTGGGGCAAGCGGATTCACGCCTCGGCGGACCCGGGCCGGCCGACCAACGTGCACATTCGGTTGGACGGCTGGCCCAATCAGCGGTTCGCGCTGCTGTTCGTGGATTGGCTGGCGGCCGACGCCGACGCCCGCGCCGACTACCTGGCCGTCAAGCGTGCGGCCGAAGAGGCTGCGGGCGGCGACATTTCGGCGTATGTGGCCGCAAAGGAGCCGTGGTTTGCCGACGCCTACCGGCGCGCGTGGGAATGGGCGGACGCAACCGGGTGGCGGCCGTGACCGGCCACGCCTAGCCCGGCAGCGGCGCCCCGCACGGCAGCACACCGTTCTGCGGGCCCGCGTTTCCGGGGGCGGGCCGAACGACCTGGTCGACCTGGACGAAAACGTTGTCGTCCACGTCGATCTCGCAGTGCACGTTCGCCGAGTACGGCCAATGCACCACGATCCGCATGCCGGCCTGCTGGGGGTCGGGCAGCACGGTGTCGGCCTCGAAGACGTTGCCGGGCATCGTGCCCAGCCCGGCCGTGTTCGTCTGGCCGCCGTTGATCACGAACGTGGCCTGGCTGCCGGTGGTCATCCCGTCGATCCGGGCGCGGTAGGTGATGTTGTGCAGCTCCGCCCGCGCGGTCGCCGGGCTTAGCTGGGAACCGGCCGCGATGGCGGTCAGGGCGGCTATCGCGATCCACTTGTGGTTGCTGGGGCTCATAACTGCCGAGATTACTCGGACTGGCGCTCGGATTGACAGCGCGGACACCACAGCGATGTCCGGCCGCCGATCCGGCCGTGCGCGAGGCGGGCACCGCAGCGCGGGCAGGACGGGTCCGGTTCGTCGCGCACCCGGGTCAGCCACCGCGGCAGCCCGGGCACCCGGCCGTGGCGCACCGACGTGCGCAGCACGCCGGTCATCGCGCGGTGCAGGCGGCCGACGTCGTCGGGGCTCAGGTCCGCGACCGGCCGGGTCGGCGAAACGCGGGCGCGCCAGCAGATCTCGTCGGTGAGCAGGTTGCCCAGGCCCGCGACCACCGACTGGTCCATCAGGGTGGGCTTGAGCCGGCCCCGCCGCCCCCTCAGCACGTCACGGAACGCCCGCAGCCCGAGGCCCAGCGCGTCGGGACCCTGCGGCCCCGTCACGTGCGCGACGTCGTTGTCGTCGTCGGCCAGCCACACCCCGCGCAGCTTGCGCAGGTCGGCGTAGCGCAGCTCGCCCCGGTCCAGCTCGAGCACCAGCCGCTCGAACGGCTCGCGGTCGGCGGCTTCGGCCGCGTAGTACGGGTGGCCCGTCATCCCGCTGTGCACCAGCAGTGTCGGGCCGTCCGTCGGCAGGATCAGCCACTTGCCATGCCGGCGCGGGTGATCGAAGCGCCGGCCCGTGAGCCGCCGGCCCAGCGCCGCGGCGGTGGTATTGCGCAGGATGCCGGGGTCGCGCACCCGCACGCGCAGGATCCGGCGGCCCGGCAGCGTGCCGGCCAGCGCGCGCCGGAACCCCTCGACGTCGGGCAGTTCAGGCACGAAGCTTCGCCAGGCGCCGCGCCGGACCGGCCAGCGAGCGGGCGTGCCGGTACATGCCGGCCCACGGGTCACGTTGCCCGGCAAGACGCTTGGGCAGATCGCGGATGGTGAACCGGTCGGCGCGCAGGCCGCGCGCGTCGAGCTCGTCCCACTCCAGCGGGGTGGCCACCGGCGCACCCGCGCGGGCCCGCACCGAATACGGCGCAACGGCGGTCTGCGCGTAGGCGTTCCGCATGATGTCGAGATAGACGCGGGTGCCGCGCTTGCCCTTGCGGGCCTCGACGGTGCGGTGTGCGGGGTCGTCGGCCGCCACCACCTCGGCGAGGTCGCGGGCGAACTGCCGGGCCGTGTCGAAGTCGGCGCCGGGGCGCACCGGCGTCACCACGTGCAGGCCGCGCGACCCGGTGGTCTGCACGTAACACGCCAGCCCGAGGTCGTCGAGCAGCCCGGCCACGGTGCGGGCGGTCGCCCGCACGACGGCGAAGTCGCTGTCGGACGGGTCGAGGTCGAAGACCAGCCGGTCGGGGTGGTGCAGCCGGTCGCGCCGCGACTGCCACACGTGCAGGGTCACGCAGCTCTGGTTGGCCAGCCACCGCAACGCCTGGGGGCTGTCGGCCACCGGGTGGACCAGTGTGCCGCCCTCTTTGTCCACCTCGACGCCGCTCATCCAGTCCGGCAGCGAATCGGCGAAATCCTGTTGGACGAACCCCTTTTCGCCGATGCCGCGGGGGAACCGCTGCACGGTGAGCGCCCTGCCCCGCAGGTGCGGCAGCATGCTGTCGGCGACGTCGGCGTAGTAGTCGGCGAGTTCGCCCTTGGTGATCCCGTCCGCCGGGAACACCACGCGGTCGGGGTGGCTGATCTCGACCCTCGGCGCCATCAGCGCGTCTCCCGCACCACGTCGGCGGGATCCTTGTCGGTGCGCAGGCCGAGGTAGCGCGGATGGCGCAGCCTGCCGTCGCACGTCCACTCGCTGAACCCGACCTCGACCACCAGCTCCGGCCGCACCCAGCGGGCGCCGTTCTCGCGCACCAGGCCCCGGGTGAACGGCGTCGACCCCTGCTCGAGGGGCGACAGCGACTCGTGCAGGCGGCGCAGCGTGGCTTCGTCGAAACCGGTTCCCACCTTGCCGGCGTAGACGAGGTCGCGGCCGTCGTGGTAGCCCAGCAGCAGCGCGCCCAGCTCGATCCGGCTGCCTTTGGGACCGGTGTAGCCGCCGACGACGAATTCCTGGTCGCGGACGCATTTGAACTTCAACCAGTTCGGCGAGCGGCGGCCGTCGTAGCCCGAGTCGGCCAGCTTGGCGATCACGCCCTCGTCGCCGCGCTCGCATGCCGTGCGGTAGGCCGTGACGCCGTCCTCGCGGCGGTGCGGCGCGAATCGCAGCGGATCTTCGAACTCGATCGCCTTGCGCAGCAGCCGCTTTCGCCACAGCAGCGGCACGTCGACGGTCGACTTCCCGTCCAGGTGCAGCAGGTCGAACACGTAGTAGAACACGCGCACCGGTGACGCGCGGGCGACCTCGGGGTCGGTGATGCCCAGGCGTCCCTGCAGCCGGGCGAAGCTAGTGCGGCGTCCCTCGAACGCCACCACCTCGCCGTCCACCACGAACCGGGCGGTGCGCTGGGCGCCCAGCGCGTCGACCAGCTCGGGGTAGGTACCGTTGAGCGGCAGGCGATTTCGCGACAGCAGCCGCACCCGGCCGCCGTCGCGAAAGGCCAGGCAGCGCATCCCGTCGAACTTGCTCTCGAAGATCCAGTCCGGGTCGGAGAAGCGCTTCTCGGTCAAGGTGGCCAGGGTGGGGGAACGCCAGTCGGGCACCGGCTCGTCGTGCAGCGCCTCGCGCACCGCGCGCGGCAGACCGGCGAAGTCGGGTCGCCGGTCGGACATAGGCGTCAGGTTACCCAGGTATCGGGCTACCGACACCGCTACGCCGGCGGCATCAGCACCGTGTCGATCATGTAGACCGTCGCATTCGCGGTGGGGACCCCACCGCACACCACGCCGGCGGTGTTCACGTTCAGGCGGTTGCCCTGGCCGTTGACCGTCACGCCGGCGCCCTGCAGCGTCTGGTGGCTGCCGATTACCTTCGCCGGGCTGAGCTGGCCCTGCACTACGTGGTAGGTGAGGATCTTGGTGAGCATCGCGGAGTCGGTCTTCAGTTGGTCGATCGTCGACGGCGGCAGCTTGTTGAACGCGTCGTCGGTCGGTGCGAACACCGTGTACTGACCGTTGTCGAGGGTGTCGACGAGGTTGACCTGCGGGTTGAGCCGGCCGGACACCGCGGACGTCAGGGTGGTCAGCATCGGGTTGTTGGACGCCGCCTCCGCCACGGGCACCTGCGACATTCCCTGCACCGAGGCCGGGCCGCTGGGGTGTGCGTTGGCGTAGTCGGCGCAGCCCGGTCCCACCAGGTCGGCGGCCGTGGCCGCCGGGGCCGCGCTGATCGCGAAACCCATCATGGTCACCGCGGCGAGACCCGCCGCCGCCGTTGCCTTCTTGTCCAGTTTCATCGCGTTCCGCTCCTTTGTCGTCGTAGGTGACATCGGGGATTCGGAGCCGCACCCCTTCTGGATTGCGCGCGGCGGCAATCGGCGATGATCAGCCGTAGGTGAACGAAAACACCTGAAGTCCTTTGCTGGGGCGTATTTCCAGGCTTGCGGCTTCGGGATGGTGGTCGGCGACGATCTGGTGTGACGTCGGTGGCCCGTCGATGGGCAGCGTGGTGGATCGCCCGTCCCGCGACACGGTAAGCGTGCCGGTGCCGCCGACGACGACGTAGACGTTTTGGGCGTGGTAGTTGAGTTTGATGCTCGACCGGTCGCTGTCGGCCGTCGCGCCCTGGTAGTCCAGGGACCACGGGCCGCGCAGCGCGAAGCTGTCGGCGGCGAGGTTCGGGGGATAGTCGAATGTCGTTGAGCCCTCGTCGTATTGACCGCCGCCGCCGTAGTTGACGACCTTGCCGACGGCGAGGTACGTCTCGGGCGTGGTCTGGTGCTGCGGGGTGGCATCGGTCGCGTCCACCGGAGGGGGCAGCGACGCGCTGGGGTTGGCCCGGGCGATCAGCTGTCTGATCAGCCGCTCGGTGAGGTTGTAGTCGCCTTCGCCGAACTTGATGTGCCGCACGGTTCCGTCCGCGTCGATCAGGTACTCCGCGGGCCAATACCGATTGCGGTAGTTGGTCCAGGTGGAGTAGCCGTTGTCGAGCGCGATCGGATAGGTGATGCCGAGGTCGGCGGCACCCTTGGCGACGTTGCCGGGCACTTTTTCGAAGGCGTACTCGGGGGTGTGCACGCCGATGACTTCGAAGTTGTGCTGGTGGTACGCGCGGTACCAGCCGACGACGTGGGGGATGGCGCGTTGGCAGTTGATGCACGAGTACGCCCAGAAGTCGATCAGCACGACCTTGCCGCGCAGCGATTTCAGGTCGATGGGTTGGCCGCCGGGCGTGTTCAGCCACCCGGCGATGCCCTTGAGATCCGGCGCCGGGCCGCAGTCTTCCAGGCTTTGGGCGGCGTTGCTGCAGTTGGACAGCTGAGCGTTCTGATCGTTGACGATGCCGCCCAGGTTGAGCTTTTCCCGGACCCGGCTATCGCCGGCGAGCTTGTCCTGCAGCGGGGCGGTGTAGTCGGGAATCGCCTGTTGTAGCAATGCGGGCAGGTTGAAAACCAGGGCCACCGCCAGCACGATCGTGACCATCCCTGCGGCGACGCGAATTTCGCGCTGTCGACGCCGAAAGGCGGTCACGCGCTGTGCCACCCGTCGACCCGCCAGCGCGAAACACAGCAGCGGCAGGGCGGCTCCGATGGCGAACGCGCACGTGAGCACGACGGTGCCCGGCCCGATCGTGGCGGTCGCGCCGGCCACCACGATCGCGGCCAGGACGGGTCCGGCGCACGGAACGTAGAGCACGCCCAGCGCCAGGCCGACGCCGAAACCGTTGCCGCGGTTGCCGACTTGCTTCTGCGGGATGCGCGCGAAGGGCCGCTCCAGGAGCCGCTCGACCCTGGGGAAGATCAGGCCCAACCCGATCGCGACCAGGGCCGCCAGCGCGATCCAGCGGATGGCGTCCTGCGGCAGGCCGAGCAGCGACAGCAGCGTCGATCCCACCAGGGTGACCAGGGCGAAGCTGAGAACGAGCCCACCGATCACGCGATAGGGCCGCAACCGTCGCCGCAGCGAATGTTTCGCCGCGGCCGCATCGTCGCCGCCCGCGTCCTGGGCGCCGGAAAAGAAGATCACCGGCAGCACCGGCAGAATGCACGGCGATACGCCGGTGATCAACCCTCCGACAAAACCGATCAGTGCCAGAGTCAACACGACACGTGCACCGCGGGACCTACTGGCCCGGAGGCATCAGCACGGTGTCGATCATGTACACCGTCGCGTTGGCGGTGTGCACGCCGCCGCACACCAGGCCGGCGTCGTTGAACTTGAGGCCGGCGCCCTGTCCGGTCACGTTGACGGTGGCGCCCTGCAGGGTCGGGTGGGTGCCGTCGATCTTGTTCGGGCTCGTCTGCCCCTGCACGACGTGATAGGTCAGGATGCTTTTCAGCATCGGCGCATCGGTCTTCAGCTTGTCGATGGTCGCCGCGGGAAGCTTGTCGAACGCGGCGTTGGTCGGCGCGAACACGGTGTACTGACCGTTGTTGAGGGTGTCGACGAGGTTCACGTTCGGGTTGAGCTTGCCCGACAGCGCCGACGTCAACGTGGTGAGCATCGGGTTGTTCGACGCCGCGGTGGCGACCGGATCCTGCGCCATGCCCGCCACCGAGCCCGGACCGGTGGGGTTCTGCTTTGCGTAGTCGGCGCAACCCGGACCGACGAGGTCGGCGGCGGGATCGGCGGCGGCCGACGTCGAGGCGGGTGCGGCCATGCTGCTGGCCGGGCCGCTGGTGGTCGGCGCGGACGCCGACTTGTTGCCGGAACATCCCGACAACCCGACTAGCAGTGCGGTTGCCGCCAGCCCCGTGGCGGCCACCGTCTTGGCCCGAGCGTTTGTCATCGCGTTCGACTCCTTAGTCATGGGCGGCCTCGTGCCGCCGGTTTTGGCCGGACAGCAGTCATTCGGAAACGATGGTGCCGCGGACGGAAATTGGGTGCGGTCCGCCACGGTCCGCCACTTTGGCGATGATCCGGTGTCTCGCGCGTCCGCGACGCTGTCGGCCCCGAATACCAGATATGGAGGTCGTGGCGGACGGTAGGTCGGCGTGCGTACAGGCGGCGCGCCGCGAGTCGTTACGCTATCGCGCCATGGGTAGTTCGGCGCGCGCGGGCGGCGAGCTCGACGCGTTGTTGCGCCGGGTAGCCGCGGGCGACGGCGACGCCTTCGCGCAGCTCTATGACCAGACTCGCGCCAGGGTGTTCGGGTTGGTGTTCCGAATTCTGCGCGATCCTGGGTACAGCGAGGAAACGACCCAGGAAATCTATCTGCAGCTGTGGCGCAACGCCTCCGCCTACAATCCGGTGGCGGGCAGCGCGGTGGCCTGGATCTTGTCGCTGGCGCACCGCCGGGCCGTCGATCGGGTCCGGTCCGAACAGGCCGCGACCGACCGCGAATCACGTTACGGTGCAAGCGATGTCGAACGCGACCGCGACGTCGTCGCCGACGCGGCGATGGCCCGCGACGAGCGCGACCGGGTGGTCGCCTGCCTGGACGGATTGACCGAGGACCAGCGCCAGTGCATCGAACTGGCCTACTACCAGGGGCTGACCTATGCCGAGGTTTCCGCGCGGCTCGCGCAGAACCCCTCGACGATCAAGTCGCGGATGCGGGATGCGTTGCGCAAACTACGTCGTTGCTTGGATGTGCCATGACTGATCCGTCCGATTTCACCCTGCTCGATCTGGCCACCGCCTACGCCCTGGACGCCGTCTCCGACGGCGAACGCGCGGACATCGAGCGCCGGGTGGCCGCCGCGCCGCCGCCGGTCGCGGAGGCGTTCCACGCCGAGGTGCGGGCGGTCCGCGAGGCGATGGCGGTCGTGTCGGCGCACACCGAGCTGGACCCGCCGCCGGCGCTGCGCGCCCGGGTGCTGGCGACGGTCGGTTCCTCCCGTGTCCGCCGGAGCCGTTGGCGCGCAGCGGCATTGGCGGCCGCGGCCGCGGTGGTGGCCGCGGTGATCGCCACCGGCATCACCGTGGCGTTGCGCCCGGCCCCGACACCGTCGACGGCCCAAGACGTGTTCGCCGCGCCGGACGTTCGCACCGCGACCGCGGAACTCCCGGCCGGCGGCACCGCAACCGTCGTGTTCTCCCGGCATCGTGACGCGGCGGTGATCGTGCTGAACAACGTCGCCCCCCCACACCCCGACACCGTCTACGAGATGTGGCTGATCGACCAGACCGGGCCGCGTCCGGCGGGCACCATGGGCGCCGACACCGTCAAGGCGTCCACCACCGCCGTGTTGCCCCACCTCGGGGACAGCACCGTGCTGGCGCTCACGGCCGAACCGGGGGCTGGTTCCGCCCAGCCGACGACCACACCGTTTCTCAAACTGCCGTTGACCTGAGCCAGGTCAAGTCCATGCCGTCGGCGCCGAGCCACCGCGAAAGGTCATAGCCGTTGCGGGCCAACCCGTCCACGGCGGCCACCGCGCGCCGCACCGCGCGCTCGGCGACCTCGGGGGTGAGCAGGCCGTGGCGCACGGCCTCGAACAGCTCGTCGACGTCGGTGAGTTCCGCCCCGGCGCCGGTGCGCACCTCGATGTCGAGGTAGTGGTCCTCGGAGCGCCACACCGCCGGGCCCGGCGTGTAGTCGCCGACGTCGAGGTAGTAGTCGTGGTCGCGTTCGTGCCCGGCGTTGAAGTGAAAGACGGTGGCCCGCAGGCCCAACGCGGGCAGCAGCCACGATTCGAGGTAATGGAACTGCGCCCGGCCCGGGGTGGGCCGGGCCACGTACAGGCCCCACGGGCGCACGACGTACTCGTCGACGGCCCGCACGATGCCCTTCGGATCGGTATTGGTGCGGGCGGTCAGGTCGAACGTCTCGTGCTTGGGCGGATGGATGGTGCCACTCTATCGGCGTAACCGGATTTTCCACCGCACGAAGCCGCCGTAGAGCACCGACAGCGCGGCCAGCATGCCCATGTCGATCAGCCAGATCTTGGGCAGGTGCTGCCAGAACCGGTCCTGGGGGAGCAGCGAATCCGGCACCAGGTGCCGCACGTCGACCGTCGCCGCCGCGGCGGCGTAGCCCCAGCGCGCCGGCATCGCGAACGACAGCTGGTCGAGGACGAGCCGGCCGGTCACCGGCACCATCCCGCCGCACAGCACCAGCTGCGCCATGATCGACACCACGAACAGCGGCATGATCTGCTCGCTGGAGCGCACCAGCGACGAAATGGCAAGGCCCAGAATGGCCGACGTCACGCAGGTCGCGGCGACCGTCAAGAACAGCTCGACGGTGGCCGCCGCCGTGGAATGGCCCAGCAGCACGGCCGCGCGGGCGGGCGCGCCCTTGCCCACCACCACGATCGTCGTGGTGATCGCCGACTGCAGGATGGCGAACCCGCAGAACACCGCGGTCTTGGCGAGCAGGTAGGCCGACGTGGACAGGCCGACGGCCTGCTCGCGCTGGAAGATTGCGCGCTCGCCGACCAGGTCGCGGATCGTCAGCGCGGTGCCCATGAACGCCGCGGCCAGCAGCAGCAGGTTCAGTATCTGCGCGGACTCGTCGGGCGTCCCGCCGTGCGGGTCGGGGACGCGGAACCCGCTGGACCCGGGCACGGTCAGCGACAGCGCGCCCAGGATGAACGGCAGCAGGGCCAGGAAGATGAAATAAGCGCGGTCGGCGACGACCAGGCGGACCTGGCGGCGGGCGACCGTCGAGATCTGGCGCCGCACGCTGGTGTGCACCGGCTCGCCCAGGTCGCCGGGCTCGTCGCTGCGCGGTGGCAGCAGCTTCTGCGGGCGCTGCTGGGCCTCGGCCCGGAACCGCCGGTTGGCCTCCTCGGGATCGGCGCCCACCTTGGTGAAGATCTTGGCCCAGTTGGTGGTGCCCATGGCGTCGCCGATGCGGTCCGGCGGGCCGAAGTAGGCCGTCTTGCCGCCCGGTGCCACCAGCAGCAACTGGTCGCAGACGTCGAGGTAGGACAGCATGTGCGTCACCACGATCACCACGCGACCGGCGTCGGCCAGTTGTCGCAACATCGTCATGACCTGGTGGTCCAGCGCCGGGTCCAGGCCCGACGTCGGCTCGTCGAGGATCAGCAGCGACGGGCCGGTGAGCAGCTCCAGGGCCACCGACGCGCGCTTACGCTGGCCGCCCGACAGCTTGTCGACGCGGGTGTCGGCGTGTTTGGTCAGGTCGAGCTCCTCGAGCACCTGGGTGACCACCTTGGCGCGGTCGGCCTTGCTGGTGTCGGGGGGCAGCCGCAGCTCGGCGGCGTAGCCCAGCGCCTGGTTGACCGTGAGCTGGCGGTGCACGACGTCGTCCTGGGGGACCATGCCGATGCGGCTGCGCAACGACGCGTACTCGGCGTGGATGTCGTGGCCCTCGAAGGTCACCGAGCCGGAGCTGGGGCTGGTGTAGCCGGCGATGAGCCGGGCCAGCGTGCTCTTGCCGGCGCCCGACCCGCCGATCACCGCGGTCAGCGTCCCCGGCCGCGCGGTCAGCGAGATGTCGTCGAGCAGTTGCTTGCCGTTGTCGACGGCGTATTTGACGTCGCGCACCTCGAGCCCGCCGGTGCGCGACGCGGCCTCGCCGCGCTTGACCAGGGTGCCGTCGCGCAACACCAGGTCGACGTTGCCGATGGTGACGACGTCGTCCTCGGTCAGGATCGCCGACCCCACCCGGGTCCCGTTGACGAACGTCCCGTTGATGCTGTTGTCGCGGATCTCGGTGCCGAGCGGGGTCTGCACCAGCGTGGCGTGATGGCGCGACGCGAGGACGTCGAACACGACGATGTCGCTGTCGGCGGCGCGCCCGATCGTCTTGGCGCCGGCCGTGCCCGCGCTCGCCGAGTTCCGCGGCGAGAGCAGCCTCATGAAGCGGGTGGACAGGTCGGACACGTCGGCGGTCTGGGCGTCGATCACCGTGGACTCGGCCGGCGGCGGCGCGTCGGGCGGGGGTGGCGGCGCGGCGGCGATCCGGGTCGTCTGGACCGGTGGCGCCGGGCGCCGCCTGATCGGGCCGGCAGTCCTCGCCGGCCGCCTACGCGGCGGGGGCGGGGGCGGGCGCGGCGGGGCCGTCGGATTCGTCGGCTCCACCGGCGCGGACCACGCCAGGGTGGGCGGGCCGGAGTCCCGCGCCGGGCGCGCCTGGGGCGGGCGGCTGGTCTGGCCCTGCTGCGGCCCGACCGCGAAGGTCAGCCGCGGCCCCTGCGGGTTGCCGACGTTGATGCTCTGGCCGTCGTGGATGTCGATGACCGGCATCCGGTAGCCGTTGACGTAGGTGCCGTTCAGCGAGCCGTTGTCGATCGCCAGCCATCGGCCCTGGTCGAACCGCACGATCAAGTGGGTGCGGGAGATCCGCGGGTCCGGAATCCGCAAGTCGGCGTTCACGTCCCGGCCGACGACGACCTCGTGGCCGGCCGCGAAGGAACGCTGGGACCCGTCATGCCGGATTGTCAGGACAGGCGGGGCGGGTCGGGTCACCACTCAAGTATCGGCCCGCGGCTTCGGTGCGCTCCATTGGACTCGCCTGTGATTTGTCTTTGTGTCCGCCCGGCCACTCATAGCTGTTTCACAGCCCGCTGAGATCAACCGCCCACCGGGATGCGGCATCTTCGAACGGGAGCTAAAGGGGGCAACCGTAGATGGACGAACGTAGGGGGGCCACCCGGCGCCTCGACGCCGGGCGACGGCTGCTGAGCAACCCGCGGCTGGCCCGCGAGGCCCTGCGCGCGGGCTTTCACTCGCTGCCCTCGGCGACCGTCGCGCACCTGTTCCACCGCATCCCGCCGGTCAACTCGACGCCGGACGCCCCGGCCGGAGGCTCGCGCCTGAGCGGCGGCGCGCCGTTCGCCGGGTACACGATCCTGCGGCAACTCGGCGCGGGCGGCATGGCGGAGGTCTACCTGGCGTTGCACCCCCGCCTGCCGCGCCGCGACGTGATCAAGGTGCTGGCCGAGGCCGTCACCGCCGACAGCGAGTTCCGCGAGCGGTTCAACCGGGAGGCCGACCTGGCGGCCACGCTGTGGCACCCGCACATCGTCGGGGTGCACGACCGGGGCGAATTCGACGGGCAGCTCTGGATTTCCATGGACTACGTCGAGGGCACCGACGCCGCGCGGCTGGTCAAGGAGCGCCGCGCCGACGGACAGGAGGGGCTGCCGGTCGGCGAGGTGTGCGCCATCGTGCGGGCCGTCGCCGGCGCGCTGGACTACGCGCACGACCGCGGCCTGCTGCACCGCGACGTCAAGCCGGCCAACATCCTGCTCACCCACCCCGAGGAGGGGGAACGCCGAATCCTGTTGGCGGACTTCGGCGTTGCGCGCCACCTCGCCAACATCAGCGGCATCACCGAGACCAACGTCGCTGTGGGCACCGTGGCCTACGCCGCGCCCGAGCAGCTGACGGGTTCCAACATCGACGGCCGGGCGGACCAATACGCGTTGGCCGCCACGGCTTTTCACCTGCTCACCGGGGCGCCGCCCTTCCAGCACTCCAACCCCGTCGCGGTGATCAGCCAGCACCTGCACGAGGACCCGCCGCGGCTCAGCGACTTCCGCCCGGAGCTGGCCGACCTCGACGACGTCTTCGCCAAAGCCCTTGCCAAGCAACCGCAGGACCGGTTCGAGCGGTGCCGCGCGTTCGCGTCCGCCTTGGAGGCCGACACTGCGGCCGCGGTCACCGAGCCGGTCTCGGACACGGGGGCCGCCCCCGACGCCGGGCCGCCGTCGCCCCCGCGGGGTCTGCGGCACCGGTTCTCCTCCCGCACCCGGTGGGCGGCCGCGCTGGTGTGCGCCGTGCTGATCGCGATCGCGGCGACCTGGTCGACCCTGTACTCGTTCGAGCCGCAGGGCCCGCCGCCCAACAACCCGGCGCTCGCCGCCAAGCCGTCCGCGCCGGCGCCCGGCGCCGCGCCCCTGACGCCCGGGGGACCGGCGCTGAGCGGCACCTACCGGTTGACCTTCGACCGCAGCAAGCAGACCACCAACGGCGTCCCGATCCGGCACGACGGGGCCGCCACCAGCTGGTGGGCCTTCCGCTCGGCGTGCACCGCCGACGGGTGCGCGGCCACCGGCACCGAGCTCAACCAGGCCAACCACCAGATGGCCAGCACCGCCGACGGCGGCCGCACCGACGCGCTGCGCTTCGTCGCCGGCTATTGGCAGGGCACGCCCCAGCAGGTTCGGCTGGGCTGCACCCAGCCGAACGGACAGGTCCGGGCCACCCAGCAGGAGACGATCGCGTGGTCGCTGGCGCCGCAGGCCGACGGCACCCTGCGCGGCACGGTGACGGAGACGGCGCTCAGCAACGAGTGCGGCGCCCAGGGCGCCGTGGTGCGGGTGCCGGTGGTCGCCGCCCGCACGGGCGACGCCCCGAGCGTGCCCCTGGCCGATCCCGCCCAGGTGATCAGCGCGTCGGCCACGCCGTCGCGCCCGGTGCCGCCCGTCCTCGGCGGGCTGTGCGGCGACGTCGACAAGCTCGCCTACGACCCGACCAACAACGAGCAGGTCGTCTGCGAGGGCAACAGCTGGGCCCGGGCGCCCATCACGATGGGCATGCACGCCTCCGGCAGCTCGTGCGACCGGCCCAACACCTCGGTGTTCGCCATGACCACCTCGAACGACGGCTACCTGCTGCAATGCGATCCGGTCACCCGGACCTGGACCCGCCCCTCCCACTAGGGCTCCCCTTCAACCGCGAGCGGCCGCGTCTGTACGGTGACACGCCGGCACATGTGGCATTTTGCGGACGCTCGCGGCACCGGCGGCGGCGCCACTTGTCGGTGCGCCGCCTTACCCTGTTGGCATGGCCTTCGCCACTGAACATCCGGTAATCGCGCACTCGGAATACCGCCCCGCCGCCGAGGAGGTGGCGGGGCTGGTGCGCACCGGCGGCCACTTCGAGGTGGTCAGCCCGCACGCCCCGGCCGGCGACCAGCCCGCCGCCATCGACGAGCTGGAGCGGCGGATCAGGGCGGGGGAGCGCGACGTGGTGCTGCTCGGCGCCACCGGCACCGGCAAGTCGGCCACCACGGCGTGGCTCATCGAACGGCTGCAGCGCCCCACCCTGGTGATGGCGCCGAACAAGACGCTGGCCGCCCAGCTGGCCAACGAGCTGCGAGAGATGTTGCCGCACAACGCCGTCGAGTACTTCGTGTCGTACTACGACTACTACCAGCCCGAGGCCTACATCGCGCAGACCGACACCTACATCGAGAAGGA
Organism: Mycobacterium sp. NGS63; assembly: GCF_059812295.1. Classification (NCBI taxonomy): domain Bacteria; kingdom Bacillati; phylum Actinomycetota; class Actinomycetes; order Mycobacteriales; family Mycobacteriaceae; genus Mycobacterium; species Mycobacterium sp. NGS63. Next base: position 633,052 of record NZ_JCALCJ010000001.1, read on the forward strand.
CAGCTCGATCAACGACGACGTCGAACGCTTAAGGCACTCCGCCACGTCGTCGCTGCTGTCGCGCCGGGACGTGGTGGTGGTGGCGTCGGTGTCGTGCATCTACGGCCTGGGCACCCCGCAGTCCTACCTGGACCGCTCGGTGGAGCTGCGGGTCGGCACCGAGGTGCCCCGCGACGGGCTGCTGCGGCTGCTGGTCGACGTCCAGTACAGCCGCAACGACCTGTCGTTCACCCGCGGCTCGTTCCGGGTGCGCGGCGACACCGTCGAGATCATCCCGTCCTATGAGGAACTGGCGGTGCGCATCGAGTTCTTCGGCGACGAGATCGAGGCCCTCTACTACCTGCACCCGCTGACCGGTGAGGTGATCCGCCAGGTCGACTCGCTGCGGATCTTTCCCGCCACGCACTACGTGGCCGGCCCGGAGCGGATGTCGCACGCGATCTCGACCATCGAGGAGGAGCTCGCCGAGCGGCTCGCCGAGTTCGAGAGCCAGGGCAAGCTGCTGGAGGCCCAGCGGCTGCGGATGCGCACCAACTACGACATCGAGATGATGCGCCAGGTCGGGTTCTGCTCGGGCATCGAGAACTACTCGCGGCACATCGACGGCAGGCCGGCCGGGTCCGCTCCGGCGACCCTGCTGGACTACTTCCCGGAGGACTTCCTGCTCGTCATCGACGAGTCGCACGTCACCGTGCCGCAGATCGGCGGCATGTACGAGGGCGACATCTCGCGCAAGCGCAACCTGGTCGACTACGGGTTCCGGCTGCCGTCGGCCATCGACAACCGGCCGCTGACCTGGGAGGAGTTCGCCAGCCGGATCGGGCAGACGGTGTACCTGTCGGCCACGCCCGGCCCCTACGAGCTGAGCCAGACCGGCGGCGAGTTCGTCGAGCAGGTGATCCGGCCCACCGGCCTGGTGGACCCCAAGGTGGTGGTCAAACCCACCAAGGGCCAGATCGACGATCTGATCGGCGAGATCCGCAAGCGCGCCGACGCCGACGAGCGGGTGCTGGTGACGACGCTGACCAAGAAGATGGCCGAGGACCTCACCGACTACCTGCTCGAGATGGGCATCCGGGTGCGCTACCTGCACTCCGAGGTCGACACCCTGCGCCGGGTCGAGCTGCTCAGACAGCTGCGGCTCGGCGACTACGACGTGCTGGTCGGCATCAACCTGCTGCGCGAGGGCCTCGACCTGCCCGAGGTGTCGCTGGTGGCCATCCTCGACGCCGACAAGGAGGGGTTCCTGCGGTCGACTCGCAGCCTGATCCAGACCATCGGGCGCGCCGCCCGCAACGTGTCCGGCGAAGTGCACATGTACGCCGACAAACTCACCGACTCGATGAAGGAGGCCATCGACGAGACCGAGCGGCGCCGCGCCAAGCAGATCGCCTACAACGAGGCCAACGGCATCGACCCGCAGCCGCTGCGCAAGAAGATCGCCGACATCCTCGACCAGGTCTACCGCGAGGCCGACGACAGCGAAACCGTCGAAATGGGTTCGGGGCGCAGCATTTCCCGCGGCCGGCGCGCCCAGGGCGAGCCCGGCCGCGCCGTCAGCGCCGGCGTGTTCGAGGGCCGAGACACCGCCAACATGCCGCGCGCCGAGCTGGCCGACCTGATCAAGGACCTCACCGCCCAGATGATGGCCGCCGCCCGCGACCTGCAGTTCGAGCTCGCGGCGCGGTTCCGCGACGAGATCGCCGACCTGAAGAAGGAACTGCGCGGGATGGACGCCGCCGGCCTGAAGTGACGCACACCGACAACGTCACCGGCAGCTGGCGTGAGCTGCTGGGCGCCCGGCACCTGGGCACGTCGGTCGTGCTGGCCGGCGGCGTCGCGCTGTACGCCACCAACGAGTTCCTGACCATCAGCCTGCTGCCCAACACCGTCGCCGAGATCGGCGGCAGCCGCCTGTACGCCTGGGTGACCACCCTGTACCTGGTCGGGTCGGTGGTGGCGGCCACCATGGTCAACCCGATGCTGGTCCGCGTCGGGGCGCGCCCGTCCTACCTGATCGGGCTGGCCCTGTTCGGCGCGTCGAGCCTGGCGTGCGGGGCGGCCCCCAACATGGAGACCCTGATCGCCGCCCGCGCCCTGCAGGGCGTGGCCGGCGGGCTGCTGGCCGGCCTCGGCTACGCGGTGATCAACGCGGCGCTGCCGCGCTCGCTGTGGACGCGGGCCTCGGCGCTGGTGTCGGCGATGTGGGGCGTGGCGACGGTGGTCGGGCCCGCGACGGGCGGGCTGTTCGCGCAGTTCGGGCTGTGGCGGTGGGCGTTCGTGGCGATGGCGGTTCTGACGGCGCTGATGGCCGTGCTGGTGCCGGTCGCGCTGCCCGCCGGGCGCGCCGAAAACGCCGACGCCACACCGGTTTTGCGGGTGCCGGTGTGGTCGCTGCTGCTGATCGGCGCGGCGGCCCTGGCCGTCAGCGTCGCCCAGCTGCCGCACCACGTCGCCGCGACCGCCGGGCTGCTCGCCGCCGCGGTGGTACTGGTCGGGTTGTTCGCGGTCGTCGACTGGCGGGCGCGCGCAACGGTGTTGCCGCCCAGCGTGTTCGGGCCCGGGCCGTTGAAGTGGATCTACCTGAGCATGGGCGTGCTGATGATCGGCGCGATGGTGGATACCTACGTGCCGTTGTTCGGCCAGCGGCTGGCGCACCTGTCGCCGGTGGCGGCGGGCTTCCTGGGCGCGGCGCTGGCCGTCGGCTGGACGGTCTCGGAGATCGTCAGCGCGTCGCTGGAGAACCCGCGCGCGATCGGGCGGGTGATCGCGGTCGCGCCCGTGGTGGTGGCGTCAGGGCTGGCGCTGGGCGCGCTGACCCAGCGCGACAACGCGTCGGCCGGCATCGTCGCGGCCTGGACGCTCGCGCTGCTGGTGGCCGGGACCGGGATCGGCATGGCGTGGCCCCACTTGTCCGTGCGCGCAATGGATTCCGTCGACGACCCGGCCGAGGGCGTCGCGGCGGCCGCGGCCATCAACACCGTGCAGCTCGTCTCGGGGGCGTTCGGCGCCGGTATCGCCGGCGTCGTCGTCAACGCCACGCGGGGCGGCGAGGCCGCGGCGGCCCGCTGGCTGTTCGCGGTGTTCACCGCGCTGACCGCCGCCGGGGTCGTCGCGTCGTACCTCGCGACCCGTCAGCGCACCGACTTGACGACCTGCGAGTAGTGGAACTGCCACCGCTCGACGATGTGGAAGCCCAGGTAGCCCGGGAACCGGTACGCGGGCGCGCGCCCGAAGGCCTTTCCGGGCGGCAGTGACGGGCCCGCCTGGTGATCGGGCAGCGACGGGTCGTGGTCGGTGATCGTCCAGATCGCCGGGCACTTGTTGATCTTGGCCGTCGTCAGCCACACCGCCACGTGGCCGTCCCACAGCCAGCCGACCTTGGGGCCGTAGGGGCCGCGCTCGACGTCGATCAGCGACCGGAAGGCCGCCGGCCGGGTGGCCAGCAGCGCGCGGATCGGCCCGGGCCGCCAGGGCACGGCGTTGTCGACCATCAGACAGTCCCCGGGCGCGGCGTGCGAGCCGATCAGGTCGGCCACCTGGCTGTAGTCCCAGCCCTCCTTGGCGTACGGCCAGCGCTGCGTGAACAGGTAGTTCGGCAGCGCGGCGACCGCGAACAGCAACACGACGGCCGCGATCGGCCACGGCTTGCGCGCGATCGTGACGATGCAGACGGCCATGACGACGGCCGCCGCGGGCGCGGTGAAGATCAGGTAGCGCGGGTAGTAGATCGGTTCGCTGACGGCCGAGTAGACGACCACGATCGCGGTGGGCAGCGCGATCCACGCCGCGCAGCTCAGCAGCAGGGCGCGGGTGTCGCCCGCCGGGCCGCGAACGCCCCTGAGCGCCACCACGATTGCCACCCCGACGAGCACGCCCGTGCAGATGGCGAACGGGACGCTGTGGTCGAAGTACTGCCGCAGGATGATGTCGAAGGCGTAGTGCCAGCTGACCGGGTAAATCCAGTTGACCTGCCACACCTGGTTGTGGGCGAACACCAGGAACGGCGTCATGGCCCCGACGGCGACGGCCGAGCTGACCGCCCACCGGACGGCCGGGGATCGGCGCGATCCCCTGGGCACCAGCAACGGCAGCATCGCGGCGTAGACCGGGACCAGCAGCACCAGGTTGAGGTTCAGCAGGATCGACACCATCAGCGCCGGCGCGTAGCCCAGCCACCACCGGGCCCGGTTGCGCCGGGCGGCGGCGACGAACAGCACCGTCAGCCAGATCGCGGCGGCGGCGGCGAACGCATACGAGCGCGCTTCCATGCCCGCCCAGGTGGTGCGCGGCAGGATGGCGAACACGGCGCCCGCGCACAGCGGGGTGGCGCGGCCCTCGACGAACTGTCGGGTGAACACCGTGACGCCGGCGGTGGCCGCGCCGATCGCCAGCGCGCTGGGCAGCCGCGACCAGAATTCGGTCGGCGGAAAAACCGCGAACCAACCGTGCATGACCAGGTAATACAGCCCGTGCACGGCGTCGATGTGGCCGAGCAGCTTCCACAGCTCGGGCAGCGTCCGGCTGGCCGAGGCCGAGATCGTGGCGCCCTCGTCGAACCACAGCGACGGCCGGCACGCCCACGCGGCGCTGACGGCGGCCGCGAACACGGCGAGCGCCCACGGATCGAGCAACCGGCCGCGCGGGCGGGCGGGCGCGGCATAGTTATCGGCGCCGGGATCCTCGGAGGCGCGCGGCTCGGCGGTGGACATGGCCATGATGCTTGTCACTGTAGGGCGCGCCGAGTGGCTAATCTGATCCCCTCTTTATCCGGCAAACGCGATACTGTCTTGGGTTGGCTGACCAACCGAAACTGGGAGGGTAAATGAGCGCCTATCGGACCGTGGTGGTCGGGACCGACGGCTCGGATTCATCGATGCGGGCGGTGGATCGGGCGGCCCAGATCTCAGGGGCGGACACCAAGCTGATCATCGCTTCGGCGTACCTGCCCCAGCACGAGGACACCCGGGCCGCCGACGCGCTGCGCGACGAGAGCTACAAGGTGTCCGGCACCGCCCCGATCTACGCGATCCTGCAGGACGCCAAGGAGCGCGCGCACGCCGCCGGCGCCAAGAACGTCGAGGAGCGGCCGATCGTCGGCGCGCCGGTCGACGCCCTGGTCAAGCTGGCCGAGGACGAGAAGGCCGACCTGCTGGTCGTCGGCAACGTCGGCCTGAGCACCATCGCGGGCCGCCTGCTGGGCTCGGTGCCGGCCAACGTCTCCCGCCGGGCCAAGGTCGACGTGCTGATCGTGCACACCACCAGCTAGTCGGGCCGTTCCGCCGAACGTAGCACAAGTACCACAAGTGCTACATTGGGGGTATGACAGTCGTTGGATTGCGCGAACTACGACAGAACGCATCCGAACTCGTCCGGCGCGCCGAAAGCGGCGAAGAAATCACCATCACCGTGGCCGGCCGCCCGGGAGCCCGCCTCGTTCCCGCATCCCCGCGGTCCTGGAGGATGTGGGCCGACGTCGCCGAACTTTTCGCCGGGAACGCCGATCCCGAGTGGGCTGCCGACCGCGAGGCGATCGCCGATGAACTGCGCGACCCGTGGGCGCAGCAGTGAGAGCGATCCTCGACACCAGCGTGGTCATCGCGAGGGACGTCGAGCCCCTGGACGGTGAGCTGGCCATATGCGCAATCACCTTGGCGGAGCTTCACTTCGGGGTCCTGGTTGCCAAGCAACAAAGCGTGCGCTCGGAGCGGCTGCGGCGCCTGCTGTTCGTTCAGCGGCAGTTCGACGCGTTGCCCATGGATGACGCCGTGGCCGCGAGTTACGGTCAAGTGGCGGCAGCGGTCGTCGACGCGGGACGTCAGCCGCGAGCACGATCGATGGACCTGTTGATAGCGGCCACCGCGCACGCGCATGCGGCCCGGCTCTACACCCGCAACGCCGACGACTTCGAGGGCCTGGCCGGGCTGGTCGACGTCGTGCCGGTCTGACCCGCGTACGCGCCCCAGCCGCCCGGCGCGGGCATTTCACCACCCTCGCTCACGCCACTCCGCTAGATGCGGCCGCTCCGCGCCCAGCACCGTGTCGTCGCCGTGGCCGGGGTAGATGACCGTGGCGTCGTCGTAGACGTCGAACACCCGGGCCGTGACGTCCTCGAGCAGCTGGTCGAAATCCCCGGGCTGCCACGTCTTGCCCACCCCACCCGGGAACAGGCAGTCGCCGGTGAACAGCTGGGTGACCCCACCGGTCGCGGGACCGTCGAGCGCCAGCGCGATCGATCCGGGCGTGTGCCCGCGCAGGTGGATGACGTCGAAGCTCAGCTCGCCGATGCGCACGGTGTCGCCGCCCGCCAGCAAACGATCCGGTTTGACCGGCAGCGCCTCGGCGTCGATCTCGTTGGCCGCCGTCGGCGCGCCCGTCGCCTCGGCCACGGCCTGCAGCGCCTGCCAGTGATCGAAGTGCTGGTGGCTGGTCACGATCAGGGACACCTTGGGCGCGTGCTGCCGGATCAGGGCGATCAGGTCGTCGGCGTCGTTGGCGGCGTCGATCAGCAGCGTTTCGCCCGTGGCGGAACACGTCACCAGATAGGCGTTGTTGTCCATGGGGCCGACCGACGCCTTTAGAATCGTGGCGCCGGGTAGGGTCCGGCGGGCCGCGGTGCCGGGGTCGACGTGTCCGGTGTAGTCGTCGTTCAGGACGGTCATAGCGGCCACGTTACTGGTCCGGAATGTCTTGTCGGTATGGCCACATAGCATGGGATGCGGTGTGCGCACTATCTGCTATCCCAAGTCGTGAGAGGGGTCGCGTTGGCTGACCGCCTGATCGTCAAGGGCGCCCGCGAGCACAACCTGCGCGGCGTCGACCTCGACCTGCCCCGCGACTCGTTGATCGTGTTCACGGGCCTGTCCGGGTCGGGCAAGTCCTCGCTGGCGTTCGACACCATCTTCGCCGAGGGCCAGCGCCGCTACGTGGAGTCGCTGTCGGCCTACGCCCGCCAGTTCCTCGGGCAGATGGACAAGCCGGACGTCGACTTCATCGAGGGGCTGTCCCCGGCCGTGTCGATCGACCAGAAGTCGACCAACCGCAACCCGCGATCGACCGTCGGGACCATCACCGAGGTCTACGACTACCTGCGGCTGCTATATGCCCGCGCCGGCACCCCGCACTGCCCGGTCTGCGGCCACCGCATCGCCCGCCAGACGCCCCAGCAAATCGTCGACCAGGTGCTGGCGATGCCGGAGGGCACCCGGTTTTTGGTGCTCGCGCCGGTGGTGCGCACCCGCAAGGGCGAGTTCGCCGACCTGTTCGACAAGCTCAACGCCCAGGGCTACAGCCGGGTGCGCGTCGACGGCGTGGTGCACCCGCTGGCCGACCCGCCGAAGCTGAAGAAGCAGGAGAAGCACGACATCGAGGTGGTGGTCGACCGCCTGACCGTCAAGGCCACCGCCAAGCAGCGGCTGACCGACTCGGTGGAGACCGCGCTGAACCTGGCCGACGGCATCGTGGTGCTGGAGTTTCCCGACGACCACGACGAGCACGGCCACCCCCGCGAGCAGCGCTTCTCGGAGAAGCTGGCCTGCCCCAACGGACACGCGCTGGCCGTCGACGACCTGGAACCGCGGTCGTTCTCGTTCAACTCGCCCTACGGCGCCTGCCCCGAGTGCACCGGGCTGGGCATCCGCAAGGAGGTCGACCCCGACCTGGTGGTGCCCGACCCGGAGCGCACCCTGGCCGAGGGCGCGGTGGCGCCGTGGTCGACGGGCCACACCGCCGAGTACTTCACCCGGATGATGGCCGGGCTGGGCGACGAGCTGGGCTTCGACGTCGACACCCCGTGGCGCAAGCTGCCCGCCAAGGCGCGCAAGGCGATCCTCGAGGGCTCCGACCACCAGGTGCACGTGCGCTACCGCAACCGCTACGGCCGCACCCGGTCCTACTACGCCGATTTCGAGGGCGTGCTGGCGTTTTTGCAGCGCAAGATGGCCCAGACCGAATCCGAGCAGATGAAGGAGCGCTACGAGGGGTTCATGCGCGACGTGCCCTGCCCGGAGTGCGAGGGTACCCGCCTCAAGCCGGAGATCCTGGCGGTGACGCTGGCCGCGCGGGAGCGCGGCCACAAGTCCATCGCCGAGGTGTGCGACCTGTCCATCTCGGACTGCTCGGACTTCCTGCAGCGGCTCACCCTGGGGCCGCGCGAGCAGGCGATCGCCGGGCAGGTGCTCAAGGAAATCCAGTCGCGGCTCGGGTTTTTGCTGGACGTGGGCCTGGACTACCTGTCGCTGTCGCGGGCGGCGGCCACGCTGTCCGGCGGTGAGGCCCAACGCATCCGGCTGGCCACGCAGATCGGTTCCGGCCTGGTGGGCGTGCTCTACGTGCTCGACGAGCCGTCCATCGGGCTGCACCAGCGCGACAACCGTCGGCTCATCGAAACCCTCACCCGCTTAAGGGATTTGGGGAACACGCTGATCGTCGTCGAGCACGACGAGGACACCATCGCGCACGCCGACTGGATCGTGGACATCGGGCCGCGGGCCGGCGAGCACGGCGGCCAGATCGTGCACAGCGGCACCTACGCCGAGCTGCTGGCCAACAAGGACTCGATCACCGGCGCCTACCTGTCGGGCAAGGAGCGCATCGAGATCCCCGCGATCCGCCGGCCCGTCGACCGGCGCCGCCAGCTGACCGTCGTCGGCGCCCGCGAGCACAACCTGCGCGGCATCGACGTGTCGTTCCCGCTGGGCGTGCTGACCGCGGTGACCGGGGTGTCGGGGTCGGGCAAGTCCACGCTGGTCAACGACATCCTCGCGGCGGTGCTGGCCAACCGGCTCAACGGCGCCCGGCAGGTTCCCGGCCGGCACACCCGGGTCACCGGGCTGGATCACCTGGACAAGCTGGTGCGGGTGGACCAGTCGCCGATCGGGCGCACGCCGCGGTCCAACCCGGCCACCTACACCGGGGTGTTCGACAAGATCCGGACGCTGTTCGCGGCCACCACCGAGGCGAAAGTCCGTGGCTACCAACCGGGTCGGTTCTCGTTCAACGTCAAGGGCGGCCGCTGCGAGGCGTGCACGGGCGACGGCACCATCAAGATCGAGATGAACTTCCTGCCCGACGTGTACGTGCCGTGCGAGGTCTGCCACGGCGCCCGGTACAACCGGGAAACCCTTGAGGTGCACTACAAGGGCAAGACCATCTCCGAGGTGCTGGACATGTCGATCGAGGAGGCGTGCGGCTTCTTCGAGCCGATCACCGGCATCCACCGCTACCTGCGCACGCTCGTCGACGTCGGGCTGGGCTACGTGCGGCTGGGCCAGCCCGCGCCGACGCTGTCCGGCGGCGAGGCGCAGCGCGTCAAGCTCGCCGCCGAGCTGCAGAAGCGCTCGACCGGGCGGACCGTCTACATCCTCGACGAGCCCACCACCGGCCTGCACTTCGACGACATCCGCAAGCTGCTGGGCGTCATCAACGGCCTTGTCGACAAAGGCAATACGGTCATCGTCATCGAACACAACCTGGACGTGATCAAGACGTCGGACTGGATCGTCGACATGGGGCCGGAGGGCGGCGCCGAGGGCGGAACCGTCGTCGCCGAGGGCACCCCGGAGGACATCGCCGCGGTGCCGGAGAGCTACACCGGCAAGTTCCTGGCCGAGGTCCCGGGTGTCGGGGCGCCTGCCACCCCACCCCGGCGGCGCCGCAAAGCCAGCGCCTAATTGACTCTGCGCTGAGGGTGCGCCCCACTCGCACTTGTGCGCCGTGGACGCAGGGTCAACCCGCCGACTGCGACAGCGGCGACGGGAAGCGCGGGCTGATCCGCACCCCGTCCAGCCACGCGGTGAGGTCGTCGGCTTGCCGCTGCAGGGCGCGGCGCCCGTCGCGGCCGGGATCCTCGAGCAGCTGCAGCCGGACGCGGGCGCCGTCATCCTGGTACCAGCCGCCCACCACCCGCCCGTTGCACCACGCCGTCGGGCCGCCGTTGCCGTTCCGGTCGAACACCCGGGTGCGGTGGTCGCCGAGATACCAGTCGCGCTGCGACCAGCCCATCGTCGTGGCGTCCAGGCCCGGCAGCAGCGCGGCCCACGGCGGCGCCTCGGGTTCGGGATCGAGGTCGTCGGGCAGCGCCCAGCCGGTCCCGCTGCCGTGCAGGTCGACTTCCACCGCGCCGACGTCGGCCAGCGCAATGCGGGTGGCCGTCATGGTGGTGCCGAACCACCACGCGATGTCGGCGGCGCCGGCGGGCCCGAACGTCGCCAGCCACCGGCGGACCAGGCCGGCGCGGGCCTGGCGGTCGGGGAGCGGGTCGCCCGGCTCGCCGAGCCAGTCGCCGGTGGTGGCCCACCGCGGCCGCGACACCGTCCAGCGTCCGTCGTTGGGCCCGCGCACGATCTCACCCCGCGCCGACAGCACGGTCAGCACCCGCGGGGCGAGCGGAACCGTTCCGCCCCAACGCTTCCCGGGCGCCGGGTCGTACGTTCCGGCCAGCTCGGGCAGCGCGGCCCGAAGCTCGGTGCTGCTGGCCGGCCCGTGGGCGCCGAGGTGGCGCAGCACCGCGGCGCCGGCCTCGTCGAGCCAGCGGTCGCCGTCGTCGGCCACCCCCGCCTTGCGCACGTCGGCGGCCAGCCGGCGGCGTTCGTTGTCGGCGACCCGGTCGCTGCACGCCGGCTGGATCAGCGGCAGGTCGTCGCCGGCCACCACCCACAGCGTCCGGCGCATCGCGAGATGCCGGACCGCCGAGCGCTTCTCGTACAGCGCGGCGTCGAGGTCGGCGGTCGCGAAACCCGGCACCCGCGCCCACAGCGACAGGTAGGGCGTGGCCGGATCGGTCGCGTGCAGCCCGACCAGCCCGGCGATGACCCGCGTGATAGGCGGCGCTTCACCGCTTGCCAGGAAATGCCTGCGCGCCAGGCGGTTACGCCGCTCGTCGACGGTGAAGGTGCGCACGGGTCAGCGATCGCGATCGCGCATCGACTCCCGGATCTGCGCCAGCCGCTCGGCCGCCGCGCGTTGCCGCTCGTCGTACTGCTCCTCGACGGAGCGACCCGCGCCGGCGTCGAGCTCCGCGGCGCCCTCGGCCGTCGCGTAGCGGGACTCGATCTTGTCCCGCACGGACTCGAAGGTCGGCAGGCCGGAGCTGTCGTAGCCGGGATCGGGTGGGGTCGGTTCGTCGGGCATAACGCCAAACTACTGATGACGCTCGAAATAGCGCACCATCTGCTGCCAATACACCAGCGTCAGGGTCATCTGCACCGCGGTCGCGACCACGGCCGGCACCACCCGGCGCCGCCGCGCGGCGACGACGGCGCACAGCGCGGCCGCCGACGTCACCGCGCTGACGAGCGTCGCGGCGTCGCGGGGCCGGCGGCTGACCCACAGCTCCTCGCCCAGCATCGCCCGGGTCGACCAGGCGCGGTGCTGCGCCGGCTTGCCGAACACGAACGGGTTGACGGCGAACCACAGCGCGACCAGGGCCGCGTGGCTCCAGCGCCGGGTCCACACCGGCACGAGCGTCAACGGCGTCGTCGCCCAGCGCGTCCACGCGCTCCACGGATTGCAGTGCCGGGCGAATATCGCGCGCCGGAAGCGCGCCACGGCTGGCCACACGCCACCAGTCTGCAACAGCTCCCGCCCGCGGCGGCCGGTCGGTCAAAAGACGGGCCCGGCGAAATGCGCCGCAATTCCACGCCGGCGGAAAACTCGTCCCATTCCCTCGGACAGCGTGCAGCTAATCTTGCCGCCGCCGCCCGCCGGCGCCCGAAGAATCCGGAGGTAGAGGCGGTAACGGCCGTCCGGTTGAATCATCTCAATGAGTAGAATGCGGGACGCGTCGAGCGGGGGTCGGCGCTGCTCGCGGACCATCCGGGATGGGCGCGTGCCGCCGTGGCCGAGCCCGGCGCGGCCGGCTTCGGGCTCGCCGGGACGGCCGGCAACGTCACGGAGAACGCCCGCGACCGCAAACTTTCGGCCCGTTGCCGTATACCGACCGGTAACACTAACGCTTTGGCGGCGGGAATCGAAGATCAAGAAAAGAAATACCGCCGGTTATTTGTCACGCGCCCATTTTAGGAAATAATTCAAGGCACGTCGGATGAATTAGCCCAGGATTCACGGTTAAGAAGCGAAGGGATACCCATGGTAGCGGCTCAGCTCAACGGCAGCACGATCGACGGCCCGTGGTTGGCGGGTGGGTCGGGTTGGCGTGACGAGGCGACCGGATGTTGGATCGCCGCTTCCACCCCGGAGGCGGAGCCCGAGTTGTGGGAGCAATACCTGGAAGGGGCGTTGCACAGCTACAGCCGGCACGGGCTGGAGTGGGTGCTCGACGTCGACGCGATCCGGGACGGCGCCGACACCACGCTGTTCTTCGCCGCGGTGGACCCCACGGGCCGGGTCGTCGGTGGCACCCGCGTGGTGGGGCCGCTGCGCAGGCCGGAGGACTCTCACGCGCTCGAGGAGTGGAACGGCAGCCCGGGCCGTCCCGTGCTGCGCCACATGATCGCCAACCGGATTCCCTTCGGCATCGTGGAGGTCAAAAGCGCCTGGACCAACACCAGCGACTACGGCAGCCGGGCGCTTTCGCGGGTCTTGGCGCGCACCGCAATGCCCATGATGACGCTGCTGGGCGTCCAGTTCGTCATGGCCACCGCGGCGGCCCACGTGTTGGAACAATGGCAATCCTCGGGTGGCGTCGTGGCCGGACGGGTGCCGGCGGCGGCCTATCCCAATGAGAACTATCGAACCAAGGTGATGTGGTGGGACCGCCGCACCATCGCGACGCACGCCGAACCCGAGCAATTTAAACTGATGTGCGCCGAAAGCTCCGAAATTCTCAGTCGCATTTCGGCTTGAGTCGTTCGGCGTTGGGGGGCACTTCCCGGCTACGCTGAGCAGCTGAAGACAGTGCCGGCACCGCGCCGCGCGCTCCGCGCCGGCCGGCGCGCGTCGAGGTAGCGAGGACATGGAAAAGACCACAGGTCCAAAGGCTTTGACGGCCATCGTCACCGATGTCGCAACCAAGCTCATGGGCGCCACGGCCAGCACCGCCACCGAGATCAGCACCGAGATACTGGCCGAATTGGTGGAGATCCTCGGCGTCGACGTGAGTTTCCTGCGCTACAACGACCACAGCATCCGCGCCACGGTCCTGGTGGCCGAGTGGCCGGTGCGCGCGGACAAGCCCGATCCCGACCCGCTGCAGACGATCTATTTCGCCGACGCGGACCCGATCTTCGCCCTGTGCGAAAACGCCAAAGAGCCAGTCATTTTGCGGCCCCAGGCCGAGCACGAGGACTACCAGCGCACGCTCTCGGAGGCGGGCGGCGTCCCGGAAGTGTCCATGGCCTCCGTCCCGCTGCTGTCCGCTGACGTCACCACCGGGGCGCTCGGCTTCATCAAGTTCGGCGACCGCGAGTGGACCCAGGAGGAGTTCAACACCCTCACGGTGGTCGCCACGATGTTCGCGCAAGTGCAGGCCCGGTTGAGCGTCGAGGACCAGCTGCGCTATCAGGCCGAGCACGACGACCTCACGGCGCTGCCCAACCGGCGAACCCTGGTGTCGCACCTGGATTATCGCCTGGTCGACGGGCGGCCGGGCCCGGTGTCGGTCCTGCTGTTCAACCTCGACCGGCTCAAGGCGATCAACGACTACCTCGGCCACGGCGCCGGCGACCAGTTCATCCGCGACTTCGCCACGCGGACAACCGAAGCGATGGCGGGGCGGGGGCTCATCGCGCGGCTCGGGGGCGACAAGTTCGTCGTCGTCCCGGCCGGGGAGATGGACCTCGCTACCGCCACCGGCCTCGCCGAGAGCCTGAGCCGGCAGGTGACGGACCACGTGACCATCGGCGGCGAGGTGCTGAACCGCACGGTGAGCGTCGGCGTCGCCGCCGGTGCGCCGGGCCAGGACTCGAGTCTGGACCTGCTGCGGCGCGCCGAAGAGGCGCTGATTTCGGCCAAGGGGACCGGGGGAGACAGCATCGGGGTGTTCTCCGCCGAAATGCTCACCCGCCGCGAGCTGCGCAACGACATCGAGCTGCACCTGCAGGCCGGCATCGAAACCGACGCCCTGTCCGTCCTGTACCTGCCCGAGGTGGACATGCTGACCGGAAAGGTGCTGGCCCTCGAGGCGCTGGTGCGGTGGCACCATCCCACCCGCGGGCTGCTGCTGCCCGACGAATTCGTCCCGGTGGCCGAGTCGATCAACCTCGCCGGGGAGCTCGGCAACTGGATCCTGAACGCCGCGTGCGCGCACCTGGCCGAGTGGCGCGCGCAGGGCGTCGGGCTCGACACCATGCTGCGCATCAACGTCTCACCGGCGCAGCTGGTCGCGCACGACTTGGTCAACACCGTCGAGCGCACCCTCAAGAAATTCGGTCTGGACGGCTCGTCGATCGGGCTGGAGATCACCGAGAGCATGCTGATCCGCGACCTGGTGAACACCCGGGCCACCCTGGTCGGACTCACCGAACTCGGGGTGGACATCGCCATCGACGACTTCGGCACCGGGTACAGCGCGATGGGCCTGCTGCGGACGCTGCCCGTCGGCACCCTGAAGATCGACCGCGGCTTCGTGCTGGACCTCGCCACCTCCGTCGACGACCTGGCGATCGTGCGGGCGGTCATCGGCCTGGCCCAGGCGCTGGACCTCAACGTCGTCGCCGAGGGCGTGGAGACCGAGGCCGCCGCGCAGGTCCTCGTCGACGAAGGGTGTTCGCACGCCCAGGGATTCCTGTTCTGCCAGCCCATCCCCGCCGAAGCGGCCGCGCTGCTGCTGGCCAGGGGTTCGGTTCCCGTCCGCATCAAAGCGACGCAGCCGCAACAGGAAAGCGACCAGCGGGGCGCCGGCTAGCGCGAGGCGTTCGCGTGCTCGGCCGGGACCACCGCGTTCGCCGGCAGCGCGGTCAACGGGGACGGCGCAATGCTGGGCAGCGGCGTGCGGGCGACCCCCGGGGTGCCGAGCCGGCCGGCCAGCCACGGCAGCGCGGCCGCGAAAGCCCGGTCCGCGAACGGCCAGTCGTGCTTGCCCGGCTGGGGCAGGACGGCGCAGTCGATGCCGTGGGCGCGGCCGAGCGCGCACAGCGAGTAGGCGGCCGCGGTCTGGTTGGTCGGGTTGGCCGCGGCGTCCCGGCTCGCGCGGCCCATCGCGCCGGCGTCGGCGATCGCCGGATCGCGCCGCGACGCCGCCGGGCCCTCCGACGAGATCGCGAACCAGCCGGCCACGTCGCGGTATTGGCCGTGCCGGGTGATCACGGTGGTGGGGTCGAAGGCCGCCCAGGCGTCGGCGTTCCCGCCGAACAGCCGGGCGATGGTCTGCGCCTTGGTGCCGGTGTTCGGGAAGAAGTCGCCGGCGACGTCGACGAAGGCGCTGAACAGCTCCGGGTGCATGACGGTCAGGTCCACCGCGCACGTCCCGCCCATCGACCAGCCGGCGACGCCCCAGCCGGCCCGGTCGGGGTTCACGCCGAACTGCGAAACCATGAACGGCACAACGTCTTTGGTCAGGTGGTCGGCCGCGTTGCCGCGGATCCCGTTGACGCATTCGGTGTCGTTGTTGAAGGCCCCGCCGGAGTCGACGAACACCAGCACGGGCGCCCTGCCGTCGTGGGCGGCCGCGAAGTCGTCGATCGTCTTGACCGCGTTGCCCGCGCGGGTCCAGTCGGCGGGGGTGTTGAACTGCCCGCCGATCATCATGACCGTCGGCAGCGCCGGCGGCGGGCTGCTGGAAAACCATTCGGGCGGCAGGTAGACCAGCTCGCCGCGGTGTTTGAAATGCGATGCGTCCGAGGGGATCACGACCGGCACCACGCTGCCGTGCGGCGGCCGGGTGCGGGTGGCGGCCATCGCGGTGACCGTCGCCGGGTCGGTCTGATCGGGCAGCGGGCCGGAGGTCAGCTGGCCCCACGCCGCCTGCACGGTCGGGAAGTAGCCGACCCACAGGTTGAGCACCAGCGCCGCGCAGAGCAAAGACAGCGGAACCGCAAGCGCCGTCGCGCCGCGCCGCCACGGCCGCGCTCCGCGCCACCCCAGAATCAGCACCGCCGCGGCGGCGCCGGCCAGCGCGATCCACAGCCACAGCGTCGCCGGCGCCGGTTCGTCGGACAGGCCGCGATCGACGACGTACCAGTGCGTCGCGTAGGCGACGGCGCCGCCGACCGCGCCCGCCACCGGCAGCCAGACCAGGCGCCAGCGCCGCGAGCGCCAGCCGACGGCCAGCGTCAGCACGACCCCGGCGGCGACCTGGATCGTCGTGGGCAGCCAGCCGTGCATCAGGGAGGTGTGGGCGCTCGCCAGCAACTGCCCCGTCGGGGGGGACGCGAGGGGCGCGAGGGCGGCGGCGGTCACGTCAGTCATTGTGATCCATTGTTAACCGCCCCGGAACGTAATCGGCCTAATGCCCGCCGCACGGACGGTGAACGGACGGGGCCCGCTAGTGGGGCTTGGCCAGCGGGAATGGCAGGGTCTCGCGGATGCTGCGGCCGGTTATGAGCATGACGAGCCGATCGACGCCCATGCCCAGCCCGCCGGTGGGCGGCATCGCGTACTCCATGGCCTGCAGGAAGTCCTCGTCGAGCTCCATCGCTTCGGGGTCCCCGCCGGCGGCCAGCAGCGACTGCTCCTGCAGGCGGCGGCGCTGCTCCACCGGGTCGGTCAGCTCGCTGTAGGCGGTGCCCAGTTCGACGCCCCAGGCCACCAGGTCCCACCGCTCGGCGACGCCGCGCCGGGTGCGGTGCGGCCGGGTCAGCGGCGACACCGAGGCGGGGAAGTCGATGTAGAACGTCGGCCGCTCGGTCCTGTCCTCGACCAGGTGCTCGTACAGCTCGAGCACCACCGCGCCGGCGTCCCAGTGCGCCCGGTAGGGGATGTGCGCGGCGTCCGACAGCTTGCGCAGCGCGGCCAGCGGCGTGTCGGGATCGACGGGTTCGCCCAGCGCCTCGGAGACCGCGTCGTAGACGGTCTTGACCGGCCAGTCGCCGGAGATGTCGACGGGCTCCAGGCGCCCGTCCGCGCCCGGGCGCAGCACGGTCTGTTCACCGGTGGCGGCCTGGGCGGCGTTCTGGATGAGCTCCCGGCAGCCGTCGATCCACACCGTGTAGTCGGCGTGCGCCTGGTAGGCCTCGAGCAGGGTGAACTCCGGATTGTGGCTGAAGTCGACGCCCTCGTTGCGGAAGGCGCGGCCCAGCTCGAAGACCTTCTCCACGCCGCCCACGCACAACCGCTTCAGGTACAGCTCGGGGGCGATGCGCAGGAACAGGTCCAGGTCGTAGGTGTTGATGTGGGTGACGAACGGGCGGGCGGTGGCCCCGCCGTGGACCTGTTGCAGGATCGGCGTCTCGACCTCGATGAACCCCTTGGCGAACAGGGTCTCGCGCACCGAGCGCAGCACGCAGCTGCGGGCCCTGATCAGCTCGCGCGACTCGGGATTGACCGCAAGGTCGACGTAGCGGGTCCGCACCCGCGCCTCGGGGTCGGTCAGCCCCTTCCACTTGTTCGGCAGCGGGCGCAGGCACTTGCCGATCATCCGCCAGTCGCGCACGATCAACGACCGGGTGCCGTTCTTGGAATAGCCCATGTGCCCGGCCATTTCGACCAGGTCGCCGAGGTCGATGGCCGCGGTGAAATCGGCGGTGCGGCCGCGCTCGAGGCGCGAATTGTCCAGCAGCACCTGCATTTCGCCCGACCAGTCGCGCACCTGGGCGAACAGCACGCCGCCGAAATCGCGGATCCGCAGGATGCGGCCGGACACCGACACGGATTCCTGGTCGTTGGCGTCCAGCGCGGCGGCGATCGTGTGGCTCGGCGGGGACCCCACCGGGTAGGCGTCAACGCCGTTGCGCTGCAAGGTCTTCAGCTTGGCCAGCCGCACCCGCACCTGTTCGGGCAGGCGGGCCCGGGTCTCCTCCGCCTCGGCGACGCCGGCGCTGTGCTGCAGCCCGCTCACGTCCGGCGCCGACCCGTCGTGGTGCAGCAGCCCGGACTCGGCCAGCCGGGCCGGCACGGCCGGGTGGTGGCCGGTGTGCACCTTGTCGCGCCGGCTGAACGGCAGCACCAGGAAGCCCTCGGCGATCACCGAGGCCACGCCGACGCGCGGGATCAGGCGGGCGTCCTCGTAGCAGGCGTAGCGCGGGACCCACTGCGGTTGGTACTTCATGTTGGAGCGGTACAGGGTCTCCAGCTGCCACCACCGCGAGAAGAACAGCAAAAAGCCGCGCCACAGCCGGGCGACCGGGCCGGCGCCCAGCTGCGCGCCCTGCTCGAACGCGGACCGGAACATCGCGAAGTTCAGCGAAATGCGGATGATGCCAAGGCCTTCGGCGTTCAGGGCGAGCTCGCTGACCATCAGTTCGATGGTGCCGTTGGGCGACTGGGGGGACCGGCGCATGAGGTCCAGGGAGACGCCGGTGCTGCCCCACGGGACCAGCGACAGCATCGCCACCACGGCGCCCCCGCGGTCCAGCGCCTCGACCAGCAGGCAGTCCCCGTCGGCCGGGTCGCCGAGCCGGCCCAGCGCCATCGAGAACCCGCGCTCGGTTTGGGTGTCGCGCCAGGCGTCGGCGCGCGAAATGGTGGCGGCCATCTCGTCGGCCGACATGTCGCGGTGCCGGCGGATGCGCACGGTCAGCCCGGCCCGGCGGGCGCGCGTCACCGCCTGGCGCACCCCGCGCATGTCGGGACCGGACAGCTTGAAGTCGGACGCGAGCAGGATCGCCTCGTCGCCGAGTTCGAGGGCGTTGAGGCCGGCCTCCCGAAACACCTGGGCCCCTTGGGAGCTGGCGCCCATGACGCCGGGCGCCCACCCGTACGTCTGGCACAACGCCAGCCACGCGTCGACGGCCTGGGGCCACGCCCTCGGGTCGCCCACCGGGTCGCCGCTGGCGAGGCAGACACCGATTTCGACGCGGTAGGTGATGGCGGCGCGGCCGCTGTGGGCGAACACCACCGACTTGTCGCGGCGGGTGGCGAAGTAGCCCAACGAGTCGTTCTTGCCCCACAACTCGAGCAGGCCGCGGATGGCGGACTCGTCCTCGCCGGTGAGCGCGTTGTCGGCGCGCTGAGACTGGAACAGCACGATCGTCGCCGCGATCAGCGCCAGCGCGCCGAACAGCCCGAAGATGGCGGACAGCAGGACGTGCGGGCGGCCGGTGAAGGCCTCGCGGTCGACCAGGGAGAAGCCGACGACGCGGTTGACCACGTACCAGAAGCGCGAGTCCGGCGCCAGGGTGCCCGGCCACATCTCGACCAGGCCCCAGGAGGCCAGGATGCCGATCACGTCGCCGGCGACCAGCACCGCGGCGGCCTTGACCAGCGCGGCCCTGCGGACCTTGGCCCAGAACTGCCGGTAGGCCAGGACCAGCAGCACGATCGCGACGATGTGGAAGGCGAAGCCGAGGTTCTCGCCGAAGGATTCGGAGGCGGTGTTGTCGCCCCCGGCGATGTCGGCGGCGTTGAGCCCCGCGGCGAGGATCATGTTGATCAGCAGCAGCAGCCAGGCGATGCGTTTGCGCGCGGTCAGCGCCGCGGCCAGCAACGCCAGCACGAACGACCACGCGATGCTGGTGTCGGGGAAGTTGAACAGGTAGGCGTTGATGAACTCCCGCGGCGGCTTGATCAGCCACCGGATCAGCGGTGACACGCTGCCGAGCAGGGACAGGGTGGCGATGACGCCGACGATCCAGCCCGCCGCGGCCGGTACCCAGCGATACCGGGGATTCGGCTGGCTGCCCGACCGGGGCCCCGGATGACGAGGAGCGAGTGTCACAGACCGCGAGGATATGCCCTAAAGCCGTGAAAATCCTGGCGAAGCGCCAAGAGCCGCCGGGGTCGGTTGCCGCCCGTCCCGCCGCGGACGTGCGGGAAGGCGCCTGGTGGCTGCTAAACTGTCGACTGCGACCGTCCCGGCCGACGCCGGGAACAGTAAGTGGAGTCCCACTCCCACCGCTGGCCACGAGAGCGTTTTTCAAGGTACAGCGGTCCGGTCACAGGCATCGTGGATGCCTGTTTCGCGCGGCAGCGCGGGCGGCGTGACCAGTTCACCAGCCGCGATCGGTCGGCATTGGGCCCTGCTTGTGCAGGGCTTTTTTGCTGGTGGGGTGTGTTCACCGCTACGGACGCTGAGCACAACAGAAGCCCAACAAGGGAGGCCCCATCAGCACTGAGACCCGCGTCAACGAGCGCATCCGCGTACCTGAAGTCCGATTGATCGGCCCGGGAGGGGAGCAGGTAGGCATAGTGCGCATCGAAGACGCACTGCGCGTCGCCGCGGACGCCGATCTCGATCTCGTCGAAGTTGCCCCCAACGCCAGACCACCGGTCTGCAAGATCATGGACTACGGCAAGTTCAAATACGAGGCGGCGCAAAAGGCGCGCGAATCCCGCCGGAACCAGCAGCAGACCGTCGTCAAAGAACAAAAGCTGCGACCAAAGATCGACGATCACGACTACGAGACGAAGAAGGGCCACGTGATCCGCTTCCTGGAGGCGGGATCCAAGGTCAAGGTCACCATCATGTTTCGCGGACGTGAGCAGTCGCGGCCCGAGCTGGGCTACCGATTGCTGCAGCGGCTGGGCGCCGACGTCGCCGAATACGGCTTCGTCGAAACCTCGGCCAAGCAGGACGGCCGCAACATGACGATGGTGCTGGCACCGCACCGCGGCGCGAAGACCCGCGCCAGGGCGCGCCACCCCGAGGGGCCCGGCGGCGCGGACGCCGACGCGGGGACCGAGAACCCGTCAGCCAACTGAGCCCACCGACCGACACGAGCGAGAAGTAGAGAAGTAGAGGAAACATGCCCAAGGCCAAGACCCACAGCGGGGCGTCGAAACGGTTCCGGCGCACCGGCACCGGAAAGATCGTGCGGCAGAAAGCCAATCGGCGCCACCTGCTCGAGCACAAGCCGACCAAGCGAACCCGGCGGCTCGACGGCCGCACGGTGGTGGCGGCCAACGACACCAAGCGCGTCAACAAGCTGCTCAACGGCTGACCCTGTCCATTTACGTCTAAAGCTCTAAAAGTTAGGAACATCCATGGCACGCGTGAAGCGGGCGGTCAACGCCCACAAGAAGAGGCGCAGCGTCCTGAAGGCCTCGAAAGGCTATCGCGGCCAGCGGTCCCGGCTCTACCGCAAAGCCAAAGAGCAGCAACTGCATTCGCTGAACTACGCCTACCGCGACCGCCGCGCCCGCAAGGGCGAGTTCCGCAAGTTGTGGATCTCGCGGATCAACGCCGCCGCGCGCGCCAACGACATCACCTACAACCGGTTGATCCAGGGCCTCAAGGCCGCCGGCGTCGAGGTGGACCGCAAGAACCTCGCCGACATCGCGATCACCGACCCGGCCGCGTTCACCGCGCTCGTTGACGTCGCCCGCGCGGCGCTGCCCGACGACGTCAACGCCCCGTCGGATTCCGGAGAGGCCGCCTAACGGCCGCCGACCCGGCGGTGCTCACCGAGCGCTCGGCCCGGGTGGCCGCGGCGGTCAAACTGCATCGGCACGTCGGCCGCCGGCGCGCCGGACGATTCCTCGCCGAAGGCCCGAACCTGCTCGAGGCGGCCGGCGCGCGCGGGTTGGTCCGCGACGTGTTCGCCACCGAGGCCGCGGCGCAGCGGCACGAGTCGCTGCTGGCCGCGGTGGGCCGCCCGGTGCACCTGGTCAGCGAGCGGGCCGCAAAGGCGTTGTCCGACACCGTGACCCCGGCGGGGCTGGTCGCGGTGTGCGACATGCCGCAGACCCGGCTCGACGGCGCGCTGGCCGCGCCGCCACGACTGGTCGCCGTTCCCGTCGGGATCGGCGAACCCGGCAACGCCGGCACGCTCATTCGCATCGCCGACGCCATGGGCGCGGGCGCGGTGCTCCTCGCGGGACATAGCGTCGACCCCTACAACGGCAAGTGCCTGCGCGCGTCGGCCGGCAGCATCTTCTCAATCCCCGTCGTGGTCGTGGCCGACGCGGAGGTTGCCCTCGCCGCGCTGCGCGGCGCCGGGCTACAAATCCTGGCGACGACGGTGGACGGCGAGACGCCCCTCGACGCGGCGGACCTGGCCCGCCCGACGGCGTGGCTGTTCGGGCCCGAATCCCATGGCCTGCCGGCCGAATTGGCCGAACAAGCCGACCACCGCGTGCGCATCCCGATGGCCGGCGGGGCGGAAAGCCTCAACGTGGCGTCCGCCGCTTCGATCTGCCTGTATCAGAGCGCGCGGGCGCTGGGCTGAATGCCTTCGCCGCCGAGACTGCGGTGAGCGCTACCCGCAGTCGCGAAAACGCGCTCTCACCGCAGGCTCGACGGTGAGGCTGGGCTAGGCGGCCCGCGGGTTGCCGGCCCGGGAGGGCCTCCGAGATCGAAGCCCGGCCAGCGACAGCGTGCCGTGCACCAGCGAGCCGGCGCGCTCCATCAGGGCCCGGGCGGGCTGCAGGGCGGGATCCAAAGCGGAGCGGGGGCGGGGCGGGACGTAGTGCATCGGCAGCCCCCGGCGGTCCCGCGGCGGCCCCATGAACGGCGGCGCCTCGACCAGCGGCGCATCGCTGGGCAGCCGCCCTTCGGCGCGGCGGTAGGCGGCGAGGGCGCGCGGGTGCAGCCGAATCTCGTCGGGCACCGCCAGGAAGGCCAGCTCGACGAGCTTGCCGAAGACCCGCAGCAACACCTCGTCGCCCGGCGTCCAGTGCATGCCCGCCTTCTCGCGCACCGCGGGCTCGAACAGCCCTGCCGCGATCCAGCGCTGACCGGCCACCAGCGGCTTGAACAACTGGTCCCACAGCGGCGTCGGCATCAGCACGAACCTGGGCTTGGGAATCCGGATGTGGAAGATGTCCAGCGTCGCCTGGTTGATCTCCAGCTCGTCGCGGCAGACCCGATCCCAGTACTCCTGGAACTCCTCCCACGACGTCGGCACCGGGCGCATGCTCATGCCGTACATCCGGTACCACTGCACGTGCTCGGCGAAGAGCTGCCGCTTCTCGGCCTCGGTCAGGCCGCCGCAGAAGTACTCGGCCACCTTGATGATCAGCATGAAGAAGGTGGCGTGCGCCCAGTAGAAGGTCTGCGGGTTCAGCGCGTGGTAGCGGCGCCCCGCGCCGTCGACACCCTTGATGGTGCGGTGGTAGCTCTTGATCTGCTGACCGGTCTGCGCCGCGCGGTCGCCGTCGTAGACGACGCCCATGATCGGGTACACCGACCGGGCCACGCGCTGTAGGGGCTCGCGCAACAGGATGGAATGCTCTTCGACGCCGGCGCCCAGTTCCGGATACATGTTCTGGATCGCCCCGATCCAGACGCCCATCATGCCGGTCCGGAGATCACCGAAGTACTTCCACGTGAGCGAGTCGGGCCCGAGGGGATCGGCGGATGTCGTTGCTACGGCAGTCATCTCGGCCTCCTGCGCCTAACTTCGCCCACGATAAACTCTGACAACGCGCGTTGTCTAGAATTTCGGCGCCGCGTGCCGCAAGCGCTACCGAACGGGTGCCAACGCGTGATCGCGTCGCGGGCGAGTGGGCGCCGGCCGCCACGGGATGAATTCATCCGAAACGGTGAAAAGAATTCCGTGGAAATGTGTTTCGATCGGCTGCCGTTAATGGCTGCCGCTGTTACGATCGCGTCGTCTCGTCCTGTTCGGTAATCCGCGTGGTGTGCTATTCGGTCAGGAAAGGGTTGTTATGTCATTGGTAAGCGTCGTGCCGGATGCAATGACTGCGGCGAGTGCGAATCTCACGAATATCGGGTCTTCACTGCGCGCGGCCCATGCGGCGGCGGTGGCCCAGACGACTGCGATCGCGGCGCCGGGCGCTGACGAGGTGTCGGCGGCGATCACGTCGTTCTTTGGTAAGGCCGGCCTTGAATTCCAGGCCCTCGGGGCGCAGGCGTCGGCTTATCACGACGACTTTGTGGGCGCGTTGAGCGCCGGGGTCGGCCAATATGTCAGCGCCGAGGCCGCCAATGTTCAGCAAACGTTGGCGAACGTGGTGAACGCCCCCGGCCCAACCCTGTCGGGCGCCCTCACCTCGGCCGCCGCCCAGGGCATCACCACCCCGTTCGGTACCGTAACGCTGTCGTTCGGGGGCAGCCTGCCCACCCCCGGTCCCAACGGCCCGTTCTCGGGGTTCGCCGTCGCGACCAATGCGCTGCTCGGTAGCGCAAACTTCTCGGTGAGCGGCAACGTGTTGACCGGGCCCTCCGGACCCGGCACGGAATTCCAGGTCACCGGGGCCAGCTTCACCGCGCCCCAGCTATTCAATATCCTGAGCGCCGGCCTGGGTCCCACCGTCACGGGGAACACCTCGCTTTTGAATAGCATCAACACGTTTGTCAGCGATTTGCAAACCGGGAACTGGCCGGGGGCGGCGTTGGCGATCCTCAACACTCCCGGTAACTATTTCACCGCCATTACGGTCGGCTCTACCACGGTCAACCTCCCGATTGACACCACGGCCTATGGTGGGCCGGT
The DNA here is from genome assembly GCF_059812295.1 of Mycobacterium sp. NGS63. Classification (NCBI taxonomy): domain Bacteria; kingdom Bacillati; phylum Actinomycetota; class Actinomycetes; order Mycobacteriales; family Mycobacteriaceae; genus Mycobacterium; species Mycobacterium sp. NGS63. Next base: position 657,441 of record NZ_JCALCJ010000001.1, read on the forward strand.
GGGCACCCTGAGCATTCCCTTTAATGGGGTTTTTGCAGGGTCCCAGCCGATAACGGCATCGTGGCCGCAATTCACCGTCACGAACGGTCCCACCACCTACACGGTCGACGGCGTCACAAATCTCCCAATTGGTTCCACGACCGGCTTTGTCCCGTACGTGCTGGGAGGGCTCGCGAGCCTCCTCGGTCTGTAGCCGGTCGACGCGCACGAACCCGGGGCGAGATCTTTGCGAAAGTCCAGCCCAGGCGGGGTTCCGTTGCTACGCTCGCAGTCTCCTGACCTATTGGGCGTGTGTGCCATAGGCGGGCCTCTGCGAGTGGAAGGGGCGCGGCGATGTCGTTGCTGAGTGTGGCGCCGGAGCTGGTGACGGCGGCGAGCGGGAACCTGCAGAACCTGGGCGACGCGCTGCGCGGGGCGAGCGCGGCCGCGGCCAGCCAGACGACCGCGGTGACGGCGCCCGCCGCCGACGAGGTGTCGGCGGCGATCACGGCGGCCCTCGGCGCCCACGCGCAGGAATTTCAGGCCGTCAACGCCCAGGCGGCGGCCTTCCACGACAACTTCGTGAACCTGCTCAACGGCGGCGCCGCGCAATACGTCAGCGCCGAGGCGGCCAACGCCCGGTACGTCGCCGCCACCAGCGCCACGCCCGGGCCGCCCGGCCCGATCACCACGCCCAACCCTTCCCCCAACCCCTTCGGCGCCATCAGCATCAACTATCCGTTCGGCCCGTTCGGGATATCGCTCAGCTCGATCCCGACCTTCTACGCGAACGGCGACCTCTCGCTGATTTCGACTGGCGCCGTGACCTACAACCTGCCGCTTGGCTCTGGGGTGCTCGCGTCGTTCAGCGCCAACCAGGCCATCATCGGCAACGCGTTTTATGGGCAAGCGGTTGAGACCTTTCCGCTGGGCGCCTGGGTCTCATTCGGCACGAGTGGGGTCTTCACCCCCTTCCCCCAGCCCACCTCGCTGTTCTACAACTTCAACGGCCTGGAGTTCTCCGTGCCGGGCACCGGCATGTTCGGGCCGCTCGTCCCCAATGTGACCTGGAACCCCAACCCTTAAGCGGCCCGCTCCCGTCCGCACCGCCTACCCTGGCGTCGTGGACGTTGGGCAGCGCGATTCGGGGTCCGTCGACTCCGACGAAACCGCTACCGCATTGGCGTCTTCCGACGAACGGAAGCGGTCACCGGCGCAATGGCTGCGCAGCACGAACCACAGCCCCGGCGCCATCGGTTTCGTCCGGCGTGCCCGACGGCTGCTGCCCGGCGATCCGGAGTTCGGCGATCCGCTGTCCACGGCGGGGGAGGGCGGCCCGCGCGCCGCGGCCAGGGCGGCCGACCGGCTGCTGGGGGACCGGGGCGCGGTGTCGCGCGAGGTGGGTCTCGGCGTGCTGCAGCTGTGGCAGGCGCTGACCGAGGCGGTTTCCCGACGGCCCGCGAACCCCGAGGTGACGCTGGTGTTCACCGACCTCGTCGGCTTCTCGACGTGGTCGCTGGAAGCCGGCGACGAGGCGGCACTGGTCCTGCTGCGGCACGTGGCGCGCGCCGTCGAGCCGCCGCTGCTCGACGCGGGCGGGAACATCGTCAAGCGCATGGGCGACGGAATCATGGCCGTGTTCCGCGATCCGACCGTCGCCCTGCGGGCGGTGCTGGCCGCCGACGAGGCGCTGCAATCGGTTGAGGTGGGCGGCTATACGCCGCGGATGCGGGTCGGGATCCACACCGGGCGGCCGCAGCGGATGGCCGCGGACTGGCTGGGCGTCGACGTCAACATCGCCGCGCGAGTTATGGAACGGGGCACCAAAGGTGGAATCATGGTGTCGAGCTCGACGTTGGATCTCATACCGCAAACCGAGCTGGACGCGTTGGGCATCGTCGCCAAGCGGGCCCGCAAGCCCGTCTTCGCGGGCAAGACCGCCGGAATCCCCGCCGACCTGGGGATTTATCGGCTGAAGACTCTTAAGGATTTGACAGCTAGTGATCACAGCGCCGAAACAAATTAGCCCGCATAATGGATCCCGATGATTGGGGGCGTCTTCTCCCGGCTGGCCCGGGTTCAGTTCACCGTCGGGTATGTGGCGATTCTGTTCGCCATCAGCTGCGCCATTCTGGTGCTGGGCCCGCAAGCGCATGACCTGCTCGTCGAGCGGGCCAGCACCAACCTGCACAACCTGGCCCACGGCCACGTCGGCACGCTGCTGGGCAGCGCGCTCGTCGTCGACGCCGGGCCGCTCTACTTCTGGCTGCCGTTTTTGACCTGCCTGCTCGCCCTGGCCGAACTGCACCTGAGCACCATCCGGCTGGCGGTGGCGTTCGTCGTCGGCCACATCGGCGCGACGCTGGTGGTGGCCGCCGCGCTGGCCGCGGCCGTCGAGTTCGGCTGGCTGCCGGTGTCGATCACCCGCGCCAGCGACGTCGGGATGAGCTACGGCGCCCTGGCGGTGCTCGGCGCGATGACGGCGGTGATCCCCCCGCGCTGGCGCGCGGCCTGGGTCGGCTGGTGGATCGCGGCCGGCCTGGCCTCGGCGATCATCGGCGGCGACTTCACCGACGCCGGTCACACGGTCGCCGTCGTCCTGGGCGTCCTGGTGTCGGCCCGGTTCCGGCAGCCGATTCACTGGACCCCGACGCGGCGCCTGATGCTGGTGGCGTCCTCGGGCTTCGGGTTCCTGGTGCTGGCGCACCACTGGGGGACGATGGCCGCCGCGCCGGTGTTCGGCGTCCTGGGCGCGCTGGCGGCCCACAAGATCGCGCAACTCGCCACCGCGCGCGCCGCGCAGCCGGCCCTGGTCGGCTAGCCACCGCCACCCGATCCCCTAAGATCGGCACTTGCGCTGGGCAGATTCGCCCGTCGACCAAATCTCGTCAGCAAGGAGAGTGCCGCCGCGTGGGCGATCAACCAGTCGACCTGTCGCCGGAAGCCTTGGCCGAGGCGGTCAGCGCCGCCCGGCAGGCCATCGCGGGCGCGGGCGACCTGGACGCGCTGGCCCGGGTCAAGACCGAGCACCTCGGTGACCGCTCCCCGCTGGCACTGGCGCGCCAGGCGCTGGGCGGCGTCGGAAAGGACGAGCGCGCCGACGCCGGCAAGCGCGTCAACACCGCGCGCGGGGAGGCCCAGCGCAGCTACGACGAGCGGCTGGCCACGCTGCGCGCCGAGCGCGACGCCGCGGTCCTGATCGCCGAAGGCATCGACGTCACGCTGCCGTCGACCCGGCAGCCCACCGGCGCCCGGCACCCGATCACGATCCTGGCCGAGCACATCGCCGACACCTTCGTCGCGATGGGATGGGAACTGGCCGAGGGCCCCGAGGTCGAGACCGAACAGTTCAACTTCGACGCCCTCAACTTCCCCGCCGACCACCCCGCCCGCAGCGAGCAGGACACCTTCTACGTCGCGCCCGAGGGCTCCCGGCAGCTGCTGCGCACCCACACGTCACCCGTGCAGGTGCGCACGCTGCTGGAACGCGAGCTGCCCGTCTACATCGTCTCGATCGGCCGCACGTTTCGCACCGACGAGCTCGACGCCACCCACACCCCGGTGTTCCATCAGGTCGAGGGCCTGGCGGTGGACCGCGGCCTGACCATGGCGCACCTGCGCGGGACGCTGGACGCGTTCGCGCGCGCCGAGTTCGGACCCACCGCGCGCACCCGGATCCGGCCGCACTTCTTCCCGTTCACCGAGCCGTCCGCCGAGGTCGACGTGTGGTTCGCCAACAAGAAGGGCGGCGCCGACTGGGTCGAGTGGGGCGGCTGCGGCATGGTGCACCCAAACGTGTTGCGCGCCGCCGGAATTGACCCCGACACCTACTCCGGCTTCGCGTTCGGCATGGGCCTGGAGCGCACGTTGCAGTTCCGCAACGGGATCCCCGACATGCGCGACATGGTCGAGGGCGACGTCCGGTTCTCGCTGCCGTTCGGGGTGGGGGCCTGATGCGCGTCCCGTTCAGCTGGCTGCGCGAGGTCGTGAGCGCCGGGGCGCCCGGCTGGGATGCGGATCCCGCCGAGGTGGCGCAGACCCTGGTCCGCATCGGTCACGAGGTCGAAGAAATCATCACCCTCGGCCCCGTCACGGGGCCGCTGACGGTCGGGCGGGTCAGCTCCATCGAGGAGCTCACCGAGTTCAAGAAGCCGATCCGGGCCTGCCTGGTCGACGTCGGCGAAAACAAGCCGCGCGAGATCGTCTGCGGGGCAACCAACTTCGTGGTCGACGACCTCGTCGTCGTGGCCCTGCCGGGCACCACGCTGCCCGGCGGTTTCGCCATCACGTCCCGCAAGACCTACGGCCGCACCTCCGACGGGATGATCTGCTCGGCCGCCGAACTCGGTTTGGGCGCAGACCATTCCGGGATCCTGGTGCTGCCTCCCGGTACCGCCGAACCCGGCGCCGACGGGGCCGGGGTGCTGGGGCTGGACGACGTGGTGTTGCATCTGGCCATCACCCCCGACCGCGGCTACTGCATGTCGGTGCGCGGCCTGGCCCGCGAGATCGCGTGCGCCTACGACCTGAACTTCGCCGACCCCGCCGAGATCAAGCCGCTGCCCGTCGAGGGGGAGGCGTGGCCGCTGGCGGTGGACCCCGACACCGGCGTGCGGCGGTTCGCGCTGCGCCCGGTCACCGGGATCGACCCCGCCGCCGCGTCGCCGTGGTGGCTACAACGCCGGCTGCTGCTGGCCGGCATCCGCGCCACGTCCCCCGCGGTGGACGTCACCAACTACGTGATGCTCGAACTCGGCCACCCCATGCACGCCCACGACCGCGCCCGCATCATCGGCGGCTTCGGCGTGCGGTTCGCCCGGCCCGGCGAAACCGTCGTCACGCTGGACGACATCGAGCGGCGGCTCGATCCGGCCGACGTCCTCATCGTCGACGACACCGCGACCGCGGCGATCGGCGGCGTCATGGGCGCGGCCAGCACCGAGGTGCGCGACGACTCCACCGACGTGCTGCTGGAGGCCGCGGTGTGGGACCCCGCCGGGGTGTCGCGCACCCAGCGCAGGCTGCACCTGCCCAGCGAGGCCGCCCGGCGCTACGAGCGGGCGGTCGACCCGGCCATCTCGGTGGCCGCGCTGGACCGTTGCGCGGCGCTGCTCGCCGACATCGCCGGGGGAGAGGTGTCGCCGACGCTGACCGACTGGCGCGGGGACCCGCCGCGCGACAACTGGTCGGGTTCGCCGATCCGGATCGGGGCCGACCTGCCCGACCGCTTCGCCGGCGTGGCGTACGCACCCGGCGCGACCGCGAGGCGCCTGACCCAGATCGGCGCGGTCGTCACCGAGGAGGGCGGCACGCTGATCGTGACCCCGCCAAGCTGGCGCCCCGACCTGCTGCAGCCCGCCGACCTCGTCGAGGAGGTGATGCGGCTGGAGGGCCTCGAGGTCATCCCGTCGGTGCTGCCGGCGGCCCCCGCGGGTCGCGGGCTCACGTCCGTGCAAAAGCGCCGCCGCGCCGTCGGCAAGTCGCTGGCCCAGTCCGGCTACGTCGAGATCCTGCCCACCCCGTTCCTGCCCGCCGGCGTCTTCGACCTGTGGGGCCTGCCCGCCGACGACCCGAGGCGCGCGACGACCCACGTGCTCAACCCGCTGGAGGCCGACCGTCCGGCGCTGGCCACCACGCTGCTGCCCGCGTTGTTGGAAGCCTTGGGGCGCAACGTATCCCGCGGCCTCGTCGACACCGCGCTGTTCGCCCTGGCGCAGGTGGTGCGGCCGACCGACGAGACCCGCGCGGTCGCGCTCATCCCCGTCGACCGCCGGCCCACCGACGCCGAGATCGCGACGCTGGACGCGTCGCTGCCGCGGCAGCCGCAGCACGTCGCCGCGGTGTTGACCGGCCTGCGCGAACCCCGCGGCCCCTGGGGGCCCGGCCGCCGCGTCGAAGCCGCCGACGCGTTCGAGGCGGTGCGAATCGTGGCCCGCGCCAGCGGGATCGACGTGCGCCTGCGCGCGGCCCAGCACCTCCCGTGGCATCCCGGCCGGTGCGCCGAGGTGCTCGTGGGGCAGACCGTCGTCGGTCATGCGGGGCAGCTGCACCCGGCCGCGATCGAGCGCGCCGGCCTGCCCAAGGGCACCTGCGCGATGGAGCTCGACCTCGACGCGATCCCCATCGTCGAGGCGCTGCCGGCGCCCCGGGTGTCGCCGTTTCCGGCCGTGTTCCAGGATGTCAGCCTGGTGGTGGCCGCGCACGTGCCGGCGCAGGCCGTGGCGGACGCCGTCCGCGAGGGCGCCGGCGAACTGCTGGAGGACCTCCAGTTGTTCGACGTGTTCACCGGCCCGCAGGTCGGGGAGAACCGCAAATCGCTGACGTTCGCGCTGCGGTTCCGGGCGCCCGATCGGACGCTCACCGAGGACGACGCCAGCGCGGCCCGCGACGCCGCGGTGCGGCGCGCCGCCGAAGCCGTCGGCGCCGAACTGCGCGGCTAGCGGCCCTTCTTCGGGCGGACCGGCTCGCCCGATCGGACCCGCGGCCGACCCATTCCTGTGAGTTTCCTGGAAATTATTTACGCGTTAAATACATGCGCAATAAGCTTCGCTAACAGTAGGCGACCGCCGGTCATTGTCCCCCAGTGAGCCGAGGAGTGTTTGCTATGTCGTTTGTCACGGCGATGCCCGATCTGATGCAGGGCGCGGCCCAGCAATTAGCCGGTATCCGCTCGTCGCTGTCCGAGGCGGCCGCCGCCGCGGCGGCACCCACCACCGGGATCGCGACCGCGGCACAAGACGAGGTATCGATCGCCCTCGCCTCGTTGTTCGGCGACTTCGGTGGGCAGTTCCAGGCACTCAGTGCCCAGGCGCAGGCCTTCCATGCCGAGTTCGTCGGGCTGCTCAACGGCGGCGCCGGCGCGTACGCCGGCGCGGACGTCGCCAACGCCGCCCAGACCCTCCTGGGCGGCGAGCTCGACACCACCGCCCTGGTGAACGGAATTCAGACTGGCGGGCAAGCCATTTCGCAAGCCGTCACCGGCTTCGAGACCCAGCTTGGCGCGCTCGAGGCGGGCGGGGCGGCCGGGCTGGTCAACAGCCTCAACACCTTCGGCGCCGGCGTCGCGGCGCCGTATCAAGCGCTCGTCGCGAACACTGTCAGCAACCTGCAGAGCATCGGTAACACCATCGCCGCCAACCCGCTGCCCTTCCTGCACCAGGTCGTCAACAACCAGATCTTTTACGGCGAGACCATCGCCTCCGCCGTCGGAACCGGCATCCAGAACCTGCCCGCCGAGCTGGCGAATTTGCCCGCGACCATCCAGGCGGGCATCCAGGGCCTTTCAACCTTCAATCCCGGCGCTTTGCTGCAGCAATTCGTCAACAACCAGATCGGCTACGCCCAGACGGTCGTCAACGGGCTGGCCATGGTGCCCCAGGACTTCGTGACCGGGCTCGCCGCGCTGCCCGCCAGCTTCCAGGCGGCCGGTCAGGCCCTCGCAACGGGCGACCCCGTCCTCGCGGCGAACCTCCTGGGGCAGGGCGTGGAGAGCCTCTTCCTGCCCGGCTTCAGCGTCGCCAACCCGGCACCGGGCGTCCTGACGATTACGCCGGCGGGCCCGCTGGGCGACCTGCTGCCGATCCTGGGCATCCCGGGGCAGATGGCGCAGAACTTGACCAACCTGCTGCCCGCGGGAACCATCCCCGCGATGGTCGCGCAGAACTTCACCAACGTGATCACGACGATCACCAGCACGTCGAACACGCTCGACATCATCGCGGGCACGCTCACGTTCGGCATGCCGCTCGAGGTCATCTTCGACGGCATAGGCGCGCCGATCAACGCGCTGAGCGCGCTCAACTCGAGCTGGGTGGCGTTCGGCACGGCGCTGCAGACCGGCAACGTGGGCGCGGCCCTGGCCGCGGTCCTCGATGCGCCGGCCGTCGTCGCGAACGGCTTCCTCAACGGGACGACCCTTCTGTCGCTGCCGCAGGTGGATTTGTCCAGCCTTGGGGCGCCCGGCGTCAGCTCGCTCGTCGAAATTCCCTTCGGCGGGATCCTCACGCCGCTCGCCCTGCCCCCGCTGTTCCTGGTGGCCGGCGGCCAGGCAGAGCAGCTCACGCTCGGGGGTGGCACCGGGTTCGGCGGCCTGATCCCGGGCATGCTGAACATCGCGTCCGAGCTGGCGCAGGCGATCGCGTTGCCCGCGCCGGTGCTGCCGTCGTTCACGTTCTAGCGACGCCGGCAACCCGTCCAGGCGGACCCGATCTACGACCCCCTGGCGCGGTTTTCTACGACCTCTGACCGATGGTCTTCGTCGACCAGCCCGAAAAAATCTTACTTGCCAGTAAGGACTGGCCATCGGGCAAAGAGTCGAGGAGCTGGACATGTCGTTTGTGACCGTCACGCCGGAGCTGATCCAGGGAGCGGCCCAGGATCTGGCGGGCATCCGTTCGTCCCTGGCCGAGGCCGCCGCCGCGGCAACGGGTCCCACGACAGGGATCGCGGCTGCGGCCCAGGACGAGATATCGATCGCGATCGCGTCGTTGTTCGGCGGTTTCGGCCAGAAGTTCCAGGCCATGGGCGCCCAGGCGCAGGCGTTTCACTCCGAGTTCGTCTCCCTGATGAGCGCCGGGGCCGCTTCCTACGTGAGCGCCGAGGCCACCACCGTCGCCAATTTCGGTGCCACCGTCGCCGCCCCGTACCAGGCGCTGGTGTCGAACACGGCCGCCAACCTGAGCGGGCTCGGCAGCGCGATCACGGCCGACCCGGCGCCGGTGCTGCAGCAGGTTTCCAACAACCAGCTGATGTACGGCCAGGCCATTGCCGCCGGGTTTCCCGGCGCCGTCCAGAACCTGCCCGCCGCGCTGGCCAACCTGCCGGTGACCATTCAGACCGGCATCGCGGGGGCGCTGCCCGCCGTGCAGCAGCTGGCGAACGCCCAGATCGGCTACGCGCAATTGATCGCCACGTCGCTGCAGAACGCCGGCAACGACTGCCTGGCCGGGCTGAACGCCTTCCCCGCGAACCTCCAAACCGGGGTGCAGACCATCATGGGCGGCGACGCCACCGGCGGGCTGCTCCAGGTCGGCGGGGCGTTCCTCGCCCCCGTCTTCACCGGCCTCAACGTCAACGTCGACCCCGTCACCAACCTCCTGGTGATCACGCCGGGCGGAGCGCTGGGCGACCTGTTGCCGATCCTCGGCATCCCCGGGCAGATGGCCCAAAACTTCACGAATCTGCTTCCGGCCGGGTCGATCCCGGCGATGGTGGCCCAGAACGCGACCAACTTCTTCACGACGCTCACCGACCTGTCCCAGACGCTGGACCTCAACACCGGCAACCTGCACATCGGGCTGCCGCTGGCGCTGGCCCTGGACGCGCTCGGCCCACCGGTCACCACGCTGCAGGCCGCCGGGTCCAGCGCGAGCGCCTTCGCCGGCGCGGTGCAGACCGGCGACGGCCTCGGCGCGCTCGCGGCGGTGATCGATGCCCCGGCGGTCATCGCCAACGGCTTCCTCAACGGCCAAGCGGTGCTGCAGCTTCCGGCCCCGCTGGGCACGCCGCCCGACACGATCCTGACGTTCACCGGCATCCCGCTGGGCGGGATCCTGACCCCGCTGCAGTTTGCGTCGCTGAGCATCCCGGCGCTCGGCCCGGGATCGCTCACCCTCAGCGGCACCGCCTTCGGCGGCATCCTGCCCGGCTTGCTGACATTCCTGCCGCAGACCCTCGCGGCGGCGATCACCCCGCCGCCGATCATGTAGCTCGATCCCTTTGCTACGGCGGCCCGGGAGCGAGCCGATTCTATGTAAACGCGCGGGGTGTATTGACAAACGATGGCGGGGTCTTATTAGACTCACGCCTGTCTTGGTTACCGCTGGGTAAGTTCCCGGCCGGTAACCGGCAGCCAGTAAGAACCGAGGGGCCCGCATGCTCGCGCGGCGCCTTGCCGGTTCGCGCCAACCGGAGTGACCACTGGTCACCAATAAGTGCCCCAGGAAAGGGTGGACATGTCGTTTGTGACCGCGATGCCGGAACTGGTCGAAAGTGCGGCCACGAATCTGGCGGGCATTCGTTCGTCGCTGGCCGAGGCGGCGACCGTCGCAGCCGGTCCCACAACCGGGATCGCGACCGCGGCGCAGGACGAGGTGTCGATCGCGATCGCTTCGCTGTTCGGGAACATGGGCCAGGAGTTCCAGGCGCTCAGCGCCCAGGCGCAGACGTTCCACCAGCAGTTCGTTGCCCTGTTGAACGGCGGCGCGGGCGCGTATGCGAGTGCCGAGGCCGCCAACGCCGCGCAGGCCGTGCTGGGCGGGGGCGAGATTCAGGCTGGCGCGCAGGCGATTACGAACGCGATCGCGGGCTCGCCGATCGCGCTGGGGACGCTGCCGACCGGCGCCGCGGCGTCGGCGCTCACCGGGCTCGGTTCGTTCCCGGCCACGGTGGCCGCGCCCTACCAAGCCCTCGTGTCCAACACCGTCACCAACCTGCAGGCCATCGGAGGCACCTTCACCTCCAATCCGTTCCCGTTCCTGCACCAGATCGCCAACAACCAGATCGGCTACGCGCAGACGATCGGCTCGTCGATCGCGACCGGCATCCAGAACCTGCCTTCGGAATTGGCCAACCTGCCGTCGACCGTCCAGACCGGCATCCAGGGCCTGGCCACCTTCAACCCGGGCGCGCTGCTGCAGCAGTTCGTCAACAACCAGATCGGCTACGGCCAGACCATCGTCACGGGGCTGCAGAACGCCGGCAACGACCTGGTCACCGGGCTGAGCGGATTGCCGGCGAGCTTCCAGGCGGCCGGCCAGGCCCTGGCGAGCGGCGACCTCGTGGGCGCGGCGACGGCGCTGGGGCAGGGCGTGGAGAACGTCTTCCTTCCCGGTTTGAACATCACGGTGGGGTCCGGCGGCGCTCTCGACATCGCCCCGCTGGGTCCCCTGGGGGACTTGGCACCAATCCTGGCCATCCCCGGGCAGATGGCGCAGAACTTCACCAACCTGCTGCCCCCGGGCTCCATCCCGGCTCAGATCGCCCAAAACGGCACCAATCTCGTCGAGGCGTTCACGAATTTCGGAACGACGCTCAATGGCGCCACCGGCCGCCTCGACTTCGGGGTGCCCCTGCAGCTCGTTCTCGACGGGATCGGCTCGCCGATCACGGCATTGAGTGCGCTGAATTCCAGCGCCGTGGCGTTCGGCAGCGCGGTGCAGACCGGCGACGGCCTGGGGGCCCTCGCCGCCGTCCTCGATGCCCCGGCCGTCGTCGCCAACGGCTTCCTCAACGGCACCACCTACCTGGCGCTGCCCCCGGCCAGTTTGTTCGGGTTCACGTCGACCACCGAAATTCCGTTCGGCGGGATCCTCACCCCGCTCAGCATCCCGACTGTGTACCTCAGCGGATTCCCGCTACAGATTCCGGCCGGCACTGGCATCGGCGGGATCATTCCCGGGCTGTTGAGCTTCGGACCTCAACTGGCACAGGCCATCACGCCGGTCAGCTAGACGGTTTGTAGCCGAAAGGGGCTGGGGCGCCGCATCGTCGGTGCCCCAGCCCTTCTTTTGTTGGGTCCCTTGCCGTTTCGGGTCCTGTTGCCCCCAGGCCTAAGCAAAACTAAGGAGATGTTGTGACAACACGCGTGGTCGTTTTCCCCCGATAGACCGCCTTATTAGGCTCATGTCTGTCTTGGTTACCGCTGGGTAAGTTTCCGCCCGGTAACCGGCAGCGCAAGGAAGCGAGGGGCTCCCGCACGCACGTGCGTGCGCCGTCCCCCGGTGCGCTCACGTCGAATTGAGTGACCGCTGGTCACCGCCTGGTGGTTGAGGAGAGGGTTGGAAATGTCGTTTGTGACCGCAATGCCGGAGCTGGTCGAGAGCGCCGCCCAGAGTTTGGCGGGCATTCGTTCGTCGCTGGCCGAGGCCGCGGCGACCGCGGCGGCTCCCACGACCGGGATCGCGACCGCGGCCCAGGACGAGGTGTCGATTGCGATCGCTTCGATGTTCGGCAACGTCGGCCAACAATTCCAGGCGCTCAGCGCCCAGGCCCAGACGTTCCACCAGCAGTTCGTCTCCCTGATGGGTGCGGGCGCGGGCGCGTATGCGAGCGCCGAGGCCGCCAACGCCGCTCAGACCGTCCTGGGCGGTTCGCTGGGCCAGGTCGGTCAGACCTTCGGAGGCGCTATCACCGCGCTGCAGGGCGGCGGCGTCGCCGCCGCGCAAGTGTCCTCGGCCGCCGCCGGCGCTCCCGCGGCACTGTCCGGCGTCATTCAGACCGGGGGACAGGCGATTTCGCAGGCCGTCACCGGATTCGAGACGCAGCTGGGCGCACTAGCGGCGGGCGGGGCGCCCGGGCTGGTCGCCGCGGCCAACACCTTCGGTACCTCGATCGCCGCGCCGTACCAAGCCCTCGTCGCAAATACCATCACCAACCTGCAGGCCATCGGCAGCAGCGTCGTCGCCAATCCGTTCCCGTTCGCGCACCAGCTGATCAACAACCAGATCTACTACGCGCAGAACATCGCCGGCGCCATCGGAACCGGCATCCAGAACCTGCCCGCCGAGCTGGCCAACCTGCCGGCGACCATCCAGGCCGGCATCCAGGGCCTTTCGGCCGTCAACCCGGGCGCGTTGTTGCAGCAGTTCGTCACCAACCAGACCGGCTACGCGCAGACGATCCTGACCAGTCTGCAAAGCGCGGGACAGGACCTGATGACCGGTGTCCAGCAATTGCCGGCAGGTTTCGAGGCCGCCTTCCAGGACCTATTGGCGGGCGACAACGTCGCCGCGTACGGCGCCGTCAACCAGGCCTTGCTGAACGCCTTCCTGCCCGGGTTCAACGTCGAATTGGGGTCGGGCATCTTCTCGTCGGTGGTGCCGATGGGCGTTTTGGGAGACCTGGCCCCGATCCTGGCGATTCCCGGACAGACGGCCCAGAACTTCACCAACCTGCTCCCCGCCGGCTCGATCCCTCAGCTGATGGCGCAGAACGCGACCAACCTGGTCGAGGCGTTCACCAACCTGGGCACGACCCTCGGCCTTGGGCAGACCGTCACCCTGAGCTTCGGGATTCCGCTGCAACTGATCATCGACGCGGCGGGCGCGCCTGCGAACGCACTCAGCGCGCTGAATTCGAGCGCGGTGGCCTTCACCTCCGCGCTGCAAACCGGGAACGTGGGCGCGGCGCTCGCCTCGGTGATCGACGCCCCGGCCAATGTGGCAAACGGGTTCCTCAACGGAACCACGCTGGTCTCGTTGCCGGGCGCCGACCTGGGCAGCGGCATTTCGTCGGTCGTCACGTTGCCCCTTGGCGGACTCCTCACGCCGCTGGGTTTCCCGACGACCACGCTTTTCTTCGACGGCCAGAACTTCGGCGACCTGCCCGTCACCGGCGGCACCCCGATCGGCGGCCTCATTCCCGGACTGCTCAGCTTCCCCGCGCAGCTCGCACAGGACATCGCCCTGCCCGCGCCGATCCTCCCGTCGCTCATCTTCTAGCTGGCGCGGCCCTCCCCGGACGAACCTGCGATTTCCCCGCGCGGCTGACGTGTGTGTGATTAGGCTCGCAATTGCCTGATGGTCGTTGGGCAACCGTCGTCTGCAGCGATGGGGGATGGGTATGTCGTACGTCAGCACGACGCCCGAAGACATGCAGGCCGCGGCCCGAAATTTGGCGGGGATCCGCTCGATGCTGGCCGAGTCCAGCGCATCGGCCGCGGCGCCCACGGTCGGCGTCGCGGCGGCGGCCCAGGATCAGGTGTCGGTCCAGGTAGCCGCCTTTTTCGGCGGGTTCGGGCAGCAGTATCAGGCCATCAGCGCCGAAGCGCAGGCGTTTCACCAACAGTTCGTCAATTTGGTGAACTCTGGGGCGGGCGCCTACCTCAGCACCGAACTGGCCAACGCGCAGCAGAACGTGGTCAACGCGGTGAACGCGCCCGTCCAGGGACTGCTGGGACAGTCGGCCGCCGCCAGCGCCGCCGTGGGCGCGGCGGCTTCGGGAGTGACCGCCGCGCCGACGGCGGTGCTCCCGCTGCTCGGCGGCGGTGTGAGTTCGATCGTCGGGCGCGTGGCGGCCGCCGGCCAGGGCGTCGGCGGCGTCGCGACCGCCCTGCAGAACGGCAGCGCGCTGCCGCTCCTGTCCGGCCAGCTCGGCTGGGGTTTGCAAACCCTTTCCGGCGGCGTCACCGGGTTGCCCGTCGGGCTCAGTGGATTCGAGCGCGCCCTGGCACCCGGGCTGCTGGCGCCGGCCGCCGGTACCGGTGTCGGCTCGGTGGCCGGCCCGTATCAGACGCTGGTCGCCAACACGTCCGCCAATTTGCAAGTGCTCGGCAGCACCCTGCTGGCCAACCCGGCGCCGTTCCTGCACCAGTTCATCGCCAATCAAGTCGGCTACGCGCAGACGATCGCGGCGGGGGCGCAGTACATCCTGCAGAACTTCCCCGCCGTGCTCGCCAACTTGCCGGCGAATGTCCAGGCGTTCGTCCGGGCCCTGCTGGCCTTCAATCCGGTGCCGTACGTGCAGCAGTTCATCGCCCACCAGATGGCCTACGCCCAGATCGTCGTCACGTCGTTGCAGAACGCGGCCCACGACTTCGGTGCCGCGCTGCAGGCGTTGCCACCGGCTTTCGAGTCCGCCCTGCAGGCCCTGCAGATGGGCGACATCACCGGCGCGGTCACCGACGTCGCGCAGGGGTTCGTGAACCTGTTCGTTACCGGGGTGGACGTCACCACCACCGGAAGTATCACTTCCGGGATCACCGCGGCCGTCGTCCCGACCGGCACGGTCGGGGACTTGCTGCCCATCCTCACCATTCCGGGGATGATGGCCCAGGACTTCACTAACCTGCTGCCGCCCGGATCGATCCCCGCGCTGATGTCGCAGAACTTCACCAACGTGATCGACGCGGTTTCCGACACGTCGCTCACGGCGCAGGCGCTCCTGACAATCCCCCTTCCCCCTCCTTTTCCTCCTCCGCCGGCCAACCTCTCAGTCAATGTTGTCGCGGGCCTGCCGGTGGCGCTCACGATCGAGGCGCTGGGGGCGCCGTACAACGCTTCGAGCGCTTTCGGGTCCAGCGTCACAACGCTCGTCGGTCAAGTGCAAACGGGGGACTACGGCGGGGCTCTCGGCACGTTGGTTGACTCTCCGGCCGTCGTTGCGAACGCCTTCCTCAACGGTCAGTCGACGGTGCCCGTGACGTTCGATCTCAGCGGCCTGCCGGCCACGGTGAACCTCCCGATGAACGGGCTGCTCGCTCCGCCGACCGCGTACACCGCGACCGTCAGCAATATCCCCGTGGTTGGGACCCTCACCGTGCCCGTCGGGGGCACCCCGATCAGCGGCCTCGCGACCGGACTGCTGGCCTACGCGCCCCAGCAGCTCGCGCTGGCCATCACCCACACCGGGTAGCCGGGACGGCCCGACACGCGGGCGCCATGAAAATACGCAATTTCCCCTGGTCACACACCTGCCCCAGTAACCTCAGGGTCATCACGGTCACCACCGGTGGCCGTCCCATGAGTCGATGGGAGGTGGCGAATGTCGTATGTCGTCGCGGAGCCGGAAATGGTTCAGGCGGCCGCCCAGAACCTGGCGGGAATCCGATCCACGCTGAGCCAGGCGGCCTCGGCCGCGGCCGGCCCCACGACCGCCGTGGTGGCGGCGGCCGAGGACCAGGTGTCGGTCAGCGTCGCGGCGCTGTTCGGGGCCTTCGGCCAGGAGTACCAAGCTCTCAACGCCCAAGCGCAGGCGTTCCACGGCCAGTTCGTCAACCTGTTGAGCTCGGGCGCGGGGGCCTACCTCGCCACCGACGCCACCGCGGCGCAGGCGCTGGGCGCGGCCGCCGCCGGGAACTCGATCCTCGCCCCCTACCAGAGCCTCGCGACGAACACGGCCGCCAACCTGCAGACCCTGAGCAACACCTGGTCCAACGTGGCCGCGCCCGCCCTGCTGCGGGCGATCGCCGTCAACGCCAACCCGCTGACCTCGCCCGCACGGCTCCTGCAGGGCTACGCCAACCTGGTCCAGAATCTGACCGTCCCGGTCACGGTGTCCATCACCTCGCTGAACCCGCCGAACGCATCGGTCGCCATCGGGGTCGGGCTGCCGGAGTTGCTGGCCTTCGACGCGTTGGGGGCACCGGTCAATGCGGCACTGGCGACATCGTCAAGCGGCGCAGCGATTCTCAGCGCGGTGCGCACCGGGGATCCGTTGGCCATGATGGCGGCGTTCGTCGACGCTCCCGCCAACATCACCAACGCATTCCTCAACGGCCAGCAGACTCTGCCCATGCCGCTGCCGGTGCCGGGGCTGACGGCCAACGTGCCGTTCAGCGGGCTTCTCGTTCCGCTACAACCGTTTTCGACGACGACGACGCTGCCGGGTAATCCGCTCATGCAGAACGTCACGGTCACCGGCCCGCCCGTCGGCGGATTCCTTTCCGCCCTGCTGGATTACACGCCGCAGATGCTCGCGGCGGCGTTCGGCAGCTAGCCGCCCCGCGGCCTTTCATCGCGCGCGTTTGCTGGCGCGTGTCGAACATTTCTGACTAGAGTCTTTTCGTCAGGGTCATTGTGGGGTGGTCTTCGTCGTCGACGGGAGATGGCTATGTCGTTTCTGACCGCAACGCCGGAGTTCGTGACGGCCGCAGCAGTCGACCTCGCACAACTCGGCTCGGCGCTGGGCGAGGCTCACGCGGCGGCGGCGCTCCCGACGACGGGGTTGGTCGCCGCGGCCGGCGACGAGATCTCCGCCGAGATCGCGTCGTTGTTCGGCGCCTACGGCCAGCAGTACCACGCCCTCAGCGCGCAGGCGGCCGCCTTTCACGGCGAGTTCGTGCGGCTGCTGAACGGTAGCGCCGCAGCGTATCTGGGCACCGAGGTCGCCAACGCCGAACAGGCGCTGCTGAGCGGGGGAGGCGCCGCGGCCGCCGGTCCTGCGGCGACGCTCCCACTTCTCGGCGGGTCCGGTGGCCTGCTCGGCGGCCTGGGCGGGATCCTCGGCGGCTCGGGCGGCGGCCCGCTGCCCATCCTCGGTGGCCTGAGCCCGATCCTCGGGGGCTTCGACGCGTTGCTCACCGGCGGCAACCTGGCCCCCTACCTCGGCGTGCCCCCGTTCCTCAACCCCATCCTCGGCGGCGTGACCTCGTTGCTTTTCACCGGCGGACCCCTGGGCCCGATCCTCACCGGCGGACCCCTGGGCCCGGTCCTCGGTTACCTCGGCCAGGGCCTGGGCGGCACCCTGTCCACCGTGTTGGGCGGCGGCCTTCCCGCGCTGCTGACGGACCCGCTGGGCGGATTCTTCGCGTCGACCGGGACCGCCGCGTCCGCCGGCGGCCCGTATCAGGCCCTCTTCGCCAACACCAGCGCCAACCTGCAAGCCATCAACAGCGCCTGGGCCGCTCACCCGTTCCCGTTCCTGCACCAGGTGATGGTCAACCAACAGGGCTACGCGCACACGTTCGAGGCGGGATTGGCGCTCGCCCTGCAAAACCTTCCCGCCACGTTCGCGAACATTCCGGCGAACATCCAGATTGCGCTGCAGGGCGCGTCGACCTTCAACCCCGGCGCCTTGGCGCAGGCGTACCTCACACAGCAGATCGGCTACTTCCAGACCGTCAGCACCTCGTTGCAGAAGGCGGCCGTGGACTTGCAGGCCACGCTGCCGGTCTTCGAGACCGACATGGGGCTGGCCTGGCAAGCCGCGCTCTCCGGCAACTACCACGGCGCCGTGCAGGACTTCGCCCACGGCCTGCTGGGGCTGTTCATCACCGGATTCGACACCAGCAACCTGTCGAACATTCACGTGCTGGGCCCCGGCGGGGACCTGCTGCCCATCCTGTCGATCCCCGCGCAGCAGGCGCAGAACTTCACCAACCTGCTGCCGCGCGGCTCGATCCCGTGGCAGATGGCGCAGAACTACACCAACGCGGTCACCGCGCTCACCAACGCGAATATTTCGACGACCATTGCCTTCACCCCAGGGTTCCCTCTCCCTTCGCTGACCCTCGGCGCCAACTTCGGGTTGCCACTGTCGCTGGCCTTCGCGGTCCTCGGCCCGCCGATCGCCTCGATGGACGGGCTCGCGACGGGCGCAACGGCGTTCAGTACGGCGATGCAGGCCGGCAACGGGATGGCCGCTCTCGGCGCGCTCGCCGACATGCCGGCCTACGGCATGAACGGCTTTCTCAACGGCCAAACGCTCGTCGACCTGAGCATGCCCGTGACCGTCGCCGGCGTCACCGTGCCGATCACCATGCACCTGCCATTCGACGGCATTCTCGTTCCGCCACAACCGATTACGGCCACGGTGGACCTGAGCCTGCTGGGCTTTAACGTTCCGATCAACCTCACCCTCGGGGGCACGCCGTTCGCGGGTCTGATCCCCGAGTTGGTGAACTACCTGCCGCTGCAGCTCGCCGCGGCGATCACCCCGACGTAGTGGGGGCCGCCCGGGGCGGCCGGGCATGTTTAGATTCGATTTTTGGGGGGTAGTTCCGGGCGATGATTCGACGGGTCGCGTGATGTCGTTCGTAGTTGCGGCGCCAGAGCAAGTCCAGGCGGCGGCCCAACAGCTCGCGGGTATCCGTTCGCTGCTGACCCAGGCGGCGGCGAGCGCTTCGGGTCCCACGACGGCAATCGTGCCGGCCGCGGCCGACCAGGTATCGGTTGCCGTCTCGGCGATGTTCGGCAACTTCGGCAAAGAGTTCCAATCCCTGAGCGCCCAGGCCGAGGCGTTCCACGCCGAGTTCGTCAACTTGATGAACGCCGGCGCCGCGTCCTATCTCAGTACCGAGGTCGCCAGCGCCGGGACAATGCTGGGCTCCGCGTTGCTGACCACCGCCGGCGGTGGCGCGGCCGCCGCCCAGGCGGTGAGCGCGGCCGGCCTGCTCGGCGGGATCCTGGGCGGTGGCAGCGGGGGCGGACTGCTGAGCGGTCTGACGGGCGGGACGGGCGGTCTCGGCGGACTCCTGGGTGGCCTGGGTTCGCTCGGCGGCGGCCTGAATTCGATTCTCTCCGGGGCCCTTCCGGGG
The DNA here is from genome assembly GCF_059812295.1 of Mycobacterium sp. NGS63. Taxonomy (NCBI): domain Bacteria; kingdom Bacillati; phylum Actinomycetota; class Actinomycetes; order Mycobacteriales; family Mycobacteriaceae; genus Mycobacterium; species Mycobacterium sp. NGS63. The sequence goes on from NZ_JCALCJ010000001.1 coordinate 676,393, forward strand.
CTACCGGGTTCCTTGTCCGGCCTGGAGAATTCGTTGACGGGCGTGGTGAATTCGTTGCTGCCCGGGTTGGTCAACGTCCAAGTCGGTGCCGGCCCCTATTTCACCGGCATCGCCGGCCCGTACGAGGCGCTCGTCTACAACACCTGGACCAACCTGAACATCCTGACGTCCGGCTGGCTGGCCGATCCCTTCCCGTTCCTGCGCCAGTTCGTGGCCAACCAGATCGGGTACGGCCAGATCATCGCGACGGCATTGCAAACCGGGAACTTCCAACCGGTCTCGGCCATCCCCGGCGACATCGCACGCAATTTCGGCAATGTCGTTGGAACGCTTACCAATACAAGTGTCACCTCATCCCTGGACCTGTCTCTCACGCCGCTACAAGCAACCGTCAACAACGCCGTCGGGTTGCCGCTGGTCTTCGGCGCCGCCCTGTTGGGTCCGCCGGTCGCCGCGATGGAGTCGGCCGGCTACGCCGCGTCATTGTTCACATCCGCCATCCAGGCGGGGAACCCCGCGGGGGCGTTCGCCGCTCTCGTCGACGCCCCCGCCTACATTGCCAACGGCTTCCTCAACGGCCAGGCGACCTATCCCTACGCACTGAACCTGTCGAGCCTGACGGGCCCCGCGGTCGGACAGATCGCAAACGTCACCGTGGTCGGTAACTTCCCACTCGACGGACTGCTTCACCCGTCCGGCTATTACCCGGTGACGGTGACGGTCTCGACGCTACTTAATCCGCTCGTCCCGGAAATCGTCGCCAACGTCGGCGTCGGCGGCACTCCCTTCACCGGGCTCCTGCCCTTCCTGGTCAACTACGCGCCCCAACAGCTCGCCCAGGCGATCGGCGCACCCGCGTCGCCGCCCCCGCTCATCTCGCTTCCGATCCTGACGTTCTAATCCTGGACGGTCGTCTCGGAAAGGCCTGCCTCACGCGGGGTTTCGGGCGTCGGCCGTCGTTTCGGCCCTCGCATCACCCCGCCGGGGCCGGGGCAGGCCAACTCCCGCCTTTGCTTGAAATCCTGGACGGGTGTCTCGGAAACGACTGCCTTACACGCGGTTTCGGTTGTCGGCCGTCGTTTCAACTTCCCGGGGATCGCTGATGCATGGCGCCGGTAAGCGGGTGAGGCGGAGACCCCAGCGGACTGAAAATTGTTCAATAGCAACTGCGTTGTACTTTTGGTATCGTGTCCCTCGCCTCTCCACTATGAGTGAGTGCTCACGGCCCTACCCCTCGACGAGCCGCTCGAACGTCGGGAATGGTACGCAGACGCGCCTAACCTTGCTGAAAATCAGCATTTTCGAATGTGCTTGTGTGGCACGCCATTACGCTCAGCTTGCCTAGATTATCCAGGCTGACATTTGCATATGTAGTTCATTTGCGTGGGGAGATGAACATGTCTTTTGTGGTCGCTGTTCCTGACCTCGTTGAGGTGGCAGCCCAAGATCTTGCAGGAATTCGCTCCGCGCTGGACGAGGTCACGCAAGCGATAATTGCGCCGACGACCAGCCTTGCTCCCGCAGCCGCGGACGAGGTATCGGGCGCGATCGCGGCGCTCTTCGGAACGTTTGGCCGGGAGTACCAAGCACTCAATGCGGAAGTGGCCGCGTTCCACAACGCATTCGTCGGCACGCTCACCGGCGGCGCGGCCGCATATGCGGGTGCTGAAATTTCCAACGCCGCTGCGCTGCTTTCCGGCAGCGGAAACCTCGCAGCCGATCTCGGTGGCGCGATCTCCGGGTTGGGCGCCGCGCTTGGCGGCTCCCTGTCGGCCGGGTTGAGTAGCAGTCTGGGCGCAAGCCTTGGCGGGACCCTCGAGACGCTCCTCGGCGCCGGGCTCGGCGGGATTGCCTTCCAGACCGGCGGTTTCATCTTGTCCGGCATCGGCAACGGGATGGTCCAGACCGGGAATGCCATCGTCCAGGCCGGCCTCGCTTTGGAAAACGCGGGAGCGACCTTCTCCGCCATGGGTGCTCAGCTGCTGGCCCAGGCCAACGGCGCTCTCAACGCACTGCTGAATGCCAACTTCGCCGTCAATCTCGGCGCGGCATTGTCGGCGAGCCTCAGCGGCAGCCTCAACGGGTTGGCGGCGAACCTCTCCGCCAGCTTGGGCAATTTGGGTGGTTTGGCCGGAAACATCGGGGCCAGCCTCAACGGGGCGCTGCAGACGGGGGCCACCCTGGCGGGCAACTTCTTGGCGGCGCTGCCGGGTCTGCCCGCCTTCACGATTCCGAACCTCGGTGCGCTGGGTGTGCAGTTGTCCGCGGCGCTAAATGGGTTGGGCGCCTCCATCAGTGGGTCGCTGAACGCGGCCCTGAACGGGGTGCTGGCGTTGCCGGGCCTGCCGCCGTTCACCTTCCCGGGTCTGCCGGCGTTCACGCTGCCGAACCTGCCCGCTCTGGGTGCGGACATCAGCGCGGGTCTCAACGCGTTGCTGAGTGGGACGTTGGCGTTGCCGGGTCTGCCGCCGATCACGTTCCCGGGTCTGCCGGCGTTCACGTTCCCGAGCCTGCCGGCTCTGGGTGCGGACATCAGCGCCGGTATCAACGCGCTGCTTAGTGGGACCCTGGCGTTGCCGGGTCTGCCGCCGATCACGCTTCCGGGTCTGCCGTCGTTCACGTTCCCGGGCCTGCCTCAGCTCACCCTGTCGCTCGGCCCGCTGGGCGCGGACATCGGCGGAGCCCTCAACGCATTGCTGACGGGCACCGTGACGCTGCCGGGTCTGCCGCCGTTCACCTTCCCGGGTCTGCCCGCGTTCACGCTGCCGAGCCTGCCGGCGTTGGGTGCGGATATCAACGCGGGTATCAACGCGTTGCTGAATGGCACGTTGGCGTTGCCGGGGTTGCCGCCGATTGCGTTCCCGGGTCTGCCGGCGTTTACGTTCCCGAGCCTGCCGGCGTTGGGTGCGGACATCAACGCGGGCATTAACGCGTTGCTGAATGGCACGTTGGCGTTGCCGGGTCTGCCGCCGATCACCTTCCCGGGTCTGCCGGCGTTTACGTTCCCGAGCTTGCCCGGGCTGGGTGCGAGCCTCAGCGCGGCGCTCAATGGGCTGGGTGGGTCGATCAGCGTGTCGCTGAATGGGTTGGGCGCCAACCTCAGTGCGTCGTTGAGCGCGTTGCTGTCGGGTAGCTTGGCGCTGCCCGGCCTGCCGCCGTTCACCTTCCCGGGTCTGCCGCCGTTCACGCTGCCGAACCTGCCGGCGCTGGGCGCGGACATCAGCGCGGGCATTAACGCGCTGCTGAATGGCACGTTGGCGTTGCCGGGTCTGCCGCCGATCACGTTCCCGGGTCTGCCGCCGTTCACGCTGCCGAACTTGCCGGCTCTGGGTGCGGACATCAGCGCGGGCCTCAACGCGCTGCTGAGCGGGACGCTCGCGTTGCCGGGTCTGCCGCCGATCACCTTCCCGGGTCTGCCGGCGCTCACCTTCCCGAACCTGCCGGCGATCGGTGCGGACATCAACGCGGCCGTCCGGGGCCTGTTGTCGGGCAGCCTGACATTGCCGGGCTTGCCGCCGATCACCTTCCCGGCGCTGCCGCCGCTGACGTTGCCCAACTTGCCCGCGATCGGTGCGGACATCAACGCGGGCATTAACGCGCTGCTGAATGGCACGCTGGCGCTGCCGGGCTTGCCGCCGATCACCTTCCCGGGTCTGCCGGCGTTCACGTTCCCGAACCTGCCGGCGATCGGTGCGGACATCAACGCGGGCATTAACGCGCTGCTGAATGGCACGCTGGCGCTGCCGGGTCTGCCGCCGATCACCTTCCCGGCGTTGCCGCCGCTGACGTTGCCGAACCTGCCGGTGATTGGCGCGAGCCTCACCGCGGCGCTCAATGGGCTGGGTGGCTCGATCAGCGCGTCGCTGAATGGGTTGGGCGCCAACCTCAGTGCGTCGTTGAGCGCGTTGCTGTCGGGTAGCTTGGCGCTGCCCGGCCTGCCGCCGATCACCTTCCCGGCGCTGCCGCCGCTGACCTTGCCGAACCTGCCGGCTCTGGGTGCGGACATCAGCGCGGGGATCAACGCCTTGCTGAATGGCACGTTGGCGCTGCCGGGGTTGCCGCCGATCACGTTCCCGGGTCTGCCACCGTTCACGCTGCCGAACCTGCCGGCGCTGGGCGCGGACATCAGCGCGGGCATTAACGCGCTGCTGAATGGCACGTTGGCGTTGCCGGGGTTGCCGCCGATCACGTTCCCGGGTCTGCCGGCGTTCACGCTGCCGAACTTGCCGGCTCTGGGTGCGGACATCAGCGCGGGCATTAACGCGCTGCTGAATGGCTCGTTGGCGTTGCCGGGGTTGCCGCCGATCACGTTCCCGGGTCTGCCGGCGTTCACCTTCCCGAACCTGCCGGCTCTGGGTGCGGACATCAACGCGGGCATTAACGCGCTGCTGAATGGCACGCTGGCGTTGCCGGGGTTGCCGCCGATCACGTTCCCGGGTCTGCCGGCGTTTACGTTCCCGAGCTTGCCGGGGCTGGGTGCGAGCCTCAGCGCGGCGCTCAATGGGCTGGGCGGGTCGATCAGCGTGTCGCTGAATGGGTTGGGCGCCAACCTCAGTGCGTCGTTGAGCGCGTTGCTGTCGGGTAGCTTGGCGCTGCCGGGTCTGCCGCCGTTCACCTTCCCGGGTCTGCCGCCGTTCACGCTGCCGAACCTGCCGGCTCTGGGTGCGGACATCAGCGCGGGTCTCAACGCGTTGCTGAGTGGGACGCTGGCGCTGCCGGGTCTGCCGCCGATCACGTTCCCGGGTCTGCCGCCGTTTACGTTCCCGAACCTGCCCGCGCTGGGTGCCGACATCAACGCCGGGATCAACGCGTTGCTGAATGGCACGTTGGCGTTGCCGGGTCTGCCGCCGATCACCTTCCCGGGTCTGCCGGCGTTCACCTTCCCGAACTTGCCGGCGATCGGTGCGGACATCAGCGCGGGTCTTAACGCCTTGCTGAACGGCACGTTGGCGTTGCCGGGGTTGCCGCCGATCACGTTCCCGGGTCTGCCGGCGTTCACGTTCCCGAGCTTGCCGGGGCTGGGTGCGAGCCTCAGCGCGGCGCTCAATGGGCTGGGTGGGTCGATCAGCGCGTCGCTGAATGGGTTGGGGGCCAACCTCAGTGCGTCGTTGAGCGCGTTGCTGTCGGGTAGCTTGGCGCTGCCCGGCCTGCCGCCGTTCACGTTCCCGGGTCTGCCGGCGTTCACGTTGCCGAACTTGCCGGCTTTGGGTGCGGACATCAGCGCGGGCATTAACGCGCTGCTGAATGGCACGTTGGCGTTGCCGGGGTTGCCGCCGATTACGTTCCCGGGTCTGCCGGCGTTCACGTTGCCGAACTTGCCGGCTTTGGGTGCGGACATCAGCGCGGGCATTAACGCGCTGCTGAATGGCACGCTGGCGTTGCCGGGTCTGCCGCCGATCACCTTCCAGGGTCTGCCGGCGTTCACCTTGCCGAACCTGCCCGCGCTCGGTGGCAGCATCACCGCGGCGCTCAACGGGCTAAGCGGGTCGATCAGCGCATCGCTGAACGGCCTGGGCGCGTCGCTCAACGCGATGTTGTCCGGCGGCCTGACTCTGGGCGCCAACCTGTCCGGCCTCGTCCAGACCGGCCAGACGCTGGCGGCCAACTTCGCCGCGGGCATCAACGGAGCGATCCAGACGGGCGAGACGCTGGCGGCCAACTTCCTGGCCTCCCTGCCCGCGCTGACCCTGCCGAACCTGAGCGTGTCGATCAACGCCGCTCTCGGGGCCAGCCTCGGCGCGGCCTTGAACGGCCTGGCCCAGAGCGGGGCCACCCTGCTCGGCGGCTTGAGCGGCAGCCTTGGGGGTCTGGTTCAGGCCGGCGAGATGCTGGGTGGCAGCCTGGCGGCCAGCCTGTCCGGGCTGACCGGCACGGGCAACGCGCTGGCGACGATCTGGGAGAACACCGCGGCCCAGGTCGGGTCCGCACTGAGCGGCGGCCTGTCGGCCACCGTCGGCGTGGGCTTCCCCGGCCTGATCGGGGTGGGGGCGTCGCTGGCGAGCGGTTTCGCGGGCGCCACCGCTGCGCTCGGACAAACCGGTGGCTCCCTGGTGACGTCGCTCAGCGTCGCGCTGCGGGACCTGGCGCTCTCGTTGCAGGCCGCGCTCAACGCCAGCCTGGGCATCGGCGTCACCGCCTGACCCGGTTGCGCCCAGGAGGCGCCGGAAGGTCCGGGCTCTTCCGAAGCGGAACCCTGACCGGTCCGACCTCCTGGGCGCACGCCGCCCTTGGAATGGATTTGCAAACTTCTGCATAACCATGCAGAATCGTCGAAATGGCCGACGTTTTGAGGGTGGCGGTTGCCGGGGCCACCGGTTACGCGGGCGGGGAGATCCTGCGGCTCCTGCTTGGGCACCCCGCCAGCGCCGACGGCCGGCTCGAGATCGGCGCCGTGACCGCCGCGGCGAGCGCCGGCAGCACCTTGGGTGAGCACCATCCGCACCTTATTCCGTTGGCGCAGCGCGTGGTTGAGCCCACCGAACCAGCGACGCTCGACGGTCACGACATCGTCTTCCTGGCCCTGCCGCACGGCCACTCGGCCGCACTGGCCGAACGGCTCGGCCCCGACACCGTGATCATCGACTGCGGCGCCGACTTCCGGCTCACCGACGCCGAGGCCTGGGAGCGCTTCTACGGGACGGCGCACGCCGGCAGCTGGCCGTACGGCCTGCCCGAGCTGCCCGGCGCACGCGAGCGGCTGCGCGGCGCCCGCCGCATCGCCGTCCCGGGCTGCTATCCCACCTCCGCGTTGCTGGCGCTGCTGCCCGCGATGGCCGAGGGCCTCATCGAGGCTGCCGTCACGGTGGTCGCCGTCAGCGGCACCTCGGGGGCCGGCCGCGCGGCCAAGACCGACCTGCTGGGCGCGGAGGTCATCGGGTCGGCGCGGGCCTACAGCATCGCGGGCGCACACCGGCACACCCCCGAGATCGCCCAGGGCCTGCGCGCCGTCACCGACCGCGACGTCACGGTGTCGTTCACCCCGGTGCTGATCCCCACCTCCCGCGGCATCCTGGCCACCTGTACCGCGCGCACCCGGGCGCCACAATCCCAGCTGCGGGCCGCCTACGAAAAGGCCTACCACGCCGAACCTTTCGTCTATCTGCTGCCCGAAGGGCAGCTGCCCCGCACCGGGGCGGTGCTCGGCAGCAACGCGACGCACATCGCCGTGGCGGTGGACGAGGCCGCCGAGACGTTCGTGGCGATCGCCGCGATCGACAACCTGGTCAAGGGGACGGGCGGCGCCGCGGTGCAGTCGATGAACCTGGCGCTGGGTTGGCCTGAGGCCGAGGGGCTTTCGGTCGTCGGAGTCGCGCCATGAGCACCGCGCAGACGGCGCGGTTGCTGCGCGAGCAGGGCGTCACCGCAGCGGCCGGATTCCGGGCCGCCGGCATCGCCGCCGGGATCAAGGCGTCGGGCGCCCCAGACCTGGCGCTGGTCGTCAACGAGGGACCCGACTGCGCGGCCGCCGGCGTGTTCACCCGCAACAAGGTCAAGGCGGCGCCGGTGCTGTGGAGCCAGCAGGTGCTGACCACCGGGGCGCTGCGCGCGGTGATCCTCAACTCCGGCGGCGCCAACGCGTGCACCGGGCCCGGCGGCTTCCAGGACACCCACGCCACGGCCGAGGCGGTCGCCGCCGCGCTGTCGGACTGGGGGACCGAGACCGGGGCCATCGAGGTCGCGGTCTGCTCCACCGGGCTGATCGGCGACCGGCTGCCGATGGACAAGGTGCTCGCGGGCGTCCGCGAGATCGTGCACGAGATGGCCGGCGGGCTGACCGGCGGCGACGACGCCGCGCACGCCATCATGACCACCGACACCGTGCCCAAACAGGTTGCGCTGCACCACCCGGACAACTGGACGCTCGGCGCGATGGCCAAGGGGGCGGGCATGCTGGCGCCGTCGCTGGCCACCATGCTGTGCGTGCTCACCACCGACGCCGCCGTCGACGCGGGGGCCCTCGACCAAGCGCTGCGCCGCGCCTCCGCTCGCACCTTCGACCGGCTCGACATCGACGGGGCCTGTTCGACCAACGACACCGTGCTGCTGCTGGCGTCGGGGGCCAGCGAAATCACCCCGTCCCAGGACGATCTCGACGACGCGGTGCTGCGGGTCTGCGACGACCTGTGCGCGCAGCTGCAGGCCGACGCCGAGGGCGTCACCAAGCGCGTCGACGTCACCGTCACCGGGGCGGTCTCCGACGACGACGCCCTGGTCGCCGCGCGCACGATCGCCCGCGACAGCCTGGTCAAGACGGCGGTGTTCGGCTCGGACCCCAACTGGGGCCGGGTGCTTGCCGCGGTCGGCATGGCACCCATCGCCCTGGACGTCGACCGGATCACGGTGTCGTTCAACGGTTTCACCGTCTTCGCCGACGGCGTTCCGGTGCCGGGCGCCCGCGAGGTGGACCTGTCGGGAGCCGACATCGACATCACCGTCGACCTGCAGCTCGGCGACGGGCGCGCCACCATCCGGACCACCGACCTGTCGCATGGCTACGTCGAAGAGAACTCGGCCTACAGCTCATGACCACCACCGAAGAACTGCCCACCGGGGTCAAGGCCCAGGTGCTGGCCGAGGCCCTGCCCTGGCTCAAGCAGCTGCACGGCAAGATCGTCGTCGTCAAATACGGCGGCAACGCCATGAACGACGACACGCTGCGGCACGCCTTCGCCGCCGACATGGCGTTTCTGCGCAACTGCGGCATCCATCCCGTCGTCGTGCACGGCGGCGGACCGCAGATCAGCGCCATGCTGCGCCGGCTCGGCATCGCGGGCGACTTCAAGGGCGGATTCCGCGTCACCACACCCGAAGTGCTCGACGTGGCGCGGATGGTGTTGTTCGGGCAGGTGGGCCGCGAGCTGGTCAACCTGATCAACGCGCACGGACCGTATGCCGTCGGCATCACCGGCGAGGACGCGCAGCTGTTCACCGCCGTGCGGCGCAGCGTCACCGTCGACGGCGTGGCCACCGACATCGGCCTGGTCGGCGACGTCGAGCTGGTCAACACCGCCGCCGTGCTGGATCTGATTGCCGCGCGGCGCATTCCGGTGGTGTCGACGCTCGCGCCCGACGCCGAGGGCGTGGTGCACAACATCAACGCCGACACCGCCGCGGCGGCGCTGGCCGAAGCCCTGGGAGCCGAAAAACTGTTGATGCTCACCGATGTCGAAGGCCTCTACACCAGCTGGCCGGAACGCAACTCGCTGGTCAGCGAGATCGACACCGCCTCGCTGGCACGGCTGCTGCCCACGCTCGAGGCGGGCATGATCCCCAAGGTCGAAGCGTGCCTGCGCGCGGTCACCGGCGGCGTGCCCAGCGCGCACGTCATCGACGGCCGGGTCGAACACTGCGTGCTGGTCGAGCTTTTCACCGATGCGGGCACGGGCACCAAGGTGGTCTCGGCATGACCCTGCAAAAGCGTTGGGAAGCCGTGATGATGAACAACTACGGCACGCCACCGCTGTCGCTGGTCAGCGGCGACGGGGCCGTGGTCACCGACCCCGACGGCAAGAACTATGTGGACCTGCTGGGCGGCATCGCGGTCAATGTCCTCGGCCACCGGCACCCGGCGGTGATCGAGGCGGTCACCACCCAGCTCAACACGCTGGGCCATACGTCGAATCTGTATGCGACGGAGCCGGGTATCGCGCTCGCCGAGGCGCTGGTCGAGCATCTCGGCGCGCCCGCGCGGGTCTTTTTCTGCAACTCGGGAACCGAGGCCATCGAGGTGGCCTTCAAGATCACCCGGCTGACCGGAAAGACGAAGGTCGTTGCCGCCCAAGGGGCGTTCCACGGCCGGACGATGGGATCGCTGGCGCTGACGGGTCAGCCCGCCAAGCAGGCGCCGTTCGAGCCGCTGCCGGGCAACGTCACTCATGTCCCCTACGGGGACGCGAAAGCCCTTGCCGAGGCGGTCGATTCGACCACGGCGGCCGTGTTCCTGGAACCGATCATGGGGGAGGGCGGCGTCGTGGTGCCGCCCGAGGGCTACCTGGCCTCCGCCCGGGAGATCACCGCCCGGCACGGGGCGCTGCTGGTGCTCGACGAGGTGCAGACCGGCGTCGGGCGCACCGGCGCGTTCTACGCTCACCAGCACGACGGCATCACCCCCGATGTGGTGACGCTGGCCAAGGGCCTGGGCGGCGGGTTGCCGATCGGTGCCTGCCTGGCCGTCGGTGCGGCCGGTGAGCTGCTGACTCCGGGACTGCACGGCAGCACCTTTGGCGGCAACCCGGTCTGCACCGCGGCCGCGCGCGGGGTGCTCAAGGCGCTCGCCGACGGCGATCTGATCGCCCGCGCGGCGATGCTGGGCAAGACGCTGAGCCACGGCATCGAGGAACTGCACCATCCGCTGGTGGACCATGTGCGCGGCAAGGGGCTGCTGCAGGGCGTGGTGCTGACCGCGCCGCGCGCCAAGGAGGCCGAGGCCGCCGCGCGCGACGCCGGATTTTTGATCAACGCCGCCGCGCCCGGCGTCATCCGGCTCGCGCCGCCGCTGATCGTCACCGAGGCCCAGCTCGACGGCTTCGTCGCCGCCCTGCCGGCCATCCTGGACGGGGCCGCACATGGTTAGGCACTTCCTGCGCGACGACGACGTCTCCCCGGCCGAGCAGGCCGAAATCCTCGCGCTGGCAGCCGAACTCAAGAAGGACCCGTTCGGCCGTCGCCCCCTAGACGGGCCGCGCGGGGTCGCGGTCATCTTCGACAAGAACTCCACGCGCACCCGGTTCTCGTTCGAGGTGGGCATCGCCCAGCTCGGCGGGCACGCCGTCGTCGTCGACGGCCGCAGCACCCAGCTGGGCCGCGACGAGACGCTCCAGGACACCGCACAAGTGTTGTCCCGCTACGTCGACGCCATCGTGTGGCGCACGTTCGGGCAGGACCGGCTCGACGCGATGGCCGCGACGGCGACCGTGCCGGTGGTCAACGCCCTGTCCGATGCGTTCCACCCTTGTCAGGTGCTGGCCGACCTGCAGACCGTCGCCGAACGCAAGGGGTCGCTGAAAGGCCTGCGCCTGAGCTACTTCGGCGACGGCGCCAACAACATGGCGCATTCGCTGCTGCTGGGCGGGGTCACCGCCGGCATGCACGTCACCGTCGCGGCGCCCGAGGGCTTCGCGCCCGACCCGGCCGTGGTGGCCGCGGCGCGGCGGCGCGCCGAGGACACCGGCGCCTCGGTCGCCCTGACCGCCGACGCCGACGCCGCCGCCAAGGGCGCCGACGTGCTGGTCACCGACACGTGGACGTCGATGGGGCAGGAGGACGACGGGCTGGACCGGGTGGGGCCGTTTCGGCCGTTCCAGGTCAACGCGCGGCTCCTCGGGCTGGCTGACCCGGAAGCCGTTGTGCTGCACTGCCTTCCGGCCCACCGCGGCGACGAGATCACCGACGAGGTGATGGACGGTCCGGCCAGCGCGGTGTGGGACGAGGCCGAAAACCGGCTGCACGCCCAAAAGGCGCTGCTGGTGTGGCTTTGGGAGCGGTCCCGATGACCCGATCGAAGGCCACCCCCGAAACCACCCGCGCCGGGCGGCAGGACCGCATCGTGGCGATCCTGTCGTCGGCCTCGATCAGCAGCCAAAGCGAACTGGCGGCCCGGCTCGCCGACGAGGGCATCGAGGTCACCCAGGCCACCCTGTCGCGCGACCTCGAGGAACTCGGCGCGGTCAAGCTGCGCGGCGCCGACGGCGGCGTCGGCGTCTACATCGTTCCCGAGGACGGCAGCCCGGTGCGGGGCGTGTCCGGCGGCACCGCGCGGCTGTCCCGGCTGCTGGGCGAGCTGCTGGTGTCCGCGGACGCCAGCGCCAACCTCGCGGTGCTGCGCACCCCGCCCGGCGGCGCAAACTACCTGGCGAGTGCCATCGACCGCGCGGCGCTACCGTACGTCGTCGGCACCATCGCCGGCGACGACACCGTCTTCGTGGCCGCTCGCGAGCCGATGACCGGCGCCGAGTTGGCCACCACCCTCGAGCACCTCAAATAAAGGAGATTGGTTCATGTCAGAACGCGTCATCCTGGCGTATTCCGGCGGTCTGGACACCTCGGTGGCGATCAGCTGGATCGGCAAGGAGACCGGCCGCGAGGTCGTCGCGGTGGCCATCGACCTCGGCCAGGGCGGCGAGGACATGGAGGTGATCCGCCAGCGGGCCCTGGACTGCGGCGCCGTGGAGGCCGTCGTCGTCGATGCCCGCGACGAGTTCGCCGAACAGTACTGCCTGCCGACGGTGCAGAACAACGCGCTGTACATGGACCGCTACCCGCTGGTGTCGGCGATCAGCCGGCCGCTGATCGTCAAGCACCTCGTCGTCGCCGCGCGCGAGCACGGCGGGTCCACCGTCGCGCACGGCTGCACCGGCAAGGGCAACGACCAGGTTCGCTTCGAGGTCGGATTCGCCTCGCTGGCACCGGATCTCGAGGTGCTGGCGCCCGTGCGCGACTACGCCTGGACGCGGGAGAAGGCGATCGCGTTCGCCGAGGAAAACGCCATCCCGATCAACGTCACCAAACGCTCGCCGTTCTCCATCGACCAGAACGTGTGGGGCCGCGCGGTGGAAACCGGCTTCCTGGAACACCTCTGGAACGCCCCCACCAAGGACATCTACGCCTACACCGAAGACCCCACGCTGAATTGGAGCACTCCCGACGAGGTGATCGTCGGGTTCGAGCGCGGCGTGCCGGTGTCCATCGACGGCCGGGCGGTCTCGATGCTGGGCGCCATCGAGGAGCTCAACACCCGCGCCGGCGCGCAGGGGGTCGGGCGCCTCGACGTCGTCGAGGACCGGCTGGTGGGCATCAAGAGCCGCGAGATCTACGAGGCGCCCGGGGCGATGGCGCTGATCACCGCCCATACCGAGCTCGAGCACGTCACCCTGGAGCGGGAGCTGGCCCGGTTCAAGCGCCACACCGACCAGCGCTGGGCCGAGCTCGTCTATGACGGGCTGTGGTACTCGCCGCTCAAGACCGCGCTGGAGGCCTTCGTCGCCAAGACCCAGGAGCGCGTCTCCGGCGAGATCCGGATGGTGTTGCACGGCGGCCACATCGCGGTCAACGGCCGGCGCAGCGCCGAGTCGCTCTACGACTTCAACCTGGCCACCTACGACGAGGGCGACAGCTTCGACCAGTCGGCCGCCAAGGGCTTCGTCTACGTGCACGGGTTGAGCTCCAAGATCGCCGCCCGCCGGGACCAGGCCACATGACCCACCCGACCGCGAGCGGCCGTGTTTGTGCAGCGACACGCCGCAATGCGCGTACAAACGCGGGCGCTCGCGCCGGAGGTGCCGGGGTGCGGGACAAGTGAGCACGCGCGAGGGGTCGCTGTGGGGCGGACGGTTCGCCGACGGCCCGTCCGACGCGCTGGCCGCGCTGAGCAAGTCCACCCACTTCGACTGGGTGCTCGCGCCCTACGACATCGTCGCCTCGCGGGCCCACACCGTGATCCTGTTCCGGGCGGGGCTGCTCACCGAGGAGCAGCGCGACGGCCTGCTGGCCGGGTTGGACAGCCTCGCCGCCGACGTCGCCGACGGCAGCTTCACACCCCTGGTCACCGACGAGGACGTGCACGCCGCCCTGGAGCGCGGGCTGATCGACCGGGTCGGCGCCGACCTGGGCGGCCGCCTGCGGGCCGGGCGGTCGCGCAACGACCAGGTGGCCACCCTGTTCCGGATGTGGCTGCGCGACGCCGTGCGCCGGGTCGCCGACGGCGCGCTGGGCGTCGTCGAGGCGCTGGCCGCCCAGGCCGGCGCGCACCCGGCGGCCATCATGCCCGGCAAGACCCATCTGCAGTCCGCGCAGCCGATCCTGCTGGCCCAGCACCTGCTCGCGCACGCCCACCCGCTGCTGCGCGACGTCGACCGCATCGTCGACTTCGACGAGCGCGCGGCGGTGTCCCCGTACGGGTCGGGGGCGCTGGCCGGCTCGTCGCTGGGCCTGGACCCGGACGCCATCGCCGCGGAGCTGGGCTTTCGCGCCGCCGCCGACAACTCCGTCGACGCCACCGCGGCCCGCGACTTCGCCGCCGAGGCCGCGTTCGTCTTCGCGATGATCGGCGTCGACCTGTCCCGATTGGCCGAGGACATCATCCTGTGGAGCTCCACCGAATTCGGCTACGTCACCCTGCACGATTCGTGGTCGACCGGCAGCTCGATCATGCCGCAGAAGAAGAACCCGGACATCGCCGAGCTGGCCCGCGGCAAGGCCGGGCGGCTGATCGGGAACCTGGCCGGGCTGCTGGCCACGCTGAAGGCCCAGCCGCTGGCCTACAACCGCGACCTGCAGGAAGACAAGGAGCCGGTGTTCGACGCGGTGGCCCAGCTGGAGCTGCTGCTGCCGGCGATGGCGGGCCTGGTGGCCAGCCTGACGTTCAACGTCGAGCGGATGGCGGCCCTGGCCCCGGCCGGCTACACCCTGGCCACCGACATCGCCGAATGGCTGGTGCGGCAGGGCGTCCCGTTCCGGTCGGCGCACGAAGCGGCCGGGGCCGCGGTGCGCGCCGCCGAACACCGCGGCGTCGGCCTGGACGAGCTCACCGACGACGAGCTGGCCGCCATCAGCCCCGAGCTGACGCCGCAGGTGCGCGAGGTGCTGACGATCGAGGGCTCGGTCTCCTCGCGCGACGCGCGGGGCGGCACCGCGCCGAGCCGGGTCGCCGAGCAGCTCGATGAGGTCCTGGCCGCCGCGGCGCACTTCAAGGACCGATTAGGTAGCTGAGTTTGGCCGTTTCCGGCAGACTATGCTTCCGAGCCTAGGAGGCGGGTTGAACCATTCGGCCCGAGGCCTCGTCACCAAGGGATGGGACCAATGAGCGTCATCGCCGGAGCATTCGGTGCCTTGCCGCCATACCGCTATTCCCAGCGCGAACTGACCGACTTCTTCGTCGGCATCCCCGACTTCGAGGGCTACGAGGACATCATCCGGCAGCTGCACGCCAGCGCCAAGGTCAACAGCCGCCACCTCGTCCAGCCGCTCGAGCGCTATCCCGCCCTCAAGGACTTCGGCAGGGCGAACCGGATTTTCATCGACAAGGCCGTCGACCTCGGCTGCGAGGCGCTCTCGGGTGCCCTCGACGAGGCGGGCCTGCGGCCGGCCGACCTCGACGTGCTGGTCACGACGACGGTCACCGGCATCGCCGTGCCGTCGCTGGACGCCCGGATCGCCGGGCGGCTCGGGCTGCGCGACGACGTGCGACGCATGCCGCTCTTCGGCCTGGGCTGCGTGGCCGGGGCGGCGGGCGTCGCGCGCCTGCACGACTACCTGCGCGGCGCCGAGGACGGTGTCGCGGCCCTGGTCTCGGTCGAGCTCTGCTCGATGACCTACCCCGGCTACAAGCCCACGCTGGCCGGGATGGTCGGCAGCGCGCTGTTCGCCGACGGCGCCGCGGCCGTGGTGGCCACCGGCGAGCGCCGCGCCGACAAGATCGGCGCGCGCGGGCCCACCATCGTGGACTCGCGCAGCCACCTGTATCCCGATTCGCTGCGCACCATGGGCTACGACGTCGGCGCCGCGGGGTTCGAGCTCGTGCTGTCCAAGGACGTGGCCGCCGTCGTCGAGCAATACATCTTCGACGACGTCA
The DNA here is from genome assembly GCF_059812295.1 of Mycobacterium sp. NGS63. Classification (NCBI taxonomy): domain Bacteria; kingdom Bacillati; phylum Actinomycetota; class Actinomycetes; order Mycobacteriales; family Mycobacteriaceae; genus Mycobacterium; species Mycobacterium sp. NGS63. Next base: position 691,961 of record NZ_JCALCJ010000001.1, read on the forward strand.
CGGCGTTCCTGGCCGCGCACGGCCTGAGCCTCACCGACATCGGCGGCTGGGTCAGCCATCCCGGCGGCCCGAAGGTCATCGAGGCGATCGTCGCGGCCCTCGATCTCTCGCCGGAGGCGCTGGAGCTGACCTGGCGCTCGCTCGGCGAGATCGGCAACCTGTCGTCGGCGTCGGTCCTGCACGTGCTGCGGGACACGATCGCCAAACCGCCGCCCCCCGAGAGCCCCGGGCTGATGCTCGCGATGGGCCCCGGATTCTGTTCCGAACTTGTGCTGCTGCAGTGGCACTGATTTGCCGTGCCCGTGGATGTTTCGTCGTACCGTAGGGGATCGCCCGTTGCTGGCGGGGCCTCGAGGGGAGTGATGGCGATGGGGCGGCGAGAGCGTGGTCGGGGGTTCGTTCGGGGGTTTCGGGGGGCTGAGCAGAAGGCCTCCCCGCACCCCCGTTCGGATGAGTGACGAGAGGCCGGGTGGCGTGAACAGCACCCAAGATGAGCTCGTCGCGGCGCTGCGCCGATCGCTGAAGGAAAACGAGCGGCTGAAGCGGGAGAACCGACGGTATTTGGCGACCGAACCGGTCGCGGTGGTGGGAATGGCCTGCCGCTATCCGGGCGGGGTGGACTCCCCGGAGGCCCTGTGGGAGATGGTGGCCGAGGGCCGCGACGTGGTCTCGGAGTTCCCGGCGGATCGTGGCTGGGACTTGGCGGGCTTGTTCGATGCGGACCCCGACGCGGTCGGCAAGTCGTACGCGCGGTGCGGCGGGTTCGTGTCGAACGTCGCCGATTTCGACGCCGCGTTCTTCGGGATCGCGCCCAGCGAGGCGCTGGCGATGGACCCGCAGCAGCGGCTGCTGCTGGAGGTGTCCTGGGAGGCGTTGGAGCGTGCCGGGATTGACCCGCTCGCGCTGCGCGGTTCGCCCACGGGGGTGTTCGCCGGGGTGTTCCACGGTTCCTACGGCGGTCAGGGGCGGCTGCCCGGCGACCTGGAGCGCTACGGGCTGCGCGGTTCCACGTTGAGCGTGGCGTCGGGGCGGGTCGCCTACGCGCTGGGCCTGGAGGGCCCCGCGGTGTCGGTGGACACGGCATGCTCGTCGTCGTTGGTGGCGATGCATCTGGCCGCGCAGTCGCTGCGGTCCGGCGAGTGCGATCTCGCGCTGACCGGTGGCGTGACGGTGATGGCCACGCCGGCGATGTTCATCGACTTCAGCAGGCAGCGAGCGCTGTCCGCCGACGGCCGGTGCAAGGCCTACGCGGGCGCGGCCGACGGCACCGGGTTCTCCGAGGGCGTCGGCGTGCTGGTGCTGGAGCGATTGGCCGACGCCCGGCGCCTCCAGCATCCAGTGCTGGCGGTGCTGCGGGGGTCGGCGGTGAACCAGGACGGAGCCTCCAACGGCCTCGCGACACCGAACGGGCCGTCGCAGCAGCGGGTGATCAGGTCGGCGCTGGCCAGCGCTCGGCTGGGCGCGGCCGACGTGGACCTGGTGGAGGGCCACGGCACGGGCACTTCGCTGGGCGATCCCATTGAGGCACAGGCCCTTTTGGCCACCTACGGGCAGGACCGGCCCGCGGATCGGCCGCTGTGGCTGGGGTCGATCAAGTCGAACATGGGGCATTCGTCGGCCGCCGCGGGCGCCGCCGGCGTCATCAAGATGGTGCAGGCGATGCGGCACGGGCTGATGCCCAAGACGTTGCACGTGGACGAACCCACGCCCCACGTGGATTGGGCCGCCGGTGCGGTGTCGCTGCTGACCGAGCCGCGGGACTGGCCGGCGGCGGACCGGCCGCGGCGGGCGGGGGTTTCGTCGTTCGGGATCAGCGGCACCAACGCGCACGTGATCCTGGAAGAGGTGGAACCGGAAGGCGTTGGCGCGCAGGGCGATGACGTGGCGGCGCCCTGGGTGCTCTCGGCCCGGTCGCCCGACGCCCTGGCGCACCAGGCCGCCCGGTTGCTCGCGCGCCTGAGCGCCGACCCGGGCCTGCGCGCGATCGACGTGGGGTGGTCGCTGGTGGCGACGCGCTCGTCGTTCGAGCATCGCGCGGTGGTGGTGGGGGCCGACCGCGACGAGCTGGCAGCCGGCCTGGTGGGCCTGGCCGCCGGCGAGCCGGGCACCAACGTGGTGGCCGGGCGGGCGCGGCCGGCGGGCAAGACCGTCTTCGTATTTCCCGGTCAGGGCTCGCAGTGGGCGGGCATGGGCGCCGAACTGTTCGACACGGCACCGGTATTCGCCGAAAGCTTGCGACGCTGCCACGAGGCGCTGGCCGAGCACGTGGAGTGGTCGCTGATCGACGTCATCCGCGGCGCGCCGGGGGCGCCGGGACTCGACCGCGTCGACGTGGTGCAGCCCGCGCTGTGGGCGGTGATGGTGTCGCTGGCCGAATTGTGGCGCTCGATGGGCGTGGTTCCCGACGCGGTGATCGGCCATTCGCAGGGCGAGATCGCCGCGGCCTGCGTGGCGGGAGCGCTGTCGCTCGCCGACGCCGCGCGGGTGGTCGCGCTGCGCAGCCGGCTGCTGGTGCGGCTGTCGGGCGAGGGCGGCATGGTGTCGCTGGCGTGCGGGCCGGCGCGGGCCCGGGAACTGGCGGCCGCATGGGGCGATCGGCTGAATATCGCAGCGGTCAACGGTGTTTCGGCGGTCGTGGTGTCCGGCGACCCGGGCGCGCTCGCGGAGCTGATGCGGCGCTGTGAGGCCGACGGCGTGCGCGCCCGCGCGATCGACGTCGACTACGCGTCGCACTCCGCACACGTCGACGCGATCCGTGATCCGCTGGCCGAGGCGCTGGCCGGCATCGCGCCGCGTTCGACGTCGGTCGCCTTCTTCTCGACGGTGACCGGCGGGCCGATCGACACCGCCGGCCTGGACGCCGATTACTGGTTCCGCAGCATCCGCCAGACCGTGCAATTCGACCACGCGGTGCGCAGCGCGGCCGAGGGCGGTCATCGCGTCTTTGTCGAATGCAGCCCGCACCCGGTGCTGCTGGCCGGCATCGAGGAAACGCTGGCCGATCGCGGCCCCGGTGACGACGCGGTGGTCATCCCCTCCCTGGGGCGCGATGACGGCGGGCTGCAGCGCTTTTGGCTGTCGGTGGGGCAGGCGCACGTGGCCGGCGCCGCGGTGGACTGGCGTCCGGCGCTGGCCGGCGGGCATCGGGTGGACCTTCCGACGTATGCGTTTGTGCCGCGCCGCTTTTGGCTGGCCGACGGGTCGGCGGCGGCGGGCGACGTGGGCAGCCTGGGCGTGGCGGGCGCCGGGCACGCCCTGCTGGGCGCGGTGGTGGAGCGGCCCGATTCCGGCGGCATCGTCCTGACGGGCCGGTTGTCGGTGGCCGCGCAGCCGTGGCTCCCCGCGCACGCGGTGTCCGGCACTGCGCTGTTCCCGGGAACGGGGTTCGTCGAGCTGGCCATCCGGGCCGCCGACGAGGCCGGGTGCGGCGCGATCGACGAGTTGACCCTGTCGGCCCCTCTGGTGTTGCCCGCTGCCGCGGTGGTGCGGGTGCAGGTCGTCGTCGGCGCCCCCGACGGCTCGGGGCAGCGCGAGATCTCGGTGTATTCGGCCGGCGCGCAACCGGGTTCGGAATGGGTACTGCACGCCCAGGGCCTGCTGGGCGAGCGGCCCGTGACGCCCGCCGCGGACCTGTCGGTGTGGCCGCCCGTCGGCGCCACCGCGGTGGCCGTCGCCGACGCCTACGACCGGCTGGCGCGGCGCGGATACGAGTACGGCCCCGCGTTCCGCGGCCTCCGGGCGATGTGGCGGCGCGGGAACGAGACCTTCGCCGAGGTCGACGTTCCGCAGGAGGCGGGCGCGCAAGCCGGCGGCTTCGGGCTGCACCCGGTGCTGCTGGACGCCGCGTTGCACGCGCTGGGGCTGGCGGCCGAACAAGCCCCGACCGTGTTGCCGTTCTCCTGGCAGGGGGTGTCGCTACACGCGGCCGGCGCCACCCGGGCGCGGGTGCGCATCGCACCGGCCGGCGCCGAGGCGGTGTCGGTCGAGCTGGCCGACGCGGCCGGGCTGCCGATGTTGTCGGTGCGGTCGCTGGTGATGCGTCCGGTGTCGCCCGGCCAGCTGTCGGTGGTCGGGAGATCTCCAGGCCCCGCCGAGGGGCTGCTGGAGGTGACGTGGACGCCGATCGCCGTGGCCGGCAACGGGTTCGGTGAGGACATTGCGGTGTGGGCGCTGGCGGAGGCCGGACCCGACGTGGTGGGTTCGGTGCATGCCGCCACGACCGAGGTGTTGGGGGTGTTGCAGTCCTGGCTGGCCGGCGACGGGTCGGGGGTGCTCGCGGTGCTGACCCGCGGCGCCGTGGCGCTGGCCGGTGAGGAGATTTCGGACCTGGCCGGGGCGGCGGTGTGGGGGCTGGTGCGCTCGGCGCAGGCCGAGCACCCCGGCCGGGTGGTGCTGATCGATTCCGACGGCTCGCTCGAGTCCGGCGCGGTGATCGGCTGCGGCGAGCCGCAATTGGTGATCCGCGCCGGCGTGGCCCACGCGGCCCGCCTGGCCCCCGTGGCGGCCGGCTCGCTCTTCCGGCTGCCGGCGCGGGCCTGGCGGCTGGACGCCGGACCCGGGGGCACGCTGGAGGACCTGGTGCTGGGGCCGTGCCCGCGGGCGGAGCTGGCCGCGGGGCAGGTGCGGGTGGCCGTGGCCGCGGTCGGGGTGAATTTCCGGGATGTGTTGGTGGCGTTGGGCATGTATCCCGGCGGCGGTCAGCTCGGTGCCGAGGGCGCCGGGGTGGTCGTCGAGGCCGGCCCCGGCGTGACCGGGGTGGCCGTCGGCGACGCGGTGATGGGCCTGCTGGGGGTGGTCGGTTCCGAGGGGGTGGTCGACGAGCGGTTGGTCGTGCGGGTGCCGGAGGGGTGGTCGCTGGTCACGGCGGCGGGCGTGCCGGTGGTGTTTTTGACGGCGCTGTACGGGTTGTCGGTGCTGGCCGGGTTGCGCGCGGGCGAGCGGGTGCTGGTGCACGCCGCGACCGGCGGGGTGGGCATGGCCGCGGTGCAGCTGGCCCGGCATTGGGGTGCGGAGGTGTTCGCGACCGCGAGCCGGGGCAAGTGGGACACGTTGCGCGCCATGGGCTTCGACGACGACCACATCGCCGATTCGCGGACGCTGGACTTCGAACGGAAGTTCCTCGCCGCCACCGGTGGGGCCGGGGTGGACGTGGTGCTCAACTCGCTGGCCGGGGAGTTCACCGACGCGTCGCTGCGCTTGCTGGTGCACGGCGGCCGGTTCATCGAGATGGGCAAGACCGACCCGCGCGACCCGGACCTGATCGCGCAGCGGCACCCGGGCGTGCGGTATCGGGCGTTCGATCTGATGGAGGCCGGCCCGGACCGCACCGCGGCGATGCTGGCCGAGGTGCTGGGCCTGGTCGCCGACGGCGCCGTACAACCGGTGCCGCTCACCACCTTTGACGTGCGGTGCGCGTCGGCCGCATACCGGTTCGTCAGCGCCGCCCGCCACACCGGCAAGGTCGTCCTCACCGTCCCCGACGGGCCCGGCGCCCCGCTCAGCGGCTCCGGCGGCGGGCTGGCCGGCGGCAGCGTCGTGATCACCGGGGGCACCGGGATGGCCGGTTCGGCGCTGGCCCACCACCTCGTCGAGCGCTACGGGGTCGCCCACGTGGTGCTGGCCAGCCGCGCCGGCGCCCGGGCACCGGCCGTTGCGGAGCTGGTGGACCGGCTGCAGCGGGCCGGGGCCCGGGTGTCGGTGGCGGCCTGCGACGTGGCCGACCGCGCCGCCGTGGCCGCGATGCTCGACGGGCTGCCGGCGGAAAACCCGTTGCGCGCGGTCGTCCACGCGGCCGGGGTGCTGGACGACGGGCTGATCTCCTCGCTGACCCCGGACCGGGTGGACGCGGTGTTGCGGGCCAAGGTCGACGGCGCCTGGAACCTGCACGAGCTGACCCGGGACCGGGATCTGGCGGCGTTCGTGGTGTTTTCGTCGATGGCCGGGACCGTCGGCACCCCGGGTCAGGCCAACTACGCGGCGGCCAACAGCTTCCTCGACGGCCTGGTCGCGCATCGGCGCGCCCACGGACTTCCGGGCCTGTCGGTGGCCTGGGGACTGTGGGAACAGTCCTCGGCGATGACGGCGCACCTGGGTGAGCGGGACAAGGCCCGCATCGGCCGGATCGGGCTGGCGGCCCTGTCCACCGAGCAGGCGCTGGAGTCCTTCGACACCGCGCTGCTGGTGGACCGCCCGGCGGTGGTCGCCGTCCGCGTGGATCGAGCTGCCCTGTCCGACAACGCCGCCGGCCTGCCCCCGCTGCTGCGCGAGCTGGCCGGCCGCCCGGCCCGCCGCGTCGTCGCCGACGCCGATGCCACCGCGTCGACCACCGGGCTCAAGGCGCGTCTGCACGGGCTGAGCCCCGAGGCCCGCCGGCGCGAGCTGGTCGACCTGGTCCGCGGCAACGCCGCGACCGTGCTGGGCCTGCCCGGCGGCGCGGACATCGACGCCGGCCGCGCGTTCCAAGAGCTCGGCTTCGACTCGCTGACCGCCGTCGAGCTGCGCAACCGCCTCAAAACCGCCACCGGCCTTACCCTTTCGCCGACCCTGATCTTCGACTACCCGACGCCAACCATCCTCGCCGACCACCTCGGCGCCCAGCTGACCACCACCACCGACCGGCCCGCCCTGCTGGCCCGCCTCGACGAGATCGTGCGCGAACTGCAGGCGCTGCTCGACGCGCCCGACTGCAAACCCGACGACAGATCGCGGCTGAGCGCGCGCATCCAGGGCCTGCTGGCCACGCTCGCGCCCACCGACCGCCCCGACCCCGAACAGGTCGACGAGCTCGACCAGGACCTGCACGCCGCCGACGAAAGCCAGCTCTTCGCCATCCTCGACGAAGAACTCGGCCGCTGACCGAAATGACCCGGAATGACCAAGGAATGACACCGAGCACCGAGAAGCACGTCGACTACCTCAAGCGCCTCACCGCCGACCTCCGGCGGACCCGGCGGCGGCTCGCCGAGCTCGAGGGCAAGCTGTCCGAGCCGATCGCGGTGGTGGGGATGTCGTGCCGGTACGCCGGCGGGGTGGATTCGCCGGAAGCGTTGTGGCAGATGGTGGTCGACGGCCGCGACGCCGTGAGCGACTTTCCCGCCGACCGGGGCTGGGACGTCGACGCGCTGTACGACCCGGACCCCGACGCGCAGGGCAAGATGTACACGCGCCGGGGCAGCTTCCTGCAGGACGCCGGCGACTTCGACGCGGGGTTCTTCGGCATCGGGCCCAGCGAGGCGCTGGCGATGGACCCGCAGCAGCGCCTCATGCTCGAGGTGTCGTGGGAAGCGTTGGAGCGGGCCGGGATTGACCCCCTCGGGCTGCGCGGATCGGCAACGGGGGTGTTCGCCGGGGTTATCCACGCCGGCTACGGCGGCGAGGTGAAGGGCGAGCTGGAGGGTTACGGGCTGACCGGCTCCACGCTGAGCGTGGCGTCGGGCCGGGTGTCCTACGTGCTGGGCCTGGAGGGTCCGGCGGTGTCGGTGGATACGGCGTGTTCGTCGTCCCTGGTGGCCATGCACCTGGCGGCGCACTCATTGCGTTCGGGGGAAACCGATCTGGCGCTGGCCGGCGGCGTGACGGTCATGGCCACCGCGGCCGCATTCGTGGAATTCAGCCGGCAACGGGCGCTGGCCCCCGACGGCCGCTGCAAGGTCTATGCCGGTGCCGCCGACGGCACCTCGTGGTCGGAGGGCGCGGGGGTGCTGGTGCTGGAGCGGCTGGCCGACGCGCGCCGGCTGGGGCATCCGGTGCTCGCGGTGCTGCGCGGGTCGGCGGTGAATCAGGACGGCGCCTCAAACGGGCTGACCGCCCCCAACGGTCCCTCGCAGCAGCGGGTGATCCGCGCGGCGCTGGCCGACGCCGGACTGACCGCCGCCGACGTGGACGTGGTCGAGGGGCACGGCACCGGAACGGTGTTGGGCGATCCGATCGAGGCCCAGGCGCTGCTGGCGACCTACGGGCGGGACCGGCCGGCGGATGCGCCGCTGTGGCTGGGATCGATCAAGTCCAACATCGGCCACACCTCAGCCGCGGCCGGGGTGGCCGGCGTGATCAAGATGATCCAGGCGATGCGGCACGGGCTGATGCCCAAGACCCTGCACGTGGATGCGCCCACGCCGCACGTGGATTGGTCCGCGGGGGCGGTGTCACTGCTGACCGAGCCCCGCCAATGGCCGGCCCGGCCGGCGCCCGACGGGCCGCGCCGGGCGGGGGTGTCGTCGTTCGGCATCAGCGGGACCAACGCCCACGTGATCATCGAGGAGGCCCCACCGGCGGAACGCGTTGCACCGCAAGCCGATACCGGCGAGCCGGTCGTGCCGTGGGTGGTGTCGGCCCGCTCGGAGCGGGCGCTGGCCGACCAGGCGGCGCGCCTGTTGGCGCACGTCGACGCGGAATCCGGCGCCGCCGACATCGGGTGGTCGCTGGCCACCACGCGGTCGACCTTCGAGCATCGGGCGGTGCTGGTCGGCGGCGACCGCGAGGCACTGCTCGAGGGACTGGCGGAACTCGCCGCCGGGAACCCGGCGCACGCCGCCGTGGGCATCGCGCGGTCGCCCGGCAAGACCGTGTTCATGTTCCCCGGCCAGGGCTCCCAAACGTTGGGCATGGGCGCCGCACTCTACGAGCGGTTCCCGGTGTTCGCCCGCGCCCTCGACGAGGCCCTGGCCGCGGTGGACCCCCACCTGCGGCTGCCGCTGCGGAGCGTGATGTGGGGGGACGACCCGGAGTTGTTGCAGAGCACCGAGTTTGCCCAGCCGGCGCTGTTCGCCGTCGAGGTGGCGCTCGCGGCGCTGTGGCGGTCCTGGGGTGTGGTGCCCGACGTGGTGCTGGGGCACTCGGTGGGGGAACTCGCCGCGGCGCACGTGGCCGGGGTGCTGTCGCTGGCCGACGCCGCGCGGGTGGTGGCGGCGCGCGGGCGGTTGATGGCGGCGCTGCCCGCCGGCGGTGTGATGGTGGCCGTCGCGGCCGACGAGGCCGAGGTGGCCCCGATGCTGACCGACGGCGTGAGCATCGCGGCGGTCAACGGCCCCGGGGCGGTGGTGCTGTCGGGCGAGCGGGCCGCCGTCGACGCGGTGGCCGATCGGCTGGCGCAGCGCGGCCGGCGCCTGCACCGGCTGGCGGTCTCGCACGCGTTCCACTCGGCGCTGATGGATCCGATGCTCGGCGACTTCGCCGCGGTGCTGGACGGGGTGTCGCCCGGCGAGCCGCGAATCACATTGGTGTCCAACGTGACCGGGCAGCCGGTCGGGCCGGGGTACGGGTCGGCGGCGTACTGGGTCGAGCATGTGCGCGAGCCGGTGCGCTTCCTCGACGGCGTGCGGACCGCCGAGTCGCTGGGGGCCGGGGTGTTCCTGGAGGTCGGCCCCGGCGCCGCGCTGACGGCGTCGGTGGCGCAGTCCGCGACCGTCCCGGTCGTCAGCACGATGGCCAAGGACCGCCCCGAAATCGATTCGGCCCTGCGCGCGGCGGCCAACCTGTTCGTCACAGGCGCCGCCATCGACTGGGCGGCGACGTTCGCCGGTCTGAGCCCGCGCCGGGTCGCGTTGCCCACCTACGCCTTTCAGCGCCGGCGGTACTGGCTGCCGGCCGAGCTGGTGGGCTCCAGCGACGTGGGCGCGTCGGGGTTGGTGGGGACCGAGCACGGCCTGCTGGGCGCGGTGGTGGAACGGCCCGACTCCGGCGGCGGGGTGGTGCTGACGGGCCGGCTGTCGGCGGTGGCCCAACCGTGGCTGGCCGACCACGCGGTGGCCGGGACGGTGTTGTTCCCGGGTGCCGGGTTCGTCGAGTTGGTATTGCGCGCCGGCGACGAGGTCGGCTGCTCGACGGTCGAGGAGCTGACGCTGTCGGCGCCGCTGCTCTTGCCGGCGCCCGCCGGGGTGCGGGTGCAGGTGGTGGTCGGCACCCCCGCCGAGTCGGGCCGCCGGCCGGTCTCGGTGTATTCGGCCGGCCTGCACGGGGATTCGGAGTGGGTGTTGCACGCCGAGGGCGAGCTGGGCGTGGCCCCGGTGGAGCCGACCACCGAGCTGTCGGTGTGGCCGCCGGCGGGCGCGACGGCCGTGGACGTGAGCGGTGGCTACGACCGCCTGGCCGAGCTGGGTTACCAATACGGGCCGGCGTTCCGGGGCCTGCAGGCGATGTGGCGGCGGGGCGAGGAGATCTTCGCCGAGGTCGCGGTGCCGCAGGCCGCCGGCGTCACGGTCGGCGGGTACGGCATCCATCCGGTGCTGCTGGACGCGGCCCTGCACGCGCTGGGGATGGACGACGAACGCGCCCAGGCCGCCTTGCCGTTCTCCTGGCAGGGCGTGTGCCTGCACGCGGCGGGCGCGCCGCGGGCCCGGGTGCGGCTGGCACCGGCGGGCGCGGGCGCGGTCTCGGTGGAGCTGGCCGACGCGGCGGGCCTGCCCGTGTTGTCGGTACACCAGTTGGCCCTGCGCCCGGTGTCGCCCGGGCAGCTGTCGGCGGGAGCGGGCCGCAGCGCCGGCGGGGGCCTGTTCGAGCTGGCGTGGTCGCCGGTGTCGGCAGGCCCCGAGCCCGCCGGCGAGGGCATTACGGTGTGGCAGTTGGGTTCCCACCACGGCGGAGCCCTGCCCGGCTCGGTGCACGCCGCCACGCACGAGGCGCTGGACGTGATGCAGTCCCGGCTGGCCAACGACGCGACGGGTCCGCTTGTGGTCCTGACCCGCGGGGCGGTCGGCCTGACGGACGAGGAGGTCACCGACCCGGCCGCCGCCGCGGTGTGGGGACTGGTGCGCTCGGCGCAGGCCGAGAACCCCGGCCGGGTGGTGCTGGTGGACTCGGACGGATCGCTCGATCTGGACGCCGTCGACGCCGTGATCGCCTGTGGCGAGCCGCAATTGGTCGTGCGCGCCGGCCAGGTGTATGCGCCCCGTTTGACGCCGACCGACACCGGGCCGCTGCTGGCATTGCCGCCGGGGGAGTGGCGGCTGGGCGCCGGTGAGGCGGGCACGTTCGAGGATCTGGCGGTGCGGCCCTGCCCGCGGGTGGACCTGGCCGCCGGGCAGGTGCGGGTGGCGATCGCCGCGGCCGGGGTGAATTTCCGTGACGTGTTGGTGGCGTTGGGCATGTATCCCGGCGCCGCCGAGCTGGGCGCGGAGGGCGCCGGGGTGGTGGTCGAGGTCGGGCCGGGCGTGACCTTGGCCGTCGGCGACGCGGTGGCCGGGATCGTGGGCCTGACGGGCTCCGAGGCGGTGGTCGACGAGCGCCTGCTGGCGCGCGTGCCGGAGGGGTGGTCGCTGGTGCAGGCCGCGGGCGTGCCGGTGGTGTTCCTGACGGCGCTGTACGGCTTGTCGGACCTGGCCGGGTTGCGCGCGGGGCAGCGGGTCTTGGTGCACGCCGCCGCCGGTGGGGTGGGCATGGCCGCGGTGCAGCTGGCCCGGCATTGGGGTGCGGAGGTGTTCGCGACCGCCAGCCGGGGCAAGTGGGACACGTTGCGCGCCATGGGCTTCGACGACGACCACATCGCCGACTCGCGGACGCTGGAGTTCGAGCGGAAGTTCCTGGCCGCCACCGGTGGGGCCGGGGTGGACGTGGTGCTCAACTCGCTGGCCGGCGAGTTCACCGACGCGTCGCTGCGCTTGCTGGTGCACGGCGGCCGGTTCATCGAGATGGGCAAGACCGACCCGCGCGACGCGGACCTGATCGCGCAGCGGCACCCGGGGGTGCGGTATCGGGCGTTCGACCTGATGGAGGCCGGCCCCGACCGCATCGCGGCGATGCTGGGCGAATTGATGGGCCTGTTCGCCGCCGGCGCGCTGCAGCCGTTGCCGGTCAGGGCTTTCGACGTCCGGCACGCCCCCGAGGCCTACCGCTTCGTCAGCCACGCCCGCCACATCGGCAAGGTGGTGCTGACCCTGCCCGACGGGCCCGGCGGCCTTGCCGGGGGGACGGCCCTGATCACCGGGGGGACGGGCATGGCCGGCGCGGCGCTGGCCCGCCACCTCGTCGGCCGTTACCGGGTTCCCCACGTGCTGCTGGTCAGTCGCGGCGGCGAGAACACCGACGGCGCGGCCGAACTCGTCGCCGAGCTGACCGGCGCGGGCGCGTCGGTGTCGGTGGCTGCCTGCGACGTCGCCGACCCGGCCGCGGTGGCCGCGCTGCTCCAGCAGGTGCCGTCCGCCTACCCGCTGCGCGGGGTGTTCCACGCCGCGGGCGTGCTCGACGACGGGCTGATCACCTCGCTGACCCCCGAGCGGCTGGACGCGGTGTTGCGGGCCAAGGCCGACGGGGCCTGGAACCTGCACGAGCTCACCAAGGACCTGAATCTGTCGGCGTTCGTGATGTTTTCGTCGATGGCCGGCATCGTGGGCGCACCGGGCCAGGGAAACTACGCGGCGGCCAACAGCTTCCTGGACGCGCTGGCCGCCTACCGGCGCGCGCGCGGACTGGCCGGGATGTCGGTGGCGTGGGGGCTGTGGGAAGAGGCCAGCGCCATGACGCGGCACCTCGGCGACGCCGACCGGGCCCGCATGAGCCGCCTCGGGCTGGCGCCCCTGCCCAGCCCACAGGCGCTGGCGCTGCTGGACGACGCGATGCTCGCCGACCGCTCGGTGCTGGTAGCCACCCGGCTGGACGCTTCGGCGCTGGGCCGCGCCGGGGCCGCGCTGCCGCCGCTGCTGCGCGGGCTGGCGGCCCGCCCGGTCCGGCGCGTCATCGCCGACGCCGGCGCCGCGTCCGCCTCGGCATCGGGGCTGCGCGCGCGCCTGGACGGCCTGACCGCCGAGCAGCGGCGCCGCGAGCTCGTCGACCTGGTGTGCGGCGACGCCGCCACCGTGCTCGGGCACGCCGATGTCGACGCCGAGCGCGCCTTCCAAGATCTCGGCTTCGACTCGCTGACCGCGGTGGAGCTGCGCAACCGGCTCAAAACCGCGACGGGACTGACCCTTTCGCCCACGCTGATCTTCGACCACCCCACGCCATCGGCGCTGGCCGAGCACCTCGACGCCCAGCTGGCCACCCCCACCGGCGAAGCGCCCGATCGGATGGCGCGTTTCAACGACGTCGCGGGCGAACTGCAAAAGCTGATCGATCAGCCGGGCTGGAGCCCCGAGGACAAGACGCTGCTGAACGCCCGCATCAATACGCTGCTCACCGCCGTGGGGCCCCCGGCCCCGGAGCCCGAGGACCTCTACGACGATTACCCGGACGACCTGCACGACGACATCGAAACCGCCACCGAGGCCGAGCTTTTCGCCATCCTCGACGAGGAAGTCGGTCCGTAGGCCGTGCCAGCGACGGATATTGCGGTGATCGGGCTGGCGTGCCGCTTCCCCGGCGCCGCCGACCCCCGCGAGTTCTGGCGTCTGCTTCGCGACGGGCTGGAGGCCACCCAACTGCCCGGCGACCCCGCCGAATTCGACGCGGACTTCTTCAACGTGTCGCCGCGCGAGGCCGCTGCCATGGATCCCCGACAGCGGCTGGCGCTCGAACTGGCCTGGGAGGCAATGGAAGACGCGTTCATCGTGCCGGAGACCCTGCGCGGCGACCGGGTCGGCGTCTATCTCGGCGCGATGACCGACGACTACGCGGCGTTGGCACTCGGGCAAGACGTCGACCATCACTCCTTCGCCGGGATCAGCCGGGCGATGATCGCCAACCGGATCTCCTACGCCCTCGGCCTGCACGGCCCGAGCCTGACCGTCGACTCCGGCCAGTCGTCCTCCCTGGTGGCCGTCCACCTGGCCTGCGAGAGCCTGCGGTCCGGCGAGTCGGAGCTGGCCGTCGCCGGCGGCGTCCACCTCAACCTGGCGGGCGAAACGGCCGCGCTGGAACGCGAATTCGGCGCGGTGTCGACCTCTGGCCACACGTACGCCTTCGACGCACGCGCCGACGGATACGTGCGCAGCGACGGCGGCGGCCTGGTGCTGTTGAAACCGTTGCGCGCCGCGCTCGACGACGGAAACCGCATCCGCGCCGTTATTCGCGGCGGCGCGGTCGGCAACGCAGGGCACACCGCGGCCGGGCAGACCGTCCCCTCCGTCGCGGCGCAGGCCGACGTCATCCGCCGCGCCCTCGCGTCCGCCGGACTCGAAGCCGACGGGCTGGACTTCGTCGAGGCCCATGGCACCGGCACCCCGGCCGGCGACCCGGTGGAGGCCCGGGCGCTGGGCGAGGCGTTCGCCGGGCGCCGCGAGCCGATCACCCTGGGCTCGGTCAAGACCAACATCGGCCACACCGGTGCCGCCGCGGGCATCGCCGGCCTGCTCAAGGCCGTGCTGGCGATCGAAAACCACGCCATCCCAGCGAACCTCAACTACGCGAGTCCGGTGGCCGATCTGGACGCGCTGGGGTTGCGGGTCGACACCGCGCTCACCCCGTGGCCGGCGGGCCGGCGACCAAGGCGGGCGGGAGTGTCGTCGTTCGGGATGGGCGGGACCAACGCGCACGTGATCCTCGAGGAGCCCCCCGAGCCGCCGCAAGATCCCGCCGTCGACGAGGTTCCCGGGCCGTCGGCCTGGGTGCTGTCGGGCCGTTCGGAGGCGGCGCTGGCCAACCAGGCCGCAAGGCTGCTGGCGCACGTGACCGACGACACCGCGCTGCAAACCGGCGACGTGGCCTGGTCGTTGGCAACCACGCGGTCGACCTTCGAGCACCGGGCGGTGGTGGTGGGCGCCGACCGCGACGCCCTCCTGGCCGGGCTGGCGGGTTTGGCCTCCGGCGGGCCGCGCGCCCACGCGGTCGCGGGCCGCGCCGGCGCACCGGCCAGGGCGGCGTTCGTGTTTCCCGGGCAGGGGGCGCAGTGCCTCGCGATGGGGGCGCAGCTGTGCGTCCAGTTCCCGGTATTCGCAAGGGCTTTCGCCGAGGCCGCCGACGCGCTGGACGGCCACCTGCGGCTGCCGCTGCGCGACGTTGTTCGCGGCAATGACCCAAACCTGTTGGACAACACCGAGTTTGCCCAGCCCGCGCTGTTCGCCGTGGAGAACGCGCTCGCGGCGCTGTTGCGGCACTGGGGCGTGGTCCCCGATGTGGTGCTGGGCCATTCGGTCGGCGAGATCACCGCGGCCCACGTGGCGGGCGTGCTGACGCTGGCCGACGCGGCCAAACTCGTGGCGGCGCGGGGGCGGTTGATGGCCGCGCTGCCGGCCGGCGGCGTGATGGTCGCGGTGGCCGCCGGCGAGGCCGAGGTGGCCCCGCTGCTGACCGACGGGGTGGCCGTCGCCGCGGTCAACGGCCCGAATTCGGTGGTGCTCTCGGGGGCGGAGGCGAACGTCGGCGCCGTTGCCCAAACCCTGGCGGCCCAGGGCCGGCGGGTGCGCCGGCTGGCGGTCTCGCACGCGTTTCACTCACCGCTGATGGACCCGATGATCGACGAATTCGCCGCGGCGGTGGCGGACCTGGCGCCGCGGGAGCCGCGAATCCCGGTGGTGTCCAACGTGTCTGGGCGGCTAGCGGCGCCCGGGTACGGGTCGGTGCGCTATTGGGTCGAGCACGTGCGCCGCCCCGTGCGTTTCGCCGACGGGGTGCGCGCCGCCGAGGAACTCGGCGCACACGTTTTCGTCGAGGCGGGCCCAAGCGGTGGCCTCGCCGCCGCGGTGGAGCAATCCCTGATCACCGATCGGCCCGCGGCGGTGGTCACGCTGAAAAGGGACCGCCCAGAGGCGGAATCGCTGCTCGCCGCGGCCGGCCGGTTGTTCGCCGTCGGCGTGCCCGTCGCCTGGAGCGCGGTCCTCCCGCGCGGACAACGGGTTTCGCTGCCGACGTACGGTTTTGCCCGGCAACGGTTTTGGCTGGGCTCGCACCCGGACCGGCCGTCCCCGGCCGCGGGCAGGCCGGCCGGGTTGGCCGGGCGGCTGCGGCAACTGGCGCCCGACGAGCGGCGCCGCGAGCTGGTCGAGCTGGTGCGCGCGCACGCGGCGGCCGTGTTGGGACATTCCGGCGGCCACGCCGTCGACGCCGAGCGGGCCTTCCAGGATCTTGGATTCGACTCCCTGACCGGGGTCGAACTTCGCAACCAATTGCGGGCCGACATCGGGCTGCCGTTGTCGCGCACGCTGATCTTCGACTATCCGAACCCCGCGGCGCTGGCCGATCACCTGGTCCGACAACTGTTGCGCGGCGGCCGCGAAGAGTCCGACGAAGAAAAGATCTGGGCGGTGCTGCGAAAGATTCCGCTTCGTGATCTTCGAAGAACCGGATTGCTCGACAAACTATTGCTGTTGGCCGGCGATCCGGAACAATCGTTTACCGATCCGACGGTCAGCGACGACACCATTGACTCGTTGAGCCCGGACGCGCTGATTGCGCTGGCCCTCGAGGCCGACGACTCCGACGACGCGCACCGCTGAACGCGGCGAAACCCCTGCTTGCGGAACTGATTACACGCTGCGCTTAACGGCTTATTTGACAAGCGTTGAATATCAACCATTTTGCGATACGGGCACCGACCTCTTAAACTTTCCAACGTTAAAGCGCGGGTCTCGGGGGCGGGTGAGAGCAAAGGTTTTCGTCCGGACGCGTCCTGAAAAAGGCAGGGGCATGAGCGTTATCGCAGGTGTGTTCGGTGCGTTACCGTCGCATCGGTATAGCCAGAGCGAGATCACCGATCAATTCGTCGAGTTCCCCGGGCTGAAGGAACACGAAGAAATCATTCGGCGTTTGCACGCCGCCTCGAAGGTGAACAGCCGTCATTTCGTCCTCCCCCTGGAGCGCTACGCGACGCTGACCGACTTCGGCGAGGCCAACGAGATCTTCATCGAAAACGCGGTGAACCTCGGCTGCGAGGCGCTGTTGGGGGCGCTGGAAGAGGCCGGCCTGGAACCCCAGGACATCGACCTGATCGCGACCACGACGGTGACCGGCGTGGCGGTGCCGTCGCTGGACGCGCGGATCGCCGGGCGGCTGGGGTTGCGCCCGGACGTGCGCCGGTTGCCGCTGTTCGGCCTGGGCTGCGTCGCCGGGGCGGCGGGGGTGTCCCGGCTGCACGACTACCTGCGCGGTGACCCCGACGGCGTCGCGGTGCTGATCGCCGTCGAGCTCTGCTCGCTCACCTACCCGGCGATGAAGCCGACGGTGTCCGGGCTGGTCGGCAGCGCGCTGTTCGGCGACGGGGCGGCGGCGGTGGTGGCCGTCGGTGATCGCCGGGCCGAACGGGTTCGCGCCGCCGGGCCGGACATCGTCGATTCGCGCAGCCGCATGTACCCCGAGTCGCTGCACATCATGGGCTGGAACGTCAACTCGTCGGGATTCCAGCTGGTGCTGTCCCCGGAGCTGACCAACCTCATCGACCAATACCTGGCCGACGACGTCAACGGGTTCCTGGCCACCCACGGGCTGGCCAAGGACGACATCGGCGCCTGGGTCACCCATCCGGGCGGCCCCAAGGTCATCGACGCGATCACCCGCAACCTCGAGCTCGGCCCCGAGGCGCTGGAGCTGACCTGGCGGTCGCTGGGCGAGATCGCCAACCTGTCGTCGGCCTCGGTGCTGCACATCCTGCGCGACACCATCGCCAAGCCGCCGCCCAGCGGCAGCCCCGGGCTGATGCTGGCGATGGGCCCCGGGTTCTGCTCCGAACTGGTGCTCCTGCGCTGGCGCTGATCAGGATCGGATTGACGTGCGCCGCTTGAGGCGTCATCATCCTCGCTATGCGCCCGGCGTGAGCTGCACCGCCGCACGCGAACGGCGACACCCGCGTGTGTCCTGGCGGCAAGGAGGTGTGGGCCGAATGAGTCCGTGCGACAGTCCGCGTCCAAGTTCGCCGTCCTCTGTATCCGGCCCCGGCACGGCCGCCACTTACCCCCTTCGCTAGCTCTTTCGGCCCCGCCGGCGCGCCCGTCCCATCCGATCCGCCCTGACGGGCGTCAAGAGCAGAAGTGGGTAGTGCCGTGCACGTCTTGCAACCCAAGTGGCGGGGCCAAAACGTCGACTTCGTCGACTTCGACGAATTGGATTTCCCCGTCGAACGTCACGTCATCGTCACCGGCGAGGACGCGCTGGCGACGACGATCGCCGAGGAGCTGACGAAGGCCGGGGCCAGCATTGTCCGCCTCGCCGGCGCCAAACTCGCCGAAGCCGGCGTCGCCAGCGCGCTCGCGGTCGTCTGCGCCGGCGACGACGACTCGGAGAATCTCGAAATCGCGCTGCTGGCAAGGAAAGCCAGTCCGGACGTGCGGGTGGTGGTGCGGCTCGACAACGACGTCGTGCGGGGGGCCATGGCCGCCGACAACGGGCCGGGGGCGATCCTCGACGTCGCCGACCTGGCGGCGCCTTCGGTCGTCGAGGCGTGCCTGGCCAAGACGACGCACCCGTTCGAGGCCGCCGGCATCGACTTCGCGGTCTGGGGCGGCGAAGCACCGCGTTCGGCGACGCTGCGCGATCTGCACGGCGGACTGGCCCCGGTGGCGGTCATCCGCGGCGAGAATTCGGAGAGCCCCGGTGACGTGGTGGCCTCCCCGGGCCGGGACCTGCTGGTGCAAGCCGGCGATTGGACGGTGCTGATCGGCACCGCCGAAGAGCTGGTTTCCCACGGCATAGAGGCCCCGGCACCGGCCGTGACGAGATCGCACACCCGGTTTTTGCGGCGAGCGCTTGACGCGGCGCGCACCGCGCGTGAGGACGTCAACCCCGCGTTTTATCCGGCCTTGGCGGTCGGGCTGTCGCTGTTGATCGGTTCGACGCTCATACTGCGCTTCAGCTACCAACGGGTTCCGGGGATGACGTGGCTCGACGCCCTGTATTTCAGCGCCGAGACCATCACGACGGTGGGCTACGGGGACTTCAATTTCGCCGAACAACCCACCTGGCTGCGACTGTTCAGCGTCATGCTGATGTTCGTCGGCATCACCACCACCGCGGTGCTGGTCGCGTTCGTCACCGACGTCCTGTTGTCGCGGCGCTTTGTCCATTCGGCCGGTCGCCGACGTGTGCGTCACCTGCGCGACCACGTCATCGTCGTGGGCCTGGGCTCGGTCGGTGTACGCGTGGTCGGGGAACTGAGCGCCGCCGGCTGCGACGTCGCCGTCATCGAACTCGACGACGAGAACCCGTTGCTGCCGGTGGCGGCCGGACTCGACGTGCCGGTGATCTTCGGTGACGCGACGATGGAACAGACGCTGCTGGCGGCCGGCATCGAACGCGCCCGCGCCGTCGCGGTGCTGACCCAGGACGACATGGTCAACATCGAGACCGGCATCGTGCTGCGCGAGATGTTGGGACCCGGACTGCTGCCCGCGCTCAACCGGCCCGATGTCCCGCTTGTGCTGCGCATTTACGATCGCGAGCTCGGCTTTTCGGTGGCCCAGCGGTTCGGCTTCGAATACGTTCGCTCCACCGTCGAACTGGCCGCTCCGTGGTTCGTCGGCGCGGCGATGGGACTGGAGGTGCTGGAGACGTTTTCCGTCGGGCAGAGCACCTACATGGTCGGAGCGATGCACATCGAGCCCGGCAGCGAACTCGATGGATTGCAGATGTTCGCCATGGGCACCCAGACCCGCGTCATCGCGATCACCCGGCCGACCGAGCCCGTCAGCCTGCACCCCGGCCGCGACGCGCACCTCGAAGCCGGCGACACCGCGTACGTCGTAGGGCCTTATCGGGATTTGCTGGATACGCTGCGCAAGGCCCGGCGGCGCGGGGCCGATGGTCAGCATCCGGTCGGAGCTCGGGAAGACTGACCGCGGCCCGGTCATTCGAGCCCTTCCGAGAGCTCCAACCATCGGCTCTCGGTCGCGGCGACGTCGCCTTCCAACGCCCTTAGCTCCTGGGTGAGCCGCGTCAGGCCGGCGTGGTCGGACTGGTCGTGGTCGGCGAGTTCGTGGTGCTTGGCCGCGACCCGGTCCGCCAGCCGGGCGAGCTGGCGGTCGACGGACGCGAGCTCCTTCTCGGCGGCGCGGCGCCGCGCGCCGGTCATCGCCTGCGGTCCTTGCGGTTCTGCCACGGGTGTGCCGGCCGGGGCCGCGGTCCGCCGCGCCGCCAGCCGCAGGTATTCGTCGATGCCACCGGGCAGGTGGCGCAGCCGGCCGTCGAGGATCGCGTACTGCTGGTCGGTGACCCGCTCCAGCAGATAGCGGTCGTGCGAGACGACGATCAGCGTGCCGGCCCACGAGTCCAGCAGGTCCTCGGTGGCGGTGAGCATGTCGGTGTCGACGTCGTTGGTGGGCTCGTCCAGCAGCAGCACGTTGGGTTCGGACAGCAGCGTGAGCATCAGCTGCAGCCGGCGCCGCTGACCGCCGGACAGGTCGCCGACGCGGGCGGACAGCTGGCCCCGGCCGAAGCCGAGCCGCTCCAGCAGCTGCGCCGGGGTGACGTCGCGGCCGTCGACCTGATAGCCGCCGCGCAGCCGGCCGAGCACGTCGGCGATCCGGTCGCCGTCGACCGCGGCCAGCGCCTCGCCCCGCTGGTCGAGCACGGCCAGCCGCACGGTCTTGCCGCGCTTGACCCGCCCGGTGTCCGGCGTGACGGTGCCGGCGATCAGGCCCAGCAGCGTCGACTTCCCGGCGCCGTTGGCCCCGACGATGCCGGTGCGTTCGCCCGGGGCGATGCGCCACTCGACGTCGCGTAGCACCGGGCGCCCGGCGAAGGAGACCGACACGTCGAGCAGGTCGACGACGTCCTTGCCCAGCCGCGCCGTCGCCAGCTTGGCCAGCTCGACGGTGTTGCGCAGCGGCGGCACGTCGGCGATCAGCTGGTTGGCGGCCTCGATCCGGAACTTGGGTTTGGACGTCCGCGCCGGCGGGCCGCGGCGCAGCCAGGCCAGCTCCTTGCGCATCAGGTTCTGCCGCTTGGCCTCGGCCGCCGCGGCCAGCCGGTCGCGCTCCACGCGCTGCAGCACGTAGGCCGCGTAGCCGCCGTCGAACGGCTCGACGATGCCGTCGTGCACCTCCCACGTCGTGGTGGCGACCTCGTCGAGAAACCAGCGGTCGTGGGTGACCAGCAGCAGCCCGCCGGTGTTGCGGGCCCAGCGTTGTCGCAGGTGGCCGGCCAGCCAGGTGATGCCCTCGATGTCCAGGTGGTTGGTGGGCTCGTCGAGGGCGATGACGTCCCATTCGCCGATCAGCAGCCGGGCCAGCTGCACCCGCCGGCGCTGCCCGCCGGACAGCGTGGCGACGGTGGTGTCCCAGGCGATGTCGGAGACCAGCCCGCCGACCACGTCGCGCACCCGCGGGTCGCCCGCCCACTGGTGCTCGGGTGCCGCGCCGACCAGGGTCCAGCCGACGGTGCGGCCGGGATCGAGGGTGTCGGCCTGGCTCAGCGCGCTGACCCGCAGCCCGCTGCGGCGGGTGACCCGCCCGGCGTCGGGCTCCAGTTGCCCGGTCAACAGGCCGAGCAGGCTGGACTTGCCGTCCCCGTTGCGCCCGACGATGCCGATGCGCGCGCCGTCGCCGACCCCCAGCGTGACCGACTCGAACACCACCTGAGTCGGGTATTGCAGACGTACGCCCTCGGCTCCCAGCAGGTGTGCCACCGGGCAATTATTCGAGAGTGAGCAGCGCGTGGTCGATGTGGGTGCGGGTGTCGGCCGACGTCTTGCCGGCCACCGCGTCCAGGAAGCGGGTGGCGAGCTCGCGCACCTTGAGGTTGGTCTCCTGGGACCGCCACACCAGGATGTCGAAGGCGCGTTCGGCGGTGATCCCGTAGGCGGCCATCAGCACGCCCTTGGCCTGCTCGATGCGGGCGCGGGCGCCGGCCACCGCCTCCAGGACGTGGGTGATGTCGGAGTGCAGCGAGTCCGTGACGTCGACGTAGAACCCGGAGGTGCCGATCAGCGCCCCGGCGTCGTCGACCATCCGGTCGCCCGCGACGACGACGCAGTGAGTGTGTCCCTGGGTGTCGACGATGCGGTGGCGGCTGCTGAACGGCTTGCCCTTGTGCACGTGGTCGAGCACGGCCGCCACGCGCTCCCGGTCGTCGGGGTGTTTGTGCTGCAGCAGCAGCTCGGTGGTGGGCTCGACTTCGCCCGGCTCGTAGCCGTGCATGCGCGCGACGGGATCCGACCATTCCCAGCGCTGGCCGTCCAGGAAGAACCGGAACCGCCCGACCTTCTGCGGATCACCCAGCCCCAGGACCAGGTCGACGGCGCCGAGCTCCTGCTGCTCGAGCACGTCCGACATGAACGCCTCGGACCGCGCCGCGTCGTCAGCCGACGCCTGCCCGTTGCGACGCTCATATGTCTCGCCTTCGAAGTTCACACTCATCCGCTAAAAATGCCCATTCTCGTGCGCGTTCATGCATGGCATTTCGACTTTTCGAGCGCGTCACTTCACCCGGTACTGCTCGGCGTCGCGGTGCTTGAACTCCAGGCCCAGCCCGGGGGTTTGCTGGTCCGGGCGCAGCGCCCCGCCCTCGGGGTCCAGGGCGCCGTCGAAGAGCAGGTGCTCGATGCGGTGGTGGTCGTGAAAGTACTCGAGGTGGCGCAGGTTGGGGATCGCGGCGGCGACGTGGGCGTGCAGGTTGGGGGCGCAGTGCCCGGAGACGTCGACGTTGTGCGCGGCGGCGACGGCCGCGGCCCGCAGCCAGTCGGTGATGCCGCCGCAGCGGGTGACGTCGATCTGCAGGCAGTCGACGGCCTCGGCGGCCAGCATCCGGCGGAAATAGGTGAGGTCGTAGCCGTATTCGCCGGCGGTGACGTCCGGGGTCACCTGGTCGCGCACCTCCCGCAGCCCGGCGAGGTCATCGGAGGACACGGGTTCCTCGAACCAGGTGACGTCGTGGTCGGCCATGGCGTGGGCGACCCGGATCGCCTGCTTGCGGCGGTAGCCGCCGTTGGCGTCGACGTACAGTTCGGTGTCGGGCCCGATCACCTTGCGCGCCAAGGCGATCCGCTCCAGGTCGCGGCGCTCGTCGGAGCCCGACGACTCGCCGATCTTGATCTTGACGCGGGGGATCTTCCAGGCGTCGACCCAGCGCTCGAGTTGGGCGCGCGTCGCGTGCTCGTCGTAGGTGGTGAAGCCGCCGCTGCCGTAGATCGGCACCTCCGGGCGCGCCACCCCGAGCAGCCGGCACACGGGCAGGTCGAGCAGCTTGCCCTTGACGTCCCACAGCGCGGTGTCGACGGCCGAGATCGCGCAGGAGGCCAGGCCGGGGCGCCCGCTGTTGCGGATCGCGCGGACCATCGACTCCCACGCGCCGGGGATGTCCAGGGCGCTGTGTCCGCGGACGGCGCTCGCGAGCGGCCCGGTGATCAATTGGCCGCAGGCGCCGGCGGCGTAGGTGTAGCCGAGCCCGCGCCGGCCGCCCGCGACCACCTCGGCCAGCACCAGCGTGGTCGACGACCAGGCGAACGTGCCGTCGGCTTCCGGTGCGTCGGTGGGGATTTCGTACACCTGCGCGGTGACCTCGTCGATGCAGGCGTCGGGGCGGACCATCGGGGCCTCCTAGATGTTGAGGGCGGCGCGGGCCGTGCCGGGCAGGGTGTGCCGGGTAATCGGCGCGGCGATCTCATGGCGCAGGCGGGCGAGCGCGCCCAGCGCATCGTCGGTTTGCGACGGCTTGGCGTCCGCGCGGCGGGCGTCCGCGGCGCCGGCGACGGCGAACAGGGCGGCGATCGCGGCGCTGGCCAGCGTCAGCCGTCGCGACCGGCGGTCCACGGCGGCCCACGCGAGCATCGTGGCCGAGTGCACGAGGTCGACCTCGGCGCCCAGGGCCAGGGACACGGCGTCGGGGCGGATGTCGGTCGCCACGGCCTGGGTCAGCAGCCGCGCGCCCAGGATCCGGGTCACCGCCCGCTCCCGCGTGGTCGCGGTCTGACCGGTGACCAGCCGCAGCACCGGGCTGGGGACGGCGAGCAGCACCAACCCGTAGACGATGCGCGCCCACGCGGTCATCGGGCCAGGCGGTCGGCGACCAAGGCGCCCAGCGCGCCCAGCGCGCCCAGGGCACCGGCGCCGCCCATGACGGGGTGCTGGGAGAACCACACCTGAGGGCTGTGGGCGTGGGACTCGTCGTCGAATTCGCCGTGGGCGCCGTGGTCGCTGCCGGGCTCCTGATCGACCGGCGCCCACAGGTTGCTCGGCTGCTGGCCGTTGACGCGTTCCTCGGTCTGCTGCGAGTCGTACCCGGTGCGGCCGAGGTAGCGGTCGAGCAGGGGAGCGAGGAACTTCTGACCGAGGAGGGTGACCGCGGTGGAATCGCCGACCCAATATTGTTTGCGCTCCGGGTGATCGGCGGCGTACGCGACGCCCCGCGCGGCCACCTCGGGCTGATAGATCGGCGGCACCGGCTGGGGATGGCGGGGCAGGCGGGACAGCACCCAGGAGAACTGTGGGGTGTTGACCGCGGGCATCTGCACCACGGTGATCCGCACGTTGGAGCCCTCGTGCAGCAACTCGCAGCGCACCGACTCGGTGAACCCGTTGACGGCGTGCTTGGCGCCGCAATAGGCCGACTGCAGCGGGATGGATCGCTGGCCCAGCGCCGAACCGACCTGCACGATGGTGCCGCGGTCGCGCGGCTTCATCTTCGCCAGCGCCGCCATGGTGCCGTACACGTACCCGAGGTAGGTCACCTCCGTGACGCGTTTGAACTCCTCGGCGGAGATCTCCCAGAAGGGCGCGAACACCGACGTGAACGCGACGTTGACCCAGACGTCGATGGGCCCGAACGCCGCCTCGGTCTCGTCGGCGGCGGCCTCGACGGCCCGGGCGTCGGCCACGTCGGTCGGGATGGCCAGCGCCTTGCCGCCGCCGGCCTCGACGTCGGCTGCCGCCCCCTCGAGCCCGGCCGCGCCTCGCGCGACCAGGGCGACGTTGGCGCCGCGCTGCCCGAACAACTGGGCGGTGGCGCGGCCGATCCCGGCGCTGGCTCCGGTGATGAGCACGGTCTGTGTCATGGGGAAATGCCTTTCTCTGCAGTCGTTTTCGTCGGCCTGTCTTTTCAGTCGTGGTGGACGGCGTCCTCGGACAGGGTGGCCGTGCATTCCAGCAGCAGCGCGTGCGCGAACGCCTGCGGCAGGTTGCCGCGCAGCTGGCGCTGCCTGACGTCGTATTCCTCGCAGAACAGCCCCGGCGGTCCGCACGCGGAGCGGTTGCGCTCGAACCAGCGCATCGCGCAGTGGGAGTGGCCCAGTTGGTGTTCGGCCAGCGCCATCATGAACCCGCACAGCAAAAAGGCGCCCTCGGCCTCGCCGAGGTCGCGCTCGTCGTGGCGGAAGCGGTAGACGAACCCGTCGTGGGCCAGGTCGCGGCGGACCACGTCCAGCGTGGCCCGGGTGCGCGGGTCCTCGGCGGGCACGGCGCCGCGCACGGCCGCCAGCAGCAGCGACGCGTCGACCCCCGCCCGCTGCGGGCTGCGCTGCCAGTAGCCGCCGTGCGGGTTCAGGCTGCTGGCCGCCGTCTCGGCGAGGATCGCGTCGGCAAGCGAGGCGCACGAGGCGACCTCGTGGCCGGCGCCGGCCACCTTGGCGATGGCGCGCAGCCCCGCCACGCATGCCAGTCGGGACTGCGTCCAGAGCTCGTCGTCGATCTCCCAGATCCCGGCATCCGGTTCGCGCCAACGCTTTTCGATGGCGCCGATGGCGGCCTGCGCGGCGCGCCAGCCCTCGGCGTCGAGGCGGTCGGCGCTGCCGGCGCGGGCCAGCAGCTGCAGCGCCTCGCCGAACACGTCGAGCTGGAATTGCTGGTTGACCCAGTTGCCGACCTTGTCGTTGCCGCCCGGGTAGCCGGGCAGGTCCAGGGTTTCCTCGCTGGGGACGCTGCCGCCGGTGACGGTGTAGGCGGGCTTGAGCTGCGGGCCGTCCTCGAGCAGCCGGGCGCCGACGAACTCGACGGCGCCGTCGAGCAGCTCGGTCGCCCCGACGGCCGCGGCGGCCATGCCCGCGTACACCTGGTCGCGGATCCATGCGTAGCGGTAGTCGTAGTTCTGGTTGGTGTGCGCGCGTTCGGGCAGGCTCATGGTGGCCGCGGCGACCATGCCACCGCCGCTGCTGGTCAGCCCGCGCAACACCGCGTACGAGTGGCGCCCGTCGCGCGGCGCGACGGTGCAGTTCAGTTCCGGCACGCTGCGCTGCCAGGTGGCCGCCGTGGCGTCCCAGGCGATGTCGGGGTCGGGCGGCTCGTCGGGCAGCGCGCGCTCGGACAGCTCCAGCACGAGGTCGTGGTGGCGGCCCTCCTCGATGGTGAGCTCACCGACCAACAACTCGCCCCGGTCGCGCGCCGTGTGTCCCGGCCGCGCGTCGCCCCCGCCCGCCCAGCGCCACCGCAGCCGCCCCGACCGTCCGCTCCACACCCCACCCTCGCGGCTCGGCTGGCCCAGGCCGTGGCTGCCGAACGCGGCGCTCGGCCGCAGCAGCACCCGCACCTTCGCGGTGCCGCGGCAACCGGTCAGGCGGCGCAGCAGCACCACCCGGTCCGGGTCGCCCGGGAAGGCCAGCGCCTCACGGCATTCCACGATGGCGTCGCGGGTGGTCCACCGGTTGCGCCAGATCAGGCTGCCCGGCTCGTAGTAGCCGCCCCAGACGTTCCGGGTGTCGGTGGGGGTGATCGCATAGACCCCGCCGCCGCCGATCAGCGAGGAGAAGACGGCCTCGGATTCCCACCGCGGCGCGCACAGCCACGCCACATCGCCGCGCGGCCCGAGCAGCGCGCCGCGCTCGCCGTCGGCGATGAGCGCGTACTCGCGCAGCACCCGCGGCGGGAAGGCCGCCTCGACGTCGATGGTCTGCTCAGCCACGAGCCCCCGCCTTGGCCCGTCGGGCGCCGGCTGGGGTGTCCGTGCGAATCTGGCCGCCGGCCATCCGTTCGGCCAGCCGCGAGGCCAGCGCCATGATCGTCAGCGCGGGATTGGCCGAACCCTGCGTCGGGCAGACCGAACCGTCGGCGAGGAACAGGTTGGGCACGCCCCACACGCGGTGATCGGAGTCCACGACCGAGTTTTCCGGGCCGGTGCCCATGCGGGCGCCGCCGATCAGGTGCGCGAAGCGCTGGATGGTGAGCACGTCCTGGGCGTCGGCGGCGTGCAGGACGTCCGCGATCACCTTGGTGGAGTACTCCATGTTGGCCTTGTCGTTGTCGCACAGCGTGTAGTCGAACCGGGCCACCGGGATGCCGTACTGGTCGCGCTCCTCGGCCAGCGTGACCCGGTTGTCGGGGCGCGGCAGCAGCTCGTTGAGGACGCCGATGGTCGCCCAATGGTTGTAGTCGCGCATGTACTCTCGCAGCGCGCGGCCCCAATGCCCTTCGGCGAGAACGTGTTCGGCCCATCCGATGGGCAGCGGCGACACGGTCTGGATGGAGAAGCCGCGGGCGAACCCGCGCGCGGGGTCGGTCTCGTAGAACTGCTCGGAGGACACCTCCGGCGGCGGCGCCTTGTACATCCGGACCTCTTCGGACCACCGGCCCGCCGACTGCGTGGCGCCCTGCACCATCACGTAGCGCCCGACCTGGTCGTCGTTGTTGCCCAACCCGTGGGGGAAGCGTTCGCTGGCCGAGTTCAGCAGCAGGCGCGGCGTTTCGATGGAATAGCCCGCGATCGCAACGACTTTGGCGCGCTGCAGCCGCTCGGTGCCGCCGGCCTCGTCGTAGTAGACCACGCCCTTGGCCGCACCGGTCTCGTCGAGTTCGACGCGCGCGGCCATGCAGTTGGCGCGGATCTCCACGGCGTGCGCCAGCGCGTCGGGCAGGTGCGTGACGTACGGGCTGGCCTTGGCGTTGACCTTGCAGCCCTGCAGGCAGTAGCCGCGGTAGATGCAGTGCGGGCGGTTGCCGAAGGTGCCGTTGACGATGCCGACCGGCCCCACCCGCATCTCGATGCCGAGCTTCAGCGCGCCCTCCCACATCTTGGCGGCCGCTCCCGAGATCGGGTGGGGGGCAAACGGATACCGGTGCGGCTCGCCCCACGGCCAGTTCTGGCCGGCCACCGGCAGCTCGAGCTCGATGCGCTCGTAGTGGCGGCGGATGTCGTCGTAGCGGAGCGGCCAGTCGGCCCCGACGCCGTCGAGGGTGTAGGTCTGAAAGTCGCTGGGGTGAAACCGCGGGCAGTATCCGGCGTAGTGGACCATCGAGCCGCCCACGCCGCGCCCGGAGTTGTTCTTGCCCAACTCGATCGGGTCGTCGCCGCCGATGATGCGCTTCTGCGTCCAGTACAGCTCGTGGGAGCCGGCCTCGTCGGAGACCCAGTCCTCGTCGGGGTGCCAGAACGGGCCGGCCTCGAGTATCACGATCCGCCAGCCCGCGCGCGCCAGCCGTTGCGCCAGCACCGATCCGCCCGCGCCCGCGCCGACGACCACGAGGTCGACCTCGTCGTCGTCGCGGTAGCGGCGCATGGTCTTTTCGCCGGGCAGGTCGCGCGTGTGCACGTCGAGCAGGAAGCGGGAGTCGTTGTCCTTCGGTCCGATCGCTCCCTTGAGCAGGCCGCGCCAGAAGTCGCCCATTACGCCTCACCGTCCTTGACGACTTTGACCGGGTCCTCGTCGGTGGCGCCGGGGGTCTCGAACGGTTCGCGCGCCGCCGCCGGTCCGGTGGCGCCGCCCAAACGCATGAACCCGCGCGGGTAGGCCGGGCCGCCGAAACCGATCTCGTTCCACGCCCAGGGGTGGGAGTAGAAGCCCGACAGCGTCATTCGCATGCATACCGACCAGGCGCGCTTGACGTTCAGCCGCTCCCATGTCCCGCCGTCGAGCTTGCCCTGGGAGAACTGGCCGATGATCTCTTCGCGGATGTCGGGCCCGGCCGCGGCGAACGAGGCCTTGCCGTAGCGGCCCGAGGCGGTCTCGTCGAGCGCGCGCAGCACCAGCCGCCAAGTGTCGCGGTCGTCGGGCATGTCGGCGTACTGGTAGCCGTCGAGGCGCCCGTCGGCGAGCTTGGAGTCGACGGACTCGGCCGCCGGGACGCGAGGCTCGGTGTCCTGCGCCAGCACCGTGTCGCAGAACGCGCGCAGGCACGGCTCCTCGCCCGCGGTGAAAAACCGCAGGGGGCCGGGCGGTTCCAGCCGGGCCAGCACCACCTTGCGGGTGGCCTCGTCCCACGTGTCCTTGGTTGTTAGCACGTCGAAATCGGGGTAGCGCCCGATCATCTGCGGGGTGGTGCCGCGGCGCTGCCTGGGCAGCCAGGATGGGTGCGGGGGCTTGCCATCGGGGCGCAGGTTGGGCAAATGGTCGGGCTGCGAGGTGTCGGCCATCGGAATCTCTACCCCCGGAACCGTTCGCGGCGCAGGATCGACGCCAGCAGTCCCATCCCCCCGACCAAGCACATCAGTCCCGGTGCCGCGATCGGCGGGCCCATGGGAACGTTGTAGGACGCGTGCTTCCAGCCGCCCGGTTTGCGGGCGACCCCGCGGGCGTGCAGGTACTCACCCATGAGGCCGTTGGCGGTGTAGATGCCGGCCGTGATCGGCAGCCATACCTTGGCCCAGCGCCGCGAGAACACCCCGCCGATCCCGGCGACGACCACCGGCGGGGTGACCACGATCGGGCTCCACATCCACTTGTTGCCGAAGCTGGCCTTGTAATGCTCGAAATAGATTTCGGCCGTCGTGACGAGGGCGGCCATGGCCGTCAGCCCGGACAGCGAGCGTTCGAAGCGGCCGTGGGCGATGTTGTACAGCGCCCGCTCGGTCAGGTGCTCGGCCTCATCCGTGCGCCGACCGCCGTTGCCTAACAAGAACATTGGTTGCCCTTCCTCGCTCATGTGCCGACCCGTGCCGACGATCACTGCTCCGCGCCGGCGCGCTCGCTGAGCGCGCCCAGCTGGGTGTTCAACCGAGGTAGGTCCTGACGGCATGCAGACGTGCGTCGCGAACCTCGCGCCTTCGGTAGATAACCCAATTCGACGCTGGTCGAAACGGGGGCCGCAGGAGCCGGCTTTTACGCCCAGGAGTTGGGGCCGGCCTCAGCCACACCGTGTCGTCGGCGCCTGCTATACTCGAACATATGTTCGATGGATCGGTTTCCGAGTCGCGTGCTGAGGCGATCGCGCGGATGGACGAGATGATCGAGCGTCGTTATCCGTCGACGACGGCGGAGTCGACCGCGTTGGTCAATCGGATTGCGGCGGCGGCGCGGGCGGAGAATCGGGAGGCTGCTGCGCAGTTGGCGGCGATCGGGGAGTTGTTCGGGTATCGGCTTTCGCGCTGTGCGGAGGACGAGAGTTGGGCGATTGACACGATGGCGGCGGTGGCCGCGGAGGTGGCCGCGGCGTTGCGGATCAGCCAGGGGTTGGCGGGCAGCCGGTTGCATTATGCGCGGGCGATGCGCGAGCGCCTGCCGAAGGCGGCCGATGTGTTTCGGGCCGGGGACATCGACTACCGGATGTTTCAAACCCTGGTGTATCGCACCGATCTGATTGTCGATGCCGAGGTGCTGGCGACGGTGGATGCGCAGTTGGCGGCCAATGTGGCGCGCTGGCCGTCGATGACGCAGGGCCGGCTGGCCGGGCAGGTGGACAAGATCGTGGCCAAGGCCGACCGCGATGCGGTGCGCCGGCGCACACAACGTCAGGTCGATCGCGAGGTGTGGATCGGCGATGTCGGCGATGGTCTGGCCGACATTAGCGGCAGCCTGTTCGCCACCGACGCGCACGCGCTGGACCAGCGCCTGGACGCCTTGGCCGCCACGGTGTGTGCGCATGATCCGCGGACCCGTGATCAGCGCCGCGCTGATGCGCTGGGGGCGTTGGCGGCCGGGGCTGATCGGTTGGGGTGTCGCTGCGGGCGCACCGATTGCGCCGCCGGCGCCCGCCGCGCGGCCAGTCCGGTGGCCATCCATGTGATCGCCGAGCAGGCCACCGTCGAGGGCAGCGGCGACACTCCGGGCTCGCAGTGGGGTGCCGATGGGTTGATCCCGCCCGAGGTGGTGGCCGAGTTGGCCAAGTCGGCCAAGCTGGTGCCGTTGTTTCACCCGTGCGATGCCCCGCCGGAGAAGGGCTACGTGCCGTCGAAGGCGTTGGCCGATTTTGTGCGGTGCCGGGATTTGACGTGTCGCTTTCCCGGTTGTGACCGCCCCGCGGTGGAGTGCGAGCTCGACCATACGATCCCCTACGCGCAGGGTGGGCCCACGCATGCGGCCAACCTGAAGTGTTACTGCCCGCTGCATCACTTGATCAAAACCTTCCTCAACTGGAGCGAACGCCAGCTGGCCGATGGGACGTTGATCGTGACCGCGCCGTCCGGGCACACCTACGTCACCACCCCGGGCAGTGCGCTGCTGTTTCCGAGTTTGTGTCGCGCCGTGGGTGGCATGCCCGCCCCGGAAGTCGACCTGCCGCCGCAGGATTATTGCGCCGAGCGCACCGCGATGATGCCGCGGCGGCGGCGCACCCGCGCCCAAGAGCGCGCCACCCGCATCGCCACCGAACGCAACCACAACCGCCAAGCCCGCCAAGCCCGCCGGGTGGCATGGCCCAGCTACTTTGATCCCGTCCCACCTGGCGCCGAGGACGACGAGCCGCCGCCGTTTTAGCAAACCCCCTGGCCAGCACCGCCAAGCACGCTGATGTGCCATGATGTTCCAGCTGTCAAAAGTCAGGGAGCAGCGGTGGATCTCAATATTTCGATGGTCACGCGACCGGTCGGGCGGCTGATCGCCACGGCGCAGAACGGCCTGGAGGTGCTGCGGCTGGGGGGCTTGGAAACCGAGAGTGTTCCGTCGCCGTCCCAGATCGTCGAGAGCGTGCCGATGTACAAGCTGCGGCGGTATTTCCCGCCGGACAGCCGGCCCGGCCAAGCGCCGGTGGGCCCGCCCGTGCTGATGGTCCACCCGATGATGATGTCGGCGGACATGTGGGACGTCACCCGCCAGGACG
This sequence comes from Mycobacterium sp. NGS63, assembly GCF_059812295.1. Taxonomy (NCBI): domain Bacteria; kingdom Bacillati; phylum Actinomycetota; class Actinomycetes; order Mycobacteriales; family Mycobacteriaceae; genus Mycobacterium; species Mycobacterium sp. NGS63. Next base: position 723,646 of record NZ_JCALCJ010000001.1, read on the forward strand.
GTGCGGTGGGCATCCTGCACTCCAGCGGGCTGGACCCCTGGGTCATCGACTTCGGCTCACCGGACAAGGTCGAGGGCGGCATGCGCCGCAACCTGGCCGACCACATCGTCGCGCTCAACCAGGCGATCGACACGGTGAAGGACGCCACCGGCCGCGACGTGCACCTGGTCGGCTATTCGCAGGGCGGGATGTGGTGCTACCAGGTCGCCGCGTACCGGCGCTCGAAGAACCTGGCAAGCATCGTGGCGTTCGGCTCGCCGGTGGACACGCTGGCCGCCCTGCCCATGGGCATCCCGGCCAACTTCGGCGCGGCCGCCGCGAACTTCATGGCCGACCATGTCTTCAGCCGGCTGGCCATCCCAAGTTGGATGGCGCGCACCGGTTTTCAGATGATGGACCCGCTCAAGACTGCCAAGGCCCGGGTCGACTTCGTGCGCCAGCTGCACGACCGGGAGGCACTGCTGCCGCGCGAGCAGCAGCGCAGGTTCCTGGAACGCGAGGGCTGGATCGCGTGGTCGGGACCGGCGATCTCCGAGCTGCTCAAGCAGTTCATCGCGCACAATCGCATGATGACCGGCGGCTTCGCCATCAACGGCCAGCTGGTCACCCTCACCGACATCACCTGCCCGGTGCTGGCGTTCGTCGGCGAGGTCGACGACATCGGGCAGCCGGCCTCGGTGCGTGGCATCCGGCGGGCGGCGCCCTACGCCGAGGTCTACGAACGCTCCATCCGCACAGGGCATTTCGGGCTGGTCGTCGGGTCGAGGGCGGCGCGGGAGAGCTGGCCGACCGTCGCCGCGTGGGTGCGCTGGCTGTCCGAGGGTGGCGACAAGCCCGACGGCATCGACCCGATGGCCGACCAGCCGGCCGAACACACCGACAGCGGGGTCGCGCTCAGCTCGCGGATCGCGCACGAGATCGGGGAGGCGTCCGAAGCGGCGCTGGGGTTGGTGCGCGGCGCGGCCAATACCGTTGTCGCGGCCAACAAGTCGATGCGCAGCCTGGCCGTCGAGACGGTCCGCACGCTGCCGCGACTGGTGCGGCTGGGACAGATCAACGATCACACCCGTATTTCGCTGGGCCGCATCATCGACGAGCAGGCGCACGACGCCCCGCAGGGCGAATTCCTGTTGTTCGACGGCCGCGTGCACACCTACGAGGCCGTCAACCGGCGCATCAACAATGTCGTCCGCGGGCTGATCGAGGTCGGGGTGCGACAGGGCGACCGTGTCGGCGTGCTGATGGAGACCCGGCCCAGCGCGCTCGTCGCCATCGCCGCGCTGTCCCGCCTCGGCGCGGTCGCCGTCGTCATGCATCCCGAATCCGACCTGGCCGCGGCGGTCCGGCTCGGGGGAGTCAGCGAGATCCTGACCGACCCCACCAATCTCGAAGCGGCGCGCCAACTTCCGGGCCAGGTGCTGGTGCTCGGGGGCGGTGAGACGCGCGACTTGCACTTGCCCGAGGACGCGTCTGAAGCCCAAGTCATCGACATGGAGCAGATCGACCCGGACGCCGTCGAGCTGCCCGCGTGGTATCGCCCCAACCCCGGGCTGGCGCGCGACCTGGCGTTCATCGCGTTCAGCGTGGCCGGCGGCGAGCTGGTCGCCCGGCAGATCACCAACTACCGCTGGGCGGTGTCGGCGTTCGGGACCGCCTCGACGGCCTCGCTCGACCGGCGCGACACCGTCTACTGCCTCACCCCGCTGCATCACGAGTCCGCGCTGCTGGTCAGCCTGGGCGGCGCGGTCGTCGGCGGCACCCGCATCGCGCTGTCCCGCGGCCTGCGCCCCGACCGGTTCGTCCAGGAGGTCCGGCAGTACGGCGTGACGGTGGTGTCCTACACCTGGGCGATGCTGCGCGACGTCGTCGACGACCCCGCCTTCGTGCTGCACGGCAACCACCCGGTGCGCCTGTTCATCGGCTCGGGCATGCCGACCGGGCTGTGGCAGCGCGTACTGGACGCGTTCGCGCCGGCGCACGTCGTCGAATTCTTCGCGACGACGGACGGGCAGGCGGTGCTGGCCAACGTGTCCGGGCAGAAGATCGGCAGCAAGGGCCGCCCGCTGCCCGGGGTGGGACGCGTGGTGCTGGGCGCCTACGACGCCGAACACGACCTGATCCTCGAGGACGACCGGGGCTTCGTGCAGGTCGCCGCGCCCCACGAGGTCGGCGTCCTGCTGGCCGCGTCCAACGGGCCGATCGACCCGAGCGCGTCGGTCAAACGCGGCGTCTTCGCCCCCGCCGACACCTGGATATCGAGCGAGTACCTGTTCTACCGCGACAACGACGGCGACTACTGGCTGGCGGGGCGGCGCGGCTCGGTGGTGCACACCGCGCGCGGGATGGTGTTCGCCGAGCCCGTCACCGACGCGCTGAGCTGTATCAACGGCGTCGACCTAGCGGTGACCTACAACGTGCCGTTCGGCAACCTGGATGTCGCGGTCTCGGCGGTGACGTTGTTGCCGGGGGCCAGCATCACCGCCGCGGACCTGACCGAGGCCGTCGCGGACCTGCCGATCGGGCTGGGGCCCGACATCGTGTGCGTGGTACCGGAAATGACGCTGAGCGCCACGTACCGTCCCACCGTCAGCGCGCTGCGGGCGGCCGGGATTCCCAAATCCGGGCGCCACGTGTGGTATTTCGACACCACCAGCGGGCAGTACCGCCGGTTGACCCCGGCCGTGCGGGCGGAATTGAGCGCCGTGTATCGAGGTGACGATGATTGATCAGACCCTGCTCGACATCCTGGTCTGCCCGGCCGACCGCGGCCCGCTGGTACTCGTCGGAGACGAGTTGCTCTACAACCCGCGGCTGCGGCGCGCCTACCGGATCGACGACGGCATCCCGGTGCTGCTGATCGACGAGGCCCGCGACGTCGACGACGACGAGCACGAGCGCCTCATGGCGCGGGCGCGTCCGGCAGATCCCCGGTGAGGTAGCGCTGCAGGTTCGGCGCGATTGTCCGCGCGATCTGATCGGCCGGCAGCGACGCGAACGGCTCCAGTTCCAGGATGTAGCGCGCCATCACGACGCCCACCAGTTGCGACGCGACGAACTGGATGCGGACGACGCCGCTGCCCGGCGGGTCGTCGACGCGGCTGCCCACCTCGACGGCGATCACGTCCTCGATGAACGTGCGAAACAGGTTGACCTCCGAGCCGGCCAAAATCGAGCGCAGCGTGGCGATGAACGCCGCACCGATCTCGGAGTCCCACAGCGGCAACAAGATTGACGGAATCGTGTGGCCGAGTTCCTCCACCGGCACGTCGCGCAGCCGGCCGATGACCTCCATCGGGTCGACGGGGATGTGCACGGCCGCGGCGAACAGCTGCTCCTTGGTGCCGAAGTAGTGATGCACCAACGCCGAGTCGACGCCGGCGGCCGCGGCCACCGCCCGGATCGACGTGTTGCGGATCCCGTTGCGCGCAAACAGCTCTCGAGCGCTGGCCAGGATCCGGTCGCGAGTGCCGGAGTTCCCGGCGGGCCGCCCGGGCCGCCTGCGTTTGGTGGCGGTCACGGTGTCCGTCGCCGCAGCGTCGCCGCGGCCAGGCACAGCGCCGCGACCGCGAAGGCCAGCACGACGACGATGTCGCGCACCGCGGTGTAGGTCAGTTCCGGGTGGGCGCCCACCTGCTGCAGGGCCTCCAGCGCGTAGCTGGCCGGCAGCACGTTGCTGACCCACTGCAGCCAGTGCGCCATCAGCGCGCGGGGCACGATGATGCCGGCCAGCAGCAGCTGGGGGACCATCACCAGCGGGATGAACTGCACGGCCTGAAACTCGGTGCGCGCGAACGCACTACACAACAGGCCCAGCCCGACGCCCACCATGGCGTTGACGATGGCGATCACGAACACCCACACCGGGCTGCCGGCCGTGTCGAAGCCCAGCAGCCAGAACGACACGATGCAAGCGAGGATCGCTTGTGCCGCGGCGGCGATCGAGAATGCGGTGCCGTAGGCGATCAGCAGGTCGAGGCGGCGCAGCGGCGTGGTCAGGATGCGTTCCAGCGTGCCCGAGGCCCGTTCGCGCTGCATCGTGATCGACGTGATGATGAACATCACGAACAGCGGGAACAGGCCGAGCAGGATCAGGCAGGCGTTGTTGAACGGTGACGGCGTGCCGGGGCGGTGCGGCGCGTTTTCGAACATGAAGTACATCAGCGTGATGACCAGGACCGGCACCAAAAGGATCAGCGCGACGCTGCGGTGGTCGGCGGCCAGCTGGCGCAGGATCCGCGTCGTGGTGGCCGCGTACGCCCTCAGGCTCAGCCGGCTTTTGGCGTGGTGCTGCGCCTGATGATGGACAGAAACGCGTCCTCCAGTGACGGACATCCGGTGTCCTCTCGTAGTCGGGTCGGGGTGGTGTGCGCCACGAGGTGGCCCTCGCGCATCAGCAACAGGTCGCCGCAGTGGTCGGCCTCGTCCATCACGTGGCTGGAGACCAGCAGGGTGGTGCCGCCGCGGGCCAGCGCGGCGAACTGCTCCCAGAGGTCGACCCGCAGCACCGGGTCCAGGCCGACGGTGGGCTCGTCGAGCACGAGGAGCTCGGGCTGGCAGACCAGCGCGCACGCGAGCGACACGCGGGTGCGCTGGCCCCCGGAAAGGTTGGCGCAGAAGGCCGTCCGGTGATCGGTGAGCCCGACGCGTTCGATCGCGTCGTCGGCGGCGTCGTTGCCGTATCCGTAGAGCGCGGCGAAGTAGCGGACGTTGTCGACGATCCGCAGGTCGTTGTAGATGGTCGGGTCCTGGGGCATGTATCCCACGCGGTGGCGCAGCGCCGGGCTGCCCGCGGGTCGTCCCAGCACCGTGACGGTGCCCCCGGCGACAATCTGGGTGCCGACGATGCAGCGCATCAGCGTGGTCTTGCCGCAGCCGGAGGGGCCGAGGATGCCGGTGATGCTGCCCTGCGCGATCCGCACCGAAAAGTCTTGCAGCACGGGGCGTTTGAAGCGGGTCACGCGCAGCTGCTGGATGTCGATCGCCGGGGCGCGGCCCCGAGTCAATAATTCATCATTTGATGAACTCATCATGTGATGAATAATCGTCCGATGGTGCGGGCTTGTCAAGGGCGCGCTGGCCCGGGCATTCCGGCGGTTGTGAATCCTGGGCTTTGAAAGTGAAACGTGGGCGGAGATCCGGCCGGAATCCCGCCCTACGCTCACACCCAAAGCCGTGAGTTCACACTCGACGGCCGGGCGTAAAACCGGTGATATCGCCGGCGCCATCACAATCCAGCAGGACCCATGCCCCGCCTCGCGGTACGCATGTGGCGCCCGATACAGCTGAGGATCAGCCCTCCGCGCGCTCCCCGGATCCGGGCCGACGGAACGGCAGGTGCCCGTGCACACCCTCGGCATACGCGGTTTCGGCGTGCTGGGTCAGGTCGACACCGGTGGTTTCGTCTTCCGGGCTGACCCGGAAGCCGATCATCCGATCGACCACCTTCGCGAGGACGAACGACATCGTGAACGAGTACAGCGTCACCACCACGATCGCCAGCGCCTGCTTGCCCAGCAGTCCGAGGCCGCCGCCGTACAAGACGCCCCGCGGGCCCGAGGTCATGACGGCCGTGGCGAGCAGCCCGATCAGCGACACCCCGACCACGCCGCCCACGAAGTGCACACCGACCACGTCGAGCGAATCGTCGTAGTTGAAACGGAATTTCGCGCCCACCGCGAACGAGCACACGACGCCGGCCGCCGCCCCGACGATCGCCGCGCCGAGCGTGTTGACAGTCCCGCACGACGGGGTGATGGCCACCAGCCCGGCCACCACCCCGGACGCCGCGCCGAACGTGGTGGGCCGGCCGTCGCGGAAACGCTCCACCGACAGCCAGCCGAGCATGCCCAGGCAGCCCGCGACGAGCGTGTTCAAGAAGATCGCCGCGGCGGTTCCGTTGGCGCCCAAGGCCGAACCGGCGTTGAACCCGAACCAGCCGAACCACAACAACCCGACGCCGAGCAACACGAACGGCAGGTTGTGTGGGCGCATCGCGTCCTTCTTGAACCCGATGCGCGGCCCGACCACCAGCGCCAAGGCCAGGGCGGACGAACCGGAGACGATCTCGACGACCAGGCCGCCCGCATAGTCGAGCACGCCCATCTTGGCCAGCCACCCGCCCGGGCCCCATACCCAGTGCGCGACAACCGAATACACCGCGACCGCCCAGGCCGTCACGAACGCCACCCACGCCGCGAACTTGGCGCGGTCGGCGATCGCGCCGCTGACCAGCGCGGCGGTGACGATCGCGAACGCCAACTGGAACGTGGCATAGAGCAGTTCGGGCACCGAGCCGTGGACGGTGTCGGGGGTGATGCCGAGCATCCCGATATGCCGGAGGTTGCCGACGAACCCGCCCGCCCCGTCCTCGGAGAAGGCGATGGTGTAGCCGACCAGCAGCCACGCCACGGTCACCAGCGGGATGGAGATGAAGCTCATCATGATCATGTTGAGCACGCCGGTGGTGCGCACCATCCCGCCGTAGAAGATCGCCAGCCCGGGGGTCATCAACAGCACCAGCGCGGTGCTGGCCAGCAGCCAGGCGGTGGCAGCAGGGTCGATCGCATGCATTCTTTGGGCTCCTTCTTGGGCTCCTAGCCACCGGGATACTGCCATGTTTGGGCCGCCAGTAGGTTCGATTGGTGGCCGCAGACCAGCTTTTAGCCGACCCGGTCGCGGCCGCACATCGGCTGTTGGGCGCCGTCCTCACCGGCCGCGGCGTGCGCGCGGTCGTCGTCGAGGTCGAGGCCTACGGCGGCGTTCCCGACGGCCCGTGGCCCGACGCCGCGGCGCACTCGTACCGCGGGCTGTCCGGCCGCAACGCGGTGATGTTCGGTCCGCCCGGGCGGCTCTACACCTACCGCAGCCACGGGATCCACGTCTGCGCCAATGTCTCGTGCGGGCCCGACGGGACGGCCGCGGCCGTGCTGCTGCGCGCGGCGGCCATCGAGGACGGCGCGGATGTCGCGCGCGCCCGCCGCGGCGAGCTGGTCCGTGCCACGGCGCTGGCGCGCGGGCCGGGCAACCTGTGCTCGGCCCTGGGAATCACCATGGACGACAACGGAATCGACCTGTTCGACCCAAGCGGCCCGGTGACCGTCGAGTTGCACGACCCGCTGACCGCGCTGTCCGGCCCCCGCGTCGGGGTCAGCAAGGCCGCCGACCGGCCGTGGCGATTGTGGCTGGGCGGGCGGCCGGAGGTCTCGGCCTACCGGCGAAGTCCGCGGGCGCCCGCCCCCGGGACCAGCGACTAGAGTTTTCCCCCGATGTCTTCCGGGATCCTTGACGAGCTGGGCTGGCGCGGGCTGATCGCGCAGTCCACCGACCTCGACGCGCTGGCCGCCGAGGCGCGGCGCGGGCCGATGACGGTCTACGCCGGCTTCGACCCGACCGCGCCCAGCCTGCACGCCGGGCACCTGGTGCCGCTGCTGGCGCTGCGCCGGTTCCAGCGCGCCGGGCACCGGCCCATCGTGCTGGCCGGCGGGGCCACCGGCATGATCGGCGACCCCCGCGACATCGGCGAGCGCAGCCTCAACGAGGCCGGCACCGTGGCCGCGTGGACCGAGCGGATCCGCGGACAGCTGGAGCGCTTTGTCGACTTTGACGACACCCCGACCGGCGCCCTCGTCGTCGACAACCTGGACTGGACGGGCCCGCTGTCGGCCGTCGAGTTCCTGCGCGACATCGGCAAGCACTTCTCGGTCAACGTGATGCTGGATCGCGACACCATCCGCCGGCGCCTGGACGGCGAGGGCATCTCCTACACCGAGTTCAGCTACATGCTGTTGCAGGCCAACGACTACGTGCAGCTGCACCAGCGCCACGGCTGCACGCTGCAGATCGGCGGCTCCGACCAGTGGGGCAACATCATCGCCGGCGTGCGCCTGGTCCGCCAGAAGCTCGGCGCCACCGTGCACGCGCTGACGGTCCCGCTGGTCACCGCGGCCGACGGCACCAAGTTCGGCAAGTCGACCGGGGGCGGCAGCCTGTGGCTGGACCCCCAGATGACCAGCCCGTACGCGTGGTACCAGTACTTCGTCAACACCGCCGACGCCGACGTGATCCGCTACCTGCGGTGGTTCACCTTCCTGAGCGCCGACGAGCTGGCCGAGCTGGAACAGGCGACCCAAGAGCGCCCGCAGCAACGCGCCGCGCAGCGCCGGCTGGCCCGGGAGCTGACGGTCCTGGTGCACGGCGAGGCGGCCACCGAGGCGGTCGAGCAGGCCAGCCGGGCGCTGTTCGGGCAGGGCGAACTGGACCGGCTGGACGAGGCGACGCTGACCGCCGCGCTGCGCGAGACGCCGGTCGCCGAGCTCAAGCCCGGCAGCCCCGACAAGATCGTCGACCTGCTGGTGGCCAGCGGCCTGTCGGCCAGCAAGGGGGCCGCGCGGCGCACCATCGGCGAGGGCGGCGTGTCGGTCAACAACGTGCGCATCGACAGCGAGGAGTGGGCGCCGCGGCCGTCGGACTTCCTGCACGGCCGGTGGCTGGTGCTGCGCCGCGGCAAGCGCAACATCGCCGGGATCGAGAAGGTCTAGACACCCAAACCGTTACCGCGCCGTGGCCCCGACGTGACCGGCGCCGACCACTGTGGTCACGGTGACTGCGACGCGGGTGCTGCGGGTTGTCGGGATGGGCGCCGGCGTGGCGGGGCTGACGGCCGCGCTGGCGGCGCCCGTCCACGCGGACCTGATGGGCAACGCGTTCCTGCGGGCGCTGACGAACGCCGGCGTCGCGGTGTCCGAGCCGGACGCCACGATGGCGCTGGGCCAGTCGGTCTGCCCGATGCTGGTGGCGCCCGGCGGGTCGTTCGACTCCGTCATCTCCGCGATGGCCGACGGCAGCGGGATGTCGCGCGACGCCGCGGGCGTGTTCACCATCATCGCGATCGCGACCTATTGCCCCGCGCTGCTGGCGCCGCTGCTGTCCAACCGGGTCCCGGCGTAACAGGCCCCCGTATCCTCGGCTGCGTGGTCGAGGACAGGCGGCGGCGCGCGCCGCGCACGGATCGCGCCCCGCGCACGGATCGCGCGCCGCAGGACGGCCCGCCGATACCGGCCGGGGTGGAGGCCAACCAGCTCGCGCCGGAAGTCCGCCGCGAGCTGAGCACCCTGGACCGCGCCACGGCCGACGCCGTGGCGCGCCACCTCGTCGCCGCCGGCGAGCTGCTCGACGAGGACCCCGAAGCCGCGCTGCGCCACGCCCGCGCGGCGCGGGCCCGGTCCAGCCGGATCGCCGCCGTCCGCGAGGCCGTCGGGATCGCGGCCTACCACTGCCGCGACTGGTCCCAGGCGCTGGCCGAATTGCGCGCCGCCCGCCGGATGGGCAGCAAGTCGCCGCTGCTGCCGCTGATCGTGGATTGCGAACGCGGGCTTGGCCGTCCGGAGCGCGCGCTCGAGCTGGCCCGCGGCCCCGAGGCGGCCCAGCTGTCCGGCGACGACGCCGACGAGTTGCGCATCGTCGCCGCCGGCGCCCGCGCGGACCTCGGACAGCTCGAGCAGGCGCTGACCGTCCTGTCCACGCCGCAGCTGGACCCGGGCCGCACCGGCTCGACGGCGGCGCGGCTGTTCTACGCCTACGCCGACACGCTGCTGGCGCTGGGCCGCAACGACGAGGCGCTGCAATGGTTTTTGCGCTCGGCGGCCGCCGACGTCGACGGCGTCACCGACGCCGAGGAACGCGTCGGCGAGCTGGCCTGAGATGAAAAGCCTTGCCCAGCAGTATGATTGCCTGCTGATCGACCTGGACGGCACCGTCTTCCGCGGCGCCCAGCCGACCAAGGACGCGGCGCAGTCGCTCGACGACGTGAAAGCCCGCAAGCTCTATGTCACCAACAACGCGTCGCGCAGCGCCGACGAGGTCGCCTCGCACCTGCGCGATCTCGGCTTCACCGCCGCCGGTGCGGACGTCGTCACCAGCGCGCAGAGCGCGGCCGGGTTGCTGGCCGACGAGTTGGAGCCGGGCTCGAAGGTGCTGATCGTGGGCACCGACGCGCTGGCCAACGAGATCGCGGCCGTGGGACTGCGCCCGGTGCGCCGGTTCGACGAGGATCCGGTGGCCGTCGTGCAGGGCCTGTCCACCACCATCGGCTGGCCGGACCTGGCCGAGGCCGCGCTGGCCATCCGCGCCGGCGCGCTGTGGGTGGCCGCCAACGTCGACCCGACCCTGCCCACCGAGCGGGGCCTGCTGCCCGGCAACGGATCGTTCGTGGCCGCGCTGCGGGCCGCGACCGGCGCCGAACCGCGGGTCGCCGGCAAGCCCGCGCCGCGGCTGCTGCAGGACGCGGTGGCCCGCGGGGACTTCCGCGCGCCGCTGGTCGTCGGGGACCGGCTCGACACCGACATCGAGGGGGCCAACGCCGCGCGGCTGCCCAGCCTGATGGTGCTCACCGGGGTCAACACCGCGCGCGACGCCGTCTACGCCGACCCGGACCTGCGGCCCACCTACATCGGCCACGACCTGCGCTCGCTGCACTCCGACCCCGACGCGCTCGCGGTGGGCCCGCAGCCGGGCTGGCGGGTCGACACCAAGGACGGGGCGGTGACGGTCCGCGCCGACGGCGCCGACGAGGGGGACGGGCTGGCGGTCGTGCGCGCGGTCGCCGCCGCGGTGTGGGGAGCCCAGGGCGACGACGTGCGCATCCAGGCCGCCGACGACCCGGCCCGCGACGCGCTGCAACGCTGGTCTTTGGGCTAGCGTAGGAGCGCGATGACTACCGATCCCGATCAGATCCGCGCAGAAATCGACGCCCTGGTGGCCCAGTTGCCCGAACCCGACGCAGAACACGAGCTGTCGCTCGCCCAGCTCGAAGACATCGCGCGCCGACTCTCCGAGGCGCACGACGTGCTGCTACAGGCGCTGGAGTCGGCGGAGAAGGGCTGAGTACCGCCGTGGCACGGCGTGCCCGCGTCGACGCCGAGCTCGTGCGCCGCGGGCTCGCCCGGTCCCGTCAGCAGGCCGCGGAGTTGATCGGCGCCGGCAAGGTGAGCATCGACGGCATGCCGGCGCGCAAGCCCGGCACCGCCGTCGACGTCACCGCGGCGTTGACCGTCGCCGCCGACACCGGGCGCGGCTGGGTGTCGCGCGGCGCGCACAAACTCATCGGGGCGCTGGACGCGTTCGGCGTCGGCGTCGAGGGCCGCCGCTGCCTGGACGCCGGCGCGTCGACGGGCGGGTTCACCGAGGTGCTGCTGGACCGCGGCGCCGCGGAGGTGGTGGCCGTCGACGTCGGGTACGGGCAGCTGGCCTGGTCGCTGCGCAGCGACCAGCGGGTCGTCGTCGTCGAGCGCACCAACGCCCGCGACCTGACCCCCGACGCGATCGGCGGGCCGGTCGACCTGGTGGTGGCCGACCTGTCGTTCATCTCGCTGGCCACCGTGTTGCCCGCGCTGATTGGATGCGCTTGGCCCAGCGCGGATATCGTTCCCATGGTGAAGCCGCAGTTTGAGGTGGGGAAGGGTCAGGTCGGCGCCGGCGGCGTCGTCCACGACGCCGGCTTGCGCGCCGACGCGGTGCTGGGGGTCGCGCGGCGTGCCGCGCAGCTGGGCTGGCACGCCCTCGACGTCACCGCCAGCCCGCTGCCGGGCCCGTCGGGCAACGTCGAATACTTTCTGTGGTTGCGCGCCGAAACCGACCGGACCCTGTCCGACGACGCGTTGGTGGCCGCGGTGGGGCGCGCGGTGAGCGAGGGCCCGGCATGAGCACCGAACGCACCATCCTGCTGGTGGTCCACACCGGCCGCGACGAGGCGACGGAAACCGCGCGGCGCGTCGAGAAAGTCTTGAGCGACAACGGGATTGGGCTGCGCGTGCTGTCCGCAGAGGCGGTGGACCGGGGATCGCTGCACCTGGCGCCCGACGACATGCGGGCCATGGGCGTCGAAATCGAGGTGGTCGACGCCGACCCCCAGGCGGCCGACGGCTGCGAGCTGGTGATGGTGCTCGGCGGCGACGGCACGTTCCTGCGCGCCGCCGAGCTGGCCCGCAACGCCGGCATCCCGGTGCTGGGCGTCAACCTGGGCCGGATCGGCTTCCTGGCCGAGGCCGAAGCCGAGGCCATCGACCGCGTGCTCGACCACGTGGTGTCCCGCGACTACCGCGTGGAGAACCGCCTGACGCTGGACATCGTGGTCCGCCACCGGGGTCGCGTCATCGAGCACGGCTGGGCGCTCAACGAGGCCAGCCTGGAAAAGGGCCCGCGGCTCGGCGTGCTCGGCGTGGTCGTCGAGATCGACGGACGCCCGGTGTCGGCGTTCGGCTGCGACGGGGTGCTGGTGTCCACGCCGACGGGATCCACCGCCTACGCTTTCTCGGCGGGCGGCCCGGTGCTGTGGCCCGATCTCGAGGCAATCCTGGTGGTACCCAACAACGCTCACGCGCTGTTCGGCCGGCCCATGGTCACCAGCCCCGAGGCCACCATCGCGATCGAGATCGAGGCCGACGGCCACGACGCCCTGGTGTTCTGCGACGGCCGCCGTGAAATGCGCATCCCGGCCGGCAGCCGGATCGAGGTGACCCGCTGCGACACCGCGGTCAAATGGGCGCGCCTGGACAGCGCGCCGTTCACCGACCGCCTGGTGCGCAAGTTCCGGTTGCCGGTGACCGGGTGGCGCGGCAATTAATGCTGACCGAACTGCGCATCGAGTCGCTGGGCGCCATCAGCGTCGCGACCGCCGAGTTCGACCGCGGGCTCACGGTGCTCACCGGTGAGACCGGCACCGGCAAGACGATGGTGGTGACCGGGCTGCACCTGCTCGGCGGCGCCCGCGCCGACGCCACCCGGGTCCGCTCCGGCGCCGAGCGCGCGATGGTCGAAGGCCGTTTCAGCACAAGCGATCTCGACGACTCCGCGGCCGCCCTCCTAGACGGGATGCTCGACGCGTCGGGCGCCGAGCGCGACGAGGACGGCAGCGTCATCGCGCTGCGCTCGGTCAGCCGCGACGGGCCCTCGCGCGCGTACCTGGGCGGCCGCAGCGTGCCCGCCAAGTCGCTGAGCGGCTTCACCACCGAGCTGCTCACCCTGCACGGGCAGAACGACCAGCTGCGGCTGATGCGCCCGGAGGAACAACGCGGCGCGCTGGACCGCTTCGCCGACTCCGGCGCGGCCCTCGAGCGCTACCGCAAGCTGCGCGACGCGTGGCTCACGGCGCGGCGCGACCTCGCCGACCGCCGCGACCGCGCCCGGGAACTGGCCCAGGAGGCCGACCGGCTGAAGTTCGCGCTCAACGAGATCGACACCGTCGACCCGCAGCCCGGCGAGGACGAGGCGCTGGTCGCCGACATCCTGCGGCTGTCCGAACTGGACACGCTGCGCGAGGCCGCCGCCACCGCGCGCGCGGCGCTGTCGGCAGACGACGTCGGTGCAACCGACGGACTGGGAAGGGCCAGGGCCGCATTGGAATCGGCCGACGACGCGACGCTGCGGGCGCTGGCCGGCCAGCTCGGCGAGGCGCTGGCGGTGGTCGCCGACGCGGCGCACGAGCTCGGCGCCTTCCTCGACGAGCTGCCCGTCGACGCCAGCGCGCTGGAATCCAAGCTGGCCCGCCAGGCCGAGCTGCGCACCCTGACCCGCAAGTACGCCGCCGACATCGACGGCGTGCTGCGCTGGGCGCACGAAGCGCGCGACCGGATGGCGCAACTCGACGTGTCCGAGGAGGGGCTTGCGGCGTTGGCTAATCGCGTCGACGAGCTGGCCCGCGAACTCGGCGCCGCCGCAGTCGATCTCGGCAAGGCGCGCCGCAAGGCCGCCAAGCGGCTGGCCAAGGAGGTGACCGCGGAGCTGTCCGCGCTGGCGATGGGCGACGCGGAATTCACCGTCGACGTCGCCACCGACCCGGCCGGCCCGGACGACCCGGCCGCGCTGAAGCTGCCGTCGGGTGAGCTGGCCCGCGCCGGCGGCGACGGCGTCGACCAGGTCGAGTTCGGCTTCGCCGCGCACCGCGGCATGACGGTGCTGCCGCTGGCCAAGAGCGCGTCGGGCGGCGAGCTGTCGCGGGTGATGCTGGCGCTGGAAGTGGTGCTCGCCGCGTCGCGACGGATCTCGGTGGGCACCACGATGGTGTTCGACGAGATCGACGCCGGCGTCGGCGGGCGGGCCGCGGTGCAGATCGGGCGGCGGCTGGCCCGGCTGGCCCGCACCCATCAGGTCATCGTCGTCACGCACCTGCCGCAGGTGGCGGCCTACGCCGACGTGCATCTGGTGGTGCACAGCGGCGGGCCGAAGGGCGCGAGCGGGGTGCGGCGGGTCAGCGACGACGACCGGGTGGCGGAGCTGGCCCGGATGCTGGCCGGGCTGGGCGAGTCCGACAGCGGCCGCGCGCACGCCCGCGAGCTCCTCGAGGCCGCGCAGCGGGACGAAATCTGAGGCCCCCCCTCCTCGCGAGCGGCCCGCCCCCCTCCTCGCGAGCGCCCGTGTTGGTACGGCGACACGCCGCAAACTCCGTACATTTGCGGCCCCTCGCCGCGACCAACCCGTAACCGGCTTGTGACAGGTGTGACTCTAGATAACTTCTGAGGCGGATGTTACGGCGCGCCTCCACCCCTCATCCCGGCTTGGCCTACAGAATCGAGCCCCATGAAGATGTCAGGGCTGCTCTCGCGTAATCCGTCCCGACCGGGCCTCACCGGCACCGCCCGGGTCGACCGGAACATCGACCGCCTGCTGCGCAGGGTGTGTCCCGGCGACATCGTGGTTCTCGACATCCTGGACCTCGACCGCATCACCGCCGACGCGCTGGTGGAGGCCGACATCGCCGCCGTCGTCAACGCGTCCCCGTCGGTGTCGGGCCGCTACCCCAACCTGGGGCCCGAGGTCCTGGTCAACAACGGGGTGACCCTCATCGACGAGACCGGGCCCGACGTCTTCAAGAAGGTCAAGGACGGCGCCAAGATCCGCCTCTACGAGGGCGGCGTGTACTCCGGCGACCGCCGGCTGGTGCGCGGCACCGAGCGGACCGACCACGACATCGCCGACCTGATGCGCGAAGCCAAGAGCGGCCTGGCCGCGCACCTGGAGGCGTTCGCCGGCAACACGATCGAGTTCATCAAGAGCGAGAGCCCGCTGCTGATCGACGGCATCGGCATCCCCGACATCGACGTCGACCTGCGCCGCCGGCACGTGGTGATCGTCGCCGACGAGCCCACCGCCGCCGACGACCTGCGTTCGCTGAAGCCGTTCATCAAGGAGTACCAGCCGGTGCTCATCGGCGTGAGCTCCGGCGCGGATGTGTTGCGCAAGGCCGGGTATCGCCCCCAGATCATCGTCGGCGACCCCGACCAGATCAGCACCGAGGCCCTCAAGTGCGGCGCCCACGTCGTGCTGCCCGCCGACGCCGACGGCCACGCGCCCGGCCTCGAGCGGATTCAGGACCTCGGCGTGGGGGCGATGACGTTCCCGGCCGCGGGTTCGGCGGTCGACCTGGCCCTGCTGCTGGCCGACCACCACGGCGCCGCGCTGCTCGTCACGGCCGGCCACACCGCCAACATCGAGACGTTCTTCGACCGCACGCGCGCGCAGAGCAACCCGTCGACGTTTTTGACCCGGCTCCGGGTGGGGGAGAAGGTGGTGGACGCCAAGGCCGTTGCCACCCTGTACCGCAACCACATTTCCGCGGGCGCCATCGCGCTGCTGGCCCTGACGATGCTGATCGCCGTGATCGTGGCCCTGTGGGTGTCGCGCACCGACGCCACGGTGCTGCACTGGGTCGTCGACTACTGGAACCGCTTCTCCCTCTGGGTGCAGCACCTGATCACCTAAAGGGGTGCGTCCATGATCTCGTTACGCCAACACGCGCTGTCGCTGGCCGCCGTATTTTTGGCGCTGGCCGTCGGGGTCGTGCTGGGCTCCGGCTTCTTGTCGGACACCCTGCTGTCCAGCCTGCGTGACGAGAAGCGTGACCTGTACACACAGATCAACGGGCTCAACGACCAGAAGAACGTGATGAACGAAAAGCTGGCCGCGGCAAACAATTTCGACAACCAGCTGGCCGGCCGGATCGTGCACGACGCGCTGGGCGGCAAGTCGGTGGTCGTCTTCCGTACCCCGGACGCCAAGGACGACGACGTCGCCGCGGTGGCGAAATTCGTCGGCCAGGCCGGCGGCACGATCACCGGAACGGTGTCGCTGACCCAGGAGTTCGTCGACGCCAACTCCGCGGAGAAGCTGCGCACCGTAGTCAACTCGTCGGTGCTGCCGGCCGGGCAGCAGCTGAGCACCAAGCTCGTCGACCAGGGTTCGCAGGCCGGCGACCTGCTGGGCATCGCCCTGCTGATCAACGCCAACCCTGCCGTGCCGCCCGTCGGCGACCCCGAGCGCGACACTGTGCTCGCCTCCCTGCGCGAGACCGGCTTCATCACCTACCAGCCCGCCGACCACATCGGGGCGGCCAACGCCGCGCTGGTCGTCACCGGCGGCGCGCTGCCCGCCGACGCCGGCAACCAGGGCGTCAGCGTGGCCCGGTTCTCCGCCGCGCTGGCCCCACACGGCTCGGGTACCCTGCTGGCCGGGCGCGACGGCTCGGCCACCGGCGGTGCCGCCGTCGCCGTGACCCGCGCCGACGCCGGCATGTCGTCGGCGATCAGCACGGTCGACGACGTCGACGCCGCGCCGGGGCGGATCACCGCGGTGCTCGGCCTGCACGACCTGATCAACGGCGGCCACGTCGGGCAGTACGGCGCCGGGCACGGGGCCAGCTCGATCACCGTGCCCCAGTAGCGCTCCTTTGCTAGGGCGTGTTCGCGGCGGCTGACGGTGGCTGATGTTAGGGTGGGTTTCCGTGGTCGGCAGGCCCAGCTAGCTAACGCTAGACAACCTCAAGCCCTGCCCGTCGTCACGGAGGTCGCCAGTGCGCAAGCACCCGCAAACCGCCACCAAGCACCTCTTCGTCAGCGGTGGGGTCGCCTCCTCGCTGGGCAAGGGGCTGACGGCCAGTAGCCTCGGTCAGCTGCTGACGGCGCGCGGGTTGCACGTGACGATGCAGAAGCTCGACCCCTACCTCAACGTCGACCCGGGCACCATGAACCCGTTCCAGCACGGCGAGGTGTTCGTCACCGAGGACGGCGCCGAGACCGACCTCGACGTCGGTCACTACGAGCGGTTCTTGGATCGCGACCTGTCCGGCTCGGCGAATGTCACTACCGGGCAAGTGTATTCGAGTGTGATCGCCAAGGAGCGGCGCGGCGAATACCTCGGCGACACGGTGCAGGTGATCCCGCACATCACCGACGAGATCAAACGGCGCATCCTGGCGATGGCGCTGCCGGACGCCGACGGCAACCGGCCCGACGTCGTCATCACCGAAATCGGCGGCACCGTGGGCGATATCGAGTCGCAGCCCTTTCTGGAGGCGGCGCGCCAGGTGCGCCACGACCTCGGCCGCGAGAACGTGTTCTTTCTGCACGTGTCGCTGGTGCCCTACCTGGCGCCGTCGGGCGAGCTCAAGACCAAGCCCACCCAGCACTCGGTGGCCGCCCTGCGCAGCATCGGTATCACCCCCGACGCGCTGATCCTGCGCAGCGACCGCGACGTCCCCGAGGCGCTGAAGAACAAGATCGCGCTGATGTGCGACGTCGACATCGACGGCGTCATCTCCACCCCGGACGCCCCGTCGATCTACGACATCCCCAAGGTGCTGCACCGCGAGGAACTCGACGCGTTCGTGGTGCGGCGCCTCAACCTGCCGTTCCGCGACGTCGACTGGACCGAGTGGGACGACCTGCTGCGCCGGGTGCACGAGCCGCACGAGACGGTGCGGATCGCCTTGGTGGGCAAGTACGTTGAGCTCTCCGACGCCTACCTGTCGGTCACCGAGGCGCTGCGCGCCGGCGGTTTCTTCCACCACGCGAAGGTCGAGATGGTGTGGGTGCCTTCCGACGACTGCGCGAACCCGACCGACGCCGCGGCCGCGCTGGGCGACGTGCACGGCGTGCTGATCCCCGGCGGGTTCGGCATCCGTGGCATCGAGGGCAAGATCGGCGCCATCCGCCACGCCCGCGGGCGCGGGCTGCCGGTGCTGGGGCTGTGCCTCGGGCTGCAGTGCATCGTGATCGAGGCGGCGCGCTCGGTGGGCCTGACCGAGGCCAACTCGGCCGAATTCGAGCCCGCCACACCGGATCCCGTGATCTCCACGATGGCCGACCAGGAACAGATCATCGCCGGCGAGGCCGACCTCGGCGGCACCATGCGCCTCGGCGCCTATCCCGCCGTGCTGCAACCGGATTCCCTTGTGGCACAAGCCTATGGGGCCACCGAGGTGTCCGAGCGGCACCGGCACCGCTACGAGGTCAACAACGCCTACCGCGACCGGATCGCCGAAAGCGGCCTGCGTTTCTCCGGAACCTCGCCCGACGGACACCTCGTCGAGTTCGTCGAGTACCCGCCGGAGGTGCACCCGTTCATCGTCGGCACCCAGGCCCACCCCGAACTGAAGAGCCGGCCCACCCGCCCGCACCCGCTGTTCGCGGCGTTCGTCAAGGCGGCGCTCGACTACGCGGCCGGCGAGCTGCTGCCCGTCGAGATCCCCGAGCACACCTCCAACGGCAACCACCGAGACAGCACTCAGCGGCCGCTACCCGAGCCCGCGGCCCGTGGCTGAACACGTCTTCGAGACGGCGTCATCCGAAACGCTGCACACCGGAAAGATTTTCGCGCTGCGCCGCGATCAGGTCCGGATGCCGGGCGGCAAGGTCGTCACCCGCGAGGTCGTCGAGCACTTCGGCGCGGTGGCCGTGGTCGCGATGGACGACGACGGCAACATCGTCATGGTCTACCAGTACCGGCACGCGTTCGGCCGGCGGTTGTGGGAACTGCCCGCCGGGCTGCTCGACGTCGGCGGCGAGCCGGCGCAGCAAACGGCCGCCCGCGAGCTGCAGGAGGAGGCCGGCCTGCGGGCCGACACCTGGCGGGTGCTCGTCGACCTCGACTCCACGCCCGGCTTCAGCGACGAATCGGTGCGCGTCTACCTGGCCACCGATCTGACCGAGGTGGACCGGCCCGAGGCGCACGACGAAGAGGCCGACATGACGCTGCAGTGGTACCCGCTGGCGGACGTCGTCGGCAAGGTGCTCCGCGGCGAGATCGTCAATGCCATTGCGGTGGCCGGGATTCTGGCCGCCCACGTCGTCACCACCGAGTCCATCACGGCGCGCCCCGCGGACAGCCCGTGGAAAGACCGGCCGACCGCGTTCGCCGCGCGAAGGGCCGCGCAGTGACAGCTGCCCTGGACACCCAGCTGCAGGGCTACCTCGACCACCTCACGATCGAGCGGGGCGTGGCGAAGAACACCCTGAGCTCCTATCGCCGCGACCTGCGCCGCTACTCGAAGCACCTGTCCGACCGGGGAATTCACGACCTGGCCAAGGTCGGCGAGGACGACGTCAGCGAGTTCCTGGTGGCGCTGCGCCGCGGCGACCCCGACTCCGGGACGGGGGCGCTCTCGGCGGTGTCGGCGGCGCGGGCGCTGATCGCGGTGCGCGGCCTGCACCGCTTCGCCGCCGCCGAGGGGCTCACCGAGCTCGACGTGGCGCGGGCGGTGCGGCCGCCGACGCCGGGCCGGCGGTTGCCCAAGAGCCTCACGATCGACGAAGTGCTGGCATTGCTGGAGGGCGCCGGCGGTGACAGCCCCAGCGACGGGCCGCTGACGCTGCGCAACCGCGCGCTGCTGGAGTTGTTGTACTCCACCGGATCCCGGATCTCGGAGGCCGTCGGCCTCGACGTCGACGACATCGACACCGAGGACCGCTCGGTGCTGCTGCGCGGCAAGGGCGGCAAGCAACGGCTGGTGCCCATCGGGCGCCCCGCGGTGCAGGCGGTGGACGCATACCTGGTGCGCGGGCGCCCCGCCCTGGCGCGCCGCGGCCGCGGGACGCCGGCCATCTTCCTCAACGCGCGCGGCGGCCGGTTGTCGCGGCAAAGCGCCTGGCAGGTGCTGCAGGACGCGGCCGAGCGCGCGGGCATCACGTCCGGGGTGTCGCCGCACATGCTGCGGCATTCGTTCGCGACCCACCTGCTCGAGGGCGGCGCCGACGTCCGCGTCGTGCAGGAGCTACTCGGGCACGCCTCGGTGACCACGACGCAGATCTACACGCTGGTCACCGTGCACGCGCTGCGCGAGGTGTGGGCCGGGGCGCATCCGCGCGCGCAGTAACGTGTCAACGCCCAACGTCGAGTTGTTGGGCGAAACTGCCGAAATCGTCGACAACAAGTCGACGCTCAGCGCAAATAGTCGGACTCCAGCACCAGGTCGGGCACCATCGACTGGTATTCCAGGTGCGTGTCGTGCTCGACGGTGTTCCACAGCGTGCCCTGCTGCTCGCGCATGTACGCGCGGTATTTCGGCGCGCCGGGCACCTTGACGTTGTCGGCCACCACGATCGAGCCCCGGTGCAGCCAGCCACGGTCCAGGATGCTCATCAGGTCGTCCAGATAGGCGTGCTTGTCGTGGTCGAGGAACACGAAATCCAGCGCACCGGAAGTGAATCCGTGCTCACTCGCCAGCGCGTCGAGGGTGCGCCCGCCGTCGCCGATGGTGCCGACGACGCACGTCACCCGGTCGCCGACGCCGGCGTGCTCCCAGATCTGGCGGGCGTTGGCGGCGTTGGCCTCGGAGAGCTCGACGGAATACACCTTGGCGCCCGGCGCGGCGCGCGCGATGCGCAGCGCGCCGTAGCCGCAGTAGGTGCCCAGCTCGAGCGCGAGCGTCGGATCGGCGCGGCGCACGGCCGCGTCGAGCAGCAGACCTTTCTCGTCGCCGACGTTGATCAGGATCGACTTCTCGTAGGCGAACTTGTCCAGCGTGCCCAGCACGTCGTCGACGTCGCCGGCGCGGGCGTGTTTCACCACGTACTCGACCGCCGCGGCTTCGCGCCCGTCGCCGATCTGGCCGGTGATGTTGATGTGGCGGATCCCGGGGAGCATCCGCCACACCGACCAGCGCAGCAGGGGCAGTCGTCGTTTGAGGCCCATGGACGGCCACGATAGCCGCGGCGGCTTTCACCGAGCGGTTGCCGTCGGCCCGGCGTCCCGCCTGTGGGGTGTGAATCCTGGGCTTTCAGTATGAATCGTGGGCGGAGAAATCGCGGGAAGGGTCGCCACGGGTTCACACCCAACGCCCTGGGTTCACACCGAAAGCCCACGCCCCCGGGCGCCGCCAATGTTGCTGGTGTGACTGGAGTTAACTCCCCGTGCGCCCGGGCGCCCCACCAGCGATGAACACACATATTGGCTGGTTAATTGCCTGCGGGTCGCCCGGCGTACGCGCGCGCAGCCGTTACACTTTCTGCGATGTTCACCTCCCGAACACACCGGGCATGATGGCCGAGCAACCGGACAGTGCCGTCGAGATCGGCTTGACGGGACGCCCGCCGCGGCCGATCCCCGAGCCGGAGCCGCGCACCTCGCACGGCCCGGCCAAGGTCGTCGCGATGTGCAACCAGAAGGGCGGCGTCGGGAAGACCACGTCGACGATCAACCTGGGCGCTGCGCTGGCCGAGTACGGCCGGCGGGTGCTGCTGGTGGACATGGACCCGCAGGGCGCGCTGTCCGCGGGCCTGGGCGTGCCGCACTACGAGCTGGAGAAGACGATCCACAACGTGCTGGTGGAGCCGCGGGTGTCGATCGACGACGTGCTGCTGTCCACGCGGGTCAACCACATGGACCTGGTGCCGTCCAACATCGACCTGTCGGCCGCCGAGATCCAGCTGGTGAACGAGGTGGGGCGCGAGCAGACCCTGGGCCGCGCGCTGTATCCGGTGCTGGACCGCTACGACTACGTCCTCATCGACTGCCAGCCGTCGCTGGGCCTGCTCACCGTCAACGGCCTCGCCTGCGCGGACGGCGTGGTGATCCCGACCGAATGCGAGTTCTTCTCGCTGCGCGGGCTGGCGCTGCTCACCGACACCGTCGACAAGGTGCGCGACCGGCTCAACCCGAAGCTGGAGATCAGCGGCATCCTGCTGACCCGTTACGACCCGCGCACCGTCAACGCGCGCGAGGTGATGGCCCGCGTCGTGGAGCGGTTCGGCGACCTGGTGTTCGACACCGTCGTCACCCGCACCGTGCGGTTCCCGGAGACCAGCGTGGCGGGCGAGCCGATCACCACCTGGGCGCCGCGGTCGACCGGCGCCACCGCCTACCGCGCGCTGGCCCGCGAGTTCATCCACCGATTCGGCGCGTGAACGCCACCGCAAACGGTGAGGCGCCCGCCAAGAACGGTTTTCAAGTCCGCCTGACCAACTTCGAGGGGCCGTTCGATCTGCTGCTGCAGCTGATCTTCGCCCATCGCCTCGACGTCACCGAGGTGGCGCTGCACCAGGTCACCGACGACTTCATCGCCTACACCCGCGAGATCGGTTCGCAGCTGGGACTGGAGGAGACCACCGCGTTCCTGGTGATCGCGGCGACGCTGCTCGACCTCAAGGCCGCCCGCCTGCTGCCGGCCGGGCAGATCGACGACGAGGAGGACCTGGCGCTCCTCGAGGTTCGCGACCTGCTGTTCGCCCGGCTGCTGCAGTACCGCGCGTTCAAGCACGTCGCGGAGATGTTCGCCGAGCTGGAGGCCGCCGCGCTGCGCAGCTACCCGCGCGCCGTGTCGCTCGAGGACCGGTTCACCGAGCTGCTCCCGGAGGTGATGCTGGGCGTCGACGCCGAGCGGTTCGCCCAGATCGCCGCGGTCGCGTTCACCCCGCGCCCGGTGCCGACGGTGGCCGTGGGCCACCTGCACGAGGTGATGGTCTCGGTGCCCGAGCAGGCCGGCAAGCTGCTGGCCATCCTGGAGGCCCGCGGCAGCGGCCAGTGGGCGACGTTTTCCGAGCTGGTCGCCGACTGCCAGGGGTCGCTGGAGGTGGTCGGGCGCTTCCTGGCGCTGCTCGAGCTCTACCGGAGCCGGACGGTAGCATTCGACCAGTCAGAGCCGCTTGGCGTGCTCCAAATTTCATGGACCGGGGAGCGCCCGACGAGCGAGTCCCTGGTAGAGGTGCGGGACGAATGACCGACTTTGAATCCGAGGAGTTGCCCGAAGATCTCGGCATCGAGATCGCCGAGGCGGCGCCGATGGACGCCGAGGAACTCGGCTCGGTGCTGGAGGCGCTGTTGCTGGTGGTGGACACGCCGGTGACCGCCGAGGCGCTGGCGTCGGCCACGCAGCAGCCCGTCTACCGGATCGCCGCCAAGCTGCAGCAGATGGCCGAGGAGCTCACCGAACGCGACAGCGGCATCGACCTGCGGCAGACCAGTGACGGCTGGCGGATGTACACCCGCGCCCGGTTCGCGCCGTATGTGGAGAAGCTGTTGCTGGACGGCGCGCGCTCCAAGCTGACCCGGGCCGCGCTGGAGACGCTGGCCGTGGTCGCCTACCGCCAGCCCGTGACGCGCGCGCGGGTGAGCGCGGTGCGCGGCGTCAACGTCGACGCCGTGATGCGCACCCTGCTGGCGCGCGGCCTGATCACCGAGGCCGGTGCCGACGACGACACCGGCGCGACGACGTTCGCCACCACCGAGCTGTTCCTGGAGCGGCTGGGATTGACGTCGCTGGCCGACCTGCCCGACATCGCGCCGCTGCTGCCCGACGTCGACACGATCGAGGACCTGAGCGAAACCCTGGACAGCGAGCCACGTTTCGTCAAACTCGCGGGCGGCTCGGCGCCCGAGCAGGCCCTGTCCTTCGATGTGGACAAGGATTGATGGTCGACACTCAGGGGATCCGCTTGCAAAAAGTGTTGTCCCAAGCCGGAATTGCCTCGCGCCGGGCGGCCGAGAAGCTCATCGTCGACGGCCGCGTCGAGGTGGACGGGCAGGTGGTGACCGAGCTGGGCACCCGCGTCGACCCCGACGCGTCGGTGATCCGCGTCGACGGGGCCAGGGTGGTGGTCGACGACTCGCTGGTGTACCTGGCGCTGAACAAGCCGCGCGGCATGCACTCGACCATGTCGGACGATCGGGGCCGCCCGTGCATCGGCGATCTGGTCGAGCGCCGGGTGCGTGGCAACAAGAAGCTGTTTCACGTCGGCCGGCTGGACGCCGACACCGAGGGGCTGATCCTGCTGACCAATGACGGCGAGCTGGCGCACCGGCTGATGCATCCTTCGCACGAGGTGCCCAAGACGTATCTGGCCACCGTGGCGGGGGCGGTGCCGCGCGGGCTGGGCAAGAAGCTGCGCGCCGGGATCGAGCTGGACGACGGTGTGGCGCGCGTCGACGACTTCGCGGTGCTGGATTCGATTCCGGGTAAGACGTTGGTGCGCTTGACATTACACGAGGGGCGCAACCGCATCGTGCGCCGTCTGCTGGCGGCCGCGGGGTATCCGGTGGAGGCGCTGGTGCGCACGGACATCGGCGCGGTGTCGCTGGGCGAGCAGCGCCCGGGGAGCATCCGCGCGTTGCGGCGCGACGAGGTCGGCCGGCTGTATCAGGCGGTGGGCCTGTGACTGTGGTGGTGGCCATCGACGGGCCGGCGGGGACCGGGAAGTCCTCGGTGTCAAAGGGTTTGGCGCGCGCGCTGGGCGCCCGCTACCTGGACACCGGGGCGATGTACCGGATCGTGACGCTGGCCGTGCTGCGCGCCGGGGTCGACCCCGCGGACGGTGCAGCCGTCGAGAAGGTGGCGTCTGAGGCGCGGCTGTCGGTCGGCTACGACCCCGACGCGGTCTGCTGTTACCTTGCCGGGGAAGACGTTTCGTCGGAAATCCGCGGTGACGAGGTGACCAGGGCGGTCTCGGCGGTGTCGTCGGTGCCGGCCGTGCGCGCCCGCCTGGTCGCGCTGCAGCGGGAGATGGCCGAGGGGCCCGGTGCCGTCGTCGTCGAGGGCCGCGACATCGGAACCGTGGTCCTGCCCGGCGCGCCGGTGAAGATCTTCCTCACCGCGTCGGCCGAGACTCGGGCCAAGCGCCGCAACGACCAGAACGTCGCGTCGGGTCTGGCCGACGACTACGAGGGCGTGCTCGCCGACGTGCGCCGCCGCGACCACCTCGATTCCAGCAGGGCCGTGTCACCGCTGCGCGCGGCCGGCGACGCGGTCGTCGTCGACACCAGCGACATGACCGAGGCCCAGGTGATCGACCACCTGCTCGAATTGGTCAGGCAGCGAAGCGAGGCGGTGCGGTGACGCAGGACGGCACCTGGGCCGACGAAAGCGACTGGGAGGCGGTCGATTCCGGCGTAGCGGAGGTGGACGAGGCGGGCCCCGCGCCGGTGGTGGCGATCGTGGGCCGGCCCAACGTCGGCAAGTCGACCCTGGTCAACCGGATCCTCGGGCGGCGCGAGGCGGTGGTGCAGGACATCCCCGGCGTGACCCGCGACCGCGTCTCCTACGACGCGCTGTGGATCGGGCGCCGCTTCGTCGTGCAGGACACCGGGGGATGGGAGCCCGACGCCAAGGGCCTGCAGCAGCTGGTCGCCGAGCAGGCGTCGGTGGCGATGCGCACCGCCGACGCGGTGATCCTGGTGGTCGACGCCACCGTCGGCGCCACCACGGCCGACGAGGCCGCCGCCCGCATCCTGCTGCGCTCGGGCAAGCCGGTTTTCCTGGCGGCCAACAAGGTTGACAGCGAGAAGGCCGAGGCCGACGTCGCCGAGTTGTGGTCGCTGGGGCTCGGTGAGCCGCACGCGATCAGCGCCATGCACGGTCGCGGCGTGGCCGACCTGCTCGACGAGCTGCTGGCCGCGCTGCCGGAGCTGTCGGAGGCGGCGCCGGCGGCCGGCGGTCCGCGGCGGGTGGCGCTGGTCGGCAAGCCGAACGTGGGCAAGAGCTCGTTGCTGAACAAGCTGGCCGGCGACCAGCGTTCGGTGGTGCACGAGGTGGCGGGGACGACAGTCGACCCGGTGGACTCGCTCATCGAATTGGGCGGCAGGGTATGGCGTTTCGTCGACACCGCGGGCCTGCGCCGCAAGGTCGGGCAGGCGCGCGGGCACGAGTTCTACGCGTCGGTGCGCACCCACTCGGCCATCGACGCGGCCGAGGTGGTGGTCGTTCTCGTCGACGCGTCCGAGCCGCTGACCGAACAGGACCAGCGGGTGCTGTCGATGGTCATCGAGGCCGGCCGCGCGCTGGTGCTGGCCTTCAACAAGTGGGACCGCGTCGACGAGGACCGGCGCGAGCTGCTGGAGCGCGAGATCGACCGCGAGCTGGTGCAGCTGCGCTGGGCGCAGCGGGTCAACATCTCGGCCCGCACCGGCCGCGCGGTGCAGAAGCTGGTGCCGGCGATGGAGACCGCGCTGGCGTCGTGGGACACCCGGATTCCGACCGGCCAACTGAACACCTGGATCAAGGAGGTGGTGGCGGCCACGCCGCCGCCGGTGCGCGGCGGCAAACAGCCGCGCATCCTGTTCGCCACCCAGGCCACCGCCCGCCCGCCGACGTTCGTGCTGTTCACCACCGGCTTCCTGGAGGCCGGTTACCGGCGCTTCCTGGAGCGGCGGCTGCGCGAGGCGTTCGGGTTCGAGGGCAGCCCGATCCGGATCAACGTGCGGGTGC
The DNA here is from genome assembly GCF_059812295.1 of Mycobacterium sp. NGS63. Classification (NCBI taxonomy): domain Bacteria; kingdom Bacillati; phylum Actinomycetota; class Actinomycetes; order Mycobacteriales; family Mycobacteriaceae; genus Mycobacterium; species Mycobacterium sp. NGS63. The sequence continues at coordinate 750,107 of NZ_JCALCJ010000001.1, forward strand.
GCGAGAAGCGGGGAGCCAAGCGGCGTTAGCTTGCGCTGTCAAGGTCGGGGAGGCCGTCGAGCGGTGCAGCGGGCAACCGGTAGTCCGCATACGCCGTGAGCCGGATTGCCATCAGGCCGCCGACGACTGCCTCGGGGATGAGGTAGTAGCCGAAGTCACCGTCGATGACGAAGAAGTAATCGACTTCGTCGGGCCCGGAGGTCGCGCGTTCCCTGCCGGAATTGGAGATCCATGCGGTCCACGCACCCCCTTGCTTGACCGTGGTCGTTTTGACTTGGACGCGCTGGGCTGCCGCGCCGATCCACACCAGCAGGTCGTAGGGGCACTGCTCGAGCGGCCAGGAGACAGACTGGCCACACAGCTCGAACCATGCCGCCGCCAGGAGCGAGCCCGCCCTCGCCAGATTGGCGCGGTGCGGACGCATGGCGGCGACTGGCGTGTGGGGCGGCCGCGTCGAGGTCAGGTGCGTGGTATCGAGGCCGAGCCGTACCGCGTGGCCGCGGATCGTCGTCGTACTCGATCCGCCGGCCAGCCCGAGCTCTTGCGCGACCTGAGCCCAGCTCGTGGCCGACGCGACGGCGGCGGCGAGCTGTTGGTCGGTCCACCGTCGCTGGCCGGTGAAATGGGTGTAGTCGAGGCCAAGCCGGTCGGCGTGCGTGCGTACGGAACGCATGGCGGCAGCAGAGGTGGCGTTAAGGCCCAACGCGCGCAGGGCACCGCGCCAGGAACGGGAGACCCGGATGGCCTCGATCAATTGGGAATCCGAATAGCGCCTCACGGCCCGACGTTACTGCGCCACACCCATGTTGCGCCATCGGGTGGCGGTCCGCCGGAGGATAACGGTCGGGCTGACAGGATTTGAACCTGCGACCCCTACACCCCCAGTGTAGTGCGCTACCAAACTGCGCCACAGCCCGTCGGTCCGCCGCAATTGCTACAGACGCGAGGGAACGATACCCCAATGCCCCGCCTGACTATCCGGGGGCACGCAGGGCGCCCGCGTGGGCGCTTCTCGCCCAGGTCCGCCACGGCACCGCGCTAGCGAGTGTCGTCGGGTCGGATGGTGACGACGGCGCAGTGGATGGCGGCCCCGGATCGTCCGATGCGCGCATCGCTCGTCAGCAGTGCGGTTGCGTGACGTTCGGCGGCGGCGACGTAGATAGCGTCTGGGTACCGCAGCGATGCCTGAGCAAGAGCCCAGGCCCGGTGAACATCGCTCCAGGGTGTTGGCTCGATGGTGATTTCCAGGGCCGCTGCGTCGTGTAACGCCTGTTCTATCTGACTCTGCTGCAGCGGATGATTCGGCCGGTTCGCAGCGGCTACTAGGCCCGAAAGAATCTCGACGGCGAAATGGCCTGGGGCGAGCAGACGTTCAGAGGCGGGGTGTTCCGCTAGCGCGCGGCGGGCGCCCCGTCCCCTCGGGCCCGAGTCGGTGACGGCGTCGATGACGACAGAGGCGTCGACGATCACGTCGTACGGCCGAGCCGCGCACCACGGTCGGCATGCGCGTCATCGATCGCGTCCAGTATCGCTTGACGATCCTGCTCGGCGACGGCGCGTTCATCCGCTAAGCGTTCTGCGGTCCGGTTTAACGCTTCGCGCCGGCGCAGGTGAGCGGCTTGCGCGTGCACTGCTTCGAGTAGGTACGCCTGGAGCGACATCCCTTGTGCCGTGGCCGCCGACCGGATCTGGTCGAGGTCTTCGGTCGGGACATCTCGGATGAGCACATTTGCCACAGAACCATGCTATCACTAGCGATAGCACTAGTGTAAGCACAGGCGCATACGCCGACGACCTTCCCGCCGAACAGCGATGAGTGAGCATGTTGTGGACATCATGCAAGCCCATTGCCGAGGCGGAAATCACCCGCGGGAACAGATGCCCGATCGCTTCGGGCGTTGGCGCTCAGCGCATCTCGCATCTGAAGCGCGCAATTTGTGCAATACGCATTGGTAAAAACGAGCAAGACCGATTTGGGGCCGCACCGCGTGCACAGCCAAACGTCCGCCGCCACAGCCGGATTCGCTCCGCGACCCCGATGTGACCGATCGCCGGTGACCGATCGCCCCAACGGCCGCGCCGTAACCAAAGCGTTAACGTTTCACGCAACGCCGAGCTATCAGACCGGAACGGGCATACACTCCTTCCCTCCAACCCGACGCGCCAACGCGCCCGATGATTTGGCGGAGGATAGCGATGTCCTATCTGGCGGCGGCCCCCGAGCTTTTTGCCTCGGCGGCAACGGATCTGTCCAACATCGGCTCGGCACTGACCGCCGCGAGGGCGGCCGCCGCGGACCCGACCACGGTCCTGCTCGCGGCCGCCGAGGACGAAGTGTCGGCGGCGGTGGCGTCCGTGTTCAGCACGCACGGGCAGGCCTTCCAGGCGCTCGGCGCGCAGGCGGCGGCGTTTCATACCCAGTTCGTGCAGGCCCTCGGCGGCGCGGGTGGCGCCTATGCGGCCACCGAGGCGGCCAACGCCTCGCCATTGCAGACCGCTTGGCAGGACGTGCGGGCGGTGATCAACGCGCCGACGGAGTTGTTGTTGGGGACGCCGTTGATCGGCAAGGGCACCGATGGGGCACCGGGGACCGGGCAGCCGGGTGGGCCGGGCGGATTGTTGTGGGGCGACGGCGGCAACGGCGGGTCGGGTGCGCCCGGGCAGTCCGGCGGCCGCGGCGGTAACGCCTGGTTGTTCGGCAATGGCGGTTTGGGTGGGGCCGGGGGGGCGGGGGTCACGGGGACCACGGGTTCGGCGGCCACCAGCACCCCCGGCGGCCTCGGCGGCAACGGCGGTATAGGGGGCGCGGGCGGAAACGGCGGGCTGATCATGGGCAGCGGCGGTGCCGGCGGCATTGGCGGTGTTGGTGGGCTCGGCGGCGCGGGCGGTGCCGGCGCCTCCGGTTTGCTCACTGGCAGCGGAACCGACGGTGGCCACGGTGGCAACGGCGGCACGGGCGGGGTCGGGGGTCAACCGCAGGGGCTGGCGGGCCTCTTCGGCGGCCACGCGGGCGCCAACGGCAGCGGCGGCGCGGGCGGCGACGGGGGTCAGGGCGGCCACGGCGGCTCCTCATTCCTCAGCGGCCCCGGCGGCAACGGCGGCAACGGCGGCGATGCCGGCTCGGGTGGCAGCGCGGGCGGCGCCGGCGGCGCCGCGGGCGCCGACGGCAACGGGGGTACCGGCGGCGACGGCGGCGACGCCAGCTTGCTTGGCGTCAACGGAGCCGTGGGCGCCGATGGTGGCAACGGCGGCCACGGCGGCAACAGCGTCGGCGGCAACGGAGGTAACGGCGGTAATGGCGGCAACGGCGCCGGCGGCACGCTCTCGGGCGTCGCGAAAGGGACCCTCGCTGGTGGTGGTGGCGGCGGTGGCGGCGCGGGCGGCCACAGCACCAACGGCCATGGCGGTGACGGCGGCAAGGGCGGCGCCGGCGGCGAGGTCCAAATCAATCCGGGTTCCACGACCGCTTATGCCGACGGCATCGGCGGCGCCGGCGGCTCTGGCGCCAGCCACGTCGGCCCCGCCGGCGGCCCCGGCGGTGGCGGGGGCGGTGGCGGCGCCGCCAGCGTCGGGGCCACCGGCAACGGGATCACCGGAGCCACCGGAAACACCGGCGGCGGCATTTCCGACGGCGGTCAGGGCGGCGCCGGCGGCTTCGTCTCCGGCGGCACGGACACCACCGCGGTGCTCGCCGCCGGCGGCGGTGGCGGCGGTGGCGGTGGTGGCATCGACGGTTTCGGCGGCGCCGGCGGGGACGGGGGCGCGGGCAACTATCAGGGCCCGGGCAACGGCGGATTCGCCAGTGGCGGTTCCGGCGGCACCGGCGGCAACCCCGGCGGCACCGGCAGCGGCATCGGCCCGGGTGGCAACGCCGGCGTCGGCGGGGGTGGCGGCGGCGGAGCCCTTCTGGGCAGTTCCGGCATCGGTGCCGGTGGTCGCGGCGGCAACGGCGGTCCCTAGCGCCGGCATCGGGGCGGTGCGGCACCGATGCGCACCACGTGGGCGATCTGTACTGTCCGGTTCGCCCAGATCGGCGATACGATTTCGGGCATGCCCAATCATCATCCGTCGCGGTCATGGCGCGGCTGCGCGATGTGCAAACCGCACAAGCGCCGCGGTACCGGACGGGCCGTCAAAGAGCCCGTGCGGGTGTTGCGCAAGCTGGGCAAGTCACGTCGCCTCAGCCGTCGCGACGTCGGCGCAACGTAAGGGGTCTGGGCTCACCGTCGGGGCAGGACGGCCTCGATCGCGCTGACGACCTCCGGGGCGTCGGGCTCGGTGCGCGGGCGAAACCGGTTGACCACCTCACCGCCCGGGGCGATCAGGAATTTCTCGAAGTTCCACTGGATGTCGCCCGCCTGGCCATCGGAATCGGCCGCCTTGGTCAACTCGGCGTAGAGCGGGTGGCGGTCGGCGCCGTTGACGTCGGTCTTGGCCAGCAGCGGGAACGTGACCCCATACGTCGTCGAGCAGAACTGCTGGATTTCCTCGGCCGTGCCCGGTTCCTGGCCCATGAACTGGTTGCACGGGACGCCGACGACGGTCAGGCCACGGTCGCGATAGTCCTTGGCCAGCTTCTCCAAGGCCGAGTACTGGGGCGTGAGTCCGCATTTGGAGGCCACGTTGACGACCAGCGTTGCGCCGCCGGACAATTCGGCCAGCGTGGTCGGTTGGCCGTCGAGGGTGGTCAGGGCGATGTCGTTGAGGGTCACGCCGACGACGCTAACACTGCGCGCGCGGGCCGGCGCCGGCCGCGCGGGCTGTGGACGCTACGGCGCTTTGCGCAAATCGCCGAGCGAGTTTTTCAGTCCACCGTCCAGGCGGATCTGGATGACGGCCGCCGCCGCCATCACCGCGGCGGTCACCAGGTGCACGACCGCGTCGGTGGTGTTGTTGGGGAAGGTGAACACCAACGCGACTTGATGCGAGAAAAACGCCCAAATGCCCGGCAGCGCGCCGGCTACCGCGGCGAACAGCAGATACAACACCGCCCACGACTTGCGGAACGCGAAGATCAGGCCCGGAGCGAACAGGGCCAGGCCGGCGACCGCATGCCAGCCGTTGTAGTCCATCCCGAGCAGCTGGACGGTCGGAGCGCCGGGTCCGGTCGCGAAGCTGGGATTGACGACGAGACCGATCACCGCCTGAACGACGTGAAACGCGCTGATGACCAGCAGCCCGAGCTGCGCGCAACTCCACCTCATCGTGCACCTCCTTGTGCAGGGCGGGATGGCGTAATACTACGCAGTGTAGTAGAAGGTTGCAATGGCACGAGAGGCCCGCGCCGCTCAGCTTCCGCGCGGCGGATGATCCAGGGCGATGAGCTTCTGGGCGATTTGCTCGAGCCGGGTGTTGGTGTCTTGCGAGATTTTCGACAGCAGTGTGAACGCGGCGGCGGCGTCGATGTCGAATCGCTCCATCATGATGCCCTTGGCTTGGCCGATCGTGTCTCGCGTCTCGATCGCCCGCCGCAGTTGCTGATTTTCTGCGATCAGCGCCCGCTGGCGTTCGCAATGGCGGGAGTTTTCCACGGCGCTGATGCCCGCGAAGGTGTGCAACAGTTCGGCGGCGGTCCACGATTCGCTTCGGTCGACAGCGTTGGCCAACTGGATCAGCATTTGTTTGCTGTTCGAGATTTCTTCGACGCAATGCATCACACCGACCAGCTCGCCGTGGTCGACCAACGGGGAGTTAACGGGACTCCACACCTTGGGCAAGAATTCGTCCGGGGCGGCGGGATCGCGAATGTCGTAGCGCTGTATCCGCATTTTGTCGGGGCGGCCCCTGCGCATCGTGCTCTCCAGGGAGGCGGCGAGGTTCGACGTGCCGCTGGCCTGCGGGTCGTTGGGGTTGTCGGGGAACGCGTCGAAGAGGAATTGCCCGGGCAATTCACCGTGTTCGCGCAGCGTGACTCGCTCATAGGCCCTGCTCGCCGCCCGGATTCGCAGCTCGCGATCGAGCAGCAAGAAGCACTCGCCCGAGGAGTTTCGGATCATCTCCCGGGCCGCCGCATCGAAACGCCGTTGAGAATGCACCGCCTAAGTCAATACCCCGACGCGTAGGCGTCCAACCCCGACGATCGTTACTTGCGGCCGGGCAGCTTCATCACCGTGCGCACGATGGGCAACAGCGACTTTTGCCAGAGGGTTCCGGGAATGCCGAATGGCGCGTCGAGATTGAACACGCGCGCCGTCGCGATCGTCTGCGATTCGGTGTACTTCAGCAGGCCCTCGGGGCCGTGCCTGCGGCCGACGCCCGATATCCCCATCCCGCCCATCGGCGCGCTGAGGCTGCCCCACGCAAACGCGTAGCCCTCGTTGACATTCACCGTCCCCGAGCGCAGCCGGGCAGCGATCTGTTGGCCCTCCGCGGTGGAGCCGGCCCACACGCTGGCGTTGAGCCCGTACTCGGTGTCGTTGGCCTTGTCGACGGCTTCGTCCGCGTCCGCGACGGGGTAAATCGAGACAAGCGGCCCGAACGTTTCGTTGGCCGCGCACTCCATTTCCGGCGTGACGTCGGTCAGCACGGTCGGCTCGTAGAACAGCGGCCCGACGTCCGGGCGCGGCCTGCCACCCGCAATCACCTTGGCGCCCTTGGCTTTCGCGTCCTCCACATGATCGGTGACCGTCTCCAGCTGTCCCGCGGAGATCAAGCTGCCCATGTCGACCGAGAAGTCGTACGCGGCGCCGAGCTTCATGTTCCGCACCGCCTCACCGAACCTGCGCGTGAAGTCGTCCGCGATGTCCTTTTCGACGTAGATCCGCTCGATCGAGATGCACAGCTGGCCCGCGTTCGAGAAGCACGCGCGGGTGGCCGCTTTGGCGACCTTCTCGAGGTTGGCGCCCCGCGTGACGATCATCGCGTTCTTTCCGCCGAGCTCGGCGGAGAACCCGATCAGCCGGCGGCCGCAGTGTTCCGCGAGCCGGCTGCCCGTCGCCGACGATCCGGTGAACATCAGGTAGTCGCAGTTGTCGGTGATGGCGGTGCCGACGACGTTGCCCGGGCCCGGCACGACGGCGTACAGCGCCCGCGGCAGTCCGGCCTCGTACAACAGCTCGGCGCACGCGAGCGCGCAATACGGCGTCTGGCTGTCCGGCTTGAGCACCACCGCGTTGCCGGCGAGCAGCGCGGGCACCGAGTCCGACGCCGTGAGCGTCATGGGGTAGTTCCACGGCGAGATCACGCCCACCACGCCCTTGGGCTGATAGCCGACCGTGGTCTTGCCGATCGCGGGCAACAGCGCCTGCACCCGGCGCGGCTTCAGCAGGCCCGCGGCGACACGCACGTAGTAGTTGGCGTTGGCCATCAGGTCGACGATTTCCTCCTGCGCCGCCCAGCGGGCCTTGCCCGCCTCGGCTTGCAGCAGGTCCATGAGGAACTCGCGGTTCGCCACGACCAGGTCGCGGTAGCGGCGGATGACGTCGACGCGCTCGTCCACCGGGCGTTCGGCCCAGTCACGCTGCGCCGCGCGCGCTTCGGCGAACGCGGCATCGACGTCCTCGGCCGTGCCGATCGGGATGGTGGTCAGCGGCCGGCCCGTGAAGACCTCGTCGATCGTGCGGGACGGCCGCTCGCCGATGTCTTTGATCGCGGCCAGCTGTCGCAAGCGGTCGAAGACCTCGGCTGACGGTGCGGGCATCTCGTTACCTCCCCAGTGCGCACCCCTTGAGCAGGTGCATCCAGACGCCAGCCTATGCGGCGCCGAGGGGGTCAGCCGATCACTGCGGCGGCGACGGGGTCATCGAGGCGATGTAGTAGGTCTCGTGCCCGGTCGGGTATCCGCCGCCGTTGGTGGCGATGTGGACGTGGTCGTAGTGGTTGAGGGTCTCGTTGCCGTAGTCCGCCGTCCAGCTCGGCGCGCCGACGCCCGGATAGATCTTCTGCCGCCAGATCACGTGGTTGATTCCCCAACGCTTCGCGTTCGCCAGCGCATACCCGGCGATCTGATTGCCCAGCGCGATGCCCTCGGGGGAGGAGTGATTCGGGATCATCACGTCGATCGCCAGGCCGTTGGGGTGCCACGGCAGCGGATCCTCCCGGTAGCCCCCGATGGTCTTGATCTCCGGGAAGAGCACGCTGATGACGCGGGCCGCCCAGATGGTCTTGACCTGCAACCGCTGCTCGGGCGCCACGCCGGGCGGCAACGGAATCTGGAATGGCTGGGCCGCCGCGGGCGCGCCCGCCGCCAGCTGTTCCACCTCCGCGGGGCTGGCGATCTGCGGCCCCGGGCCGCCCGGCTGCGGCGCGCCCGCGGGGGCGGGGGCCGGACTCGCGGCCGGTGCGGGAGCTGGAGCCGGCGCCGGTGTTTGGGTGCAGCAGGCGGGCTTTGCGCCTTCCGCGTGTGGGGGTTTGGTGCCCTGGGCGTAGATCAGGGCGGCCGAGACCACGAGCGAGGCCGCCAACGCCAACCACCGGCTGCGGCCGATGGCTAACACCCCTTTAACCACCACAGCAGCTTAGCGCCGCGCGCGACGCCGGCGGCAATCTTTTCCCGGCTTAACCCGTCGAAGACTTGTATTGCGGGCAATAGGCGGACGCCGACGCCCCGAGGAAGAAGCCGGCTTGTTTGGCCGACAGGTTGGCGTCCTTCATCAGCTTCATCACCAGCAGGGGTCGCGTCGTGCCCTGGTCGAGCAGGGCACACACGTCGCGGCCCAGCTGGATCGTGGCGCCGCGGTCGGGCACCGGGATGTTCTGGCCGGCGAGGGCCGCCACGAACGCGTCGTCGCTGGAATCCGCGGCGGCCGGCGTCACGCACAGCGGCCCGGCGACGGACAACGCGGCCGCCACGACCATCGACCAGATCCGAAAGCCCACGTCCGGGACGCTCACATCATCGGGGGAAATGGCACCAGCCAGTTCAGCGAATCGTCGGTATTGCCTTTGTATTGCGGGCAGTAGGCGGCCACCGAGACGCCGACGAAGTAACCGGCCTGCCTGGGCGACAGGTCGGTGTCCTTGACGATGCGCATCGCCAGCGCGGTCGACGGCTGGCCGTTGTCCAGGCCGGTACACACCGTGTGGGCCATCGACAGCGCGGTGTCGGGGTCGGACATGGTGATCCCGTTCTTGGCGAGCGCGCCGAGGAACGCGTCGTCGGTGGGATCCGCGGCCGCCGGGGCCGCGCCGAGCAGCGCGGCGACCGACAGCAGGGCCGCGCCGCATGTCGACCACTTCGCGGCCCCTGCGTTCGTCCGGGACATGGCCACCCCCTAGGCGGGTGAATCGGCGTCACGTCAAGAGTGACTTAGTTGAACGTTAGCCGAAATTTGAAAGTCAGTGGGGGCGGCCCGCGTAGACGGGTGGCTCTTTGGTGAGGTCGACGAAGCTGTCGACGCGCATGGTGTTGCGCATGGTGGTCGGCTGGGAGTTGACCTGCACCTGCGCGGAGTAGTTGATCGTCCCCGTGACGTGAACCTTCATGGCGTTGGGGTCCAGGTCGTAGTTCATGTCCTGGGTGCTTTCGATGTTCTCGATCTTCAGTGTGTCGTAATTGATTCCGTGGCCGCCGGTGAACTGGCACCCGCCCGGCGGGCAGCACCCCGCCGGCGGGGCCACCCCGGTGAAGCAGGAGTGGAACTTGGTGTCGACGGCGGCCAGGGAGGCCTGGCGCCCGGCGTCGTTGAGTGCGACGGTCGGTTGGATGCTGGGCCGGTTGTTCGTGTCGGCGAGGGTCTCGAGCAGCAGCGGTCTCGTCGGTGCGGTGATGTCGATGTAGCGATTGGTCGACGAAACCTGGGGCGTGCCCGGGAAAACCGAGACCGGGTTCGCGCCGTTGGTCCCGACCCCATAGATCGCAACGGTTTTCATCGCTTCGTCGGCGTTGGCCGGTTTGTCGATCGTCACCGCGATGGTGGTGACGTCCAGCTTCCACTGGCCGTCCTTTTTGCGCGCCCAGATCACCGTTTTCGACGGCGTGGCACCGAAATTCGCGGACATCACCAGGCGCTGGCCGTCGGGCTCGGCGCCCTGGTCCTGGGCGGCGTCGTTGGTGACGACGATGTCGGTGATCGGCGTGGTGGCCAGCTGCGCCCGCAACACCTTGTCGGTGAGCAGTTGCGGGGTCGGTGGCTGCTGCGCGCCCAGCGCCAGCGCCGCGTGCGAGTCGCCGACGGCGAGAGCCTCCAGGTAGTGCTGCCCGGCCAGCCGCGCGGTCTCGCGATCTTGCGCCGCGTGTTTGGTCGCGTTGTCGGCGGTGATCTTGTTCGCCGCGAACGTTCCCACCCCGGCCAGCACGGCGAGCGCCACAAGCGCCGAAACAACCGACAGCACAACGCGTTTGCGGCGCCGCCGCGGCTGGGGAATACCGCCGAACGGCGGAAGCGGGAGCGGGGGCGGCGGTCCGGGCGGCACCGGATGCCCGACGGGAACGGGCGGGGGGCGGTTGGGAATCGGTGTGGTGGTGCGCAGTTGGTTGGCTAGGGCGGTGGCGAAGTCGGTGCTGCGGGGGTAGCGGTCGGTGGGGTTTTTGGCCAGGGCGCGGGCGAAGACGTGGTCGGTGGCCGCGAGGTCGGGGCGCAGGGTGCCCGGTAGTGGAGGTGGTTGGGTGAGGTGGGCGCTGATGACGGCCACGGGGCTGGGGTTGGCGAACAGTTTGGTGCCGGTCAGCAGGTGGTAGGCGGTGGCGGCCAGGGAGTATTGGTCGGCGCGGGGGTCGAGTTGGTGGCCCAGGAGTTGTTCGGGCGAGCAGTAGTCGACGGTGCCCACGGTCATGTTGGTGGCGGTCAGTCCGGTGGTGTCGTCGACGGGTCGGGCGATGCCGAAGTCGCTGAGCATGATTCGTGGGGTGCCGCCGTCGTCGGGGTGGCTGATCATGATGTTGGCGGGTTTGACGTCGCGGTGCAGCAGGCCGCGGTGGTGGGCGTGGTCGAGGGCCGCACCCACGGCGGTGGCGATGTCGGCGACCTGGGCCGGCGGCATGCCGGTGGGGTAGTGCTGGGTCAGCAGGGCGCCGATGTCGGGGCCGTTGACGTAGTCCATGGTGATCCACAGTTGGCCCTCGAACTCCCCCCGGTCCTGGACCCCGACGATGTGGGGGTGCCACAGGGCCCCGGCCAGGTCGGCCTCGCGGTTGAAGCGCTGCTGGTAGTCGGGGTCGGCCGACAAGTCGGCGCGCAACACCTTCAGGGCCTCGAACCGGGGCAGCCGAGGGTGGCGCACCAGATACACCTCGCCCATGCCCCCGGCCCCCAACAGCCGCATCACCGTATAGCCGGCGAACCGCGCCCCCTCACTCAACGGCATGGCCGCATCCTAAACGCCGCAGCGGGCTGGATCGGCGCAATCCGTGTCAGCTGTGGCCGGCGGTGCGGACGAACACCGGCGGATCCTTGGTCAGGTCCACCGTGCCGACCGGTATCTGGCTCACCGTGTAGTCGGAGATACCGGCGGCCCTGCCGTGATAGACGATGGTGCCGCTGGTGGTGACCGTCATCGTGTTGGGATCGAAGTTGAAGGTCACCTTGCTGAAATCGCCGTTGCCGTCGACGATCACGGTGTTGTTGCCGGTGTCGAGCGTCGAGCAGTCGGGGGGCGGCGCCACGCCGCGCAAGCAGTGCCGCGTCCAGTTGTCCAGCGCCGCCTTGGTGGCCTGACGCCCCGCGTCGTTGAGCGTCGCCACTGGTTGGATGACGGGACGGTCGGCGGCGCCGGTCAGCGCGTCGAGCAACGCGGGCTGCGCGTGGGCGGTGATGTCGATGGTGGGATTGCTCGACGAAACACCAAGTGCGCCAGGGAATACCGCGACCGGCGACGTCCCGTTGGTGGCCACACCCCACAGGGCCACCGCCTTGAGCGAGGCGTTGTTCGATCCCGGTGTGCCGATGTCGACGGCGACGGTGGTGTTGTCGAGCTTCCACTCGCCGCCCTTGCGGTGCACGCCGACACGGGCCTGCGACAGCGTCGGCCCGAACTTGGCCGACAACATGACGTACTGCACGTTGGCCGGGTCGTCGCCCGGGCCCGCGGGTGCCGCGGTCACGGTGATCGCCGTGATGGGGGCGGCGGTGAGCTGGGCGCGCAGCACGTCATCGGTCAGGAATTGCGTCGTCGCCGGCGGGGTGGCGCCCAACGCGAGCGCGCCCGCGGCGTCGCCGCGCGCAAGGGCCTCGAGGTAGCTCTGTCCGACCAGCCTGGCGGCTTCCTGCTGCTGCGGGCCCGCCTGCGGCGAACGACCATGGTGGCCGCCGATTCGCGGCAGCAGCAGCACCGCCGCGACCACCAACGCCGCCACCGCGGCGGTCACCGATGACGCCGCCAGCACGCGACGCCGCCGCGGCCGCGGCACCGGGGGTGCGGGTGCCGGAGCGGGCGGGCGCGGGTGTTGCGGCCTGGTGCGCAGTTGGTTGGTCAGGGCGGTGGCGAAGTCGGTGCTGCGGGGGTAGCGGTCGGTGGGGTTTTTGGCCAGGGCGCGGGCGAAGACGTGGTCGGTGGGGGTCAGGTCGGGGCGCAGGGTGCCCGGTAGTGGGGGTGGTTGGGTGAGGTGGGCGCTGATGACGGCGACGGGGCTGGGGTTGGCGAACAGTTTGGTGCCGGTCAGCAGGTGGTAGGCGGTGGCGGCCAGGGAGTATTGGTCGGCGCGGGGGTCGAGTTGGTGGCCCAGTAGTTGTTCGGGTGAGCAGTAGTCGACGGTGCCCACGGTCATGTTGGTGGCGGTCAGTCCGGTGGTGTCGTCGACGGGTCGGGCGATGCCGAAGTCGCTGAGCATGATTCGTGGGGTGCCGCCGTCGTCGGGGTGGCTGATCATGATGTTGGCGGGTTTGACGTCGCGGTGCAGCAGGCCGCGGTGGTGGGCGTGGTCGAGGGCCGCACCCACGGCGGTGGCGATGTCGGCGACTTGGGTCGGGGGCATGCCGGTGGGGTAGTGCTGGGTCAGCAGGGCGCCGATGTCGGGGCCGTTGACGTAGTCCATGGTGATCCACAGCTGGCCCTCGAATTCCCCCCGGTCGTGCACCCCGACGATGTGGGGGTGCCACAGGGCCCCGGCCAGGTCGGCCTCGCGGTTGAACCGTTGCTGGTAGTCGGGGTCGGCCGACAGGTCGGCGCGTAACACCTTCAGGGCCTCGAACCGGGGCAGCCGCGGGTGGCGCACCAGATACACCTCGCCCATGCCCCCGGCCCCCAACAGCCGCATCACCGTATAGCCGGCGAACTGCGCCCCCTCACTCAACGGCATGGCCGCATCCTAAGACCCGGCGCGGTCGAAACCGCCCGCCATCGGCCGCGCGACGTGCTCTGGGACGGGTCGCGGTAGGGTCGAGGAGATGTGTGGAGTCACCGGTGAGGTTCGACTCGACGACCGGGTTCCCGACGTAGCGGCCGTAGCTGCGATGGCCGCCGTGATGGCGCCCAGGGGGCCGGACGCGGCGGGCGCCTGGTCGCAGGGCCGCGTCGCGCTCGGTCATCGTCGCCTCAAAATCATCGACCTGACCGAAGCCGGCGCCCAGCCGATGGTGGACGCCGAACTGGGCCTGACGATCGCCTGGAACGGCTGCATCTACAACTACAAGGAGCTGCGCCGCGAGCTCACCGGGCACGGCTACCGGTTCTTTTCGCACAGCGACACCGAGGTGCTGCTGAAGGCCTACCACCGCTGGGGCGACGACTTCGTCAGCCACCTGCACGGGATGTTCGCCTTCGCCATCGTCGAACGCGGCAGCGGCCGGGTGCTGCTGGGCCGCGACCGGCTCGGCATCAAGCCGATGTACCTCACCGAGGACGGGCACCGGATCCGGTTTGCCTCCAGCCTGCCGGCGCTGCTGGCCGGCGGCGGGGTGGACAGCCGGATCGACCCGGTCGCGCTGCACCACTACATGACGTTCCACTCCGTGGTGCCGGCGCCGCTGACCATCCTGCGCGGCGTGCGCAAGGTCCCGCCCGGGTCGCTGGTCGCCCTCGAGCCCGACGGCCGCCGCACCGAGACCACCTACTGGGCGCCGGACTTCACCCGGCGCGGCGAGCGTTCCGACTGGTCCGAACGCGACTGGGAGGACGCGGTGCTCTCGGCGCTGCGGGTCGCCGTCGAGCGCCGGCTCGTCGCCGACGTCCCCGTCGGCTGCCTGCTGTCCGGCGGCGTCGACTCCAGCCTGATCGTCGGGCTGCTCGCCGAGGCCGGCCAGCACGGGTTGTCGACGTTCTCCATCGGCTTCGAGTCGGCCGGCGGCGTCGAGGGTGACGAGTTCCGCTGGTCGGACATCATCGCCGAGCGGTTCGGCACCGACCACCACCAGATCCGCATCGGGACCGACCGGATGCTGCCGGCGCTGGACGGGGCGATCGGCGCGATGAGCGAGCCGATGGTCAGCCACGACTGCGTCGCCTTCTACCTGCTCAGCCAGGAAGTGGCGCGCCACGTGAAGGTCGTGCAGTCCGGCCAGGGCGCCGACGAGGTGTTCGCCGGCTATCACTGGTACCCGCCGATGGGCGCGCCGGCGGCCGCCACGCTGGACGGGGCGGTCGCCCAATACCGCGGCGCGTTCTTCGACCGCGACGCGGCGGGCGTGCGGGCGATGGTGGGGCCCGGTTACCGCTCGGAGGGCGATCCCGCCGAGCGTTTCGTCAGCGAGCACTTCGCGCGCGCCGGCGCCGAGACCGGCGTCGACCGCGCCCTGCGCCTCGACACCACGGTGATGTTGGTCGACGACCCGGTAAAGCGGGTAGACAACATGACTATGGCGTGGGGATTGGAGGGCCGGGTCCCCTTCCTCGACCACGAGCTGGTCGAGCTGGCGGCCACCTGCCCGCCCGGGCTGAAGACCGCGCACGACGGCAAGGGTGTGCTCAAACAGGCTGCGCGACGGGTGATTCCGTCGGAGGTCATCGATCGGCCCAAGGGGTACTTCCCGGTTCCCGCGCTGACCCACCTCGAGGGGCCCTACCTCGACCTGGTGCGCGACGCGCTCTACGCGCCGGTCGCCAAGGAGCGCGGGTTGTTCAACTCCGACGCCGTCGACGCGCTGCTGGCCGACCCCAACGGCCGGCTGACCCCGCTGCGCGGCAACGAGCTCTGGCAGATCGCGCTGCTGGAGCTGTGGCTGCAGCGACACGGTGTGACCGGGCAGGCCGCATGACCGTGATGGACCATCCTTCGGAGGACCATACCGAGGCCATCACGCTGGGTCTGCACGACGCCTCGCCGCCGGAGTTGGTCGAGGCGATGGCCAAGGACGTCGAGCTCGAATTGGGTTGGGGCCGGCTGATTTTCGGCCAGACCTTCGCCGACGCCCACGAGCTGGTCGAGGCGCTGCGCCGGGAGGGGCCGGGGCGGCGCGACATCTGCATCTACGCGCGCGAATCCCACGTCGTGGTCGCCGAGGCGCCGTCGGAGCTGTTCATCGACCCCAGCCACACCTACCGGCTGCGGTTCACCGATTCGATGAAACCCGAAGACCTGTCGCCGTCGCCGCTGGGCGTGACGGTGCGCCCGCCCAACGACCCGATCGACGCCGACGCGATGAACCGGGTCTATGTGCGTTGCGGCATGGTCCCGGCGGGCGTCGACGTGATCTGGAACAACCACCTGAACGTGCCGGCGGTGACCTATCTGCTGGCGGTGCGTGACGCGGACGGCGCGGTGGTGGGCACCGTGACCGGCGTCGACCACGAGTTGCTGTTCTCCGACCCAGAGGAGGGGTCGAGCCTGTGGACTTTGGCCGTCGACCCGGGCGCCGGGCTGCCCGGGATCGGCGCCGCGCTGACCCGGGCGCTGGCCGAGCACTACCGCAACGCGGGACGCGCCTACATGGACCTGTCCGTGGCGCACGACAACGCCGCCGCCATCGGGCTTTACGAAAAGCTGGGCTTCCGCCGCGTGCCCGTGCTGGCGATCAAGCGCAAGAACGCCATCAACGAGCCGCTGTTCAGCCCGCCGCCGGAGACGGTCGACGACCTCAACCCCTACGCGCGGATCATCGCCGACGAGGCGTTGCGCCGCGGGATCTGGGTCGAGGTCCTCGACGCCGAGACCGGGGAGATGCGGCTCACCCACGGCGGGCGCGCCGTGCTCACCCGGGAGTCGCTGTCCGAGTACACCTCGGCCGTCGCGATGTGCCGATGCGACGACAAGCGCCTGACGCGGCGCCTGGTCTCCGAGGCGGGCATCACCGTGCCCCGCGCCCGGCTGGCCACCTTCGACGACGGCGACTACAACTTCCTGGCCGAGGTCGGCGAGGTCGTCGTCAAACCCACCCGCGGCGAACAGGGCAAGGGCATCACCGTCGGCGTCACCGCGGACAACGGTCCCGACGACCTCGGCGCGGCGCTGGCCCGGGCCCGCAAGCAGTACCCCGACGTGCTGATCGAGCAGCGGGTGGCCGGCGACGACCTGCGGCTGGTGGTGATCGACGGACGGGTGGTCGCCGCGGCGCTGCGGATGCCGCCGGAGATCATCGGCACGGGGGAGCACACCGTGCGGGATCTGATCGCGGCCGAAAGCCGGCGCCGCTCGGCGGCCACCGGCGGCGAGTCGAAGATCCCGATCGACGACCTCACCGAGTCGACGGTCGCCGAGGCCGGCTGGACGCTGGACAGCGTGCTGCCCCAAGGGACCCGGCTGCGCGTGCGGCGCACCGCCAACCTGCACCAGGGCGGCACCATCCACGACGTCACCGCCATCGTGAACCAGGAGCTGTGCCGGGTCGCGGTGACCGCGGCCGAGGCGATCGGCATCCCCGTCACGGGCATCGACCTGCTGGTGCCCGACGTCACCGGCGCCGAGTACGCCTTCATCGAAGCCAACGAGCGACCGGGGCTGGCCAACCACGAACCCCAGCCCACCGCAGCGGCTTTCATCGACTACCTGTTCCCGGGCCACCCCGGTCAGCCGCCGGCCTGGACTCCCGAGGAATCGCGCTAGATGAGCGGGGGCGTGCAGACCGGGACCATCACCACCCAGGTGCCGGCGCGGCTGGACCGGTTGCCCTGGTCGAAGTTTCACTGGCGGGTCGTCATCGGCCTGGGCGGCGTCTGGGTCCTCGACGGGCTCGAGGTCACCATGGTCGGCAACGTGTCGTCGCGCCTCACCGAGAAGGGCAGCGGCATCGCGCTCGACGCCGCGCAGATCGGGACGGCCGCGGCGTTCTACATCGCCGGGGCCTGCCTGGGCGCGTTGTTCTTCGGGCATCTCACCGACCGGTTCGGGCGTCGCAACCTGTTCATCCTGACCCTGGCCGTGTACCTGGTCGCCACCGTGGCAACGGCTTTCGCCTTCGCGCCGTGGTATTTCTTCATCGCGCGCTTCCTCACCGGCGCCGGGATCGGCGGTGAATACGCCGCGATCAATTCGGCGATCGACGAGCTGATCCCCGCCCGCGTGCGCGGCCGGGTGGACCTGGTGATCAACGGAACCTACTGGCTGGGTTCGGCCGCCGGGGCGGCCGGCGCGCTGGTGCTGCTGGACACGTCGAACTTCCCGGCGAACATCGGCTGGCGCCTCGCCTTCGGCATCGGGGCCATCTTCGGCATCTTCGTGCTGCTGGTCCGGCGCAACGTGCCGGAGAGCCCGCGCTGGTTGTTCATTCACGGTCGCGCGCGGGAAGCCGAGCGGATCGTCGGCGACATCGAGAGCGAAGTGCAGCGCGACCGCGGCGAAGCGCTGCCCGAGCCCGAAGGCCGCCCGCTCAAAGTCCGCCAGCGCGAGACGATTTCGTTCCGCGAGATCGCCCGGGTGGCGTTCACGCTGTACCCGCGGCGCGCGGTCCTCGGCCTGTCGCTGTTCATCGGGCAGGCGTTCCTCTACAACGGCGTCACGTTCAACCTCGGAACGCTGCTCAGCGGTTTCTACGGGGTGCCGTCGGCCAAGGTGCCGGTGTTCTTCATCCTGTGGGCGCTGAGCAATTTCCTCGGGCCGCTGGCGCTGGGGCACCTGTTCGACAGCGTCGGCCGCAAGCCGATGATCACCGCGACCTATATCGGTTCGGCGGTCGTGGCCGTCGTGCTGGCGGTGTTGTTCGTGACCGGGACCGGCGGTGCGTGGACGTTCATCGCCGTGTTGGCGGTGGCCTTCTTCCTGGCGTCGGCCGGCGCGAGCGCGGCGTATTTGACGGTCAGCGAGATCTTCCCGATGGAGACGCGGGCGCTGGCCATCGCGTTCTTCTACGCGGTGGGCACGGCGATCGGCGGCATCACCGGGCCGGTGCTGTTCGGGCAGCTGATCAACTCCGGCGAACGCGGCCAGGTGGTGTGGTCGTTCCTGATCGGGGCGGCGGTCATGGCCGTCGCGGGGCTGGTCGAGCTGTGGCTCGGCGTCGCGGCCGAGCGCCGCCCGCTGGAGGAGCTGGCGCTGCCGTTGACGGTGGCCGACGCCGAGCGCGCGGACGCCGAATAAGGGCGGTATAGAATATCGACAACGATCTATAATCTAGAACTATGGCGTTAAGCATCAAGGACCCCGAGGCCGACCGGCTGGCCAGGGAGCTCGTGGCCAGGACCGGCGAAACCTTGACCGAAGCGGTGGTCATCGCGTTGCGGGAACGCCTGACCCGGGTGGCTGGACGCAGTCGGTCGGTACCTTTGCGCGAAGAACTTGCCGCGATTCGTCAGCGATGCGCGGCGTTGCCGGTGGTCGACACCCGAGCCGCCGACGAGATCCTTGGTTACGACGATCGCGGGTTGCCCGCCTGATGGTGCTGGATACATCCGCGTTGGTCGCGATGCTCAGCGGTGAGCCGGAGGCCGAACGGTATGAGGCAGCGCTGGAAGCAGACGCTGTTCGGCTGATGTCGACGGCATCATATTTGGAAACGGCCATCGTGATCGAGACGCGATTCGGTGAGCCGGGAGAACGTGAATTGGATCTGTGGCTGCATCGGGCTGCGGTCGAACTTGTTAGTGTCGATGTCGATCAAGCCGATGCGGCCCGAGTCGCTTACCGCAGGTATGGCAAGGGGCGCCATCGCGCCGGCCTGAACTATGGCGACTGCTTCTCCTACGCCCTCGCGAAGCTCAGCGGCGAGCCCCTGCTCTTCAAAGGCGATGACTTCAGGCACACCGACATCGGAGTCGTTGTCGGCAGTTGATTCCGCGCCGTCATCAGCCGCCCAGATCGGGTTCCGGACTCCCGGCTCGCCAAGCACGCAACACGTCCTCGACGCGCTGGCGAACCCGATCCCGGGCCGCTCCTCGCTCGACGCCCGCCATCAGCAGCTGGTCGTAATTCGTGTCGAGGTGCCGGACGGATGCCGCAACCGCGAGGTGGATAGCGTCCGGGTCGAGCGCCCGCGCCGCGGCGCTTCGCCCAACCCGGCCACTGCCGCGCATCGCTGCATGCTCCGCGATCTCGTTGGCCCTCGCGGGCGGACAGCCGGGGAACAGGTCGCGGATCGCGGCGGCGAACTCTCCTCGGAAGCGCACGTCCTCGGCCGCGCGCCGCGCCTCGTCCCGCTCGCGGCGGCGCGAGCGCGCCTCCGCATCGGATAGGCACTCGGCTTCGGCGCGCTCGAGGGCACCCGCCTCCACCAGAATCCCTTGGCGCTCATAGCGATTGCGGGCACGACTCCACCGCACAACCACTGCGGCGAGGCCGCTGGCTTTCTTGGCCCGCCTGGTCAGCGCCGCATCGCCGGATGGCAGGAAAATGAGGTGGCCGAGGTCGGCGCAGTCAAGGCAGAGCAGGTTGCCGGCTTCCACCTTCACGAAGCCCTCGCCGTCCCCGCATGACGCGCACGACCACTTTTTCACGGGTGCGACCACAACCAGATCGCGTGAACGGGTCTTGGTCATAGGTTTGCACGATAGCGGTCGACGGCGACGCCGAGTCTGCGCTGAGAGCGCCGAAAACGCCCAACATCGCGCTCTGGTTGCAGTTTCGGCGCTCGATTACCCGATGAGCTTGGTCAGCCAGGTGGGGTCCTGATAGTTCACCGACGTGGTGCCATCCCACACGAACGGCGTGCCGTTGGCGTTGAGCCCGGCCAGCGTCGTGTCGCCGGCGGCGGCCTTGGTCCTGGCCGTGCTGACGTCGTCACCGCCCTTGATGCAGTCGATCACGCTCGCGTCGACGCCCACCGTCTTGGCCAGCTGCGCCAGCTCGCCGTCGGTGCGGTCTTCGGGGGCGTTTTCCGCGGGCTGGAAATTGCTGGCGAACAGGCCGGAGTAGAAGCCGGTGTACAGCTTCGGGTTGTTCTGTGCCGCAACGCAATACGTCGCCGCGACCGCGCGGGTCGAATAGGTCTTGCTGCGCGACTTGTCGTCGAGGAAATTGAGCAGGTGATAGCGCACCGCCAGCTTCTTGTTGTTCACCGCGCTGTCGATGTCGGCGGCGTTCGACCGGATGAAGCTGCCGCACGGCGGGCAGATGGGCTCGTTGAAGATGTCGATCGTTATCGGCGCGACGGAGCTGCCGACGGACACGCCGTCGTCGAGCACGCGCAGCTCGACCGCGTCGGGCGCGGGCGGCGGAGACGTCGGCGACGAGGCCGTCGAACCCGGGGACGACGACTTCCACGGCTGGGCGGCCACCACGGCCACCCCGCCCACGACGGCCAGCACGGCGGCGACGGCGGCGCCTGCCCACAGCCAGGGCTTGTGGCTGGGCCGCGGCGGCGGCCCCCAAGCGCCCACGCTGCCCACATCGCCGGTGCCCCAGCCGGGAGCGCCGGGCCACCCCGTCGGCTGCGGCGGGCCCCACCCCGGGGTCTGGTTCGCCATGAGCGGCGCCGGGGTGTAGCCGCTCGGCGCCGGGCCGGCGAAAGCGGCCGGCAGCTTGGCCACCTGGCTGCGCTCCAGGATGTCGGTGGCGCGGTCCTGGTCGGTCGTGGCCAGCGCGGCGTAGGCCGCCGCCGACAAATCGCCGCAGGTGGCGTAGCGGGCCGCGGGATCCTTGGCCATGCCGCGGGCGATCACCCCGTCGAAGGCCGCCGGAATGCCCGGGCGCGCGGCGCTCGGGCGCGGGATCGCCTGGTTGAGGTGGGCCCCCATCACGCTGATGGTGTCGCCCGTGTACGGCGGCGATCCGGTCAGGCACTCGTACAGCACGCAGGCCAGGGCGTAGATGTCGGCCCGGTAGGTCACCTCGGATTCGCTGAACCGTTCCGGCGCCATGTATTTGACGGTTCCCACGGTGGTGCCGAACTGCGTGAGCTTTTCGTCCGACGTCGCGCTGGCGATGCCGAAGTCGACCAGATAGGCGAAGTCGTCGGCGCTGACGAGGATGTTTTCCGGTTTGACGTCGCGATGCATCACCCCGGCGGCGTGCGCGGCGTCGAGCGCCGAGCCGATCTGGCGCACGATCGCCACCGCCCGCGGCGGGGACAGCGGGCCGAACCGGCTCAGCGTGGTGGCCAGGTTCGTGCCGTCGATCAGGCGCATGTCCACGTAGAGCTGCCCGTCGATCTCGCCGAAGTCGTGGATCGGCACGACGTGCGGTTCCTGCAGCCGTCCCGCGGTGCGGGCCTCGCGCTGCATGCGGGAGCGAAAGACCGGATCGGCCGACAGCGACTGTGACATCAGCTTGAGCGCCACGATCCGTTCGCGCACCGTGTCCTCGGCCTCATAGACGTCGCCCATGCCGCCGCGGCCCACCAGCCGTCGTAGCCGATACGGCCCGAACTGTGAACCCTCCCGCGAATCCGCGGTCGTGTCACTCATCGCCGACTCCTCACCCGCCGCCACGCGCCGCAAACCGACCGGCGCGCCAGGCATAAGGCTAATGGCTTGAGCAACCGCGCGGCACGCTGAATTGCCAGAAAGCCGGCTAATTCGCGTCCGGCTGGCTACCGTCCGCTTCGCGCTCGCTGAGTCCCTCGCGCGACAGCGCCCGGAAAAACCCGTACGCCTGCATCCCCGCTGGGCCGGGATTGTTGACGATCCAGTCGTTGATCTTTTCCAGCGCCCCGGCCAGGTCGTCGCGCCTGACCCGGATCAGGTACGTCTTGCGGTCGTCGCCCGGGTCGTCGATGGACTCGGCGACGGCGACGGGATTGCGGAAGGCGTAGGCGATTCCGTGCACGGCGTCGTGGTTCAGCACCCAATGCAGTTCGCCGGGTCGCAGCCGGTCGACGGCCAGATTGCGGTATGGGTCCGCGCCGTTGGAATCGCTCACGGGGCCGCTGGTCCTCCTTCCGGTGTTTGCGAGAGGACGGACGGACCGAAGGCCGTGTCGCGCAGGGAATTCGACGAGATCTTACTCAAGCTTTCATCATAGGAAGCGCCCCGACGCGCCGCATGCCGAACGCGCCGTAGAGTGACCGGCAATGAGCGAGCGCATCGAGATCAGTCGCACCATCGCGGCCCCGGCGGCCGACGTCTTCGCGGTGCTCTGCGACCCGCAGGGCCACGTGGCGATCGACTCCTCGGGCATGCTGCAGGACGCCGACGGCGACCCGGTGACCGCCGCCGGGGACACCTTCGTGGTGCACATGGACCGCGAATCGCTCAACGATTTCCCCGAACTCGGCAAATACGACGTCACCGTCAGCATCAAGGACTTCGAGCGCGGTCGGCTGATTTCGTGGACGGTTTTGGGCCGGATTCGCCCGCAGATCGGCCACGTCTACGGCTACCGGCTCGAGCCGGCCGACGACGGCGCGTCCACGGTGGTCAC
Source organism: Mycobacterium sp. NGS63 (assembly GCF_059812295.1). NCBI lineage: Bacteria > Bacillati > Actinomycetota > Actinomycetes > Mycobacteriales > Mycobacteriaceae > Mycobacterium > Mycobacterium sp. NGS63. The sequence continues at coordinate 772,644 of NZ_JCALCJ010000001.1, forward strand.
CTCGTTCTACGACTGGTCGGACATCGACCCGAAATGGCGGGAGGCCGGCATCTTCCCGGTGCTGTCCGAGGGCGCGCTGCGGGCCACGCTGGGCGTCCTCGACCGCACGGTCCGGCGGGGGTATCCGCGCGCCTGAGCTCAGCGGCGGTACTTCATGAAGAGGTAGTCGTCGTGCGTCAGCGCGTGCTCGAGCCGCAGCGTCGCCGGCACCGACAGCCGCGACGGCCGGCGCGGGCCGACGGGCTGGCTGCCGGCGAGTTTGGGCGCCAGGGTCACGCAGATCTCGTCGACGGCGTCGGCGTCGACCAGCTCGTCCAGCAGCGTCGGCCCGCCCTCGCACAGGATGCGGTGCATGCCTCGCGCGCGCAGCAGCGTTATCGCCTTGGTCACGTCGACGGAGTCCTCGCCCGCCACCAGCCGCTTTAAGGCCCGCCCGGGCGGGTGCTGCGCGGCCGACCCCGCGCAGGTCACCAGGATCGGTGGCTGGTCGGGATCGCTGAACAGCCGGGCCGGTAGGGCGCCGCTGCGGCTGATCACGGCGATCGGGGGCGGCGCGGTCCGGCCGTCTGCGTGCGCGCCGGCGAGCCGCACCGGGCCGTAGTTCTCGGCGCGCGCGGTGCCGGCGCCGACGAGGACGACGTCGGCGAAGCCGCGCAGGATCCGCAGCAGCTGTTGATCGGCCGGGCACGACAGCGGCCCGGCGCGACCCGCGAAGGCGGCGGCGCCGTCGGCGCTGAAGATCATGTTGGCGCGCACCCCGTCCGGCGGGTCGGCGTAGAACGACGCCAGTTCGGTGACGTCGCCGACGGCGCCCACCCGTACCGACGACACCGGTCAGGCCTCGTGGCCGGGTTGCAGGTCGCTGACGTCGCCGAAGGAGACCCACTCCTCGAGCTCCCGCGGCGGGCTGCCGTCGACGGGTTCGAGCAGGTGCCCGACGTGGTCGCCGAGGGTGAAACGGTCCAGGATCTTGCCGGCGAACCAGGCGGCCGCGTCGTCGAGGATGGGCAACCGCGCGGGGCCGGGGTGCCAGGAGCAGCGGTCGAACTTGTTGACCTCGTCGCCGGTCTGGCTGCCGAAGAGCTCCGCGACCCCGAGGTGCTCGCGGTCGAACACGTGCACGGCCAGATGGCTGGCCGACGACGCCACCCGGAAGGTGTGGTTCTTGGTGGACAACCCGACCAGGAAGCGCGGCGGGTGAATGCTGGTCTGGGTGGCGAACCCGACCAGGCAGCCGGCCGCGGCGCCGTCGGCCTGGGTGGTGACGACGTACATCGGATAGTTCAGCAGCGCGACCAGCTTCTCGAAGGCTTCGGTCCCGGAGTCGGCCATCCACTCAGTCTTCCCGATCGGCTCGGCCGGGGACAGCGCGCCGGATCCCGTAGGCCGCGACGCCGACGCCCAGCACCGCCACGCCGGACAGCACCGACGACGGGGGCAGCGCGAACGCCAGCACCACACAGCCGACCAGGCCGACCACCGGGATCCCGCGGGGCGGGCGGCCCTCGTCGAGCCGCAGGGTGAACGCGGACGCGTTGGCCACGGCGTAGTAGATCAGCACCGCGAAGGACGAAAAGCCGATGGCGCCCCGCAGATCGGCGGTCGCGGCCAGCACCGCGACGACGACACCGATCAGCAGCTCGGCGCGGTGGGGCACCTGAAACCTCGGGTGCACGGCGGCCAGCGCGTGGGGGAGATGGTGGTCGCGCGCCATGGCCAGGGTGGTGCGCGAGACGCCGAGGATCAACGCCAGCAGCGAACCCAGCGCGGCCACCGTCGCGCCGGCCTGCACGACGGGAGCCAGCCACCCGACCCCCGCGACCCGAACCGCCTCGGACAGCGGCGCCGTGGCCGCGGCGAGGCGCGCCGGACCCAGCGCAGCCAGCGCGGCGACGGCCACCAGGGCGTAGACGGCCAGGGCGATGGCCAGCGCCAGCGGGATGGCCCGCGGGATGATGCGAGCGGGGTCGCGCACCTCCTCGCCGAGGGTGGCGATGCGCGCATAGCCGGCGAAGGCGAAAAACAGCAGCCCCGCGGCCTGGATCACGCCGCCGGCGCCGACACCGGTCAGGCGCAGATGCCCGGCATCGGCGCTGCCGGAGGCGAATACAGCCACCACCACCCCGGCCAGCACCGCCAGCACCAGCGCGACGACGACGCGGGTCAGCCAGGCCGACTTCTGCACGCCGGCGTAGTTCACCGCGGTCAGCGCGACCACCGCCGCGACGGCGACCGCGTGCGCCTGCGACGGCCAGGCGTAGGAGCCGACGGTCAGGGCCATCGCCGCGCACGAGGCGGTCTTGCCGACGACGAAGCCCCAGCCCGCCAGGTATCCCCAAAATTCGCCGAGGCGCTCGCGGCCGTACACGTAGGTGCCGCCGGAGGCCGGATAGCGGGCGGCCAGGCGCGCCGAGGAGGTGGCGTTGCAGTAGGCCACCACCGCCGCCACGCCCAGCCCGACGAGCAGCCCGGAGCCCGCCGCCCGCGCCGCCGGGCCCAGCGCCGCGAAAATCCCGGCGCCGATCATCGAGCCCAGCCCGATCACGACGGCGTCGAACAGCCCGAGGCTGCGGCGCAGCTCGCCGCCGCCGGCCGGGGTGCTCACACGGTCAACCTATCGGCCCGAACAGTGGCGGCTGGTTGTCGCGTATACCGCGATACATGCCCCAGCGCACGACCCACGGCATCACCACCCGCTCGACCGACCAGGACGGGAAGCGGAACGCATGGCCGGTGGGCAGGAACACCTCGAGCCCGTCGGGCTGGATGCCCAGCAGCGAACCCCAGCGCCGGCCCGGCGCCCGAAAGGTGCGCAGCCTGCGGCCGGCGAACTCGGCGCGAATGTTGCTGGCCACCAGCGCATCCCCGCGATTGCGCGCGGAGCTGCGCAGCGGGTCGGTGGCGGCGACGTCCCCGACCGCGAAGACTCCCCGGTGGCCGGGCACCCGCAGCTCCGGCGTCACGCGCACGAACCCGCGCTCGTCGAGCAGCTCCGGCGGCAGCCAACCGGTGTTGGGCCGCACCCGTCCTATCGCCCAGAGCACGGCGTCGGCGGAACTCGGGGGTTGTCCGGTGCTCCACTGCACCGGTTCGCCGGTGATCTCGTCACCCGTGAAGCCGTCGGGGACCAGGGCGCGGTGCCCGGGGTGCACGCGCACGCCGAGGGCGGTCAACCGGCCCGCGATGCGCCGCCAGATCGCCGGGTGATACTCGCTCAGGCCCCGCTCGCCGGGAAAGTACAGATGGATCCGCTTGGCCGGCCACGTCTGGGCGATGTTGGCGGCGCTGGTGATCGCGGCCGCGCCCCCGCCGATGACGATCACCGAATCCGCGGCGGCCACCCGGTCGTGGGCGGCGCTCAGCTCGGCGCCGATTTCGGCGGGCGACTGCAGCGTCGGTCGGCGCCAGAATCCGTTGCTGACACCGGTCGCGATGACCAGCGCGTCGTACGGCTCGGTGAGCGTCGTGCCGTCCTCGCGCCGGCCCGAGACGGTGCGGCCCGCCAGGTCCAGCCCCACCAGAGCGGCCTGCACCTTTCGCACCCCGTCCAGGCGGCGGAAGTTGTCGAACGGGACCCAGTAGTCGCGCGCCCAGTCCTCCGGGCGGGCGAGCCGCACACCGAGTTCCTGGCCGCTCACCAGCGCGGGCTTGACGGAGATTCCGACGACGTCGGCGTGCCGTGCCAGGCGGATCGCGGTGAGCACTCCGACGTCGCCCAGCCCGGCGATGACCACGCGCTTGCGGTTCATGTCGCCTTCACGGGCGCCGCGGTGAACTCAGTTGGCTTGTGCCGCAGCATCTTTGGCGATCGGATGTGCCGCTGTGCTTCGGTCAGTGCAATCCCTGCCTCGGGTCCATGAACGCCCTCAGCCACACGAACGCCCCACCCGCGCAGGAAAAGTCGCCGACCACCTCGGGTAGCCGGAACATGCAATTCCCGTCAATGCATTGACGCCAGTCCACCGAAGACGAGCAGCACCAGCAGGCCGAACCCGACCGCCACGCCACTGGTGATGAGCCCGCCCAGCGCCATCCCCCGGCCGTGACCGGTCTGCTTGCTCTTGTTGACCGCGATGATGCCCACGATCACCCCGACGATCCCCGTGGCCGCGCCGACGCCGCAGAACAGACACAGCAAGAGGCTCATAATGCCGACCACCAGCGACCAAACTGCCAGGCCGTTGGTGACCCAGATCGACCGATTCTCGGCCATGGCGGCACGCAGAGCATCGGGGCTGATCGCGGCCTGCTGTGGGGAGGCAGGGGTGTTGGCCAACCATTGTTGGCCGTCCCAATACCTTTGGCCGGCTCCGCCTTCAGGGTCTGGGTACCAGCCGGCTGGGGCTTGTTGACTCGTCATGTTTTTCGCTTTCTCTCGCGGGTTGGTGTGATTTGAGGGCACGGGATGGAATTGAGTGCGCACTCTCCATCAGTCGGTGAGTTTGAGGGCTACGCCTTGAAAGATTCTTGGAGAGCGTGGCAGCCGCACCACCCTGATCGCCCTCGTGGATCGTCCCCGGGTGTGCCCGCCGGAAATCGACACCTATGAGCACCTCCCTGCGCGCTGAACAGGACTCGTCGCAGGGAGAATACTCTTCGGAAGTCGGCATCGCTAACGTTTCGCTGATCGGCTTTTCCGCCGCGCCGGCGGCGGCGACTTCCACATGGCAAGGAGTTTCGAAAGTTGTTGGCGTGCAACGGTTGTAACACGAGACCTCACGCCGCGAGCTTGACCACCCGGGCGTTGCCGGCGTCGGCGACGTAGACGTTGCCGCCGCCGTCGGCGGCGATGCCGGTCGGGTTGTTCAGGCCGGACGACGGCAGCTCGGTCGGGCTGCTGGAGCCGGCCGCCAGTTTCAGCACCCGGTTGTTGCCGCGGTCGACGACATAGACGTCGCCGGGCGGGTCCACCGCGACGGCGCCGGGATTGCTCAGGCCGGTGAACGGCAGCTCGGTCGCGCCGCCGGAGCCGGCCGCCAGCTTCAGCACCCGGTTGTTGCCGCCGTCGGTGACGTAGACCGCGCCGCCGCCGTCGACCGCGACCCCGGCCGGGTTGCTCAGTCCGGTGATGGGCAGCGCGGTGGGGCTGGTGGAGCCGGCCGCCAGTTTCAGCACCCGGTTGGACCCGTCGGTGAGGTAGAGGTTGTCGGTGTTGTCCACCGCAACGCCGCGGGGGCTGGTGAGCCCGGTGACCTGCAGCTCGGTCGCGCTGGTGGCGCCGGCGGCCAGTTTCAGCACGGGATTGCTTCCGGGGTAGATGGCGTAGACGGTGCGGGCGGCGGTCACCGCGACGCCGTCGGGCTCGCCCGAGCCGATGAACGGGAGCGCGGCCGGACTGCTGGAGCCGGCCGCCAGTTCCAGCACCTGACCGTTGCCCGCGTCGGCGACGTAGACGTCACCGGCGTCGTCGACCGCGACGGCGGTGGGGTTCTTGAGGCCTGCGAACGGCAGGACCGCCTGCCCCGAAGACGTTGCGGGCTGGGCGGTTTGGCCCGGGGCCGGGTGCGGCCGGGCCGCTTGGGACGCCGGCGACGACGGCCGCAACAGGTAGGCGACGGCGGCGACGGCGCCCGCCAGCGCCACCAAGCCGACGAGGGCCACGCCCAGCACCGGCCGCGTCAGCCGGCGCCGGCGCGCCGGACGCCGCACGGGCGGGGCCGGCGCGGGCCGCGGTGGGGGCGGCTCGAGCACGGTGGGGGTGCCGCGCGCGTTGCGGGCCGGGATCGTGGCGAGGGCGTGCCGGGCGGCGGCGGCCAGGTCCTGGGCACTCGCGTAGCGCTGGCGCGGGTCCTTGGCCATGCCGCGGGCGATCACGGCGTCGAACCCGGCCGGCAGCGCGGGGTTGACGTCGGTGGGCTTCGGCGGGGCCAGGGAGTAGTGCCCGGTGAATTGCTGTTCGAGGCTGTCGCCCGAGTAGGGCTGGTCGCCGGTCAGGCACTCGTACAGCACGCAGGCGAGGGCGTAGATGTCGGCGCGCGCGTCGGCCGCGCCGGTGGTGAACCGTTCGGGTGCCATGTAGGCCCAGCTGCCCACGATCATCCCGGTGCGGGTCAGCTTGGTGGCCGCCGCGTCGTGGGCGATGCCGAAGTCGATCAGGTAGACGAAGTCGCGCTCGGCCACAAGGGTGTTGGAGGGCTTGACATCCCGGTGCACGAGCCCGACGGCGTGGGCGGCGTGCAGCGCGTCGGCCAGCTGCTCGACGACGTGCACGGCGCGCTCGGGGCTCATCGGTCCCTCGCGCCGCAGCAGGGCCTGCACGTCGGTGCCCTCGATGATCGGCATGACGAGGTAGAGCTGGCCGTCGATCTCGCCGGTGTCGTAGATATGGACGATGTGCGGTTCGGCCAGCCGTGCGGCGGCGTGGGCCTCGCGGCGGAAGCGCTCCCGATAGCCGGGCTCGGCGCCCAGCTCCGTGGGCAGCACCTTGATGGCGACGTCCCGGCCGATCACGGTGTCGTGGGCCTTGTACACCTTGCCCATGCCGCCCTCGCCGATCAGCGACAGCAGCCGGTAGCGGCCGAATGTCGCCTGCGGCGTCACTGCAGGCCCTCCACGGGACTGTGCGGGCGGGGCGCCGGCCCGGTTCCGGGGGGCGCCTGCTTGCGGAGCCACACCGCCACCAAAGTCCGGTCGTCGTCGAAGGTTTCGCGGCTGAAGTCCACGGCATGGGCGAATTCGATCAGCGACGGGGGACACGGTCGACTCAGCACGTCGCGGAAGAGGTTTCCCACGCCGCCCTGCCCGGTCCCGAGCGGATCGCCGATGCCGTCGGTGGCGATCAGCAGGACGTCGTCGCCCATGACGTCGGCGACCACGGGCGTGATTTCCGTCGGCACCCGGGGCAATCCCACCACCGCCGAGGACGCCACGCCGGACTCCGAAACCGCCTTGCCGCCAAGGATTTGCGTGAACCGCCCCGACGAGAGCAGCCACGCCACCGAGTCGCCCGCGCCGACCAGATGGGCGCGCAGGCTTGCGGGGCCGGTGGGCTCGATGACCGCACACATCAGGGTGGTCGCGAGTTGCTCCTCGGCCCGGACGGGGTCCGGCTCGGGCAGTCCCAACAGCGTCTGGGCCCGCTCGTTGAGCGCCCAGGCGGTGCTCTTGAGCAGGCCCTGCCAGTCGGTGCCCGCGACGTCCGCGCCGACGTTACCGTGCAGCCACTCGGCCGCCTGCCGGGTGGCGGTGCTCGCGCCGATGTGCGATTGGGGGGCGCCCGAAACCCCGTCGGCCACAAGGACGACCACGCGCCCGTCGGGCAGGTGATGCAGCGCGAACTCGTCCTGGCGCGGCGCGCCGTTGTAGCGGTGCAGGTGCCCGCGCAGCGACACCCCGCGCAGGGTCATGGCTTCGGTGGACCATCCGTCGATCACCGTGTCGGGCCGAAACGGCAACGAACGGTAGTCCGCGGCGATGGTCGACGGTTCCCCCGGCGGCGAGGGTGAGCCCACGACGATCTGCGGGATGACGATCGGGCCGACGACTTCGGAAACCCCCGACGCGTTCCCGGCCGCCGGGACCGCCAGGGGGGCTGTGGGGTCCTCGTCCGGCGGCGGCGCCGCTTTGGGCCTCCGCTTGAAAGTCTTCATGAGCCTCGGCGTCTGAAGCGGCCGGTTCAGACGACGTCGACGGCGAGGGTGAAGCCTTCGGGCTTTTCGAATTGCAGTTCGGCCGAGCCGGACGCCAGGGCCTGCCCGGAGCTGATCACCGATTGCGTCAGCGAGGTCAGGAATTCGGAGATGGCCGCCCCGGTGTCGACGCCGCGGGCGGCGACGAACGCGAAATGCGGCTTGGTGGCCAGCTCGCCGACGATGGCGGCGTCGGCGTCGCCGATCCCGAAGGCCAAGATGTTCGGCGCCGCCGGCTGCGACAGCAGGTGGGCCCGCACCGCGCGCCAGTCCTCGTTCCCGTTGGGCAGGCCGTCGGTGAGGAAGAACACCGCCGGCCGGTGCACGGTGTAGCCCTGGGCCTTGAGGCTGGGCACATCCACGCTGATGCGGTAGGCCAGCTGGTCGAACGCCGCCGCGTAGGAGGTCAGGCTCTGCGCGGTCAGCACCGGCATGCCTTGCAGGAAGCGCAAGTCGGCGGGCTCGAGATAGGTGAACGCGGTGTCGGAAAAGCCGATCACCGACAGCCGGATCTTGGCCGCGGCGAACGACTCCCGCTGCAACGCGTCGTGCAGCGAGGAAAGGCCCTCGTTGAGCTCGTCGATGTTCCGGCCCATCGAGCCCGACTCGTCCGCCACGAAATAGACCAACAGGATTGATCCCTTAGGCTCCACCATGGGACACCCCCTCACTCGGCCCGGCCGTCAAAGTGTACTGCTGCGTGAACACCATCAACACCCTTTCTGTGCGGTGGTCGACGGCGGCCGATGGTGGCCGCCTACCCGTGACATTGGCCCGCCGGCAGCATCGCGATCCGCGTGTTGAGCCAATCTCCGACCTTGCTGAGATCCGCCGATCCCTCGGCGAACGATCCCGACGCGGGTTGCACCGCCACCGCAACCACGCTCACGCCGCCGGACGGGTTGGTGACGAAGCCGAATTGCCGCACCAGGTAGGCCCCCGCCTCCGAAGGCCCCCAGCCGCCCTTGAATTCGGCGTTGGGGATGCGGCCCAACCCCCAGCGCTGGTCCTGCTCTATCTGGCCCATGAGCGCGCGCACGGGCGCATCCCTGCCGTCGCACGCCGCGAAGGCGGCGAACCGCATTTGATCGGTGAGCGACCACATGGTCTGCCCGAACGCGGTGAACTGGGGCCGAATCTTCTGCGATTGCACCGGCGTCGGGTCGTCGGCTTCGCGGAGCACCTTCTCCACCGCGTGGGCCGCGGTGACCGGATCGCCCAGGCCCGCCCAGATCGACTCGGCCGCCGCGTTGTCCGATTCGGTGATCGCGGCCCGCATCGCGCCCGTCACGTCGGCCGAACCGGTTTCGCGCAGGGCCGCGATGACCAACGGGACCTTGATGGTCGACCAGGCCGGCCCAATCGTCCACGGCCCCAACGTCACGGGCGCGGCCGCGTTTCCGGCCGGCGCGATCATCAACCCGACCGTGCCGTCGATGGTGCGTTGCAGCTGCGCAAAGTCGGCCTGTAGCGCCGCTGCGCCGGGTTCGGCCCGCCCGGCCGTGGCGCCCGTCGTGCCGGCGGGAGCGCCGATCGTGGTGGCGGGCGGGGGAATCGGCGCGGTGCCGGCCAGGCGATGGGGCGATCCGGCGCCACTCCACTTGACCACCGCGACGGCGGCGACGACGATCGCGGCGCCCGCGACGGCGCCCAGGATGGCGCCGCGCCGTCGCCGATTCGGCCTGGGTGTGTGGTTGGCGCACATGGTGAGCCGTCAGTGCCCACAGGGCGCGTCGAAGGCTTTGGCCGCGGCCATCCGCCGCACCGCCGCGTCGACGTCGGGCATCGTCAACTCGCCGAAGGCCAGGGCCGACTGCAGCCGGTCGAGCACGGCGGGAACGGCGGTGGTGCTCACCCACAGGGCGGTGTCGTTTCCGGCCTGCAGGGCCTTGAGCACGGCCTCGGAAATCCCGTAGCGGTCGGTGATCGCTTTCATGCTCGACAGGTCGTCGGTGAACACGGGGCCGTCGAACGGGGGACCGTTGTAGCCTTTTCCGTTGCGCAGCAAGGCGATCGCGGCCGGGCTCAGGCTGGCGGGGTCCGTGCCGGTGAGGCCGGGCACCTGCATGTGGCCGACCATCACCCCCACCGGCGCCTGGCTGACCAGCGTTCGGTAGGGCTCCAGGTCGACGTCTTGCATCTCGTCCAGCGGGGGGGTCACCACGCCGGTGGCGTGCGAGTCGCCGGAGGCGTGGCCGTGCCCGGGAAAGTGCTTGAGCACCGGCAAGATCCCGGCCTCGCGCAGGCCGCGCGCGTACGCGCCGGCGTACTTCGTCACCACGGCGGGTTTGTCGCTGAACGACCGGTCGCCGATCACGGTGTCGTCGGGGGCGTCGGTGACGTCGACGACCGGGGCGAAGTCGATGGTGATGCCGAGCTGGCGCATCTTGCGGCCGCGTTCCAGCGCCAGTTGGTAGACCTGCTCGGGCGATTCGTTCTGCGCCAGGAAGCGGGCCGACGGCGCCTTTCCCAGCAGCGTCGGCGCGGCCAGCCGCTCCACCCGGCCGCCCTCCTCGTCGACGCTGACGGCCAGGTGCAACGGACCCGCCGAGCGGGCGATGTCGGTGAGCGACCCGTCGGTCAGCATCGTCAGGTCGGTCCAGCTGGCGATGAAGATGCCCCCGACGTGCTGGTTGGTGACGACCGTACGCGCGTCGGCCGCGTCGGTGACGCCGACCATCAGCAGCTGCGCGAGCTTGTCGCGGGGCGACATCGACGCGAGCAATGCCGTTGTGTCGCAACCCGGCCGCGCCGGCGACGGCGCGCGGGGGCTCGGCGCCGGCGTAGCCGTCGGCGCGGTCGCGGGGTGTTGGGTGCGGCCCAGCCGTAGCCCCACGACCACGCCCACGACGACGACGGCAACGGCGAAGGTGCTCAGGGCCACCATCGCGGCGCGCGGCCGCGAACGGCGCGCGGTGGCGCCGGGTGGTGCCGGCTCCGCCTGATCGGTTGTGGCACCGCCGGATTCGGAGTCGCCGTCCGGGTTCTTGTCCGTCATTCGGGTCCCATCAGCGGTTGTATGCGTGGGTTCCATTTTGGCCGCGGGTCTTGCTGACGATCTGGGCGCTGCAGTGATCCCTGTCCAGACCCTTGCTGTTGCACCAGTTCAGCACGCCCTCCGCGGTGGGAAACACCTGTGGCACAACGGTCACCCAGTAGTCCGGGCCGGCCCAGACCGTCCAGTCACCCGACCACGCCAGGATGGCGCCGTACTGGTCGCGTAGCTTGCGATGCTCCTGCAGCGTCAGTTCGCTGTTGTAGCACAGCCCGTCCTCGGGGTCGCACGACCACGGCTGCGAGGCGTGCTTGGAGCTGAGTTGCGGTATCCAGCTTTCGCTGACCTGGTTGAGGGCGCCGGCGTCCCCGTCCTTGAACGCCTGCAGCTGTTGGTAGGCGGCGGTTTCGGGATCGACCGGCGGCGCGTACGTGGATGCCGGCGCGGAGGCGTCCGGGGTGTATGTCGATGTGCTTGTCTGTGTGGCCGTCGCCGCCGAGTTGCTGTTGGTGTGCGCCAGCGCGGCGATGAGCACCAACGCCACCACCACCGCGACGACGACCACGGCGACCAGGATCGCAATGGGCCACAGGTTCTTCGCCGGGGGCTCCGCGCTCACGGTGGGCGGCGGCAGCGGCGCCGGTTTGGAAG